>NZ_JBHSMZ010000013.1:0-8911 GCF_042656905.1 Massilia aerilata
GTCAGCAGCAGAGAAGTGAGATTATGCAGTGTTTCGCTTAACTCGTCAACCCCTCGTTTTTCTTCAACACCAGCGGAGTTATCAAAACATCCAGCTCAACTACTTGATTTCGTTCAGCTTTTCCGGCACTGCAGAAGCAGGACGCGCACTATAGCAAATGGATGGGGGAGTCCGCAAGCCCCTTCCCGCACGATTGACCATTCTTTCAACATCGCGGAGCATATGCCATCGCTGAGCTGTCCCTTCCATCATTCGCTCGAAAGACATCGGTGACTCTAGCCGCCAACCAGATTCTGGCACTCGCACCCGACCCGGCCTCGGCCAAGGCCGGCAGCCAGTTGTCGGCGGCGCATTACTGGTCGAATCTCGGCCAAAGTGATGCCGCCTTATGGGGCGAATGCCAGGGCAGCGGCAAAACCCCTTATAAGACACAGGTCGATTTGAATGGCCCCGCCTTCAAGTGCACCTGCCCCAGCCGCAAATTCCCCTGCAAGCATGGCCTCGGCCTCTATCTATTGAAAGCGGCCGAGCCGGCACTGTTCAAGGACAGCGCCGAGCCGCAATGGGTCAGCGACTGGCTGGGCAGCCGCCAGGCGCGCCAGGAAAAGAAAGCCGACACTGCCGCCGCGACGAGCACGCAGGATCCGGCGCTCGCCGCAGCCCAGACCCGCAAGCGCGAGGAAAAGCGCGAAGACAAAGTCGATGCCGGCATGCGCGAACTCCAGACCTGGCTGCACGACCTCGCGCGCGAAGGTCTCGCCTCGGTGCGCTCGCGCGGACAAGGGCCATGGGATGCCATCGCCGCGCGCATGGCCGACGCCCAGGCGGCGCCGCTGGCCCGCCGGCTGCGCCGCGCCGGCGGCCTGCTGTATCAGTCCGGCCTGCGCAATGCCGACAGTCTGGTAGCGAACGAACTGGCCTCGATCTATCTGCTGACCCAGGCGTGGCAGCGCCTCGACAGCCTGCCTTCTGCGCTGCAGGCCGATGTGCGCGCCCTGCTCGGCTGGACCGTGAGCCAGGACGACATGCTGCGCCAGCCCGGCATCGACGGCTGCTGGCAGGTGCTGGCCCAAGCCACCTTCGACGACGAGCGCCTGCGCGTGCGCGCCACCTGGCTGCACGGCGGTCCTGACGCGCGCTGGGCCCTGTTGCTGCAATACGCGGCCGGCGCCCAGGGTTTCGAACTGCAGCTCGCGCCCGGTACGGCCTTCGACGGCGAGTTGTGCTTCTATCCGAGCGCCTACCCGCTGCGCGCCCAGATCAGGCGCCAGGAGAACATGCGCCAACTTGCATCGCTGGCCGCGCCGCCCTGTGGCCTGGACACCCTGCTGGACACCCATGCCGATGCGCTCGCCGTCCAGCCCTTCCTCGAGCGCCACCCGGTGCTGCTGGGCGGCCTGGTCCCGGATGCCGCCGACCATGGCATCCTTCGCGGCCCCGATGGACGCGTGATCGCCTTGCATCCCGATTTCCGCCACCCCTGGCATCTGCTGGCCCTGAGCGGCGGCCAGCCGTTGACGGTATGCGGCGAATGGGATGGCCGCAGCCTGCTGCCGCTGAGCGTCTGGCACGACGGCCGGCTGCTGAGCGTCGACGGCGACTTCGTCTGAAGGGAGACCATGAGCGACGACCTGCGCCAGCGCCAGCAACTATTGAAGATCGGGACTGCCCGCGCCGGCCGTGCGCCTGCGCCTCCGGCCCCGCCGCTGGATGCGCTGTTCCCGCAAGCGCAGGCAAGCGAGGCCGAGGCGACGCTGTGGCTCTCGCTCGGTGCGCTCGACCTGTGGGAGCGCAGCGGTTTCCTGCCGCCCGCCGGACCGTCCCATGCGGCGCCCGATCCGGCGCCGCCCGAAGACTTGCGCCCTTGCCCGCCGCATGCGCAAGCGATCCTGTCCCTGCTGCTGGGCGGCCTGTACCCGGCCAGCCTGCAGGCCGAGTGGCTGCGCCTGCTGCAGCGGCATGGCGGCCATCTGCCGCCGCGCTTTCTCCCGCGCCTGCTCGACACGGCCACGCGCCAGCCGGCCTTGCGCGCCCAACTGCTGCCGGTACTTGGCGAGCGCGGACGCTGGCTCGCGCGCATGCAGGCCGAATGGGCCTGGGCCATGAACGACGCCGCCGGCGAAGAAGCGTCGTGGGACACCGGCACGCCTGAGCAGCGCCTTCTTGCGCTGCGCACCTGGCGCGCCCGCGATCCCCAGGCGGCGCGCGATGCGCTGGCCGCGGCCTGGCCCAGCGAGGCGCCGGAACAGCGTACGGCCCTACTGCCAGCGCTCGGCGTTCAGCTAAGCCTTGCTGACGAAGCCTTCCTCGAAGCGGCGCTCGACGACCGCCGCAAGGAGGTGCGCATGGCGGCGCAGCGCCTGCTGGCATCCCTTCCCGGATCGCAGCTGGGCCAGCGCATGCTGGCGCGCCTGCTGCCGCTGCTGCGCGTCGAAAAGCCGTGGCTGGGCAAGGCGCGCATCGAATTGACCCTGCCGGAGACCCATGACGCGGCAATGCGGCGCGACGGCATCGGTGTGTCGGCGCATCCGGGCATCGGCGAAAAGGCTGGCTGGGTGATGGACATGCTGGCGGCCGTCGATCCGCGCGTGTGGGAAAAGCAGTTCGAACGCAGCCCGCGCGAATGCCTGGCCCTGGCCGAGCACAGCGAATTCAGGGCGGTGCTGATGCGCGGCTGGTCCCTGGCCGCGCTGCGCCAGATGGAAACGAATGCCGCCTCCGAGCAGCAGGCCTGGCCGCGGGAACTGGCGCTGTGGTGGGTGGGCGCCGACATCGTGCGGCGCGAAGCGGTGCCGGGCGCCCTGCTCGGCGCGATCGCCGCACGCTTCCATGACAATGCGGGCGGCGCATCGGCGGCCCTGCTCGACGCCCTTCCCGATGACTGGTCCGGCGATCCCGAGCTGCTGCAGCTGCTGCACCGGCTGGCGGACCAATCGCGGGATACCTGGACGCCGGCGCTGACCCGCGCCTTCCTGCTCCGCCTGCAGGCCATCCGCCCCACTTTGATGAAGCAGGGCCAGCTCGGCCCGACGCAGCTGCTGCTCTCGCCCTTCGCTAAAGTCGCCGATCCGGCCGTCGCCGCCGCCGTCGAAGCGGACTGGCGCGCCAGCATCAAGATCGACAGCGAATGGCGCACGACCATCGACCGATTCTTCGACCTCGTGCGCCTGCGCCACGAGATGATTCTTTCATTCCAGGAGCCCGCATGACCGCCCTCGATTCCGTCCTCCGCCAGCATGCGGAGCAGCAGTACGCCGATGAGCTGGACGCCTTGACGGCCGCGGACACGCGCCAGCGCCCGCCGCGCTGGAAGATGTCGCCATGGGCGGTGGCGACCTATCTGCTTGGTGGCCGGCTGGAGAACGGCGCCGAGATCAGCCCGAAGTACATCGGCAATCCGCGCGTGATCGAAATCGCGGTGGCCACGCTCGCCACCGACCGCGCCCTGCTGCTGCTGGGCGTGCCAGGCACCGCCAAGTCCTGGGTCTCGGAACACCTGGCGGCGGCGATCAGCGGCGACTCGACCCTGGTGGTGCAAGGCACTGCCGGCACTAGCGAGGAAGCCGTGCGCTACGGCTGGAACTATGCGCAGCTGCTGTCGAAAGGGCCGTCGCAGGACGCCATCGTACCGAGCCCGGTGATGCGCGCCATGCGGGCCGGGAAGATCGCCCGCATCGAGGAGCTGACGCGGATGCCGGGCGAGGTGCAGGACAGCCTGATCTCGGTCCTGTCCGAGAAGGTGCTGCCGATCGCGGAGCTGGACGACGAGGTGCTGGCGCAGAAGGGTTTCAATATCATCGCCACCGCCAATGACCGCGACCGCGGCGTGAACGAGCTGTCGAGCGCCCTCAAGCGCCGCTTCAATACCGTGATTCTGCCGCCGCCGCGCACCGCCGACGAGGAAGTGCGCATCGTCGAGACGCGCGTGGCCAGCGTCGGCCGCGCGCTCGAGCTGCCGGCCGAGGCGCCGGCGCTGGAAGAGATCCGCCGCATCGTCACCGTGTTCCGCGAGCTGCGCGAGGGCGTCACCGCCGACGGCAAGACCAAGCTGAAGGTGCCGAGCGCCAGCATGAGCACGGCCGAGGCGATTTCGGTGATCACCCACGGCATGTCGCTCGCCGCCCACTTCGGTGACGGCGTGCTGCGCGGCGCCGACCTGGCTGCGGGCATGGTCGGCGCGATCGTCAAGGATCCGCTGCAGGACCGCGTCGCCATGCTCGAATACCTGGAGACGGTGGTCAAGGAGCGCAGCGGCTGGAAGGATTTGTACCGCGCCTGCCGCGAGGTGATGGAGTAAGCGGCGATGAGCGTCCACCTGTTCGGCATCCGCCACCACGGCCCCGGCTGCGCACGCAGCCTGGCCGCGGCGCTGCGCGAGCTGCAGCCGGACTGCATCCTGGTCGAGGGTCCGCCGGAAGCCGATGCGCTGGCGGGCTTCGCCGCGCGCGCCGAGCTGACGCCGCCGGTGGCCCTGCTGGTGTACGCGCCGGCCGAGCCGCGGCGCGCCGTGTTCTATCCCTTCGCCGAGTTTTCGCCGGAGTGGCAGGCGCTGCGCCATGCGGCCGATCATGGCATCGACCTGCGCTTTTGCGACCTGCCGCAGAGCCAGCGCTTTGCCTTGCGCGCGGCCGAAGAGCAGGCGCTGGCACTGGCGCCGGCTGCGCAGCATCCCGACGATGCCGATGCCGATGCGGATACGGATACGGATGCCGCGCCCGCCCAGCCGGAACCGGCAGGCGGCGATCCGCACGCGGACCTGCACACCGACCCGCTGCGCTGGCTCGCCCATGCGGCAGGCTACGGCGACACCGAAACCTGGTGGGACCACCTGGTCGAACAGCGCAGCGACAGTCTCGACCTGTTTGCCGCAATCGCCGAGATGATGACAGCACTGCGCGAGGCCGCCGGTCCTTTGACGGACGCGCTGGAAATGAAGCGCGAAGCGCATATGCGCACGGCGATCCGCCAGGCCGTCAAGGAGGGCCGCGAACGCATCGCCGTGGTGTGCGGCGCCTGGCACGTGCCGGCGCTGGCCGTGCTGCCGAGCGCGAAAAGCGACGTCGACCTGCTCAGGGGGCTGGCAAAGGAAAAGGTGGCGGCAACCTGGGTGCCCTGGAGCCACGGCCGCCTCAGCTTCGCCAGCGGCTACGGCGCCGGCGTCACCGCGCCGGGCTGGTACCGCCACCTGTGGCGTCACCAGGACCGCGCCGCGCTGCACTGGCTGACCGCAGTCGCGACCTTGCTGCGCCGGCACGACCTCGACGCCTCCTCCGCACACGTGATCGAGGCGATGCGCCTGGCCGATACGCTGGCGGCGCTGCGCGAGCGCCCGCGTGCCGGGCTTGACGAATTGATGGAGGCGGTGCGCGCCGTGTTCTGCTATGACAGCGATACGCCGCTGCAGCTGATCGAGCGCGCACTGCTGGTCGACGAAGCGCTCGGCGCGGTGCCGGACGACGTGCCGGCGGTGCCGCTGGTGCAGGACGTGTTCGCGCAGCAGAAGCGGCTGCGCATGGCAGTGCGCGCCGACGCCACCGACCTCGATCTCGACCTGCGCCAGCCCGCGCACCTGGAAAAGAGCATATTGCTGCACCGCCTGGCCCTGCTCGGCGTGCCCTGGGGCCGCCAACAGGCGGTGCGCGGCAAGACCGGCACCTTTCATGAACTGTGGCGACTGGCCTGGGAACCGGAGTTCGCGGTCGACCTGATCGCCGCCAGCCGCTGGGGCGGCACGCTGGAAGCGGCGGCCGGCAGCCTGGCGGCCGAGCGCGCGGCCGCGGTCCGCGGCTTGCCCGATCTGACCGCCCTGATGGAGCTCGTGCTGCTGGCCGACCTGCGCGAGGCGGTGGCGCCGCTGATGGCGCGCATCCAGGACGCCGGCACCCAGACCTCGGACCTCGGCCTGCTGCTGGCCGCCCTGCCGCCGCTGGTCAACGTGCTGCGCTACGGCAGCGCGCGCAAGGTGGACACGGCTACGCTCTCCCATGTGGTCGACGGCCTGGCGGCGCGCGCCTGCATCGCCTTGCCCTATGGCGTGCGCGGCGTGGCCGACGATGCGGCGGCCAACCTGCTCGGCCAGATCATCGCCGCCGACCAGGCGCTGCGCCTGCTGCAGGATGAGGCCCACCAGGCTGCCTGGTTCGGTGCGCTCGGAACGGCCGCCGCCAGCAGCGTGTCGCATCCGATGCTGAGCGGCCGCAGCGCCCGCATCCTGACCGAGCATGGCGAGTGGAGCGCGGAGCGCGCGGCGCAGCAGCTGGCCCTGCACTGTTCGTACGGCGTGCCGCCGCTGGCCGCCGCGCAGTGGCTGGAGGGCTTCCTGCAGGGCAGCGGCGCGCTGCTGGCGCATAGCGACACCCTGTGGCAGATCGTCAACGGCTGGCTGCTCGCGCTGCCACCCGATACCTTTACCGAACTGCTGCCGCTGCTGCGCCGCGCGGTATCGACCTTCAGCGCGCCGGAGCGCCGCGAACTCGGCGAACGTGCGGCGCATACGGGCGGCACCGCGTCCGGCGCGATGCTGACCGCGACCGCGGTGGATCCCGCGCGGGCGCGGCGCGTGCTGCCGATCCTGCATACCCTGCTGGCTTTACCGGAGAACGTCGATGGCGCATGATGAGCGCAATGCCGAAGCGGCGCGCCGCTGGCGCCTGGTGCTGGGCCAGGACGCGGTGTCGAACATCCCCTTGAAGGTCGGGGATGCCGCGATCGACAGCGCCCTCGACGCGCTGTACGGCACGCCGGAGAGTCCGAAGGGCGGCCTGGGCGCATCGGCGCCGCGGGTGGCGCGCTGGCTCGGCGACATCCGCGAGTACTTCCCGTCCAGCGTGGTGCAGGTGATGCAGAAGGATGCGCTGGACCGCCTGGGGCTGCAGCAGATGCTGTGCGAGCCCGAGATGCTGGCCGCGGTCGAGCCGGACGTGCACCTGGTGGCGGCCCTTCTCAGCCTGAACCGCGTGATGCCAAACAAGACCAAAGCCACGGCCCGCAAGGTGGTGGCGAAGGTGGTCGAGGAACTGGAGCGCAAGCTGGCGGCGCCGATGCGGCAGGCGGTATCGAGCAGCCTGAATCGCGCGGTCCGCAACCTGCGCCCGCGCCACCATGAGATCGACTGGCTGCGCACCATCCGCGCCAATCTGCGGCATTACCAGCCCGAGTACCGCACCATCATTCCCGAAACGCGGGTCGGCTTCGGCCGGCGCGGACGTTCGCTGCGCGACATCGTGCTGTGCGTCGACCAGAGCGGATCGATGGCGGCCTCGGTCGTGTATGCCGGCGTATTCGCGGCGGTCCTGGCGAGCATCAAGGCGGTCAGCACCTCGGTGGTGGCGTTCGACACGGCGGTGGCCGACCTGACGCCGCTGCTGTCGGATCCGGTCGAGGTCCTGTTCGGCACCCAGTTGGGCGGCGGCACCGACATCAATCGCGCGCTGGCCTACTGCCAGGGATTGATCACGCGGCCGCGCGAGACCATCTTCGTGCTGATCAGCGACCTCTACGAAGGCGGCAACAATGCGGACATGCTGGGACGCGCGGCCGCGCTCGTAGGCAGCGGCGTCCAGGTGATCGCCCTGCTTGCCCTGAACGATACGGGCGCGCCGGCCTACGACCATGACAACGCGGCGAAGCTGTCCGCGATGGGCATCCCCTGCTTTGCCTGCACACCGGACCTGTTCCCGGACCTGATGGCGGCGGCGATCCAGCGGCATAGCCTGGAACAGTGGACGTCGAAGGCCGGCATCGTGCGCGCCTGATTTATCCATTTGCTCAATCGTGCGTCCGGTTGAATACTGCCGGGTTTGACGTTACTGTCATCCCATGGACGACCAAGCTTCTCAACAACAGAAAAACGAACAGGAGATGCGCGACATTATCGAGGAAGCGCGCTGCATTCTTCCTGGTCTTCAGGCGGTGTTCGGTTTCCAGACGATCGCCGTATTCAATGAACGTTTCACCGACCTGCAAACCTATGCTCAGGTCTGCCATCTGGTGGGATTGTGTCTGCTGGTGGTCGCCATGGGTATGCTGATGACGCCGGCTGTCTACAAGCGCGCGCAGTACGGGCACGCGACTTCGCGCATGGTGCGTACTTCGCGCAAGAGCATCCGTGGTGCGTTGATGCCACTGGCTGTCGGGCTATCGCTGGATATGTTGACGGTGATGTCGCTTGCAACCGACAGCCTCGCGCTCAGCATCGCAGCCGCGGTTGCTTCACTCCTGCTGTTTGTGGGACTCTGGTATCTCATTCCACGAAGCGATCCCATCCAGGTTACCGAGCCGCGCTCCTGATTCGTGTTGCAGTGCCGGGGCTTGTGTGAAGCCCCGAACAGATGAGGGCGCTTGCAACTGGATAATACCTGTATGGCCTGTGCAGCTGACAGGCGCCGGCAGGAATGCCACGAACTGGGCGACACTCGTCTACCTGAAGTTCCGATATCGGGGGGAGCACAGACGGGGATGAGTGTAAGCCCAGCCGTTCATGCGCTAGCGGTCCGTCGGCCTTGCCGACGGGCGCGGGACTGGAAACGGCTGGGCGCGACGCCAATCCAAAAGGAGCCCGTCGGCAGTACGCAATGCGTGCCGTGCTGACGGGTTTTTTATTTATTAGCCGGGCGCTGAAAAGCAAAAAGCCCGCCCAGAATTAACTGGACGGGCTCTGCATAATAATTAGCCTGACGATAACCTACTTTCACACTGGTTGCAGCACTATCATCGGCGCAAAGTCGTTTCACGGTCCTGTTCGGGATGGGAAGGGGTGGTACCGACTTGCTATGGTCATCAGGCATAAACTGTACGGGTATCGCTTCGCTCATGCGTTGCGCTACCCTGAATCTGGAAGAAGTAGTTTTACTTGTAATCTGTTGTGTCAACAAACAGCTGTCATCGACCTGGCTTTGACTGCCAAGGTTAT
>NZ_JBHSMZ010000014.1:0-150198 GCF_042656905.1 Massilia aerilata
CGTCATGAAAGCGAGCTTGAAGGAACTATGGCAAACCCAGGGCGGTTGGACTTGGCGAGCAGCCTGGCGTAACTGGCTGGCCATGGCCCGAGACAGCGGTGTCGAACCGCTGGCCCGCTTTGCCAACAAACTCGCGCCCTATTGGCGTGGCATCCTGGCGCGGGTGCGCTGGCCGATGCACACCGGCCAGCTCGAAGGTATCAACAACCGCATCAAAGTCATGAAGCGGATGGCCTATGGGTACCGGGACAGCGCCTTCTTCTTCCTCAAGATCAAAGCAGCGTTTCCCGGGAATCCGTGAAGAACCAAAAAAATGCCCGCTAGCAGCGGGCAATAATCTATTTTCTTGGAGGAAAGTAGAGGAGACATGAACATAATGCTGCATTGCCGCATATAAATCCAATTGTGTCTCATGATGACAGGCATGCGTTGCGCATATATCAACATCCCCTAGCCGCCAGTCTCAACCGAAGTCGAGCGTTCGCGCTCAGACCACGTCAACCTTCAGCTTGCCATTCGTGATTTGCAGAACGTCTGATTCTTCGAGAAATTCTTGTCCAAGCAGGCGCACAGACGAAATTGCTGATCCTACACGAGCTGATTCTGACTGGGCAAAGGCGAAGGCAAGCGTCGCGGCATCCAGTATGGTCTGTGGTCGGCGCTGCGCTGGAACCGGCATTTCCAACGGTGACCCGGCGTGAACAAACGCGATCGCGACATGCTGGACCAGGGTTCCCGTCGAATCCGGCTGCGGAAGGAAAACCGCACCCGCCCGAAGCCCATTTTCAAGGATAAAGTCCAGCGTTTGCACTGGCTGCAGCTGAGTGCCAGGATAGGCAGTTTTGACCATACATGCTCCTTTCTTAGTTCGGGCCATGATTGTAGCCGACAGCGTCACATCGGCCTGCTGGCTGCGCCATCTCAACTACCGCGGCTTGCGCGCCGAGAAAGGACTGCTACGCTGCCCGAGCATTTTCCTGTTTGCTGCATTGGGCGGCAGACGAAATTCAACTTCCACATCGGAGATAAATATGAACGACGCATCGAACGCCTTCTTCGCCGAAGTCCAACGTAATCTGGATGATATGGGTCAACCAGTTGTCCTTACCGCCGACGAGCGTGATATCGTTGACGACTATGCGACCCAAGATTTCGGCGCAAAGGAGTGCGCTGAGCAGATTGCGCGGGAGCGCACTTGATCGACAACACAGGACGCAGGTTTCCCTCGTGCGAGAAATAAGAAATGGAGCATTCATTCGGCCTCTTACGTGAGGCCTTTTTGCAGCGTCTGGAAGACGACCGGTTTGGGGACTTTCGCATTGAGGACGAGCCTGCTTCCATCCACGAATTCATCGATCAGATGACCGTCGGTAATGTCGCGATGCGCCACTTTGGGCTGAGCGATAAAGCGCGTTTCCCCGACCTGACAAATCTGAACATTACGTTCGCGGAGTTCATGCGGCAGCCAGTCCAGATTGAGGGATTGCATCTCCCGGTCGACACGATATTCCGTGAACAGTTCTGCAGGCAAATCGCATCGAAAATGGTAATGGCTGTAGCCCATGAGCGCCCGAGCACGCCCGCGGCGAATGCAGCCCTGGCTGAGGTTGGCGCAGCCGGCTGGCGCGATTGGGCAAGCGCTGTGGCGCAGCCTCCCCATCTTGCACGGTTAGCGGCCGAGTTCGCTGAGATAGCTGTCAAGACCTTCGCCGAAAAGCCCCTCATCTCGTTCTTCATCCGGTCGCCCGTAGAAGGCGAGTTCTCCATGTGGGGCCCTTGGGCCAGCACCGGGCAAGGGCGCGAGCTGCCAACTCGTATTGTGGAGGGCGACGGTTATTCGGTTTCTGTTCGCGTATTCCGATATCTGGAAGTCGAATGCGATGTCGCTGCCTATGAGTGGGAAGCAACGCTAACGATGGCCGGCGCGGCACAGCCGGACGCGGCCGCATGCGGCATGACCTACGTTTTCAAGCGTGAAGGCGGCGAGCTGGTGGGTGGATTGCAGGATCTGATCATTGCGGCCGACTCGATGGCAGATAGCGATGTCATTCAGGCCAAGTCGTTCATCACACAGCACGACGACGCCGAAGACGTAATCGAGAAAAGTGACCTGTGCTTCGTGTGGTTGTGGGACCGACGCGCCGGCGTCGCAAAAGGCCTCGGCGCCAAATGCCTTACAGCGGCGCTGGATGATCTTCGTCGCCGCTTCAAAAAAGTTCGCACGGTCGTGTTCGATGCACGGCCAGGTCAGTTTTCCAACTGGACGTCGAGGGTGGACCCGCCGATGGTGGCGCTGGAAAAGCAAACCGCGGTCGAGAACTTGGTCGGCTATATCCAAGGGCTCAACCTCAAGTTCGATGTGCGGACAATTTTCGCCCGCTCGGATAATCCAGACCGGGAAGCGGTCATCGCCTATAGCCAGGCCACGGATTGGCGCGACCAGGGCACTCGCCAAGATGAGGGCGACGAACCGGAGCAGGATGAGAACGATATCGACCTGGACAAATGGGAGGAAGAGATTTGTCGTCTGTTCAGGGCGGCCGGACTTGAAGAACTAGCGGAGGAAGTTGAGAACGGGGACGCTGCTTATGACGAAGTCCTCGCGGCTATTAAACACATCGTCTTCGAATCGAGTGTCCACTATCTGCGCCCGTCAAGTTCCGGCGATTTCGAGCCGTCGCTCATCGATATGCTCGACGAGGTGCCTCACGACGATGCGCACGATCAGATCGCGGGCATGGACGAGTTTTGCAGCGGACTCCCTGACCGGATGCACGTTTCGGCAGTTCACTGGTTGGACGGATACGCGATCTGTACCGTTCTGGCTCACACGCCTTTCGGCGACCTGACCGAGTACTTCACGCTGGTGAGAAAGCCGCGGCCCATCAACCTCGAAAGCTTCTTCCAGAGCTTGGGCCAATCCTGACGCGCGCCACGCCCGGCGCCATCGCCGTGGCTGACGGGCCGAAACGATGAGCGGCAGAGTTACCTGTGTGTCGCAGCAGGTCACTCTGCCGCTTTGATATTGGCTCATATGGTTGAGCCGCCTATCGGTGGACATAACTCAACATAATTCGCGCCGGGCAAGATCCGGAAGAGAATCCGGGACGATATCTACCCAAAGCGATCGAGTTTGAGTGGAAGCCAGTTTCTTGCCAGTACCGCGGGTGCCAGAATACACAATCATTTGCTCTGTCTGCGTCTGATTAATGTCGCAGTTGACGGCAAGACGTATGAGTCCTGATGAAATTGTCTGCCCTTCGACTTCCGTGGGCGAAAAAGAGATTCGAAACCATGCAGACCTAACTTTAGAATGAAATCGTTGAAATTCCAGCTCTTCTTGCTCTGGGGTGCTCGTAAAGTTTCGGATTGAACTCGAATCGAGCTCAACCACTGAAGGCCCAAACTGGCTATCGACTTCACCTACCTTTGTCCACTCAGCCGCAGAAGAAAACGATGGGGAGAAACCAACAGAGGATATTAAAACCAAGCGAGCGACAACTTTATTTTGGAGCGTCAGTTGCTTCCAGAGCATAATCAGCCTCGCCGTATCAAGAAGTTCGACGAACCCACTATCTTCGAAAAACATTCCGGGAAATATCGAGAGCGGTGCTATAGGACGATAATTACGGTTTCGACAACTCCTTTTCAGCTGCGTTTTTTGCGTCAGCAGCTTCTTTCATGGATTGCCCGCGCTCCCTTGCAGTATGCTTCGTCGACCAAACGTTGTCTCGGTGGTCGTTTGCTTTATCTAATTTTTCCAAGGCTTTATTCTCAGCAGCCTGCCGCTCTTGAGCAGCGTCTGACTTTGGCGGTTTTGATATGTCCTTCGGAAAAGTCATCGTAACCGACCCGTCTTTCCCAACACGTGAATTACCGGATGAATCTGAGCGTTCGCTTGCAGATTGATCGCGCGCACTCTGCTCTGCAGCGGGGTAGGCTCGCATGTCGTGAGCCGAAAGTAGTTGAGACGAGCAGATGGCAACAGCGAACAAGATGATTTTCCGAGGCATAATAGTCTCCCACGTTATCGTAGAGATCACTCCTCAACAAGGAGATTAATCTTTTAAATTTAGAATAAGGAACTTGGAGTTTAACAGTTCAAACGGTGAGTTTGAGTGGCATCAACGACACACTATTGATATTAATTTTCCTGAAATCGCCTCGGTTTAATATCCCGTTCAATTTCAATTGTTTCGAGGGGTTAATTTTTTTGACGTCAATGCGTTATTAGTGGAGATTTTTCGATTGATACACATCTTTTAGTCCATTGTCGAGATTTGCCAAATTTAAGATTACTTTCAGGAAACTGTTTCTTGAGGCTGAGCCTGGGCACCCCTACGTTCTCCAGGGACATGCCTCTTCCTAACACAGTGTTTATTTCGCATGCCAGCTCTCATCCTTTAAAAGTGCTTCAAATTTAGTTAGGTACCTCGGTCGGGTATTTAAACGTGTAGTCGCTTTAATTGATGTAATTGACATTAGCTGCACGTCGCTCATGTCGAACTCACGCCAGCTGTGCAGAGCGCGACGTCGGGGCCTTTCGAAAATGGAGGCGAAAAAAAACCCCATTCCAGAAATCGGAATGGGGTCGGACCTGCCGCAAAAGTTACTTGGCGCTTTCGATGGGCGGGTTCAGCAGGAGCAAGCCGCCTATCGCCGGGTAGAGACTAGGAATTGCCGGTGCGGGTAGCCCGGCCACGCCGTTGCATGGGCTGGCCAGCGCCAGCGGTGCTGCAGCCGATGGACCAGCCGAGACCATATCGATTTCGTTCGGGGTGAGTTCGCGCATGGTGTTTCTCCTTGATGAAAGTTTCGGAAAGGTGAAGCATTTGATGGTCGCCGGGGACACCTGGTCGCCGGCATTGCGTCATACCCCTTGCGGCTCCGCCAGCACGTTCTTGACGAACGGCGCCAGCAGACGCAGCGTGACGTCGATGAGCCTGTCGTAGTCGGCAGGCTTCATACCTGCAGCAGTTGCGCCATCGATCTTCGTAATGCCAGCCATCGTGTCGAGCAAGGCCGTCTTGGCGAGGCGCGTTGTGTTCTCGGCGACCAGCAGCGGACAGTGGTCTTCGGTTTCGGCGGACAGCTTCGCCGCGATGCGTTCTTCGTTGCAGCGCTTGCGGTACAGAGCGAACTCCTCCGCGCCCATCACCCACGCGTACTTTGGATCGGTGACACGCTCGGGTATGCCAGGCGCTTCTCGCGTAGCCGGATCCGAGTGCCACTCGCGCTCGGAAAGTACTTTCTTCTGATAGGTTTCGACGATAGGACGGGTTGCGCCCTCGATCGCCATGGCCAGGAATACGTTTTCTGCCGCAGTGATCATCTCAGGCGTTGGCTTGAACGATGGGCGGGCCGGGTTTGCGGGATGGGACATGATTCTCCAGGTGTTGTAAGCGCCGTTCGACATCGAGGACGTCGTCAGGGAGCGGTTAAGTGCCGAAGGTCGGCGGGGATAACCGTTGAAGAAGCTGTTCGGTGTGCGAGCACGAAAAAGCCGGTGCGTGGAAGGGAAAAGCCGGCGCCCTGAGAATCAGGGGCCGCCGGCATTAGTTGCAGAGGAATGTGCTTGGTAGTCGAGCGCTGGCCGAGACGCGGGCCATAGCTGCGCTCATCCATTCACTCATCTCTTTTGTACGGCGCTCCATGGAATTGGGTGCGCGGGCCTTGTGCGCCTTCACGCGGGAATTGAAGTCGTAACTCATCGAGTCCGAAGATGCGATGAACCCCATTTTCGGGATCTCGTTCAAGGCTTGGTTCTTAACTCCAAAAAAATGCGCACGGGAACCTTTCGGGAAGTTGCGGCCGAGGGCTTCAGCGATCGCATAGAGGCCTTCTTCCGGATCGTGCAAATCCCGCCTGCACATGCTTCCCACCCCAATCAATGCAGGGGTGTCGAGCCACCCGTTCCAGCGGTCCCATACAGAATTGAGCAACTCCAAACTGAACAGGTAATCACCGATGTTGCGGCCTTGCAGAACCGGTACAGGCGGGCGCAGCAGGTTGGCCACCACGGTCGAGTTACATGAGCGCGACAGTTCGTTTTGCCACGCATAGAGGATCTGCAGCATGCCCTCCAAGAGCGTCGCAGTCGCACGAATGCGGTAGTCGATCGCCTCACGGTCACGAGCTACCTGATTTTCGACGCAAAGGTCTGCTTGGCTGTACCAGCTGCAACCGCTGAGATTCGCGAATTCCATGTAGGCCGCGTAGTCCCACGGGAACACGCATGCCATGCCGTCCTGCAGGCCGTTTCGCTGGAAATTCAAGATGCCGGTGTAGCCAGCGGAATCGAGCGCGAAGTCGAGCTCGCTCAGGTCCGTAGCCTTTGGCATGTGGAACTGGCGTGTCGCCCGATTCCAGAACGCCGAAGCGCTCACCATGACCTTGAAATCCTCGTTGAAGGCATGAGCGGCCAGCCGGCCGCCGCTGTGGGGTAAGCCCACCCTCATCACAAAATCGTCCGAGAGGTGAGCGTTTTTCTGCCTGATCGGCAATTCGTTGAGTGCGTCGTTGTACATGTGGATTTCCTTCATTGGATTGGCGGGAGCGTCATGTCGGCACGTATGCGCGCACATGCGCAAGCGCCTCTTCCCAGTCCGCGGCATAGTGGTCACCATCGTGCGGGTCGTCTCCAGCGAAGGCTTTCGGCGGCCACACGTTGAAGCCTCCATCGCGCAGGCGCTCGATTTCGATTCCGTGCGTGTGCGCGAGAGCCTTTGCCTGCTCGCGCGCTTTACGCTGTGTGTCCTGCTTTCGTGGCGCCGGCGCCCGAAGCAGCTTGCCAAGCATCGCACCGAGGTTTTTGCTCATATCGTTTCCTTGTAAGGCGTCCTCACGGACGCGGATCTATGCTGGGAGTGCACCCCGCAGGGTGCTAGTTTTTATGCGAAGGCCCGGATATCGATGCAGCCAGATTCGATCTGTCCGTCGATGAACGCTTCCACGGTTGCCGGCGTCAGCGTGTTGGCCTCTTCGAACATCGCGTGCCCTGGTGGGAACTCGATGGCGCAGATGCCGTTCATGCCGACGCGGATTCCACCAGTGGTGGTGTGGGCCGCGAAGAACGTGCCGGTGTCGAAATTGAAGTTGAGGGTATGAGACATAGGTTTTAGAAAAGGAAGCGCGCAGCGAGCTGCGCGTTCGGGTTTGCAGGGTTAGAACAGGCTTTGCTGCAGGACCTGGCCATTGGTCGCCAGACGCAGCGTGTTGACATCGATGCTTGGCGCGAGCGCGAAAGCCACCTGTTCGTCCTCGAGGGTCGAGAGCAGGTACTCCTCCTTCAGCTCACGCACGACACCGAACGTGGTCTCGTACGATTCAGGAACGTCCTCGACGGATGCGAAGATGCTGAGCTTCACAGCCAGCTTCTTCGCGTTGCCTAGGTAGTAGCTATGCTCAGTGTTTGCCGGCGTCACGGTAATGATCGTGTCGTCAGGCAGTTCCGGCGCATCGTCGCAGATATCCCGGAACTGGCGGATAAGCTGATAGGCACTGAAACTGCGCTGCAACTCGATGGGATAGGCAACCTCGCGGATGTACTGGCCAACAGCGCTGTAGCGCCAACCCATGTGCTTGAGTGGACCGCCGTTGATGCTGACGACAACGTTCTCGGGATCGATCGCGAAAGCGACAGCGGTAGGCATCGCCACCTCTCGCTTTGCGATTGGCGGCGCCAGCGTCTCATCGGCATAGCCGAGTCCCCAGAGGCCTCGGATTACCTTCCAGAGCGACAGGCCGGTACCCACGCCGTAAAGGCCGAGGACGATGTCCGTGTCCCTGTGCAGGTTCACCTTTACCGTGCCGCCGCGTTTCAACGCATCAGCGACGTCCTGGCGGCCGATTCGTTCCAGCGTTGCGAGCGCAGTCTCAACGTGATTGTCTGGGATCGGTGCGTACAGCGAATCGCCGCCCAGCTTCAGATCGATTTCCTGATCTGCCATCTGGAATGGCTCACTGAAACAGAGGCGCCAGCTTTTCAGGTAAGTCTCAGGCTTCGTATTGCCGCTGCGGATCTGCAGCCCGCCGCCTTCGCATGCGGCCGCGGACGAGTAGACCACCTTCATGACTTGCTCGAAGGTGCCGATGCAACGGACGCTCCAATTTGCGATATGGGGGTGGCAATTTTTCTCGAAGGTTTGCTCGAAACAAAGATAAATGACCTCGCCAGTAGTCGGGTGACGGAAAGCAGCGACGGTCTTGCCGGTTACAACGGTTGCGCCCATGGGGAATGCTCCAAGATGAAATGCACCAGCGCGAGGCCGGGGCTTGTAGTTGAGATTGAAGTTGCGGCCCGAATAGAGCGCGCATTGCGATGCCGATAGTCGGCGGGAGAAATACTTGAGCGGCGTGCTCATCCAATCCAGAGGGTTGGAGGAACAGCGTGCGGCGCTGACAAGCGCCATTGGAGGGGTGACGCCCTGCCCGGCCCTGCATGAAGCAGGGACCGGGAGGGTGTTAGAACAGCGGCGCCGTGTCGTGGTCGACCGGGGCTGCTGCTTTTTTCGGAGGCGGTACGTGCACCTGGTCCTTGTTGATGTCGCAGGCAGCAACCGTCGCGGTAAAGCGTTCGCGAGCGCCACGTAGCGTGCCATCGGTCAGGAACAGGTAGCCGTTCTCGGAGATGGACTGGATCTTGAAGTTCATCTTCGACATCCTGCCTTTGTGCTGCAGCTCGACCTCGCGCAGCATCAGGCCAGGTTGCAGGTTCAGTTCGCGCAGGCGAGCGAAGTTGCGAAGGATCGTCCTCTCGACCCTGGCATGGCACCGGGCAAGGTAGCCCTCATACGACAGCAGACATTCGCGGATTTCCTGCACGCTCGGCTTTGGGCCGGAGCTGCGCATCGTGCGACATTCGCTGAGATAGCCGGCGCCAGCGTGAATCCTGATGTGCCAGCGTCCCTGATCGCACAACAGCGCGATCGCGCCGCGTGGGGCCGATTTGAGGCCTTCCTGAGCCGCTTTGAACGCCTGCCACGCCGACTGGTCGTTGCGATGGAGATGTGCCATGGCCGGATCGGTCACGCCGTCGAAAATAATGCCAGCGTCGCCGAACTGCGGATCCGCCAGCGCAGCGATGTAGTGGCCGCCGAAGCTGTCCTGGTAATAGGTTTCGTTACCGTGCTTTTCTTCGTGGTCGTCGAGCAGCATGTGTGCAACGCGCAGGCCTTCGAGCCACAGCGGAAAGAACGCGTCGCTGAGGTAGGCATAGCCGTTGGTCTTGCGCATGGGGATGGGGAGTTGCGTCGGGTCTTTGATAGGCCACATGATTTTGTCCTTGGGCGGCGGGGCCGCAAATTGAAAACGCCGAGTGCAATGCTCGGCGTGGTGGTGGTTCGTGGTGATGAAGCGCTATTCCCTGAATTCGGTCAGCGCGTTTTGGTAGTAGGTGCCGATCAGCGTGGTGTCGTCGTCGCCGGCGTACACGTTGAACAGGCATTCGTTCCGGCGAAAGAACGCATTGAAGGCGCCAGTGAAGAACTTAATGCGGACTCGTTCAGTGGGCAGGCCACTTTGGATCGCGTGGGCACGTTCGCTGAAACGGGCAGTACGCAACGCGCGCACCTGATCTTGGGTGAAGGCTTGAATGGTCATGGTTGGAGAAAGTTAGTTTTAAAAGGCGAAGCAACCTTGGGCGGGCTGCGGCTTTGATTTCGGCTGGATGCGCGCCACGATGGCCAGGGCGGGCGCTACGGCTTCCAGATCGGCTTCCAGCGCCAGCACAGGGGCTGGGGTTGGGTGGGCGGCCTCGATGCGCGCAGGCGCTTCTAAGGGCCAGTCATGCGGTTTTTGGAAGACGATGGACACGGTTTGGGCCGCGGTGCCGCTTTCCTTGAAGGCGTCCTTGTCGTTGACCTTGATCGTTGCCTTCATCGAATCGAGGAATGCGCGGAACTGTGTGGTCTTGCTGTTGGTGCGGAACGTGACGCCGATCGACATGATCGCCGCCATCGTGCCGCCTGGCTCTACGAACCTGAAGCCTGCCAAGACATGCGAAATATCGGCTTGCTTCTCAAACGGCGGGTTACAGATGACGTGCGAGAAAAGTCGCGTCGGCTCGACAGTAAGAAAGTCGGCCTGCTCGACTTGGTGGCCGAGGCTTCGTAGCACGTCGCAGTTTTTCTGCTGGATCTCGTAGCAGGTGACGTTACCCTTCCCCACCACTTCCGCACAGATATTGGCAATGCCGCCAACGCCTGCCTGCGGCTCCAAAACGGTGTCGCCTGGTTTCAGCCCGGCGAGCTTCACGAGCTCGCGTGCCAACGGCGCCGGCGTCGGGAAGAACCCGAACTTCTCCGGCTTGTCCAGCTTGCCGGTCTCTAGGTAGTTGGCAATGGCCTCTTCCGGATCGCAGCCAGCGAACACGTGCGCCCCGGCTTTCTTGTTCCACTTGCCGCCGAGGGCTTCGAGGATTTTGTTGACCTTGGCGTAATCAGCGCGCTCCAGCTGCGCCGACAGCTTGGCCGAATTCCCGATCACCGTCATGGTGATCAGGCTATCTCGGATCATATCGGGGATCGACTCTGGCTCGCGGCCGTCGTTGAAGTCGTCGGCAATCTCAGCGAAGTTGACCGGGCCAAGCGCCCACTCATCCAGCTGAACGTTCGCGGCCTTATACACGGCCTCGACGTCGGCAGCGCTCACAGTGCCGTCGATGCGGCGCCGGGCGTCGATCGCGGCATGGATCTTCACGCAGTTGCCCATCGTGAGCGATGCGCTGTAAGTGGACGAAAGGCCGTAGTGCTCCGAGCGTGGAAACTGGATGGCCAGTAGCTCGGCTTCGGTAAATTTCATAGGTTCTCCCGTAAGGTAGGTCGCCGCGGTGGCGAGCATGGGTAGTTGCAGACTGGATTGCTTTTGAGGTGCGTGCAGCAGAACGCGGCACGAAGGTGTTTGCCAAGGAAGGCAGAGAAAATCTTGAGCGGGATGCTCGTCGCTGCAGGGCAGAGAGAAGCAGTGCGGAGGGGCTGGCGGGAAGTGGTTGGCGCTCGTCGTTGAGCGCCTCCCGGGTACATCAGTTCAGTGTTTGTTTCACGTAGAGCTCTGGCGTACTGCTCTCCAAAATGCGAGAGTAGGCTTCGGTATAGATGCGCTCGATACGTTCACGATTACCAGGCATGTGCAGTTCGATCGAGCCGCCCATGCGTTCAAGCCAACGTACATCGGCTTGGTTGACTCCGACGTTGATCATCCACTGAAGTTGGTTCGGAGCGGTAGAAGTGTTCATACGATTTATTTCCCTCAAAGGTTGATGGACGGGCTGTCCCTGGTGAGGTCTCGTAGGAAACCGCACAAGAGACAACCCGCCCCGAAAAGGGAAGGTCGTCGAACTAAGCCACCGTTTTAAAGCCTGACACCTAAACGACTAAGTGCCTGACCGACTTTCGCTGCCTGCATGCAGGCGGCTGCTTGTGGCAGGTCCTGTTCCGGGATCTTGGCGATCCGGGCCAGGGTGCTGCGTTTGTTCGCCGAGAAGAACTCGGTCGTTGCTGGGATGGCGAAAAGCTTGCTGAAATCGAACCGCGTGTCGCTGTTCATCACCATGCTGCGGTCGTTCATGCAGCGGACGATGAAGTCGGTGCCGCTCTTCGATTCCTTGCAGGCCTGCATCCGAGTAGTGCCGTAGGCGACAACCCAGTGCGTGACGTCGTTGATGACCGTTTCGCCCAAAAAAATAACCGGTCGAAACTTCGGACCGGCTACGTTGGGCTTGTCATCGAACGGTGTCCAAGCTCTAAGAATGTCCCCCATCGCGAGGGCGGCGGGATTCTGCATTTTCATGGTTCTCTCCTGTACCCTCGAGAAGCTTTCTAAAAGCGTCGGCGAGTGTTTGTTGTGGTTGGGTTGTATTTGCATCTGCAGTCTGCTGACGCTGGTGCAGAAGCTCGATCTGCGCGGGCGTGAGCGAAGGCGAATCCAGATCGAGATCCGGAATCACGGCTTGCGCCCACATGGTTACCGCACGGGTGATCAAGGCTTCTGGGGTTACGTTGTGGCTTGCCGCCAGGAGGCGCAGTGTGTCGGCAGAAATGCCGAACGCGCTGTTGCACTGGTCCAGTTCGATTTTGAAGATGTTGCCGGTGTCCACGGAAGTAGACCCCAGCTGATTATCTTGTTTGCCTTCGGTCATGAATTTCCTATTGATTGAGTATGTTCTGTCGAGGTCGCTCGGCCAGGGTCGCTTGTTCGACACACCAGCTGATTTGACGGCCTGCGAGTCTTGCTTGGGATACGAGCGAGGTGGTGTGTCCAGCCCGATCGTCGCTTTTCAAGTTGATGATACCAATGCAGCGATCACCCAAGAAAATTTTATCCCGGCGTGACCAGGTCAAATTCTGTTTGTAGATACGGTCTCCAACCTTGAGGGTCGGCACCGGTGCTTGCGTTGTCATGTGAAGCTCCAAATAAATCCCGCGAGGCGGTCAGTAAATAGCTTCAGGCTTGATGCCTTCTCAATGTGTTCGACATTGAGAAAGCCTTGCGGCTTTCAGGGGTTGTTGTCAGCAGGTCTCGAGCTGGGTGTCGAGGTATTTGCCGATCGTCGCTGCGAGGTTGGTCGCAGTGCATTTGATGTGTTCGGGGTCGAACGAGGGAAGTGTCAGGACAAGCGTTCCGTTGTCACCGAAGCAGTGGTTGCGCAGCCAAGGCGCTTCGCTATCGACGCGCCAGGCGCCGACCACTTCAAGCCTCGCACCGCTCAGCGGAACCGAATGGCTCATGCTGTCGATGATCTTCACCGGAACGACGATCGAGAGAAGTTCGACCATCTTCGTTTCTCTGCGAATTTCCAGGCGGTCTTCGTCACCGACTTTGCGCCAGCCGATCACCACGGCCGGGCCGGCGATGGCGTTGATGCTGTCGATGAGATGCTCTTGAATTTCGAAGTTGAGCCGGGTAACGAGGCTCGATAGTTGCGATGGGTGCAGTTGGACATTCATTGTGCTCTCCTTTGCCAATTCTGGCTGTTAAAACTGGAGATGAAGCTTTCCAATGCCGAAGGGCATCGGGCAGCCGGTCGTTGACAGCCGGCGCCAGCGGAATGAGTGGCATGCCAGTGCGACATGCCACTATTCGCGTGGTCATTGCGGGTACACCAGGGGCAGGCCGGGCGACATGCTCACGGTGAGCAGCGCGTCATACGCCGCGTCCTGAATCTCTTTGATCCGTGCGCGCACCGAAGCGATTTTATGGTCGCGATAAGCGGCCATCGTACGCAGGTACTGCACGTCCTCTGGAGGGATGCCAACATCGGTCATCCAGCACAACGAATCGTCTTTGGTCGAGGTACTCAACATCACATGCTCCTGAAAAAAGGTCTGGACAAGCCGTCCCAATTGCAGCCGCGCGAGCAGACGCAAATGGGGCGGCTTGTCCTAATCAGGGCAAGCAAAAATCGGTACGGAATGGCAGAAGCCCGCCTCTAAGCACTGAGGCTTAAAAGCAGTTCAATCCAGCTGCGCGGAGCAGTGGAGATTGCGCTCGGAATCACGGAGCGTGATTGAGATGAGTTCCGCAAAGCGGCTAAAAATCATCTGGCTATAGTAGCTCACGGCTGGGGCCAATCGTGAACATATCCCGCTGGGCGGGTGCAGCAATGCCGGAAGCCGGCCACGTCAAAATTCGACAAGCCATGGTAGCACGATTTTGATGACAAAACACAACTTGCGTTCCTTTAAGCAACACTTATCCTCTCTCTTTGCAATCGCTTTTCCCTGGTTACGCATCGCCACCCAGGAAAAGTTACTTTTTATTGCGAGCATTCGGCGTTTTGCCGTTGCTGCACAGAATTATGCTCCCACCTATGGAACCTCAGCAGACCCCCTCATCCGACATCACCGTCCTCGACAACGGTAGAGTCCTCACGGCAGATGGCCTGGCGCTCAAGGGCATCGACGCGGTCGAGATCATCAACGTTCGCCTCGAAAATCGAACCGACTGCGTGTTCTATTCCTGGCAGGCCTGTCGGCTGATCCGCCGCGACTTCAATTTCGTTGCTGCCAAGATGTTCCATCGCGAGCGTCGCAAAGGCGGTCCGGAACAGGTGCGCAGCCTTGTGCACGAAGTCAGGCTGCAGGCCGAGCTGCTGGCGATCGAATGCGAGGTCTTCGATGCGCCGGTCGAACGCGTAGCTCGGGTCGTTCCGCTGCGACTGGTGTCGGCCAATGCCGCAAGCCTGTTCAGGGCTTTCCAGATGGCGGACGCGGCTTATGCAAAGCTGAATTACGCGGTTGAGTCGCGCAAGCTCGCTGAGAACCAGGTGCACGGCTATACGCATCCGTTCGAATCAGCCTTCTCCGACCTAAAGATGTATTGCTCGACCAGGAACCAGCAGGAAAAGACCGCACTTGAGCTGGCCAAGGCCGAAGGGATCGCATGATGGAGGGCCAGGTTCGCGTAGGTCCGACCTATACCACCCAGGAGCGCAGCAAATTAGGCAACCCCCTTGTCATCAAGGGAGTGGAACGCATTGAGGCGGTCAACATTCCAGGCGACGATGTTCGCCGTGACGCCGAGCTATTCTCGCATCACATCAGCCGAGTCATGCGTCGGGACTTCAATCTCACCAGCGTGAAGCTGTACTGGTACACCAAAGGCTACAATAGGCGCCAGAACGCCCGCAGGATGCTGCAGGATCTGGTGGACGAGGCCGGTAGCCTTGAGGATATGGCGCGTCCTTATGAGATGCCTCATGCCGGGCCAGCGGCCACATGCACCATGCGAATCATTTCGGATGAGGCAGACTTACTTTTCGGCGCCCTCATTACGGCGGATCGCGCGTTGTACAAGCTGATGCATAGCCCACTGGCGGACGTCGTGGAAGAAAACGCAGGGCCATTCATGCGCTCGTTCACGACGCTGCGCAAGGCGGTGTTCGGCTTCCAGGGTGACCAGCCCCAGCAGCCTGCAGCACCGGACCGTTCCGAGGATTGATCAAGGCTGCGCTGTTCGTGGATACCGAGCGCCAGCTGACCGTGGGACACGGTGTCCGCCCTCGATTCCGTCTAACTTATTGATTTCGCGGAAAACATCTATTCCACCCCTGCAATTTCGGGGTCGTGTTTTTGCCGTGCTCCCCCGCTACCCTGCTTGCCAAGCCTTCAAGCGGCGGTAACCTACTCGTAGACCAAATTCAGGAGCATTTATATGCACAACATGGATCAGCTGGAAGCCGGCGTAAACGGCCAGATCAAACCGGGCAACCTCAAGGAGGCCATGAAGGCCGCTGGGGCATCGTCCGGCGACCTTTGGAAGCTGCCGTTCTATAAGCTGCACATCATCGAGGGCTTCAACCTGCGCGTTCGCACCCCTCAATACCAGGCCAAGATCGACGAGTACGCCGAATTGCTGGCCAATGAGGGCTGGCTGAACCACGCGCCGATGAAAGGGCTGGTGCAGCACGACGAAGGGACCGGCGAGCACCGGATTTACATCTTCGATGGACACACACGACTGCTCGCCCTTCCGTCGGCGAACGCGAAGCGCTCGGCCCGTGGCCTTCCACTGATTTCGGATGTGACGGTGATCGGCATCCCGTCCAAGAAAAACGGCAAGGAGCCGATCAGCACCGCCGACCTGACCGTGGCCATGGTCCAGGCCAACATGAGTAACCCACACACGGCGTATGAGCTTGCGCTCGCCTGCCAGCGTCTGGCCGACGAACAGATCCCGAATAGCGAGATCGCCAAACGACTGTCGCTGTCTACCGAATGGGTCAAGAGCCTGCTGCTGCTGATGAAGGCGCCGAAGGAACTGCGTGAGCGGGTCGCCACCGAGGCGTTGAAGGTGACGCTGGCGGTCGAGCTGCTAAAAGAGTATGGCGACGACGCAGCCGAGATGGTCGAAGAAGCCGCGGCCGAAAAGGAAGCGCAGGGTAAGCCGGTCAAGATCACGAAGAAGAACATCAAGCCGAACAGCCCGTTCACGAAAGCGGTCAAGCGCTCGGCGCCCGCAATGTACGACGCCCTTGCGATCGTGAAGAAGGACCCGGCCTTCGCTCAGCTGAACACGGACACGCGCGAGAAGCTGCTTGAGATCATGGCGACGTTGGATAAGGCCAAGGACGATGGCGCGGTTGACCACTCGAAGCAAACGACGATCTTCGACGCCGCCGCCGGCGACCAGGGCGAGAAGGCCGCTGCCTAATATTTATTTGCCCCGATGAAACAGTGGCCCTTACCTATGAAGCGTAAGGGCCACGACATCGAGTTATCCACAAAAGCTGTGAAGAAGTAGTCAGCGCCTCAGCCGACCCAATGCCGCACCCTGCCGCGGTCCAGATGGGTAAAATTCTTCCCCGGATAGTAGCCCACCCCTCCCCCGGCCAAGTAGCGCCCGAACCTGCTCAACGCGTCGGTACTGACCCCCTCGATCCGCAAGTCAAGTGCCTGCGCCCGCATGTGAAGGCTGTTGCGCACCCCACCCTCGTTCGCGTTTGTTTGAGGGCTCCGGTAGCCGCTGTTGATAATCAGCGGCTTGTCGATCCCGTTCGCTCGCAGCCAGCCATACACACCACGCGCGATGTCCAGCGCCACCAGGTCGAACTGGACAGCCAGTCCAGCCTGCACATCTCGCAGGATATAACAGAGTTGCATATACCCCTCTGGAATGAGCTTTCCATCGGCCCAATACACCACCCTTACCTGCTCATCACGCGGCTGGCCTTTTCCTGCCGGACGGTACAGCCACAACTCGCGCGGAAGGGACCAAAAATCCGACGACTGTCCGAACGCTGGCGCTGCCACGCACGCGGCGGCGCCGGCCACCTGCTGCAGGAAGCGGCGGCGGCCTGGCAGCAACAGGTTGGACTCGCCGGCCACTGGGAGGAGCTCTAAACCGTCGCGCACTTTTTTAACACCTTTGCAGCGGCATCCTTCTCGGCCAGTTTCCGGTTTGAGCCTTTGCCGGTCATCGCGATATTGAGCTTTGGGACGCTGCATTGCACTTCGAACGTGCGGGCGCCTGGCTCGCCCTGGCTGAGGACAGAATAGGTCGGCACCGGAATTCCGCGTGCCTGCAGGTGCTCTTGTAGAGCGGTCTTGGCGTCCTTCCCCAGCTGCGCTTCGCCGCGCTCGAGCAGGCCAACCATGTGGTGCACGATGATGGCTTTCGCCGCCTCGTGGCCGGCGTCGAGCTGCACGGCTGCGAACAGCGCTTCGAGGGCGTCCGACAGAATCGAATCCTTCGACTTCTCGACGCGGTAATTTTGGTCGACCTGCAGAACCGGCGCGACACCGATCCGGTTCGCGATCTTGACCAGGGACTCGTGGCAGACCATCGCCGCGCGCACGCGCGACAGGTCGCCTTCTGACAGGGTAGGAAAGCGCTGGTACAGCATTTCGGCGACCGCGTAGTTGAGGATCGCGTCGCCCATGAACTCCAGGCGCTCATTTGAGGTGCCGCCCATGCTCTTGTGGCGCAAGGCTTGGTGCAGGAGACTCACGTTTGTGAAAACGTGCCTTAAATTGGTTTGCAATGAAATATATGGCTGGTCATGCATGTTTTATTCTCCATGAAGTCGCATTCTAGGGCTTTGCCGCGAGGAAATACTGCGGAAAGGTTGAGCATTTGCCTGAACAATTGCGGCTCAAATGACCGGTATATCGCCATTTCAGTTTCGGAGGCCTGCATGACCAAACGACCCATTTTCAAACGTCTTGACGTTCCGGTTGGCGCCCAAGGTGGGGTCAGCATCCCTTTTGAAATGCAGCCGATCGTCCAGCTCGCCGACGGCCGGGTCAAAGCATGTGAGTTGCTCTATCGCGGCCAGAGGCCTGCAGACTGGGCGTCGGTCGATGCAGCCATGCTCGGTTTCCTGAGCGTGCCGAGGCCAGGTTTGCCCCCGGTCTACGTCAACCTGTCGAACGACATCCTCATGTCGCGGGGCGCCGATGAGCTCGCCCGGGTAGCGACGGCGAACGATGTGACGTTCGAACTGAGCGAAGCTGTGTCGGGTTACGGCGACCGCGCGGCGATCGCCTCGAAAGTGAACGAACTCATTGGCGCGGGCGTGCGGGTAGCGCTCGACGACTTTGGCGCCGGCCGGGATGGACTGCAGCGTCTGTACGCGATTGGCAACGTGGCAGCCATTAAGATCGATCGGGAATTCCTCCTCACCTGTATGCGCCGGCAGGATGCCCGCCGAATGCTATGCATGCTCGTCGCTCAGTGGCGACAAGAGGGAGTCAGGTCGATCGCGGAGGGCGTCGAGGACAATGTAATGTTCGCCTTCGCTCAAGCGATCGAGGTGGATTTTGTGCAGGGCTGGTTCGTCGACAGCCTGGTGGCGATGCAGCTGCTCGGCAACGCCGCTTGAGTGCGCTTACCGCGCCCCGGCTTTAGAAATATTCTCGGCAATCTCGCCGGACGAAAGCATTCCAGTGGAGACGTGCCCATCGGCATAGACGATGCTCGGCGTGTATGTCAGTTTCAAGCGCTGGACCAGTGCCTGGTTCTTTTCCAACGCGGTTGCGTCACAGGTTGCTAAGCCTGCTGGCCGACCGGCAGCGATCCTCTGCCACTCCTCCGCTGGATCCTTGGAGCACCACACGTCTACGGCTAAACGGCGGCTGGTTTCGGTGCGGCCGGGAAGCATGTGCCGGTACACGGTCACGTTTTCCAGATGGGCCAGCTCGGGCTCGAGCTTGCGGCAGAACGTGCATTCGGAACTTAAGAAAACGTGGATCGCACGCGAACCGTCGCCCAGGGTGGTCTTGAACGTAGCTTCGTTGGTGATCGCGCCCACCGCCGACGAGTCGAGCTGGGTAACAGATGTCGGTGCCAAAAGTAAGTTGACGCAAACTGTTGCGCCTGCCAGCACTACAGCGCCAGCGACGAGCTTTTTCAGAGGGAGGGAGTTCTTAGCTTGCGCCATGACAATCGAGGGTTACTATAGACACATAGATCGTACTTTACTGAACAGCCTTACTGGAGCGCAAAATGACTGAATTTTTCCACACTCTCATGAATACCAACCCGGTCCACATCCTTCTCGCCGTCGGCACCGTATTTGCCGTATGCAGCGGCGGCGCCAGCGGCGTCGTGGAAGACGACAACAGCGATTACGAGAACGCGAGCTGGAACCCGAGCAGCGTGAACTACAATGGCTGATCCCCGAAGCCTGCTGCCGGCATGGCAGACGACACCGCCGGGATATAAGCACCATCCCATAGAAAAAGCCCGACATCATTGCCGGGCTTTTTGCTTTCTGAACAAGACGCCGGTTTAGCGTGCCGCTGGAAACGGCGGGACGGTCGAGGCATCACCGTTGGCCGCGGCCTCCCATTTCCACCACCCAGCCGGTCCATACCGGTTATCGTAGTAGGCGCTTTTTTCTACTTGTCGCTGCAGGTATCCCTCATCCGCTCGCCCGAAGACTTCCATGGGCATTTCATGCGTCGTATCCGTCAAGATGAAATCTGGCAGCACCAGGTCGGCGCCGGCGTCATAGCGCATCGGCTTGACGAACGATCTGCCCTGCGCCACGAGAAGATCGGCCACGACCCGTTCGTAGCTGGAGTCCACTGGTACGAACTCCGCGGTAATGCTCATGAGCGCCATGTCGATAACGGTGGCATACACGCTCTTCTGCCCCTGTTTAATCTCGACCTGGGCTATCGCAACTGTTCCGTGCCCGCTACGCCAGGCCGCGATCGCGTTCGCAAAGCGCCGGACCGTGCTGTCCCATACGCCGGTCTTCATGTACGCACTCGGCATGCCGTGAAAGCCACTAATCTTCAACCGTTCGCCCATCTCGCTAAAGCGTTCCTGCGTAAAGCTCGCTAGCGGCGCGATCACAATCAATCGGCGCTTGTCGGCAAGGGCGGCGGCTGCACGCAGGCGATTTCGTTCTGCTTCCCTCGTCTCCGCGCCGAAAGCTGGTAGCAGGAGGTTGTCGACGAGCTTCACCTGGCCAGCCCACAGGTCGTCGGCCGCGTTGTTGATCCACCAGTAGGCGAGCGACGCCTTACGCTTGCCGGTGAACGCAGGCTTCCAGTGATTCAGGCCTGCCTCCTCCCAGAGATAATGGAGCAGCCCGAGCAGCTTCATCGATGCTTGCCTGATTGACGGTGCGCGGTTGACCGGAGGCCTGCTTGGACCGGCTGGCGCGTCCACATCGCCTCGCTCAAGCATCGCAATCTCCAGGCGGATCTTGATCGATCCGTCAGGGCGTTGGTCGATTACACCGGTTGTACTTCCGCCCTCGCCGGATTGCACAGGGCTGGCGCTGTAATATTGGCAGTCAGCAGCGTGCTGGCCGCCGCTTAGACTAAAGCGTGCGAGCGCGTAACTGTCGCTCCCCTCGTAGTACTTCACGGCCAACCGCTTTTCTCCCCTTCCCTTACACCCGCAACGCAAATCAGCGCGGCCGTATGCCGACTTCAATACGGATTGCCAGCCGATCTTGAAATGCTCCCCGGTCTGGAAGACAGCGGTATATGTCCGTGTGTTCTCGTTGAGCGTAATGGTGACTGGGTGGACGTCGTTCATGGTCGCGAAGCTGTAATTGTCGAGCTCCTAGTTTCCCACGCTGCGCGGACGCAGTAGGAAGAAAAGTAACTTGAATTAGGACTCTCTTATTCGCTACCGCATTTACGGCAAAACGTCGCATTTTTTAATGTGTTTAAGAAGTGCCAGCGTAAATCCAAATGGGACAATTCTTGTACTTCGGAAACTATCACTCTTGGACGGATAAATTGGCCGCACAACAAAATGTCGCAACCGCAGTCCAGGCGCGCATCCACGCGCAACCTTCTTTGCTCATCGAAGCGCAGATCCGCAGCATGGGCGATGAACAATACATGGGCGAAGCGCAAAAGCAGTTTTTCCGTGCGCTACTCATCGCCCAGCAAGAAATGCTCGACGCCAGGACGCGTGCCTCCGCCGCGGAGATTGCGATCACGAGCGCCGGGGCTGATCCGGTCGACCGCGCCAGTGCGGAGGAAGAACACCAACTGGCGATCGCCGGCCGGGCTCGCGACGCCGCGCAGCTGATCGAGATTCGTGCCGCCCTCAAGCGAATCGAGGCCGATGAGTTCGGGTGGTGCGTGGAGACTGGCGACATGATCGGAGTCGGCCGCCTGCTGATCTGTCCGACCGCGACTCTGTGCGTCGAAGCGCAGCAGCGCCGCGAGAGCAAAGCCACCCGCCAGAGGAGCTGATCATGTACAAGTTCATGCCCAAGGCCGTGGAAGAGGATAATCCCCACTACGATCCCGATACTCTGCTGGATACGCTGACGCGTCTTCTCGGCGCCAGGAACGATCGGCATCTCGCGCGACTTTTGAGCGTACAGCCCTCGCAGATTTGCAAGGTAAGGAAGCGCCGCGTCTCTGTGGCGCCCGCCCTTTTGATAAGCATGCACGAAGAAACTGGCCTCAGCCTGCGCCAGCTGCGCGCCTTGATGGGTGACTACCGCGAGCATAGTGGCGCCAGCGCGAAGCACCCCACCCTGCCTCAGCTTCAATACCTAAAGGGTTTGCGTCCGCTGCAGACTCACCAAGCCGGCGCAACCAGATCCACACGCATTGCGGCCTAACGGCGTGCCCCGTCGGAGCCTGTTTGTTTCCAACTCGTTAAGAAAATATATGAACCCGACTTCGCAGATTCCGACACTGTCGTTTGAGGAAAACGAGGACCACCCGGTCTTCGGCACACTGGTCGAGCAGATCCTGCACCTGCTGAACTCGCGCCTGGTGTTCTCAGACATTATCATCCATCAGAACAGCCCTTTGATGCTGCGCCAGCCGAAAGGGCTAGTCGCGGTGACCGACTCGCCAATCACCCGGGAAGAACTCGAAGAATTCTTCGAAGTGGTTGAGCCGAGCTGGGCCGAGCGCATTGCTGACCGCGCATTTGACCGATCGATCGACCTTCACACGGCTCGCATCCGGGCCAACTGCTTTACCTTCCAGGGCAAAAAGCGTCTCGGTTGCGTTATTCGCCGCTTCCCGAAGGAGCCTTTGCGGCTCAAGGACTTGGGTATGGAACCAGATGCGCAAGCACTGGCGGAGTTCCGGAGCGGCCTGGTCCTGATTATTGGCGATACCTGCCAAGGCAAGTCGACCACGATCGCCTCAATTCTGGACGACATCAACAAGCGCCGTTCAGGCCACATCATCACCATCGAGGACCCGGTCGAGACGTTGATCCCTCAGCGTAACTGCATCATCACCCAACGCGAGGTGGGCATGGACGGCGACGTCGAGAGCTACTATCTGGGCGCCCTCGACGCATTGCGCGAGCGTCCGGACGTGATCGCGATCGGCGAGATCCGGGATGCGCAGACCGCGCAGGAAGCACTGGCGCTGGCCGAATCGGGCCCACTCGTGCTGGCCACCCTACACGCGCGTTCGACCGAAATGGGCTTGCAGAAGATGCTCCGCCTGCTTGGCAATTCCGAGGCGCAGTCGCAGGCGCTCGCACACGCATTGCGCGCCGTGCTGTGCCAGGCCTTGTTGCCGTCGCTCGACGCGAACTGCTACCACTTGGCCACGGAATGCCTCACTGCCAGCCCGGACGTCGCCCGTCTCGTTGAATCCGGCGACCTCAGCGGCCTGCGTGATTACCTGAACAGCGGCAAGGCGTACGGCAGCTACACGATGAACTCGTCGCTGCAGCGAATGCTCGCCAACCGTCAAATCAGCCTCGAGGACGCTCGTAATGCGACGACCGACCGGATAGGCCTGTCGCATCTCGAATGATGAACTAATCCACCTTCACGTAAAAATGCCTGGCTGACCACCAGGCATTTTTTTTACCGTTACGTTATCGAGGAACCGCGAAGTGGTTGGCGGCCGCTTCAAGTGCCGCAATATTGGACTCCCCAGGACGCAGCCACGGCGTGCAATGGCGGCTACTGTGATGCTCCCACAAGGCTTGTGTAATACGGGGCTCGACGTAAGCACGCACCGTTGTAAGCTCGGTTGTAAGGCGCATGCAGTCATCCATTCGTTCAGGCGGGATGTCCGTGATCTTTTCCGCCGGTAAAGCCGCAACGGCCGCTTCAATAGCCAGTTTGGTCCTATCGGCCGCATCGGGTTTGCTGTTCCGGTCGAAAGACCCGAAATACGCCGAGGTAATGCTTTTCCGTGAATGGCCCAGAAGTTCACTCACCTGCTCGCGTTTCAGGTCCAAATCATCCTTCGCCATCTGGCCGGTTGTGCCGCCCAAAGTAGGTGGAATCACATTAACAATTAACGCGGCATTCTCAGCATATTGCGCGCGCAATCCATGTCCAGTTACTTTGCTGATCGCTTTGGTGATGCCGATTTTTGCCAACATCTTGTGCCACTTCGCGAGATTATATTCAATCGTGGCTGCGCTACCATCGCGCATAGCGGTCCAGCCCAGGTGCTCGCTTTTCTTCACCATCGATTTAACATGATCCAAAACGATTCGCTGTTCCGGCGTGTCGATATCGATATTGCGCGGCCTGTCGCCCTTTGTTTTATACGCGGCGAAATAGGTCACTTTATCGACTTTCCAGGGATAGCATTCGAGCACTTCATGTCTGCGCAGGCCAAATGCGACAGCCAAACGGAGCATCGCGCCAAAGCGAAGATCCAAAGCATCGGCCTCTCTCACCTTCTCAGCTATATCTACGCCATTTGCGGCCCAGCTTTTGCTCGACGCGGCCGCCGTTGTTACTTTCAGCTCAGCCTTTGGTACGTCTGGCAGATAATGCGGCGCGTCCTTCACCATTTCGCCTTTGCCGATCCAGCGGCAGAAGATGCGGAGATACGAAAGTTTGACTTGAATCGTCTTAACGGTGAATTCGTCGTTGTACCAGGACTTACAAAGCGCCTCGACGTGCTTCTCGCCAAGGTTTTCCGGCTTTTGCAATTTGAAACCCAGCGTCGAGAGCCTACGGAAATCCGCCCGCAACGCTTCGCCAATGGCCGACTTCGTGCGTTCGCTGGCGACCTTGCCGTTGGTTCTCGTTCCGGAATGCTTTTGCAGGATCGCGTTAAGTTGGGTAATGACTGAGTCCATACTTCCTCCATAAATTAAGACGCGTGGGAGAGTCGCATCCGTATACACGCCACGCCATCTGGTACGCGTATAGGGATGCGGCCTCGCCACATAATCGGTACTGCTTTAACTTGCCGGGGAGAGGGACCCAAACGTAAGCACGCTAATTTCACCCTGTCTCCCCTCTTGGCAAAGAGACAACATGCCGGCACCTTTCGGCTACCGATTACCTGACTTACCGCTGCCAGGCCTGGAACTCTCACGCGGTTTCTCGCGTAGCGCTTCCCGCCCCAATGGGCAGGTCTTTGGTGGCGCTAGCACCAGATGGTCTTACTCACGCCCTAAAGCGTCGCGGAGGCAGCATTGGCACTGGCACTCGGCCAGCGATTCCTGCGTCGGGGAGCTTCCCGATATCCGCCTGTCTACGTCTCAATGTGAATGTCATGGCTCAGACCGGAGCCCTCGGCGCAGCTGCTTGAGCTGCTGGTGTTGTGCACCGAAATCCCTGAAAACCTCCCCGCAAACAGTGCAGGAAAAACACGATTAGTGGGAAATCAGCGTTCCTAAGCGCCGACGAGCCCCGATGTAGCCAGGGTTTCGCCGTCACTCAGTGTTCCTCATTGTTTCCGGCACACTGTCAAAAAAAGCGGCGCAAGAACGCCATGAGGTGCAGGAGAGGAACGTGTTGAAGGAATAGTGCCAGGCCAAACTTCCCTGGTCAGGAGGTGTGCCGCTGAGGCGGCGGTGCTAATTGGTGCTTTTCGATTCCAACGGAACAGAAAAGGTAGAGGGTTACAACAATGCCGCATGGCGACCCGAGAATCTTAGTGCCCCGAGCGGCTAAAAGTCAATGCAATCCTTACGAAAAACACTTCGCTTTCGCTTGTCGCTGGAGTCCTGCCGCTGTGTAAGGTATCGGTCATCCGGCGCATAGCATTCCCATAGCGTCGGCGTAGCATCAACATAGCATCGACTTAGCATTGACTTAGCACTTTCGAATTTATGGGCATCTACCAATCAGTCGTCCACTTAGCGGCAATTCCGATCATCAAATGACGCGACTCGACCTATCCTTAATCGAGCCTGCGCCAAAAGCGAAATCAAAGGCCGCTCAGATAGCCGAGCTGCTACCGGAAATTGAGGAGGCGCTGGCTGCAGGACACAGCCACCTGACGATCTTCGAACAGATCAAAAATAAGATAGGACTCGAACTTTCTTTTGGCTATTACGAAAATACACTACACAGGCTCCGACAGCGAAAGGCGGCAAAGAACAAGGTGACTCCGAGACCTCAAGCGGGCGTGGATCGAAACCAAATTCCGCAGGCAGCTATAGCAGTTAGACCAGGAAACTCGAATGACGCCCCCACAAGTAAATTGCAAGCGGCGTTAGGCGAACCGGTCGATGATTTTTTTTCATAAGGAAACGCAATGAACACTATTCACTTTGTAATGATGGGTAAAGGCGGCGTCGGTAAATCGCTGATCGCGGTCACGCTCGCTCAATATCTCCGCAGCTTAGACCGGCCTTTGAATTGCATCGACCTCGATCCGACCAGTCCGACTTTTAAACAATTCGGTGCGCTTGCCGTCGAGCACATCAATATTGCTGACAGCGAATGCAATATCGACCCCACACGCTTCGACGTGTTGATGGAAAAGATTTTGGCATCGGATACCGATTGGGTTATCGACACTGGTGCCCCTACCTTTCTTCCCCTCGTCAATTACTTGGCGGAAAACCAGGTATTTTCGTTCTTAGTGGCGTCGGGACGCCGTGTCGTGATTCATTCGCCTTTGGTCGGTGGCGTTGCAATGGGCGAAACCGTCAGCGGCTTAAAAGCTATCCTCCAGATGAGCGACTGTCCAGTCGTGGTGTGGGAGAACGAATATTTCGGCCCTGTCGAAATGAACGGAAAGCGATTCGTGCAAACCGCCGGGTATGAGCAGTTCAAGAAGCGTGTCCTCGGTCTGGTTCCCCTCGATAAAAAGAATCATAAAACCGCAGAGGCCGATCTTCGTGCGATGCATGCTCGCCGCTTGACGTGGGATGAAGCAATTAACGACCCTGGTTTCATGACCATGCAGCGTAACCGCCTGACGATCATGCGCGATGAGATCGCTGGGCATTTGAACAAGATTGAACTGTAACGATGAGCGATCCTGCTGCGAGAAAGGCGATAGTGTTGGAATTGTTCGCGGCTACTGGAGAAAGCATTCCAGAGAATGATCCTATCGTCACTGGCGCCATCATTTTCTCGCACAAGCTTAACGAAGTTGCGAAACTCTCAGCCGAAGAAATGCGGGCAGCCGGCCGGCTCGCTGCGGCGGCACTCCATGAGGCTGCGAAAGAAGCATCACTGGTGCTCGATAAGGCAAGCGAGCGCCGCGCGGTTGAATCGGCAGCGACTACAGCTAAGGCTGAAGCCGCTGTTCGTGCGGCCGCGGGCCAAATCGAGCGCATGGCGGCGGACCGAGCCCAGTTGTTGAAATTGGTCGAGGCCAGTGCAAAAAGCGCGAAGGCCACAGCCAACGGGCAACCAGGTCCGCTTTCGCTTCGGTACGTTCCTGCTTGGTTTGCCGTTATCGGAGCTTTGGTTGGCGCAGTTGCACTTGCATCTGCATGGGTAATCGGCGTCGAGCGTGGCACAGCGCAGGCCGAGGATGCTGCAGTGGGTCGGTCATTCGCTCGAGCTGTGCTGACGATGGATCCCAAACTCCGACAGGAGTTGATGGAGCACCTTAGTAAAAACTCTGGCTGATCACGGCGGCGCAAAGCTGACTTGCGCCGCCGATTTCCGTTGCTACTCTTCGCTTACACCACCACAGGAGTACAGCATGCTCAACAGGAAATTCACCAACGCCGACATCAACCAGCTCGATTGGGCCCGCCGCGATCGCGCGACCATGCTCCGGTCGCTTCACGCCGCCTCCGCCCCGCGCGCTCCGAGACAAGCATCGAGCGGCTGGGCCACCGACGTCACTGGCAACGACCCGCGTTCTGTCCGCGCTTACCTCGCTGGCAAGGGCGACCTACGCGCTACGTGGTGGAACCTGTTCAGCGCCGTGTATATGGCCGTTGTTCCGGCGGCGACGCTTACTCACGCCATGTATGCGTTTCACCGCTTCCATCACGCCCTGACGATTGGGCGCCTGACGTTCGCTGCCGCAGTAAGCGCGACTGCCGCTGATCTCGAGCGCGACGGCATTGTCACTGCCGTGCGCAACAGCGTTGCCGCCACGGAGCGTTAAGAGGCATTCGAGCGCCCGGAGCGCAAAAAGAAAAAAGGAGACACAGTCTCCTTTTTGTCGTCCGCTTCGCACCAGGGACGGGTCAGCCGGCGGCTTGTTGTGGGATCAATCCCTGCGATACCCAGAAGTCGATTATCCGCTTAATGCGAGCAGCGTATTCGTCCCTATACCGCGGCGTGGTGCTATGGTACGAACCAACTGCTACCCAGCTGTTTCCGAACTTCCGCACCTGCTTGCCGAGGTGCCAGCCTGCGATGAACGCTGCCTTGCACCCATCCATTAAGTCTGCCTGACTCACCCCATACTGCGCCAGCTCGGCCAGGTGTACACTGTTCACTCCAAACATTCCGAGGTCGATCGTATTGTTCGAATTTCGTGCCACCGTGTTCGGTTTGAAGCCGGTTTCCTGTGCAGCGATCGCGCGCAGTATCCACGGGTTCACCTGGTGGTACTGTGCCGCGTCGTCGAAGCAGTCAGCTCGAGCCGTTTCATAAACGGACAGTGCTGCGATAACGATGCAGGGCGCAAGCATGCAGCGAAGCGAAGGGACATTAAGTGTTTTCAAAACTGGCTACGGTTGATGCTGCCTCCGGCGTTATTCGCCGAGCTTGGCTTCGATTTCAGCCGCTGGCTTGTAGCCATTGATCTTGGTGTCGTCGGCGAAAAGCAATGCCGGCGTGCCGGTGATGCGCAGCTTCCGAGACAGGGCGAGGTTCCGCTGCAGCGGCGTGTCGCAGTCGGGCGCCGCGGGCTGCAGCATTCCACCACCGCCACTCATGAGTTGAACCCAGGTGCGCGCACGCTCCGGAGAACACCAGATCGCCTTCGCTTTCACTTCCGAGTCCGGCGAGAGGATCGGGATGAGGAAGGTATACACGGTGACGTTGTCGATTTTGTTGATTTCCGACATGAGGCGCTTGCAGTAGCCGCAGTTCGGATCCTCGAAGGTCACCAAGACTCGCTTACCGTTACCCTTTACCGTCTTGATTGCGTCCTGCAGCGGCAGTTCGGAAAACTTGAAAGCGCCCAGCTGCGCCAGGCGTTGCTCGGTTAAATTGGCTTTAGTCTTCGAGTCGACGAGGGTTGCGCCGAAGATCACGAAGCTGCCCGTCTTGTCGGTGTAGAGGATTCCGCGAGGAGTGATAATCTCGTATAGGCCAGCGCGGTCGCTGGGGCTCACCTTCTCGATCGGAACATTGTTGAGCAACGGGCTGACATTCCTGGCGATTTCGCTTTCGGTGGTGCCTGCTTTAGCGATACCGGCGGCAAGAACCAATGTGGTGATGCCCGTTTTTAGGATGATGCGTTTCATGAATTTTCGATGGCGGAAGAAGCGGACAAAGGCGGGACGCTGAGTTGCGACCTGTACGGAATAGCGGAAGAAAAAAGCCCACACCCTAAGGCGTGGGCTCCTCCAGCGCTTATGGCACTGTCACCATGATGTTGACGACGGTACCGCTGGCGTCATGGATAGCGATCGTCGCCAGGCCGGCCTTCACACCTGTTGCAGTGAAAGTCGTTCCGGTTTGGGTCACGGTGATGACGTTGACGTCGCTACTCGTTACGCTGTACGGCGCGGCGCCGCCGGCAATGGTGTAGGTCGGGGAGGCACCAACCGCGACGGTGATCGATTCCGGGGCCGTCGAATACAGGGGCACAGTCGAAGGGGTACCTGGTACGGTTACGGAGATCTTCACAGATGTGCCAGTCGAGTCGAACACGACAACGTCTGCGAGGCCGGCGGCCGCACCCGCCATGCTCAGCGTGTTGCCGGTAACGCTCGCTTTCACCGCACTCGTGTTGCTGCTGGTCGCGGTGAACGGCCCGATCCCGCCCTGAATAATGTATGAAGGCGCTTCCCCTACTCCGATGGTGAGCGTCGACGGTGCTGTGGTGTACAGCGCAACGGCCGAATCCGCGGTCACATCGACGCTCACGACGATCAGTGCGCCTTTCGCGTCACGGACGTTGAGGGTGGTTCGCCCTGCCTGTCCTTTCGCGTTGACCTTCAAGGCGCCGCCGTCGACGGTCGCTTCGACGATGGAGGTGTTCGCGCTGGAAACGGTGTAAGGACCAAGGCCGCCCGCGATTTTGTAGGTGGCAGAAGCGTTGGCTGGCATTGTCAGACCGTCCGGTGCAGTGGTGTAGAGAGCGCCGGAATCGCTGCTGCCAGAAACGGTCAGCTCAAATTTCGTCGAAACCCCAGTCCGGTCGTAGACGACGATCGTCGACGTGCCAGGATTTGCGGCTGTCACCGAGAGAGTGTCGCTGCCTGTAGACAGGGCAACCACATTGGGGCTGCTTGCGACTGCCGTGAACGGGCCGACACCGCCGTTGATCTTGTACTGCGTGGTAGTGCCTGGGACGAGCGTCACGGAGGGCGGGGCTGCGACGGCCAAGCTGGAAACTGGATTGGTAGGGACGGTGACGTTGAGAACGACGTTGGCACCGGCCGAGTCGACCAACTGGATGACTGCGGTTCCCCCGGTATGAGCCGTGATGATGAGGCTGTTCTTTTCAATCTTGACGGTCACAACCTGTTCATTGCTGCTGGAAGCCTTGTAGCTCACAAAGCCCGCAGTACCGCCCCCGCCGCCAACCGTGTAGGTGCTACTGGTGCCTGCAGCGATGCTGAGCTGATTGGGTGCCGTCGTGTAGAGGCCCAAACCAGGCTTGTCGACAACGGTATTGCCGCTACCACCGCCGCCGCACGCGACCAGCGCTGCAGCCGCAATTACTGCTGCGGTCAACTGTGTGAAGCGCAGACGAGTGCTAGGAAAGACATTGGATTTCATGAGGATTTCGCTTTCATGGTGTGTTTGTTGCACTCTACCAATACTCGTTGCCGTGACTACGCTGAAAGCGAATCTCAAATTGACAGGATTTCTCGCGACAATCTCAGCTTGCGTCGTAGGTTTCATGCGATATCATGGATTTATGTTTCGGATCGGAAATAAATTTCTTCTCAAGGACACTATGAAAAACGTTAATCGCACCCTCTTCGCAACCGCAATCGCTATCTTCGTTACCGCCTGCGGCGGCGGCGGCGGTTCCACGTCGGGCTCTCCTGTTGCTACGACGCCGACCACCCCGGCTACTCCGACCACGCCGGCAGTCGTCCCGGGCCAACTCCAAACCAGTGTTCCGGCTCTCACATACGCAGCCGGCAGTGAAGAGTTCGTTTTCGTCACTGCATTCAACGACTTCCGCCAGAAGATGGGCCTGGGTCTGCTGGCGCAGAATGCTGCGCTGGATAAGTCGGCTCAGAATCACCTGCAGTATGTACTGGCTAACGACGTTAACAATGGCGGCACCGTGAACATGAACACTACCGACGCTGCTACTGGCTTGCCGACGTTTCACGTCGAGGCCGCTGCGAATGCCTACTTCACTGGCACCGTCCCGTTCGATCGTGCGAAGGCTGTCGGCTATGCAGCGACCTACGTTGCCGAGCAAGGCACATTTGGTGGTGGCAAGGGCGCAGCAGTTGCATTCGAATCGCTGGTGCGTACGGTCTACCACCGCGCTGGTCTGCTGTTCCAAGGCCCGACTGACGTCGGCATCGCGGTCGGTAAAGATCGTTCGCAGACGTTCGTTATCGAGTATGGCAACGTGAAAGCCCAATCGAATGCAAGCGACTACTTGGGCGCATATCCAGCGGATAGCCAAACTGGTGTGGGCTTGTTTGCCGGCGTGGAGAATCCGAACCCGTTCCCCGATCTCTCCACCAGTAATGCTGACTTTCCTACTAAGACCGGCTATCCGGTGAGTGTGGTAGCGAAGGAATTTGCGACGCTGGAAGTTATCACCTTCACCCTGACGGAAGCCAGTGGCAGCACTCCCCTCGATGCACGGCTGATGACTAAAGATAATGATCCAAACAAGTTCTTGGGTTCGAACATCGCGTTCCTCGTCGCCAAAGCGCCATTGAAGCCGAATACTACCTATACCGTGGCGTTCTCTGGCCGGGTGAATAACGCGCTTGTTACCAAGACTTGGAAGTTCACCACCGGCAACTGATCGACTGGACCGCGGCTATTGCCCGGTCTTTCTAACTCTAACGCCTGGCATAGCCAGGCTTTTTTTCGGGCATCCAACGATGCCAGCGAATTTCAAAAAATTGTTCGGAAAAAATTAGCCCGCTTAAACGCGGGCCATAAAGTTAGTTTGTCGCGTCAGCGCAAAGGATGTGCTACCGCGACTCTTGCTGTACTACCAGGTACAAGGTCCCTTATTATCAAAGTAGGTATCGGTTTCGACGGAACCATCGGAACAGGTTCGGGTCTTCTCATGCTGTTGCATTTCTGCCCACCAACACGAGTTTAACTTGTTGTCTTCATACTGCCAGGGGCCACACGTGACGGTGGGCTGTGGTTGAGGTGGTGGTATGGGGACCGGTGGAGTGCAGGTCGGGTAATCATTGCCGCCGTTGGCGCAGCCACATCCACTCGTATCCGTAGACGTGGAAGAACCGCTAGGACACAATTGGTTTGTCGTAATGTATTTCGTACCGGTATAGCTAGATCCACATGCGGTACTCGACGTCGAAGACGTTTGTGTGCACGCCGGAGTGGGTGGCGTGGTTGGCTCGGTTGGCGTCGTTGGCTCGGTCGGCGTGGTTGGCGTGGTTGGCTCAGTTGGCGACGTAGGCGTTGTAGGCGGTGGTGCCGAAGTAGACGAGCAGCTTTCTTCATGCCAGTCGCTATAGTAGGACGCTGGTGGGCCGCTCGCACCACTAGGGCAGTACGTAGTTAATCCGCGCCATTTCGTGCCAGAGCCAGAATCGCACGCTGCTTCCTCATAAACAGTGCCCGGAGTACAGCCAGTCGAAGGGGGCGGAGTATAAACATCACATTCGGAATCATTCCAATATCGTCCTTTTACAGGGGCTCCATACGGGCCACTCGGACACGAAACCGTTAGGTGCTGATGACGATTTCCTGGACTGTCGGGACATGCTAGGATATAGCCGTTCGTCACGTCAGATTCGACACAGGTTGGCGCCGGCGGAACGCAGCTTGTGCCATTCCAGACTTGGCCGCCGCTACAACCGCACGAGATACCATCGCCTTGCAGCACTTGCCCGGATGGACAGGTGTTTTGCTCGCAGCTCGGGTTACCCATCGCATCATGCTTTAGCGACGTACCCCATGGGCAGGATGGATCGTCCATGACGCAATGCGCAATGCTGGAACCGAGCAGGCTCCAATGTGCTCCACTAGGACAGTTCTGCGCTACTGGCGCGACAGCACAGGCATCTGGCATCAGGGCGCATCTGTTGGTGTTATTGACTGCACGGGGAGGCGCAGGCGCAGGAATACAACCGCTTGTGTCGTAATCTGGCGACTCCGTAATGATTCCGCTCGGGCAAACCTTCGTGGCCGTTCTAAATTTTGATCCAATGAGGCCCGGTCCACAAACGGTAATTGTAGACTCGATAGCCATTTTGTAGGGGATACATATCGCACTGGGGACTGTCTGCGCGGACGCGTTCGCGGCCGTGCACAAGGCGAACAGTGCAAGGACTTTTCCTAATATCTTCAAGGAGACTCCCTTTGAAATTCGAGGGTTAATATGGGGCCGCCCCAAATAGTCGGGCCGGCCGATGCTCTGCGTCAATTTATATCGCTTTTCGCGGGGTTCGCTCGACAATCCTTAAGCGTTAATACACGCATTCCACTTTCATAATGGCCGAGACTGAGTAGTTGTTTGCCGTGAACTCAGCGCCAGTGTTGTCTTTTACTTTGATTTTCACAGTCCACGTCGAGCCGTTATCAATGGCGGTAACATACATTGCCTGGCGAGGAGGCGTGACGGAGACATCCACAACGGTTTGGGTAAGAAGGAATTTGTAGGCTGCCGTCCCGCCGGTATCACACGTAGGCTTGGCCACCGCCGTGCCATCAGTTACCGACCTGAGGTAAAGCTCTACGCTCTTGCCGAGCAGGCTCAGCAGCTTGATGTAGCTACCGTTTTTGCACACTAGCTGTTCTTTCGTGAAACTCACGGCCAGTCTGCCATCCGGTGTACATGCGCTATTTGGCATTACCGTAGTGTTGATCGAACTCCAGACGAACCCGTTGCATACGTATGAAATTCCGGTCGCGTCGCTACCGAGCTGACCTGGCGACGAGCATGGGACGCCCTCCCCAACACCAGGAATGGCGCTACCTATCTTTTGCCATATACCGCCTGCGCAAATGGCCATTGAGTCGCCGTTCGGGGTTTTACGCACGATCTGATCAGGACCGCAGGCGCTGCCAGGTGTTGCACTCACGCCGATCATTGTGAGCGAGCCAGTGACGTCGACATTTTTGGCTGTGACGCCGCCGGCTACCTGTAAGTCGTTCACGTTCTTAATGTCATTGTTATTGGCGTCCATTGCACCGGTGAGAGCCTTACTGCCGTCTAGCCGGTAGTACGGACTCAACAAACTAGAGAGGCCTGAACCATTGCCTACGCGAATCCCAAGGACTCCTGCGCTATTCACGGGGTTGCCGTAACTTGCCCCGCCTGGGAAGCGAAGCAGGCCAGGCGCTTCTACAAAGGACATCGCACCGTCTGGGCCTAAGGAGTTGTACGCCTTCGCGAGCACGTCGATACGCACGTTACCGCTCGGATCTTTGTAGTTCGTTGTTGAATAGGCAATGCCAGTGATCACACAGCCTGCTCCGCTTGGGCAAGCTGGGGTTTTTACCAACCATACGGCGAACGAAAGACCGAGCGCGGATGTTTGGCCGAACGAAGGGTCCAGGTAGTATTTATTCGCTTTAAGCTCAGTGATCGTCGGCCGCATTGGATCCGTAAAGCCGGTGATTGCATTACCGGTTTTCAGCGCCACCGCATTTTCCTCGATATAGCGATTCACCCCCCCCTGAAGCTCCTTCAAGTAGTCGCTGGTCGATTCCGCGTTTAGCTGGTCGACGGAATCAACGATCTTGCTGAAGGTGCCCGCCAGCAGGATAGTGGAAATAATCAGGACCAGCCCCAGCTCCAAGAGCAAGTAGCCATGCTGACGAGTGCGAAGTTTCGTTCGGAGTGGTCGTGACGCGTTGAGGGAGTTACGCAACATCGATGAGTCTCGTGTGGGTTCAGGGTGCGAACGCCCCCGGGAGGAAGTCCGGGTCGCAAGGCGGCCCGGGGCTCGGTGATTACTGGACCTGCAAGGTGATGGTGTTATTGTCGGCCGAGCAGGTGATTTTCGATGGATCAGGCACGGCGCCTGCAGCTTTCACCTTGTTCGCGCCAACATCCAGCGTCGTCGAGGTCTTCACCATCGCAGTTACGAACGGTTGGCATGCTGCATCCGGCATCTGAGTGATAACGTATTTCACGCTGTCGTTCGCTGTGGTTACGGTGCCCGGCGATACGGTCAGGGTGCCGCCGCCCATAGCAGTAGTGACGACGCCAGCAGTATTTGTCAGGGCCGAATAACCACTGAAGAAGCCGCCAGTGTTCAGCTTCGTGTTGCTCACGCTCCCGTACTGTCCGGAATAAGCACTCTTGACCTTACCGATCAGCATGCTCATGTCGGTCGCAAGCTGGTTGGCTTGAGAACTCGTGTTGTTGCTCGAGAAGTAAGACACTGCGGCTGCCACGGCGCCGAGGGCGATGATGAGCACCAGGCTCATCTCGACCATGGACATACCGGCCTCCTTGGCGCGACGGGCGATTGTCCGCTTTCGTTGCGCCGATTTCATTGGATTGGTTGGGGTCATCTCTTTCATGGTTTTTCCTATCTGGTTGGGATTAATGAAGCATTGCTTTCATTGTTACTGCGGTTTTAAAAGCCTCGACGAGGCCGATCGTGCCGGCATAAACGCCGAGCATTGTCGCGAGGCATAGCCCCATCAGGACGATCCGTATGGTGCTCGCGTTCGCCTTGATTTCTTGCGGAGCTGTTTTGAGGATGATTTCTCCGATTTTCTTCAACATCACAGGCACGTCGGCGTAATCCGAGATGTCGAGAATTCGGAAATACGTCGTCTGGTTGGCTATCCCTGTGTTAAAAATTTCACCTTTCCCATTTGGCATTGCGGCGAGGTTGTCGAGGATCTTGGTCGTTTGCCAGCGAAGCCATGGGTAAGCGTTCTGTCTCGTTTGAACCAACGCATCGTGCAGCTGCACAGTGTTGTTGTTGCGAGCCGTAGTAATCATCCCGACCGTCGCAAAGAAAGCTGCCGAGTTGAAGTCTCGGGCCATCTGGAATGGAAGAAAGTGATCGTCAAGCCAGCGCCGATGTTTGCCCACGTAGAATTTCAGTCCCCACAGGACAGCACCAATCCCACCGAACACCAGGATGAGCCATGCCCACCACCAGTGGCGAATAAACTCCGCACCACCAAAGAGAATTGCTCCGATTAGTCCGAGTTGCGCGAAGTCGACTCGCGCCGCATGAACTGCATATTCGAGCTTGGGCATGACGACAAAGGACTGGACTCCTAAGTAGGCATGGAATACAAAAACCATGACAAGCGCAGAAACCATTAGTTTGCTGATTTCTTTTCGCGTCTCCTGCATCGCAAGGATGTTGGTACCGAGCTTTTCTAACCCAAGGCGAAGGTCACCGGTATGTTCCGATGCAGCGAGTGCCGTTAAGTCCTCGTCTGGGATCGTGCCCCGGAGCGCTTCGGTAAAGGTGCCGACCTGCGCAAACCGCTCCAGCCAATAGCGGCACAGAATACCAACCGAGTTCCTTTTGTACCGCTCGGCGTAACGCGCAAGGATCTTCGTAATGGATTCGCCTGGACTGGCTTCCATGACGCTGGCCAAGTCCAAATAAAAGTTGCCCCTCTTACCTTTGAAATCGAACGCCGCGTTTTTAATTGTGAAGTTGAGGGCCTGCGCCATTTTTCTATCCTGTCCCTGTCGGGCCGCTGGTGCAGCCCGACGCAATGGAGCAACTATAAAATCAGTAGCTCTCGGTTATTGCTCAAAAGCACATGTGGTTTTGGAAGGACTTCAATGACGACGCAGACGCGCTGCGCCTCGCAAGGCAAAGCTGCCGAGGCGCTTCTTCCGCGAAGCGATTCCGCCCTCGTTCCCGAATTCGCGCTCGTACTGCTCAAACGTGCCGAATTTGCGTTCGACTTCTTTCGGGTCAAGATGGCCGTGCGAGACGTGATACATCGCCACCTCCAAGGCGTTCTTGCCGGTGGAATCAGGCTCGTCGAAACGTGCGATGCGCTGGCTGCGGATATAACGTCTGAGTTCGAGGTTCTTGCCGTCGCGGAACATGAGCAGCATTTTTTCCGTCGGTTCGATCATTTCGGCGACCATCAAGCGCCCCTTGGTGCCCGCAAGTTCCGGAAGGTCTTTGCGCAGGCATACCTCGCAGCCTTCCCGATTTTCTGCTTTGATCCGGCTGCGATCGATCTGGAAGAGGCGCTCGATACGTTCAAGGTACTCGGCGTCATAGACCTCAGCTGCGTGCTTTTTGCAGGAGCACAGCTTCGGCACAAGCGCTTGATATACAAGTAGCGTCAGGAAGCCAGGGGTGGCAATTACGTCGCGCGGAATACCCAGCTCGTTCGAGGACAGGCGCAGCGTTATGATGTCCGTGGCCGATGGCGCGTGGATCGTCGAAAACGCCCGGTGGCCGGATTCGGCGATGTCCCGGAACAGCGCGGCACTCTCCTTGTCGCGAATCTCCTGAATCATCACGACGTCAGGATCCATTCGTTTCGTTTGGCGCTTTGCGGCTATGAACGGATCGTCGGCGTCGCTCGTCAGGGAACGTGATACGGAGAATTGGTCTGAGTTCGGGATGAGATTTTCGACCGGGTCCTCGATCGTCATGATTTCCATCCAGTCCGGCATGGTCGCGAGGACTGACTGCAGTGAGGTAGACTTACCCGAGTTCACCACCCCGCTGATGAGAATTCCGCCCCCCAGGCGGGAGATGGCGCGGGACCAGATCGAAAGCTGCGGTGGCAGGTAGCCCAGCTGGGTCAGCGTGCGAATGTTCTCTTCCGTGTCCTGCACAATCACCCGCATAACGACCTTTGTTCCCCTGGCCGTTTTGTTCGACGCCCAGCGGAACTGGACCTTTACTCCATTGATGGTCGCAGCCACCTGGCACTGTTGCGGCGCGTTTTCGTTGAAGATGTTCTCGCTGCCCGACTGCCCGTGAATGTTGTAGACGTAGGCGGTCATGTCCAGCAGGCGGTCGGTGGCAATCGCAAACTCGCGTGGCTTCGTCAACCGGCCGTCGATACGGAACATGATCTGCGAGTTCGCCTGCGTGCGGTTGATCCTGATGTGAATGTCGGACGCGCCATTGTCGAGCGCGAATCTCGCTGCACTCTGGAAGAGGCCCCAAAGGGCGCTGTCCTGTTTCTTGGACTCGAGGCCTTTGCCGGTTTTGCGATTCGCGTTGATACCGTCGCGGGCCAGCTCGTCCATGACGGATGGCGAAGCGATGTAGTACCCCGTCTCGGCGATCTTCCAGCCCTTCTCTTGGAGCCCTGCCACGAGCGCATCAGCAATGTCTGAATTGCGCTCGCTCTGGAGCAGCACAACGGCAAACCGCTTAGGCTCGGATTCGGTGCTTACATCGATCGGGCACACACGATGTTTCAGGGACAGCGCCAGCGCCACGACATCGTAGAGCTTTCGGGAAAACACCGGCAAATCGTCAGGATGTTCGACCGTCACTGTATGGTCGGCATAGGTACTGATCGGCGTCACGGTAGCGAGCCCTGCTGTCTGCACCGGCGCCAGAGCGGAAGACGCGGCCGCCGGCGGCTGGGTGTTGGATGGTTCGGATTTTGGCCAAGGGAACATGGTGTGCTTTCTCTACGAGGTCGATTCGGTCGCCGCTTGTCGCTACGGGAAATCAGTGCGCGGCGAGTGGCGCGAACAAAGTAACTTTTTGCGGCTCAGCCGCCCGTGACTTCTTGCCGACTTTCTTCGGCGCGACCAGCTTGCTCAGCACGATGCCCTCTGGCGTGATCGCAGTGACCGTGTATTCCTGGACCGGTGAGCCATTCCGGACGGTGTAGGTCCTTCCACCGATCGAAAGCTGGCCTTCATAGAAGGTGGCGCTCGTGCCGTAGACGGCGAGGGTTTCGGTCGGGTACACGATCTTCGGAGCCCGAGGCGTGATCACGATCGGCGGTGCCGGCGGCGCGTTCGGATTTGGCTTCGACAGTTCATCCGTCATCTTCTTGACCATGATTCGTTCTTCCAGGTCAAGGACGTCGCCTACCCTCACCTGATCTTGCGCGAGCGCGGCGGACGAGATGGCAAAAAACGAAAGGAGGAAAAAGAAGCGCTTCATTGTTTTAGAGGTCAGTTAGGTTTCGAGAAGATCCGGCCAGATACGGTGGCCATCGCCATCGACTGCTGGAGGTCATAAGCGGGCTTGTCGCCGAAGATCACAACGATCTTCGAAATGGTGGCGTACGAGGGGAAACTGGCCAGACCCTTCAAGCTACGGACCGGCCCCGCGAATTCCCAGTTTGCTGCGCCGACGGGAGGCGTCGTCAGCTCTCCGACAACAGCGTTTGCAGGTACTGCGAAGGGCTGGTGGTCTTCGAGCTTGCGCTTGCCGAATTTCGCGAGCCGCTGCAGTTCCGAGCCAAATTCGATAGTTTCATCTCGCCGCGCCTTGGCCGCGTCGATGGCTTTGCCCTGCTCCACCAGCGCACTCGACTTGTACTGTTTCGTCGCCTTGATGATGTCGCCAGCAAACTCAACGCTGTCGAATGTTTTACCCGCCGCGTCGACGAAGGTCTTGTATGTTGCCGCGCTCTCCTGGTGACGCGAGTACTCGAACGTGCAGACAAACTGCTTCTCGATCGCCACATTGCATGTAGCTTTGCCGAGAGGCCAGCCGCCCATGGATAGGCCCAATCCACGTATTGGCGTGAGGATTTCCGCTACCGCTCGCGCCGGTAGCGCCGCGTCGTTTCGTCGTGCGGCCAGTTCCTCAGTGTAGAGAGTTTGCGAGGATTTCTGCGCCGCCAATGCGAGACGCTGCGCTTCGGCCGTACGGTACTGGTTGTACATGTGAACCAGGTAGGCGCCGCCGGCGATAACTGCCGAGCCGACGAGGACGGCAGCCATCGGATTGACGAGAGCACTTTTTACACGGCGCAGCTGCGCAGTGTTGTCGATGCTCCCCACAATATCTGCCATCGTGGCGGGTTCAATGCCCGGAACCTTGGCGTCGCCATAAATCTTGAAGGAGGCAGCACCACACAGTTCCTTGAATGCCTTGAGCAGCGCATCGAGGGCTTCCCTGTCCGGGGCGATGGTGTCGAACCCGCTGCGTGGCCGACCCTGGTGCAAGCCGCATGCGATGAAGGTGCCATCCGGGACTTCCAAGATGAGCATCAGGTTCGGCACGTCATGGTAGCGATGCTGCAGCACGATAGCGCCGGAATACAGCGGCTTCCTCAACTTCTCTTCGCGGTCCACGGCTTTGAGCACGCCGTAGTAGAAAGTCTTATCCTGCGTCCATACATATGGCGACTTGGCGGCTCGGGCCTTTCTATGCACATCGGCTTCGGACAACAGTGCTTCCCACTGCATGCCGAAGACGAGGCGCTTGCCACTTACGTCAAAAATCATCGCCGCCTCAGTCGTTGGTGCCGTCGACGACTTCCGCCGTCAGCAGGACGATGGTCGTGGACCGGCTTTCGGCCGCGCGCAGCCCGCCGCCAGCGATAACCGGAAGGTGCGCGCCGAGAGTGCGCTTGTCGTACTGGTTCGACTTGGTATCGAAGCCGGTCAGCAGAATCGTCTGGCCATTGCGAATCGGGACCACCTGCGACGAGCCTTCTCCATCCTTGTTCGGGAGTTGGACTGACTGGGCGTTGGCGCCGCTGCCCGAGGTGAAGGTTTCAAGGCTTTTGAGCGTGCTTTGGTCGAGCGAAATGTTGACCGTGACGGTATCGCGGTTGACTTCGGGGACCAAGAAAAGCTTGAGCCCGACCGTGTCCTGCGCCGTCGTAATGCCTGGCGTGCCGCCCGTGCCCCCCGTCGTCGCAGCAGCGGGGGTTGTGGATGCCACATAGGAGAAGGTATTGCGCACGGTGTAGGTGACGCCACGGCGGTTACGGGTGGACAGCGGGATCTCGTTGGAGACATCGACGTCGCCGATATCTTGCAGCGCCGTGATCATTGCGCGGCTGCCCGCGGCCGATCCCGAGAAGACCTGCGCGCCGATCGCGCCGGCGCTGTTCGAGTTAATCCCGGTCGGCGTGCCGAACGACATGCGGAAGTCGGGTAGATTTTGTAGGGCACGTGCGACAACGACCGACATGTCGACGCCGGCCTCGCCGCTGGTCTTCGAGCTGACCTTGATGGTTTGCATGCGCATGCGGACAATGCGCGACAGCGACTTGATACCGTTCCTGATAATTTCATCGGCTGCATCGACAGCATCAGGGGTATCGGTGAGCGTGATTGCACCGGTAGCCGGGTTCGCGAACGCTTGACCCGAGCGGGTCATGATTGTCTCCAGGCTGTCGCGCATCGAGTTCAGTTCGACCAGGTCCTTCAACTCGTCGCCAACAGGCGAAGTAGTGTTCCGATTGGTCACGACGTTTTGGTTCGTCGAGTTAGTCGTCTCGCCTTCGAGCGCGGACTTATAACTCGCCTTGGACACCATGAATGGCGTTTCCCAGGTCTTCGTGATCATCCGATAGAAGCGAATGCTGTTCGATGCCGAGTCATACTTCCATTTGATCCCCAGCTTCGTGGCGATGATATCGAGCACCTGCGACAACGGCGCATTCACACGCGGGAAGTCGAAGCCGTTCGCTGACTCGGGCGGACGGTGGCCTTTGCCTGCGCCACCAGTTGCGACAGGCGCCGCGGCCGGCGCCTTCCCGTACGCGGATGGCAGCGGTAGCGGAATTGGCGCAACGTTGGCTGCGACAGGCATCCCGACCGGCATCGCCGCGAAGGCTGACTGGCCGTTATTGGTGGCACTGCCAGTGTTCGCGTCCTTGACTGCTTTGCGCTGGAGCGCGGCGCTATCTAGGTAGACGTCAGGGTGGATCGTGACGACCATCCCGGTGGCCAGCATGATGCGCTCAGCTGCGGCGCTGAGGCTGACCCAGCTGTCGCCATCGAACATCATCGCGGTCTTCACATCCTTTTGAAGCGCAGGCGGGAGCGCTACCGAACGGGCGAGCGGGACCGATTTGCCGACAATCCAAGGAGCGTCGACTTCTTGGGACTTTTCGTATGCAGCTTTGGACGTAGTCGGTGCAGTCGCTTGCGCGAGGGTCAGATCGGCGCTTGCCCTGGCCGTGGTGATGCTCGCTTTGGTATTACTCGTAAGCTGGGTAGATACGCAACCAGTGGCGAGCAGCGCGGTCGAGAGGACCGAAAGATAGAGGACAGGCTTTTTCATGATTTACTCGTTGGGGTTGCACTTCGTCGTCTTACGAACGACACGGATGACGTTGTTGCTGTAAAAGCACGGCTTGGCCGGAAGGTCGCCAAATTCCGTCGCAGCCAGCAGCCGACGTACCGCCGAGCGAAAATCGTTTTCTTTTGCATCGGCCATGTTGATCGGGATGTCACGGTCCATATCCCATACGGCGGACCAGCCGACAACCTTTGCCCAGCTGTCGATCACGGTACGCAAGTCGTGTTGGCCGGGAGTCACTTGGTACACCATGACGTCTGAAGCAGTTATGTACTTGGCCTTCTCTGCCGCTGCAGGCGGCACATGCGAAGCGCTCAACGCGCCAGTCGCCTTCTTAGAGGCCGGGCCATTGGCGGCCGTCGTCGTCGGTGTTGGGGTAGCGACGCGGGCGGGAACCTTAGAAGTCAGTTCCGCAAGTTCATCCTTCAAGCGCTTGAGCTCGGAGCTAACCGTCGCTGGCTCAGCTTTCGGTACAAGAGCTGGTTTCGGTGCCGGTGGCACGCCCCGCACAACGGTAATTGGCTTGCCGTTCATGAAACCGCGGATCTGCTGCGGGACCCCGTTCACGATAAACCGCTCACCCTCTGCTGTTGCTCCAGTGACCACCAGGCCAGGGATCGATTCGAGATAGGTATTGTGACCGTCGTTGTAGACATCGAACTTTTGCTGGGCTGCGAGCTCAGTCACGTAGTAGCTGCGATCAGCTTGCGCAGCCGAGGCAGAAAAACACATGGCTACTGCAAGCGTCAGGATGGCGGCGAAAGGTAATAGTTTCATTTTTGGACGTTAGGTTGTGCGACTAAATTGTCAGCCAAATCATGTGTTGCCTGACATCAATATCGAGCCGATTTAATTCAGGATTCGCACGTTTATGAAGGCGAAAGACAAAAACATGACCCCGTTTTTGCCGAGCTCATAGCCGTGATCTTTTTGTATTCAATGAGTTACAAGGCATACCCTGGGGACACTGTGTCCGTCATTTCAAGGCCGATAAGGGACCATTGCTATGTCCTGGGCGACCATGAAAATGAACTCTTCGCCTTCCCGCAGGCTGAGCGTTGGCGGGATCTGCCGGTTCCTTTCGAGTAGCGTCTTAAGCACTTCGTTGAGCGACATAGCGAAGACTGAGCCGGCCGTGCCGCCACCGCCAGCTTGGCCGGACAAGTTCTGCAGCGTGCTGACAGTCGTATCCGATCGTGGTAATAAGAGCGTCGACGCTCCCAGGACGAGGCTGCTTCCAAACATTTTCATGAAGTGATTGTTCACGTCCGCTTCTACGCCAGACATGCCAGTCATATCCGCAGCGCTTGCGCCAGAGAGCGAAACCCAGCTACCGTTGGGGAGGATGAGGCGGTTCATCGCCATGAGCAGGCGCTCCTGCCCGACCACGACCTGGCTGCTATACACACCGACCAGCTGGCTACCCTTCGGAATGACGACGAACCGTTGCTTGCTGTCGTAAACGTCCGAGGTAACGCGGGCAAGCACGCGGCCCGGCAGATCGCTGTTGACCCGCGTCAGGAGGACCGCGCGGATCACATGGCCTTCGTTGACGATAGTTGAAGCTTGCGGCGCCATCTGGCGTGTCAGGATGGGGGCGCTGTTCGCAGCTGCAGCATTCGCGGCCAAGAACTCTTCGTTTGCGCCTTTGCTCTTGACCGGCTCTTTAGGGCCCATCGCAGCCAGAAGACGTTCCTGCATTGCCTGTTGCGAGCGCTCCGATTCGCTTCGGGTGGCGTCGGCGATGTCGGCTTGCAGGCCAGCCAGTACTGACGGTTGGGCAGCTTCACTGCTCGTTTGGCCCATGAGCTTGACCTTCGTCACCTCAATCGCCGAGGCGCGAATCTCTTCTTGTCTCGCAACTGCTGCTGCGTATGCTTGAGCTGCGCGCTCAGATGCCTTGTCGTCCACATGTGAGGCCGGAGTCGGATACGGTGCCTGGGAGGCGCCAGAGTAGTTCGGCGGCAGAGGTGGCCGTGCCGAAGCTGGCGTATAAGAGCTGCTTTCCTGGCTTGTAGCGCCCATGCTTGGACGCGCCGCTACCGAAGACGACGCCGGGCTCTCAGCGGTAGCGACTGCCGGTCCTTGGGCCGGCACGTAGCTGGGCATGACCGGAACGACGACAGGTGGCTTTTTCGCTGCTTCCTCTCGCATCCTTTTAATCGTCGCGGAGGTCTCGTCAGCCTGGCGAGCAGTGTCGACTTCGACCGGCCCAGTCGTTGCGCGACGCGCTGCCGTATGGTCATCCGGCATGAAGAACCAGATTCCAACAGCTAAGCCCATCAGGGGCATTGCCCACTTGCCAGCGCTCTTGAGCAAGGTGCGCGGCGGGTTTCCGGCTGACACATCGCCTGCAGCTTCGACATGGTCGGCTGCAACGATGTTTTCTGGTTCCGCACGGTCCTCCGGATCGATCGGCGGAAGGTTAGCAAACGGATCTTTCGCCATCGCTTATTGCCCCCACTTCGGCTCAAAGGCACTGCGCTTGGTGATCCGCACTTCAGTATTGCCGAGCTTGAGAAGCAGCTTCGTCGCCACGCGCTCGACTACGATCATGTTGCCCTTGACCTGGTAGTTGATTAGGGACGGCTTGTTGTCGCCGTCCAGCAGGAAAATCGCCGGACTGTCTTGGGTGTTTGGCATGATGAGGAACGTGAACTTACCGTTGCTGTATGCGGTCGTCGGTTTGAACGGCGCCTCCCCTTCGATCTTGAAACCGAAGTCCAGCGATGCCGGATCGACGTTCGTCGTGACTACTTGGGCCGAAAGGCGGTTCTGCTCGGCTTCAACGGCAGCGACTTCCGTTTCCTTGCGCAGCTTCACTTCCATCTCGCGGTCAGGATAGAAAAAACTAACTTTTTGGAAGACCTGTGCCGAAGTGCTGCGCCCAGCGATCAGCTGGAACTGGTAAGTCCTCTTGTTGGTGACGATCGTGAGCGAGGTCTCGAGGTCAAAGCGCAGCGGCTTGATGAAAAGGTTGCGGGGGCCGCCCGTGACGATCCACTGAGCCTGGTCGCCGATTGCAGGCGTTTCCTTTACACCTTCGTCTTCGCCCAGCTCCAGATGCGTCGTCAGATTCGGAAGTGCCAAGATGCGAAAAATTACGTCGGGAGAATAGGTGTAGCGAACGATCCGGTTTTCTTTCGGCGCGGGAATGGGCTGTGCTGAAACGTCTTCGGTAACAGCGACCGCCACAGTCTTGTGTGCCGGAGCCGCGATAGCCAATACAGGGATCATCAACGCCACGAACGCGGCAATCTTGTTGAGCTTCATTTTGTGACGGATTCCTCAGTGAGGTTGATGTTCGTGATAAACAGTCCAGCCGGGTTCTTCATGACCTCTGCGCGGGTTGTTGGCTTTACGCGCGTGAACGAGACCGTCATCGCGTACGTCACAACCATTGGCGTAGATTCCGGCGTCAGGCGCGTGATCGTACGGAACCGGACAAGCGCCACATCATCCTTGATGAAGTTGATCGTGGTGAATTCGTAGGTTCGGCTGTATTGCGGATAATCACGCATCGAAATGAGCGGGTTGTCCTTGCGGCGCATCTCTTGCAACTGTGCTTTTGCAGTGCCGATTACCAGCTCGCCTGATTCGGTTAAGGTGCCATCGATGGTGGCGCGGTTCACGTCGAACACGCTGTTGGCCCACTTGTTGATGAAGTACGCGATCGAGTCACTATCGGGTGCCCAGTTTCCGACTGCCGTGCCATCAGCAACGAGTCGGCCGCCATCGACTTTATTGACCTGGAAGGTCTGCACAGTCTTGAGCGGCAATGCAATGTTCCAGCCTATGCCGTTCGCAACATGACCGGCGGCCAGCACAAGGGCAATCAGGAACCACCGGTTGCGTTCGAGGGTGGGGCGAGCGCCGCGCTCGAAGTGCTCCAACGCGGTTTCCTTGGCGAGGTGGCCGGGAGCGAAGTCCGGAGGCGTTGCACCGGAGGCCGACTTTTTGGTGGTGACAGGCTGATTTTTCATCCCTCCATTTTCTCTAATGTTTCCCGCCGACAAGCCCTGATTGGTTATAAGAAATCGATGCGATTTGTAGGTCAAAAAAAAACCCCGCCAGGGCGGGGTCGGTCCAGGTAGGTCGGTCAGGTGCCGACTATTTCGACTCGACGATTGGCTGCGCGGCCAGCTGGCGAGCGGTTGTCGGCAATGAACTTTCCAGCACCGTCAAAGCTCACCACGATCTTGGCCGGCGCCACGCCCATCGAGAGTAAATAGCGTTTCGCTGCTTCCGCCCGCGCCTTGGCCAGCGCAACACTTCCATTCGTCGCGAAGTCGCTATCGGTGAAGCCGCGGACGGAAATGTTCTGTGCAGTGTGTGACAGAGCGAGCAGTTGAGTGCGTTGCTCATGTGCGGGATTGAATTGACGGCTGTTATTCTGGAATGACACGATAACGACGCTCGGTTCAGTCGCATCGACACGGCCAGCATCGGCGACCGCACTCGCCGGCCTGTCGGGAGCGGGCTCGTGAGCCGCTGCCGCGATCATCGTTTTCAGCTCAGCTATTTCTTTTCGCATTCGGGCAATCTCGGCGGCGATTGCTTCATCCGAGTCGGCAGCCGTCAACTTAGTTCCAGCCAAGGTGGTCACGCTTCTCGGCGCAGGTGTCACCGGCGCAGGCAATACGTTCGGCGCCGGCTCCTTGCGGATAACGCGGGAGGCGGCTGCCGGGCTCGAAACGGTGAAGGATGAATACATTCCAGCCAAGACGGCATTCTGTCCAACAATCTTGAAAACGATAGGGGCGTTCTTACCGTCGAGGAAATGGGTCGTTTTCAGATTCATATCCCGCAACTGCACGACCGTATTTCCGCTCAGGTCGAACACTTGGACGATGCCGTTTGCCTTCGCGTTGTCGACCTCGTAGTTGAAACCGATCCCCGTAGTAGGTGCGGTCGTGCACGAGGCCAGCATCGCGGCCGTTGAGCAAATCAGAATAGCCAGTCTGAATTTCTTCATGGTCTTAAATACATTTCCCTATAACGGTTTTCACTTGCTGCCCATCCTTGACTTGGCGAACCTGAACGCCTTTTGCCCGGCCCCGACGAGGCCGTTGGCGGTACCACGCGTACCCTTGCCCAGATTCTTCGTACCTTCCGCAGCTTTCTTGCCAGCAGCGACGACCGCGCCGCCGCTACTCTTCGACACGCCCACATGTCCTGGGAACAGTGCACTCGCAATGCTCGGCGCCTGGCTGACCATACTATTAATCGTCAACATGAGGATTGCCATGATCACCAAGCCAACAGCAGTCGGCTCATTGGTGTTTTGTGCGACACCCACGCTTTTCATCAATCCAGCAGCGATGATGAAGATAACGTTAATTACGCCGGTGAGCCCCGCAGAAATGACGATAAATTGCAACCATTTCGAAAAGTAGTCGCGTGTCCAGGGTGTCACTAAGCCTGCGATCATGATTGGACCAAAGGCGACGCCCACCGCGAAAAGGAAGGGACCGATCAGCAGAAGGCCAAGAACTTCGGCCACGCCGATCAGTAGCAACACCAGAACCGCCAACGCAAAGAATACAGTTGCAATGAGATCGACCAGGGCCAGCATGAAATTTGGCGAAACGGTCAGCATTTTGCTAAACGAAAAAGCCTTGCCCATGTCCTTAAACGCAGTGCCGACAGCCGACGTGACCTTCCCGATCACCACTGTATATACGTCGAGGATTGCATTAAAGGGATCTTGGCCGCCACTCCCAAGGTGACGGAATACATCTAAAAGCTTTTCAAATTTCGGCAGCAACATAGCGTATTGGCTAATGAAAGCTGCTGCAAAAATACATGGGATACCGACGTCGAAGAGTACCTGCAGCATTGACGTCGTCCGGCCACTGAGGAACTGCAGCACCTCGTAGAACAGGTAGACAACGGCGAGGGCGCCGGCGATTCCGAGCGCGGTTGTGGTCACTGTCGCAGCGATTGAGTAGCCCGATGTGGCGAGTGTCTCGCCAAGTTCTCGCCCTGCTTTCCGGCCAACCTCCCGTACAGCACCGTCCATCTTATCGAAGAAACTGCCAGCTACGACTGGAGCCGTGGTCTCGGCCGGGGTCTCGGCTGCGTTCGCACCCTGTAGCGTCATCAGCGCGAGAAGGAAGGCGACAGTGATAAATTTTAGGAAGTTCATTAGTGGCTTTGGGATGGCATGAGTCGGGCGATGGATGGCTCAACGCCACATCAATAGGTCAATATTTCGCTGCAGCGTCACGCAGGCGTTGCTGTCGAGCGTTCAGTAGCTTGATGGTTTCATCGCTACTTTTGTTTTCGTCCCTTACTTCGTCTTGCCTCTTCGTATCGGCGATACGCTGGTTGGCTGCGAGGATGGAAATGATCTGCTGATTTTGGCCGATCAGGACGTCAATCGATGCGCCCAAGGCCTGTATTGCTTCGGTCTGACCTCCAACAGTATTCAGCCTATTCACGATGGCTTGTCGCTGACTTGCAGTCTGCTGCATCGAGGCGTTAATCGCACGGTAGCGCTGCGCCGAGGTTTCCCGCTGCTGCAGCTCCAGCTGGTCGCGCGAGGTCACGTATTCTTCCCACGACATATTCGATGCTCCATATTTAGCCTTGACACGCTCGGTCAGCTCGGCCGACTGCTGGAAATCATTTTCGAGCCGTCCATCTACAGATTGCAGTTGCTTATAAAGGCCGAGCGCCTCCTTCACCTGGGCGAGACGATCCATGTCCGTTATTGCCTTGACGGACTTGGCCATGTTGATTGCGGCCTGGGTTTGCTGGATCAGGGCTTTCGCCGTGTTGACTTCGTTTCTGACGCCCGCAAGTGCGGCCGAGTTATTCTGGATCCAGTTTGTCGGGTCGAACGTAATGTCTCCGATACCGAATAGGGCCGAGGCTGGCAGGGTAACTGCACATGCCGCGGCGGCCACAATAAGGTGTTTGATGTATTTATTCATCCTCGTCTGCTCCTTTTCGGTTATTCGTTACATCGACCGCACTTCGTTCAGATAATCCTTTTGCCAGCCAGGCTCGTTCGCCGCAGCGTGTTTGTCGAACACGTTGAGCACGGCTTTTTCCGAGCGCAGGTATGCCAGCGCCGCTGGCGTAAATTCGGTCGTCATCACGCGGGTGTGGCCGTCCTGCACCAAGAGGTAATCACGCTTCGGCTGCAACTCAGCGATCATGTCGATCTGATGATCTTCGAAGCCGAAGTTATTGCGGTAGTGGTGACGGTGCGTTTCGATTTTCTTGTTGTGCAGCAGGAGGAAACTGTAAATGTTGTCGAGGATCGACGCCGACATCTCAGCATTCGTCACGGACTCTGGCGACTGGATTGACATCCACAGGAAGCCGTTGCGCGAGCGGATCGCCTTGAGCCACTCGTCGATGATCGGGGCGAACCGCGGATCGTTGACGAGGAACGAGGCTTCTTCGATGTAGATAAATGTCGGGGTGCCGTCCAGCTGCGTGAAGATCTTCCGGAACACGAGGTCGATGAATGCGCGTGCAATACGGTCGACCGACAGGATCGAGGACATCTCGATCGTCGTCCAGGTCGACAGCGACAGGTCATCCACCTCATTGTCGAACATGCCGTACGGACGACCCTGCAGCCACTCCGCAAGCTCGGCCTCAAGGCGCCTGGACACGAGCACGGCCAGCCGGCTCATGCTCACTGGACCGTCGCCGAGCGACAGCTGCTCGAGCGCATTGTCCAGGTTCTGGCGATCTTCGGTGCTCGCGACGAAGCCGCCTTCGGCAAAGCGCCGCAAGATGAATTCGCGGACCCAGGTGCGGCCATCTTCGGTCCCATCGCGCATCATGGCGAGCGGGTTCAGGCGCGTGCTCCGCTTCTTCAAGTCGATGTGCTGGCCGCCGTGAAGTTTCGTTACGACTTCGCAGCTTCGATTGCGGTCGAACACGATGGTTCGGACGCCTGCGCCATACCGCTGAAACTGCGAGAGGCAGAAGTTCACGAAAGTCGACTTGCCGTTGCCGGTCGGCGCGATGATGAGCATGTGGCCCACCTGGTCGACGTGTGAGGAGAAATTGAAACGCCCGCCATATCGGTTTCCGAACACGGCCATTTGCGGTACCTGTTTACGGAATACCTGCTTCGAGAAGAATGCATGTTCGCGCCGTCCTTCATCCATCGTGTAGATCGGGCACGCGTCCGCGACGTTCTCTACTGACACCAGGTCATAGCGGGACTGCGTTGCCCACTGACCCGGCAGTAGCGCCGCGAACGCTGGCATCGCATTAATCCTCTCGCGATCGGCGGTGAACTGGTTATTTTCCAAGTTCGTCACGACGCGGTCGCAGCTGCGCTTGAGGTCGCCCTTGGTGTCGCCATACACGAACACGGACATCGCCAAATACGCATATGTGATGCCGTCGGCGCCAATGCGCTCCTGGGCTTCGCGGCAGGCATACAACATCGATTCCTTCCCTGGCTTTGTCTCGGGCTCGTTGCCGCTTGCCTTAGCGATAGCATGCGTGATGAGGCCGTATTGCGTCAGGTGGTAATACGCGATTGCCGGATCGATGGTGGCCGCGCTCTCGCCCGGGTCGAGGAAGCGAACGATCTGGCAGATCGTCATTTCCATATCCATCGCCGCCAGCGTCTCGAATAGCATCGGCGTCGTGACCGATGGCCATCCCTTGATGCCGATGACGCCCACGAAGGTCGAGCGTTGGCTGCCCTCGAATTTGATGAGGTCTGGTCCTGCTGCGACATAGTTCCGCGGCAGGTACGCGTCGAGCAGTGCACCTGCAGGCTTTTGCATCTTTGTCGGATTGCTCGCACGGTTCAATACCGCACCCAAGGCGGAGGTGAAGTCGTTGTCTTCCAGTCGCTGTAGTTTGAGCGGAACCGCGTTCTTGAAGCCGGCGATCAGGCGCTCGAACGAGATGATGTTGTCACGAAGCGTTCCGACGTCCCGCGCGAAGGCCTGTCGACCAGACAGCGATTCCTTCAAGGCCGACATCAAAGCCGAGGTGACGGCGACACCGGTCTCCGACTGGATGCGAGCGACGCGGTCGAAGAATTTATCGGTGCCGGTGCTACCGGTGAAGAGCAGGTAGAGCGTATAGCTGGTCGAAAAATGCCGGCCAGCCTTGAACCGCTCGGAGTAGATTTCGTCCAGCTCGGCTGCAGTGTCGTTCTGGAAGTCGCCAGGGACATAGCTCGTATCGCGGCGCTTGTCGACGATCCACCATGCGGTGACACGGCTATCAAATCGCGAGAAGACCTTCTGCATTTGCTCGGTGTACGAATCGACCTGGGCGTCGAACAGATCGTCGGGATCGACGCCGCGGTACTGGAACGCGGCGAGCAACGAACCGTCCTTGTTCAGGACCAGTCCAGGCGTCACATGGTTGATCCATGGGCACAGCGCCTGCAAGGGGTGGACGTCGGCTTCGTCCTCTTCACGAAATTTAATTTTCAGCATAGCTTTACATTCGCAGACCGCGACCGACCTTGTGTGGTCGCTCGAATGGTGCAGGGAGCGTTTCTCTCGATTCGGGGTGGTAGCGTTTGGCCATCATCGCGTACCGGGTATACATGGCGAAAATCAAAGGATCTTTTTTGAATGCCCAGCGAAGCGCTGCGTGGCCGGCAAAAGAGAGGCTAAACGGGATTACCGCATACCATGGGTTCGCTTCGGTAGCGACCAACAGCGCAATGAAGGCGCCCGGCCCCCAGCACAAACCGAGGGCTTTGTTGGTGACGCCGTTATTCAGGCGCGGGGCGAGCAGCGCCTGGTTGACGACCGAAGTCCTCACAGCATGACGCCAGTCTCGCAGCCCGGAGGGGCCAGGCCGGCTTTCGTGATGACGGTGGAAGCACTGATGACGATCAGCGCGGCGATGCCCACTTTGATGACGACGTCGTGCAGCTTAGCGACACCCAGAATGTGTTCGATCGCCCACATCAGCAGAGCCACCAGCGCGGCGCCGCCGACGATTCCTTTGAAGTATTTCGCGACGACGCAGAAGAAGCCGGTGCCGTCGTCAGCGGCGAACGCCAGCTGAGGCGTCATCAGGACCGCGCCGATCGCGACGCCGCGGATGATCGATTTACTTTTCGGGGACATACCTTGGTAGGCCTCCGACAAGTATTCATGCGTGGCTTGCGCTTTAGATGACATTTTCGAAAACATATTCTCCATTTTCCACTCCCTTAACTAAGCAAATTTGTTCGATGCGTCGAACCACGTTTGTCACTTCCCCGTTGGGGACGTTGCGCCTTCCGGCAAATACGACCAGGTGCACGGACTTGGCGATATACCGCCTGACGAGATCAGGCGGCATCGATGCGTTTGCCGGAAGACTCATCTGGTAAAGCATTTCTAAAGCATCCAGCGCCTGCTCGGCCGAGTCAGCGTGGATGGTCGATACGGAGCCGGGGTGGCCGGAGTTGAACGCCCTGATCAGGTCGTACGTCTCGTGCCCGCGTGTCTCGCCCAGAATCAAGCGGTCAGGCCGGAGCCGCATCGCCAACTGGACAAGATCGCGTGCGTGGATGTCGTTCGACGGATTCGACAGCAGGTTGATCACGTTCGGTACCGCGAGCTGCATTTCGCGGGAGTCTTCGATCGTCACCAGGCGCTCGTTCGGCGGGATGCGACTCAGCAGCGCGTTCAGCAGCGTCGTTTTGCCTGATCCGGTGGCGCCGGCGACAATGCAGTTGAGGCGCTGGCGAATGATGAGGTCAACTAACTTTTCCGCTTGCTCGGCGGTGAGCGCCTTCATCTCGATCAGGCGTTCGAGGGTCGGACGGTCGCCTTTGTCCTGGTGTTTTCGGATCGTGAGGAAGGAGCCATCGGGACAGGTCGGCGCTTTGGCGCCGGCGATACGCATGTCCTCGATACTCGCGCCGACAAGCGCCGATTTCGATCCGGCCAGTGCGTCCTGCCCGACGAACTTGGCCACGGCGGTAAGTGCCATGTCGATCGCGGTCGAGGTCAGAAGCTGGCCTTCGTAGGTGATGACGCCTTTCGCCTCCACGTAGACGTGGCCGCCCGGGTTGATCATCAACTCCGTTACGTCATTTCGCTCCAGGTACGGCTTAACCGGGCGCAGCTGGTCAGCGAGTACGGCTTGGATTTCGTCTATTTTGAGCATTGCTAGATTGTCGGGCAGGAGCCGAGTTGCGATTTCGCAAAAGCACCGCGAAATTGGAGAGTATTTGTTGCCGTAGGAAAAGGTTTGATGGACACGGTGGCCAGCGCTTCCGTCTCGTAAGTCGTTGTAAAGAAAGTAGACTCGATTAGATGCCTGGCAGAAATGGGGTCGAGTTTTAGCCGGGCTCGAGGCCAGCCTCGATAACGAACATGCTCGGCTTCTTGTCTCTAGTGCCAGAAATGAACAGCGCTTCTCGCGCACGCGTCATGGCGACGAACATGAGCCGCCGTTCTTCTTCCAGCGAGCTTTTTTCGGAAGGGAAGGAACCGGCCTGCAGGCCGACGATCCACACGCGATCGAATTCCAGGCCTTTTGACCCGTGCGCAGTCATCAGCATCGCTACTGGCCCGGTCTGCTCCGCTTCCGCGTCTTTTTTGTCGGCGACGCTTTGGCTCAGCTCTCGCGCACGCATCTTGGCTAGATGGTCTTCCAGGGAGCAGTCATCGACCTCATACATCTGGTGCGCGGCGTCTAGGACGGCGGGGTTGTGAGGTTTTTGCAGCGTCTCCGCAAGCCACTCGTAGACGCCATAGTTGACCGTCGCCATGTGGCCCTGCTGTTTCTGGGAGCTCCATTGCGCGTGGCGTTTGGCAAAGGTGCGCCAGATTTCGATACCGCGCTCGGATATCCCGGCGTTCTGAAAGTCGTCCTTGCTGCCGATGATGATGCTCGACCCGAACAGCCTGCGAATCTTGCCGGCGTCGTCGTTGTCCATTCCAGCCCACGCGAGAACCTGGTCGAGGTCGTTGCTGACTGGTTTTATGAGGGAGCGAAGGAGCGCCGCGTAGACTTGGACTTCCGGACAGTCGAAGATGCTGCGGCCGTCGGTCTTCCGATGCGGCACGCCGCGGGTGTGCATCGCGGCCTGCAGCAGGGTCAGTTCGTCGTTGGTCCGCGCGATGACAGCGAACGACGCGCCCTCCGCCAGTGCGCCCGCGGCTTCTTCTGCGACGGCGGCGTATTCTGTCGAAGCGTCCTTGAAGCGTTCCCAGGTGACCACCCCGCCCTCGCCCTTATGGGCGAAAAGGCGCTTTTGAATTCGTTCAGTGTTGCGGCTGATGAGCGTCTCGGCTGCCCCAAGGATCTCGGAGCGGCAGCGGTAGTTGGTGCCGAGCTGGACTTGCAAGGCACCGAACTCTTTCGTGAACCGCTCCATGCCTGAATAGCCGAGGGCACGGCGAAACGCATAGATCGACTGGTCGTCGTCGCCGACGACAGTCAGCGCGACGCCAGCGCGGCCGTGGTGCGCCGACCATTCGTACTGCGCCTTGTCGGTATCCTGATACTCGTCCACCAGCAGGTGGTCGACCGGCAGCGTGGTCATGGACTTGTCGCGCAGCGCCAGATTCGTCTTGAGGATGATGTCTTGAAAATCGATGACATGCGCTTCTTCCATCAGCTTGATGTAGATGCGCACCATCTCCTGCAGCTCAGGATCGAGGGTCTCCGGGATCTGGCCAGCCTCTTTCGCGAGCTCGATGAGCGGGGTAGCGTCACGCAGCTGAATCTTGGCGCAGCTTTCGCGGATCGCACGGATCACGTAGCCGACGCGTACGCCCTCCTTCACGAGATTCCACGGCGTCGAAAACGGGGACTGCATCTTTTCGAGGATGGCCCTGCCGAATTCGCCCTTGTGCTTTTGGGGCGATGCCATGAGCATGCAAACGCTGTGGAAGGTGCCAACCAGGAGGTTGGCTTTGGTGCGGGGGTCAGCGAGCTTCATGATGCGCTCGCGCAGCTCGAAAGCCGCGTCGCGCGTGAACGTCACGGCACAGACTTTCTCGCCTTCGTTCAGCAGCGTAGCGGCCTTAGTCGCCAGCATTTTTGTCTTGCCTGACCCCGGACATGCGATCGAAAGACAGTGTCCCACATGCAGCGCTACTTCGCGCTGCTGGGGATTGAGTTCCGAAAGGATGTCGTTCACGCCGCCAGCGCCTCGGTTTCTTGCGGGGCTGCGACTGCGGCAACTGCCTTCGGTGCCACCTTGTTGCGCATGCCGCGGAGCGTGCGGCTGATGAACTGCGCCAGGCCGCGCATTTCCTTCTTGATGTTCAGTTCTTCCATCTCGATCGCTTCGGCGTCGGCTTCGTCGTTCCAGCACAGCTTGTTGAGCGCCACGACGAATTCGTCCTGCTTGCGGAACACCGCCAGCACGCGGTTGGCCAGGCGCGTACGCAGCTGGACTTCGTGATCGGCCGCCGGCTTGGTATAGACCGGCTGGATCCAGTCCGGACGCGAGCCGTGGACGTCCAGCGCGACGCGAATACGCACCAGTTCGCCGTCGATCCGTTCTTCCATAGCGGCGATGCGCTCCACGATCGACGCCTCGAGCTTGGCAGCGGCAGCTTCGCCAACGAACATCGGGCCGCTCTTGTTGATGACGTGGATGCCGGTCTCGATGGTGGCGAAGTAGCGCTCGAACGCCGAGGCGACGACACGCTCGTTCAGTTGCGCGCGAGCGATGATGGACGCGACGCCGTCGTGGCGCTTGGCCAGATTCTCGATGCCCTTCTCGCGCTGGCGCTTGGCCTTGTTGCGCAGGATGTCGACGTTGACCGCCGAAACGGCGCCCAGGACTTGCTCGTCGACCGAGTTCGCGGCCGGTGCCGGACGCGAATCGTCCAGTGCCTGTTCGGCCATGTTCGCGGCCATATCGACTTCGGCGATCGCGGTGCGCGCTTCGGTGGTGCTCAAGCCAGTTTCTTCGATTTGCATTTTTGCCTCGGGTAAAAAAGTGTTCGGAAGCAACATGCTGCCCCGCGTTTCCTTTTATCTTCTGGCGAAACCCCCACGATTTTTAGAAGGACTCCGTGCGAGGCTCCCGGCCGAAAGCCGGCTGCTGAGGCAACGAAAGCGATTCCGTATCAATTTGCACGACATTTCGCTGCGGCAATGTTTTGCGCAGCTGCTACAGTTTGATCTTCGAAAATGGAGGCGTCGTGAATAAAGAGCGGTTTTGGCCACGCGCATTAGGCGCGGTGGCGATCGTCGCATTGGTACTGGTGACGAATGAGGGCTATCGACGGGTTCGCAGCCTAATCGACGCCGTCGACCAGTCCAAGCATGACATCGCACAGCTAAAGCGCGACCTCTACGTCCTTCAGGTACAGCTTGATAACGGCCCGGTGGCCGCGAAGCCTCAGGTTGCTGTCGCCGCGCCCGTGGTCATGAACGCTCCCACTATCCCTGCCGCTCTGCCCGTACCACTGCCGGTACCGATGGCACCAACGTTGGACCTACCCAGCGCTCCGGCCCGGCCGCGCCCTAAAGCGCAATCTAGCGACGAAACCAAAAGCCTTGTGAACGTTGTTTTGATGAGCGATGCCAAGGCCCCGGCCGCGTCGAGCGCGACAGCCAAGCCAGCAGATGGTCCGAAGATCGACGTGCGCCTGATAGGGGAATCGAAGTGAGATTCCGCCGATTGAGGTCGATGCCTCGCAGAGTCCTGGGCTTTCGGGCGCTTACATTTGTGGTCGGGCTGACCTACGTTCTCGCAACGACCGATACGATCAAACCTTTTCAGATGGCGTTCGACGGCCTTAGAAAGCTCGGCGCTGTCATAGAACCGCTGGTCAGCGCCAGCGAGAAACCCTCAACCGAAAGTGCAGGAACACCGAAATGACGAGCAACATCAGCGCCCAGGTCGCCAAAGAACATTTGGGCGACGGTCAGGACAACATCAAGGAGGCGCTCAAGACGATCCAGCGTGTCCAGAAGAGCTACCCGGACCTCGCGCCGGACCTCCAGGAGGCGACCGAACATCTGACCTCCGCCCGGGAAAAGATTCAGATCGCCGGCCAGCGGCTGCCGAAGTAAGGCATGACACTGGTCTGTCTTCTCGGCCGTCATGGTAGCGGGAAGTCCACCATCGGCGCGGATCTGGTACCACACGGCTTCCAGCACACGAGCGTTGGAGTGCTGCGCCGGCTTGCCAAGGCGTCGCAATTTCCGGTCGACGTCCCTGCTGCATTGATGATGGCGATGCGTCGGGAGCGGGCTGGCAGCCCAATGAGCGCTCTCACCGCTCAAAAGCTGGTCGATCACGCCGCCGCCTCACCGAAGGCTGTCTTGGACGGCTTTCCGTCGTCTGTCGAGCACCTCGCGCTCTTGCCGGCCCATACCGTGTTCTGCGTCGTATGGACGCCTGCAAAGCTGCGCCTGCAGCGCCTCAAGCACCGCAGCGACACCACAAAGCGCGTCTGGACCCCCGGACTGCATTCCGAGCGCGAAGCGACCTTGCCCGTCCTGCTTTGGACGCTGCGTAGGACCAGACGGTGCATCTTCGTGTCCAACTCGTCCACACCGCGCGACGCTGTTATCAAAATGTTGGAGAAACTCGGCGCAACTTGAGTTGCATTGTGGAATTTCAATGGTTAAATGGTCATAGTATTAACCACTGAAAGACCATACCTCATGAGCTACGAATTCAACAGCGCGGACAGTCTGCTCAACGACTTTCCCAATCCCTACAGGTTTCAGAACATTTTCTTGTTCGTCACCGCGGCCGTTACGATGACTGGTGCGATCGCCGTCATCCTCAGCGCGAAGGCCCTGTTCCAGGAACACAACGACAAGCTGGCGGCCGTGACGCTGTCGCTCGCTATGCTCCTGGGCGGCGTGTCCATGAAAACGCTAATCAAGGCCCTCGGCCAGGTCCGTTTCTGGCTTGGCCGCCGCTGTCCGTTGGGCCTGTGCGCCGAGCTGCCTGTGAAGGCATGTGGTGTGGGCGCTGGCACGGAGGACCTGCTCGACACAATGCGTCACCGCGCCCTCGATTTCCCCGAGCCGAAAGGCGCATTGAACGGCGTCCTCTACTCGCTGGTCAAGGACCTGATCACTTCACCAACGCCGATCCAGGCCGCAGCCGTGCTGCACTTCCACTCGATCCTGCAGATGGCCGCGCTTCTGGTATCGCTGATCGTGTCGTTCTTCGTGTTCTCCGGCACCGCGCATGAAGGTGTCGCAAGCTGGCTCTACCTGCCGGCAAGCGGGCTGTCTCTTCTCAGCCCGTTCCTTCAGCAAAGCCGCTTGAGCATGGACGCGGCGCCAGATGCCCAAGCCCAGGCCAGCACCGCCAACGGAGCGTTCTGGAAGCTTCTGGGGCTAGTGACGTTCTCGATCATGGCCCCAGTTGTGATTCCGCGCGTACTGCCGGCGCTGTCTGTCCCTCCGCTGTGGATCGCCCCTGCCCTGCTGCTGACCGGGTCGCTCGTCGCCTCGATCATCTTTTTCTGCGCCTTGATCGCGCGCCTCGATCGCGCTTCGCACACGGACGTTTCCTGCGAACAGACGACCATCGCCATGAACTGCGCCCCGGCGCAGCTCTGGACCGCAATCAGCCGCGATTTCCAGGCGTCGTGGGAGCGCTCGATTCCGAACCGCGCTTACGCCAACATCCCGCCTGACGTCTCCGAAGGCGAACGCGGTTCGTTCGGCGGCTACATCGTCGAGGAAACCCAGCCGGTGCCGACCAGCACCACGCAATACAGCACCTGGGGCGAGGCACTACAAGTAACTTCGGCGCGGCTGCTGCTGGCGCTGGACGCATGGGGCGTCGTGTGCGCCGCCAGCGCCAGCATCATCGGCGCCTACTACGCTTCGGAGTTCGCATCGATGGAGCGCATGGAAATCAGCCGCGTCCTGCTCGTCGTGATCGCCCTGTGCATGGTCGTTGTGTTGAGCCACAAGACCGGGCACCTCCTTTGGTCGCGCATGCAGTTCAAGTCGCGTCTGCTCTGGATCGAAACCAGCGGCACTTTCCAAACTAGCCAGATCGCCATCGGCAACCAGTTCAAGGGCCACACCCAGTCCAGTTCGACGTTGACCCGCATCGAGGACGCCACCTTGCGTGTGTGGGTGGCTGATATAGTCTCGGTCGTGTTCGGCAAGGATGGACACCGCAGCATCATCGCAATGGCATCGGCAGATGGCGTCGCCAAAAGCATCGCCGACCGTCTCAAGGCCTTCGCAGCTGATCAAAGCTCGGTCGCCACGCCGACGTCGGCACGCGATCTTGAACGTGCGCAGTCGATCGGTGTTCTCGATGCGGCTGTGCGCAGCGCGACGGCCGCGGCCCAGGTCGAAGAAGCCCAACGTGCAGCGTTGCGGAGCCAGCCGGCGACTGCCCAGCACCTGGCCGGGAGCTCGACGCGGAAGGCCGGCAAGGTCAAGTTCTTCAACGTCGAAAAAGCTTTCGGCTTCATCAGGGACCGTGATGGTAACGATTTCTTCTTCAATGCGAACTACGTGAAGGGCGAAGCGGCGATGACTGGCGCGGAGGTTGAATTCGAGGCCGCGCAGTCGAGCCGCGGCCCGATCGCCAAGAACGTTCACGTCGTGGGCGCCACTGTGTAAGCACGCCTGGTCCGGGATCACCGGGCGATGAAGGCAAAAAAAAGGCCCGCTGCGAAGCGGGCCTTTGTGTTGACGGACTGCCGAAACGAAGGCAGTGATTTTTTAGCGCCAGCGGCGTACCAATGGTGTAACCCGCCATGAGGCTCCATCGAGGGAGCTGGCCGTCGCGTGCAGAACGCGACCTGCGCCACGTTTGACCATCTGCGAGCCGTTCTGCTGGAATCCCAGCAAAACAAGCTCGTTTCGGCCAAAGCGGCGCGGGAGAGTTGCGTAGATCTTCGGTGCCGATTTAGGCATCGGCCACCGGGGCGGACTGTGCTTGCGGCACGATCAGGATGCTCGAGATTGCGCCCATTATCCCGTAGCCGCCAAGTTCACTTTCATATGGCTTGTGAATCAGGCGGTCGAGATAAAGACTGGTGCCGCCATCGAAAGGGACGCTGCCCAAGACGTTGGCGATTGCCGGCGAACTGGAACCCTTCCTTCGAACGACGACAATGCCGTCACCCAGGTGGACATTTGCCTCGGTAGTAGTTTCCATGTATTTTTCCTTATGCTGCTTTCAGTAGTCTCCGCATGTCGTGCGCGGATATGTTGTTGAGCTTCGCGAGGTCATCGACGAACGATTGAAGGACGGTGGACAGATGCATGAACTCATCGTCCTCTTTTTCAGGTGTCGCCCAGTCGAGGCCGGCTCGAGCCGAGTCCGCCTTAAATTCGACCATTTGCGCTTGGTAGATATCAAGACTGCCCGGGACGTGGAAGTACACGACCTTGACCGGTTCCTTTCGCTCCACACGCATAGGACGGTGCATCGCTTGGCCTTCGGTTTTGGCACTCCACGAGCGGTCGTAGAACACCACAACATCACTGACCGGAAGATTGTAGCCAGCTTTGGCGCAGCTCTTGGTTGCCAGCAAATGATCCGCGTCGCCGGCGACGTATTCCTCGTCCTTCGCCTTCACACGTTTCTTGATGCTTATACCTCCGTGAAACTGGACTGCTTTGATACCGCGGGCCGCCAGCTCTCTCCAGATGAGTTTGCAGGTGTCCGGATTTTCGCAGTACAGCAGCCCTTTCTTCCCTTCGGCTGACAGCTCGACCAGGTAGTCGATGACCGCCCGCTGCTTGGAGGTAAGCGGCCCGTACGTGCCCAAGCCTTCAACACCTTTTTGCGGGATGTTGAGGGCAATCTGGACTGCTTGGAGTTTGGCTAAAAGGACTGCGAGGTTGTTACGCTTCTCGTCGTCGCTCCGGTCACGGTACCACTGTGCAAAGTCATCGGCCGCTCGGAGGTAGTAAGCGAGATGCTTGCTGTCCCACTCCACCATCCTGGTCTCGAACTGCGCCTCGGGTAGCTTGATATGCTTCGCTACTTCTGGTTCGTTCGTGATGCGGCGCTTGACGTGCGGCGCCAGCCAGTCTCGGAATCGCTCGACGTTTGCCAGCTTCGGAATTTCGCGCTTTGCGCCTTCACGCAGCGTTTCGGAAAACGCATGCGTGCACCATTCGATCGTCACGTAGTGGTCCTTGATCATATCGACGCCACGCGACGCGTGCTTCATCCCTTGCGTCCACCACGCTTCAAGGTACCCATTCCTGTGTCCGTACGGCTGGCATGCTGTTCCATCGCCCGCCGTAAACAGCAGCAGACCATGGATGTCCCTCGGCAGGTTGGCTATCGGTGTGCCGGTGCTGATGTACCTTTTGCGCGCAGCGAGTTGAAAAAGCGCCCTCGATTGATCGCTGTCGAAATTGGCCAGGCGCTCGCCTTCGTCGGCACAAACCAGTCCGATGCGGCGTCTCAGTCGGTGCGCGTACGTGATACGGTGCGAAGCATTCGCGTCGACCAGCATGCGAAGACGCTCGTACGAAATCAGATTGATCTGAGCAAGCTGCTTGAGCTTCTCAGGACAGTCGATCACGCAGACCTTGTCGCCTCCGATTCCGATACGCTGCATCTGAGCCAGCATCTCATCGATCAGTCTGGACTCGACCACGATTAGGCCGTGCTTCACCCCTGACAGCAGGATCAGCGCCACGTTTAAGCGACTCTTGCCCAGACCTTGAAGCCACGCCGCAATTGCTCCGGTAGGTTTCATCGTCAGCTCGATTAGGTCGTCCATTTGGTACGCCCATGTCAGCCATTTGTCGATGCCAAGTTCGATTGCACGTTTGCGCAGCCGCGATGCTTCAGCTGGATAAGCTTGCAGCAACCCGGAGTGTACGATTTGCCAGCCTTCCGTTGCGCCTTCCAGTACGAAGTCGGCTTCGAGGTCATCGGTTTGAATCAGGTAGTTTTTACCGTTCTTCTGGTAGCGATAGCCTCCCTCTTCCGCCCGCGTGAATTCGACGGCCTCCCCTTCTTTAATTACGGGGGAAAGCCACTTCGTCGGATCGACGTTGTGTGTGCGTTTTGCGATGCCGATGATGCTGGCCATGCTCGACGCACCTCTCGTCCAGATCGTATGCTTCAAGGCCATCGCCGCCCTTCGGTGGCGCCGGACCTTGCGTTCGAGTGTCTCCAGGACGCTCGGTTGCAAGACTGGTTCGCCGCCGGCTTCACGAATAGCCTCAACAAAGCCCTTAAAAGCAGCTACAGGCTGTTCCTGGGCGAGATATGCCTCAACGTCCAGCTTGCCCTGTCCGTTGAACTGCACGCCTTTTGGGAGCCTGTGATGCTGTGTCGAGAAGATCCTCTTGTCGAGTACCGCGTTCGCCACCATTGCTTGCGTCAGGCCGCAGAAATACCGCAGTCGGACTTTTCGACCATCGAGTGCTATCTGAACAGAACGGTTTCCCGTGACAGGCAGCGTGATCGTCGGTTCCGTCGCATCGAACAACTGATAGCGAAGGTCGGCCGGTCGGGTCTTCTTGAACTCTGGATCCAGCAGGTCTAGGTCGGGCGCTGGTTCATCGAACGATTCCACAGCACGGTGTACAGGCTGGCGCTTGCTGGCGCCCTCACCGAACACTACGACCGAAGTGTGGACCGTTGCGTTTTCGTCTTTGAACGTCGCGGCCGGCAGGTCGAAGACTCCGCGCAGTCGCGATTGCACTTTCTTGGAAGCCCAGCAGCCGGTGCCAGCGCGAATAGCGTCAGCACTGGATCGTGGCAAGAGTGCGACCACGACGCGGGCAGCCGTAAGGGCCTGAATAACCGCGTACTCGTCTGATGTGGCGTTCGTGTCAGGTCCGAGGCGTCCCATGCGTGTAAAACCCTCATGGGCCTTCAGCCCGACCGACTCAAGCGTAATGCTGAAGGGCGGGTTGCACAAAACGGCATCCATCCCGACCGGGCGCACGTTTTCCATTCCAGTGCAGAGGATCTCGCACTCGAATCCCGCGTCCGACACGACGCGCTTGACTTCATCGACGGTGGCAGCGTGGACGTCGACACCAAACAGCTTGTGCTGTCCTGGTACTGCGAACTGAAGCAGACGGGCCGAGCCCACAGAATTATCGAGGACCGTCGTGATGTCCAGATGGGCGATGAAGCTCCACATCCAGGCTGCGACTTCGTCAGGCGTGAAGTATTGCGAAAGGGTTTGCCGGCGCTGCTCGGCCAGGTCGCCCAAGTGTCGGATCTTGCTACGGAGGCTCCCGAGGCTTGCCAGTTGGCGAAGCGGGGCATACCAGTCTTGCGTTTGAAATTGCATTTTATTTCTCCTGTCAGTGCCAGTCGCTGGCGGTTTAATCTGGCAGGCGCAGAGCTTTCCTATGGAGCGATAGGAAAGCCCCGAAGGGCTTGGAACGCATCGAACGATGCGGGTTGAGGTTAGGATTGTCCGTAGGTGCCGAGGTACAGCATCAGCTTTTCCGCTGCCGCGTGGCTGAACTTAAATTCCCATTGCTGGGTGAAGTAGACAATGTCCAGTCCGGTGAAGCTGGTGCGGTCGCGCGGCTTGTATGCGAAGTTGTAGTCGCACATCCGATGGCGTGCCGGCGCAAGTTCGATCGAGAGCTGATCCATCTCTGCCCATTCGAATGCACAGGCCAAGCCTTTGAAAAGCTTGGTCAGATCGTCGCGGGAGTTATAGCCAATCTCGTACAGCCCTTTGTTGTTGCCGTAGTCGATCTTCGTGCCCCACAGGCGCCTGATCAACGTTACGGAGCTGGCGGTGCGTTTCAGTTCGCTGTTCTCGTCAAGGCGAAACTCCTTCATGAGCAGCTTGGCATTCTGCCGGTGAGCTTCCTCGATACCGGAGTCGCCGCCGTAGGTGGCTTCCAAATACGCCCACAGTTTGTCAAGATCCACAGGAGGGACGATGGCTTCATCGCTGCGGCGGTTGTGGCGGTCATATTCGTCCCGCCAGTTCTGCATCCCCACGGCTTCCAGGCTGCGATGCTCGCTGATTTCAAGCGTGCCGCCGGAGGGCGCGAAGCGTTGCTGCGCCAGGTAGATCAGGTTGGTCACGGCGGACGTCGCGATGCGGTAGATGCCTTGCGTGCTCGGGGCATCGACACGCGGGGACCAGTCCTCACCGAAAAGTAACTTTTCGAGCTTACTCTGGGCGATGAACAGGTCGCGGATATCGCGCTCGTATTTCAGATAGCTGGTGAACAAATCGTTGAGCGACTTCGGCTGCTCGACAACGGCTGGCTCGGCTTGGGCCGGCGCAGGCGCTGCAGGTGATCCCGAACGCGATCGCGCCGTGACGACCAGGTCGAGTAGCTGATCCAGTTCGGCTTCGTTGCGAAACCCCGAGCGAAGCGTGTTCGAGCTGCGGGGTGGTTGTTGTGGTTGCATGTGCATCTCCAAGTTCATGCCGCTGCGCGGCTGGGAAAAATGGAGGTGCCCGAAGTGGGCTTGTCGCAGTCGTGCGAGAAACCGGAAGGTCACAAGCAAACGGCCCCTTGGAAGGGGCCGTTTACAAGCATAGAGACGATGGTCTCGATATCTTTTTTATTACCTCAGTTCTTCACCGCAGTGCGGTTGAAGTCACGTTTGATGAAATTGTAAATCGCAACATAGGGTTCGATGAACAGCTTGCTGTCCGCAATCGCAACCTCTTTCATGTGCTGAAGAAACTCTTTCATACTCATGGCCTACTCCTTAGTGGGTTTTCTTGACCTTGCGGTAAATGTACTTGCATGTGGCGTAGATGTCAACCGCCATGAAAACCAGTTCGAGCCCACGCAGCGCCGTCATCACGAGACCATGGTAGCCAAGCTTTGTCAGCCACTCGATAAACGTGTGGATGGCGATGGCGGGAATCGCAAAGGCGAAGAAGTGTGCCAGGCCGAGGACTACGTCCACGGCAAGCTCTCCAAGTTCGACATACCATTTTTTTTCTTCTATTTTTCTCATTTTGTTACTTCCTTTAAAAATCCTTCCTCCGGTTGTCCGGGCTCAGTGAGTTGAATTGAAGTCTCGAATCCAGGGGATCGAAACTGTGTTTGCAGAAGCCCGAAGGCGTTCAGATCAATGCCGCAGAGCGACGATTAAAGGATTGAGCAATGGCTCATCGGGAATGACCAGGATGAGCGGATAGATGGTAGAGACGCGTCATCGACACCGTATAGGCGTGACGAGCGGATGACATGCTGGGGCAGGCTACCGGCAGAGCGGCGAGATAGTGGGGTATTGCGGTACAAAAATGCCGCGTAGCGACATTCGGGATTGTAATGCACACTTTGCACATGGGCAAGAAAAACGAGCCTGCCCTCTCGGACAGACTCGCGTTTTATGAAGGGCCGTTGCCCCGTTTGTAAGCTCCAGGTGGAAGTTTCCAGTCGTCGACGATGATGCTCGCGTAGTAGTCCGTAGACTCGGCTAGCAGCAGCATCTCAAGCGTGCACGGATGAGGAACTCCGCGGTCAGCCTGCTCGTTCACCGTCAGATGACGGTGGATCGTAACGCCGAATTCAGCCTCGTAATTTGCGATCGGGTAGAACGCGTCCGGCATGTGCGTGCGAAGAGTTGCCCATTCATCCGGGCCGTTAAAAATACAGCCTCGGCATGAAGCCCGATTATAAAAAAGCCAATATGCCGGATGTGGGTTCACACGCCATTTTTCGATGATTTCCCAGACCTTCGACTCCGGCCACTTGTGAATGGGACGCAGGTGATCGACATGTCGACGCACCTTGATCCCATTGCGCAAGTCGGTACGGTGGGGTTCGAACTCGAGGTAATTCGCGCGTGATGCGCTCTCCTCAGCCCTCTCCCCTGTAATGACCAGGACGCGCTTGTCCTGAAAGCGTTCGTCGTTCGTCAGGACCCGAGCAAAGACGTCGATTTTTTGATAAGCCGAACACCAGCGAACTGAAAGGTTGGCGCTCGTTTGCGGGAATTTTCGTCGCGTTGACTCTCCGCCACGATCACCGCCGGCCGTACGAATCGGGCCTTCAATGGTCTGCCACGAGACAGGAGCAGTACGTTCTCCGTTCCTGCACATCTCCCGTTCCAGCCCCCCTTCTCTCCAACTATGGAAAACGGGGATGCCGAAGGCTTCGCCGACGCGATCAACATAGGACCGGCTTACCGGCCAGTCCATTAGTGAGGAAGTCGTCCCATCGACGAGCTGGTGATGCAGTTCGATCCGCTCTTTCGGGAAGCCGGTTTCGAGAAGCCACAGCATCGCGGCCATCGAATCTTTCCCGCCCGAGTGGCAAATCAGTGCAAGGTCATAGCTCAACAGATCCAGGTCTTGCAGATTGAACGCGCTCGTGACGTCGACGCGAACAGGGTTGTCTTCAATTACATTGCAGTCACGCATGTGTAGCTCCAATTAGATGCCGGTGGCCGGCTAAGAATTCGGAGCGTGTCGCGATGGACATCTCGATGCGGCGGTCGCAATGAGATGGCGAGAAACTGGAGGACCGGCGCCACCCCCTTTCGGGAGCGGCGCGGTATTACGCGGCGACTGGTTCAGTCGCCTCGGTTGCACTTTCGGGTTGCGGCGCTTCGTACCCCAAGTTCTTCCACACTTGCGTGTCGAGAGCGATCGGGCGGGAGACGCCGGTTTCCAGGTTCACGAACTTACCGGAGTAGGTCAGCTTGCCGTTGCGGAACAGCATCCACAGCAGGTTGAAGACCTCGTTGGCCATCGTGTTGTTGATGACCAGGCTTTGCTTGGCCAGCGCTTCTGCGACGGAGCAGCTTGGCCTGTCGTCCTTTGCATCCAGCGACGCATCGACCATATCCGGGAACAGATCGGCGACCGTAGGAAGGCGAATAGCTTTCCGCGGTTGATTGATCAATTCACCGATGACGACCTGGCCAGAGTTTTCGTTGTTGCCGCTGTCGATGTAGTAGCAGTGGTAGCTGCTGACACAGCCCATGATTGCGGCCCGGCCCTTACGGGAATCGACGCAGCCGATGATGATGTCCGCGTTGATCTTATCGGACTTCTTCACTTTCTTCGGCACCGCCTCCCAGTCCGTGCCCCAGCATTGATTGAGCCGGTTCACGATCAGCATCGACTTGTACTGGCCGACGTCCTGCGGGAAGAAGCACTGCCGGCCGATGTTCGCCTTCGACACGATGTCGTCGTCGTATAGCGTCACGTGCAGGCCACCGGGATGGCCCAGTTCCTTCATCGCGAAGTGCAGTTGCATGAGGCGCGGCATGAGCGCCGAACCGGTGCCGCCGGCGCCGACCACGACGACCTTGACCTTATTTCTCAGTAAGGGTGCGTGGATGTTGTGAGTGATTTTCATAGGATTAGAATGCCCAGTTAAGTTTCTTGAAAACGCCGCGGACGCAAAGGCGCGTCATCGTCGTTGGATTGGCTGTGTTGCAGTTGCCGACCACGAAGGCGAACTTGACCGCGTGGCAGTCGTCGCTATCGTCGGTCTTGGAGAAGAAAGCCGCGTGATGGCTATGCGAATGGCAGTCCACGACGATGTGCTCTCCCTCGGCAAGCTGAGGAAGTTCATAGTCGAGCGAACCAGACGTCGCGTGGTTCGATTTCGAGCGGCGCAGCAGATACTCACCGGTCAATTCATTCCAGGTGAGCACCGCCCCGATTTCGACGTTGCTCTGTTCCTGCGCCCACTCGACGAATTTGCCGAGCATCCAGCGAGGCAGCTTCCCCGCGGTGTACTCGACAGCTTCTTCCACCGTCCCGAAAGGAACGGTAGTAGCCAGTGCCGGGCCCACCTGCGTAACGATGCGCGCCCAGGGGCGGCGCACCTCGAGGAAAGTGCCGTTGCGTCCGACGATCAGCCTTTCGCCGCTCTGCTCCAAAGGAGGCAGGGGCGAAAACATCGGCATGCTCGTAACAGGGCAAGACATTTGCAGTGCGAGGTCGCGCTTGTCCATCATTGCGCTCCCAGTGCTTTTTTCACCGAGACCATAAGCGTGGTCAGGGTGAGTTTCGTCGGCGCCAGGAACTCGACCGGGAAAGTCGGATAGACGCCGTCCAGCAGCTCCTTCCACAGTGCGTATTCGCCGCGCGGATGGGTTGCCTTCTTCTCCTTGCCGTTGATATGCGTGAACTCCGAATCGAAGAACGCGTTCTCCCACTGTGCCGTGGCATAGGCAGAGATCCCGCGCGGGACCTGGGCCGAGCCAATGCAGATTGCGCAAGAGTCGTAGACGTTGAAGTACGGTGCGAACTGCAGCGCCGTTTCCGCGGCCGGACGTTCGTTCTTCGCCAGCGCAAACACATACCACTGGTGTTTGACGACGGCGAACAACAGCGCGGGATGCGGCACCTTCGCGCCCCGCTTGCCCAACTCCTTGTTGTTGAAGAAGACGTTGCGCTCGCCGGCCGGCATCCACCAGACCATGTGATCGGCCGAGATGCTCAGCACGTTCTCAGGGATGATGTCGGTGTTGAGCGAGTGGCGCTTTGCCATATCCTCGAACATCGCCTGCAGCGCCTCCCGCGTGAGCGGGCGACCAGGCGCGATCTGGAAGTCCGGCTTGGCTTCGGTGCCAAAGTTCTGCACCGGATGGACCGTTGCATACAGCGCCGCCGGCACGCTACCCGAATGGGACTTGGACTCGTCCGAATAGACAAGAATTGCTTGAGATAGGGCGATGTTGGTCTCGCCAGTGCTCATATCGAAGTTGTTGAGGGTATGGTTCATTTTTTACTCCGCGCCAGGGGCATAGGAAATTTTCGGGATCAGCGCGTCCATCTGAGCAATCAGATCGAGTAGCGCGTCGATTTTTTGGAAGTGAGTTTTGAGCTCGGCGGCTGTAACTGGAAGCTGGTCGAGGGTGTAGATATCCGTCCCTTCGCCGCTTTCCATCAGGTGCTGGCTCTCGTCGTCCATGAAGTGAGTTTCGCGATCGTCGCCACTGAACAGCAAGATGCAGCCGACGTACATCGGCCGTGTGCCGCAGTCGTCTGCTTGGTTGAATGACGCGCCCAGCTCGCGAACACGCTTGCGTGCCTGGCGAAGCTTCAACAGTTGCGAGGCAATGCCTGCGACGGTTGAATCCTTGTGTCTCGCCAGTTTCTTGAGCTTGAGGTCCGGGAACTTCCGACGCTTTTTGACCGGCTTGCCTATGCGGTTACCCGTAAAGCAAAAGCCATGTCCGTACGCCTTCAACATGTCATCAGGCATGTAGTAATCGGTCGTCTCTTCCTCACCGTAACGCTCAAGGAGTTCTTCACGAGCCTCTTCGTCGGTAACTGACCAAAGGTCGTTTCCCCAAAGCGAATAGGCCGCTTCCATTTCGAGGATACGAATGGGCTGCTGTATTTCGACGGTGCGGTAGCCTGCCTCAGCCAACTCCGTATAGGCGGTCAGGAAAAGCTCGGGGACCAGGGCTTCGACGTGATGCGCGATGTCCCTCACAAACCGCATTTCAGTTACGTCGCCCGTGAGTGCGATGGTAGCGTTGTCGAATGTAAGGTTTTCCCATCCTCCGTCCCTTGCGGCCACGTTGGCGTACTCAGCGTCTAGCACGCGCACATCGAAGCGCATGTGTTGGAGCCGACCGATGCGGTGCATGAACCAGGCTCTAAGTCCTTGCTCCACGATCTGCTTTGCGTTGGCCGCGTCTTCCGAAATGGCTTCGGGCTCGATGATGCCGGCCGCCAGCAGCTGATGGCCGAGGCTGCCGAAATCGGTTTCGTAGGTGATCTGCTGCGCCTTACGCGGAATCGACTCGTGCAGGGCCGGCAGTTGAAAGTTGGTTGGAAGGGATAGCGACGGAATCGCTTTTTTGAGGTGAAGCAGTTCGTTGATGTTGAGTTGCATGTGCTACTCCTTGTGCATTTCCGCAGAGCGGTAAGAAAGGAGTCGGCCACTAGGGCTTTCGTCTGCAGTGGTGCAGAAGAAAGCCCCCAAATTGCGGGGGCTGTAACGCCTAGAAAATCGGCGGTAGTTGCGAAGAAGTGAGCTCCAGACGACGGTCACCATTCGAAGGCGCGGTCCGCAGACGGCGCAGTGCCGAAAGTGACTGCTCCATTTGCGGACAGGGCTTGAACACTGGCCGTGGGGCCGGAGCCTTACGTCCGCCGGCAGGCTGGCCGGACAGGATCGCTTCGATGCGGGTCCTGTCCATGCTGTTAGCCTTTCGTACCGACGTTACGGGTGAACGTGTAGGTCGCGACGTCGTCCTTGATGGACGGTTCGCCGACGACCGCAGTGCTCAGGTCCGGATACTGGTTGCTGTAGATGTCCTTCACTTCATCGGGCGAAAACGCCTCGCCAGGTTCGGGAAGGTTTGCGCCGTTGAAGATGAACTTGCGGGTGAGTTTTCGAACTTGGATTGCCATTTGATTCTCCGATTATGCGCCGAGCAGGGACAGAAGGTCGTCGGTACCGGCCGCGGCCGGGGCTGCTTGAGCGGCTGGCGCCGATGCGGCTGGCGTGCTGGCTGCCGGTGCGTCGTCGAGGATGTCATCCGCGTCGATCGCATTGCTGCCTTCACCTTCGTCGCCAGCGTCATCTGCAGCTTTACCGGCGACGTAGTCGCTAGGCTTGGCGCCGGATTTGATGGCTTTCGAGGCTTTGCCGACTTCCGATTTCTTCGCTTCCGCGATGATCAGTGCCGTCGTATCGACTTGCTGCTGTAACGAAGCGCGGTCGCCCGCGTATCGCATCAGGGCGCCGACGAAGTCGGTGTCGAGTTCTTGCGGGGTTGCCGACAGCGCCAGCGGAATCGCGAGCGACACGCTGGAGCCTTTGACGAGCTGGGGCTTGACGACCACTTTCATGCTGCCGTCGGCAGCGAGGGTGACCGCCAGGTCCAGCGTCTGGTTTGGAGAGAGAATCGAAGCGAGGGCTACGAACATGGGATTTCCTTGGATATGGTTGTAAAAAAAGCGCCGAGAACGGCGCTTTCTTGAGTCGATTGATTGAGGATTATTTGTACATCAGGACCGGAGGAATTGCGGCCGAGTAGTCGAAGCCTATGACGGCGAGGAGCTTCTCGATCAGCACTTCCTTCTTTTCGGTGAACAGCTTCTTGAAGCCGTCGCCGAGAGCCTTGTCGAGCTTGACCGATTTCGCGATGACTTCGATCTCGGACTTGGTGAATAAGGCCAGGAACGTCGCGTCCATCTTCCAGTGCTTCGTGAGGTCGAGCTTGATATGCTTGGCCAGACGCGTCAGTTCAGGCACAGGCAGTTCTTCCATCGCCGACACGGCCAGCATCAGCATGGCGCTGTCCATGTGGTCGGGCGACATCTGCTGCGTTTGCTCTGCAACCTTCTGCAGATCGTTCGCCTTACTGGCGCCGAGCAGCTTCTCGAACACTTTCGTCATGCCAGTCTGATTGACGTGACGAATGTTGCCGGTGACTGCCAGTGCGATGAGGTAGCGAACCGACAGCTCGTAAGAGGCGCCGACTTCCTTCTTCATCGCGACGCGCCAAACCTGCTCGCGGTACGCCTTGACCTTGTCGCCTTCGCTTACCGTGGTTTTCACCTCGGCCGGCTTTTCCTTTGCCTTGGCCTCGGTTGCCCCTTTCGGTGCGTCCTTGGTGCCAGCGGCTTCAGTAGCTGCCTTTGCGAGTGCGTCCTTGGCCTCCTTCTCCGAACGGATACGGGCGGCGACTTTCTCCTGGTTGCAGGCAGTGTTGAAGCACTGGTCCTTGAAAACCATGCCCATACGCTCGGGAAGCGCACTGACTGCTGCACCGAATTCAGCGCAGCCGCGGCAGGCTTCTGCTTGGGCTTCACCGACGCCGGTCGGACCGTCAGCACGGAGCTTCACTTGAGCGAAGTTGTCGCCGGCACGAACAATCCGGATGACCGGGTATTCGTCTTTGAGCGATTCCTTCGTAATCTCAAGCGCAGCTTCCGTCTTGGTCTTGTAGCAGGCGTTGTTGGTGCAGCTGCCGTCCGTGACACTTTCGGAAAACATGGTGCGTTGGACGCTGGAGTTGTGCGGGCAGGCCGCGCAGTCCGCCTTGTCGAAGATGGCGGCGCTCAACTTCGCGGCTGCCTTCTCGATCAGCGACTTGAGGTCGGCGACCGACAGGCTGCGTTCGATGACGGCCGACAGGATCTTGTCCTGGTTCTCTTTCGAGAGCGAGGCGAACAGCTCGGCGTGGCCCAGCTTGATGGTCCGTTCGTTCAGCGCCTTGCGGACGCTTTCGGAGCAGTTCATCAGCGCCAGGCGCGAATCGAGCTTGGAGCGCGACCAGCTGAGCAGACGCGCAGCTTCGTCGCGATCGCCTTTCACTTCACCGACGATGATCGCCGCGGAACGGGCCTCTTCCGTTGCCGACATGTCCGCACGCAAGGTGTTTTCGATGTTGGCGAGGATGCGGGCTTCCGAATCGCTGCATTCGCGGATCAGGACAGGCATGTCGTACTCTTCGCCGTGCGCGGCCAGGGCCGCGCGGTAGCGGCGTTCGCCGGCGATGATCTGGTACTGATCGTCGCCGATCGAGCGCACCAGGATCGGCTGGTTGATGCCGTGCTCGCGCACGGATGCGGTCAGGTCCTCGAGTTCCTTCGGGTCGAAGTATTCGCGCGGGTTATTGCCACGCACGAGGAACTTGACCTTCACGAAACCAGGCTGGCCACGTGGAGGCGCATCGCCCTGTGCTGCGGCCACGGTCGACTCCAGCGGAGCGGCCGATGGTGCAGTGGCAGGAGCGTCGACGACAGCGGCGGCTGCGAGCGCTGCAACGAGCGGCTTGACTGCGGATACGGGGGGGCTGCTTTCGATGTTTGCGAGGGATGCGTCAACGATAGAGGGTGCGACGCTGCTCTGGATGTGGCCAGATACTTGCATGGGAAGTCTCCAAATTATGCCGGGAACCGGCGAGGGAAATCTGGAGTGGTGACACACACTTTCTTATGCCAAGGGGCACGAGAAAGTCAGTATTGGTAAGCGGCTATGCGCTATCGGGGAACTGGGTACAAAAATGCCGCAGGGCGACAACAGGAGATTAACCGAAAAGTTGACCACTTGCAACTGATCCGTTCCTGTGGTTGGAGCCACAGCAACGGATCAGTTCAAGGGATTGTAGTTCGGTCACTCGGGTATGGGATCCTCGTTCTGCCACTGACCACATTCGGCGCACTTCGCGTCGGAAAGGTAGCGGTAGAAGTCCAGGTCGGTCGACTTGCAGGTCTTGCAGACACACCGGCCGGCGACGAAGGAGGTGGAAGGTTCTGGGTCTCCCGAGATAACGAAGACGGGAATGGATGGTTTCGGGGTAGGTTTGATTTGCGTGTACATGTTTTCTGAATTCTGTAAGGCGGCGTCGAAGGACGTCACCGTGCATGAGCACGATGACGCCATCGAGTGGACTATCCTCCGAACGCCTGTTGCTTATGCTGCTTGCGCAGCGGTGTCGATTTGCCTGACCTGTGCGATCGCGGCTTCGCGAGGCAGCTTCGCCAGTGCCTCGATTTCCGCTTCGATCCGCGAGAGCACATCGATCTTCGCCGTGTAGCCCTTGCCATACCGGGCGAAGGCGTAAGCGTTGAAGTCACGGGGCTCGATGCCTATCTGCGAGACGCGAACGGACAGGCCGATCAACTTGGCCGCGCATTCGTTGCCGAGACGCTTGAGGGGTTCGAGCATCTTGATCGCGGTTTCGACGTGCGCCGGGTCGTTTTCCCAGGACTGCGCGATCTTGACGTCGAAATACTGCATCACCGTGTCCTGGTCGAGGCCCATCTCCTCGATCAGCTGGTCTAGTTGGTCGTTGACGTCTGGAGCGCCCTGCCCTTCGGGCTGGACTGGTGTGGCATCTGCCGGTGGAAGCAGCACCGCATCTGGCATTCCCTTCGGTTGCGAGAGCCATGCGACCGGCGTATGTGCCGACGGCAAGGCTAAGACTTTGCCGCTACTCAGGAGCGCCCCGATGTCGATATCGGCCTGCAGTTTCGGTACCCACTGGAAGCCGCTTTGCTTCTTCCCGTGTTCGTCGAAATACGTCCGCGGTTCGAGCGACTTGGTGATCCAGAAGATCGGGGCACCAGGCTTGTTGGGGTTGCTTCGCGGGATCGTGCCGAGCGCATCGCGGATTCGCTCGAGGTCGGACCAGATACCCTCGGCTGCATACTCCGAACTGGTCTCCATCCCAAGCATTCCAGTGGTCGGAATGCCCGGCACGTAAAACAGCAGGCGGCCTCGGAATTTGCATTGACCCTGGCCGAACTCATGGCACGAGCCGGGATCGCAGCGGCCACGCACGACTTTCTCGCGCCGCATTACTTTCTTGATGCGGCGTGCACGCACTTCGGCAGCCTGCTGGTCGGACACAGGCGGAAGGTAGCGGCAGTATCGTTCGCCATCTTCGCCGTAGTGCGACTCGTAATGCGGTTCCATCCCGTGACGCTTGAACTGGTTGGGATAGACAGCGTTGAGGTCGTCCGAGTGAAACACGACAGGAAAGCGGTACAGCTGCTTTCTCGGGCTGTGCTCGGTGCGGACTTCGCCGTAGGTGTCGACGATGAGCGCGGCGATTTCAGGCATACCGAAATCGGAGGCTGCGACGTTAAAGAACGGGGTATTGCGAGGAAACATCGGGTTGGCAATGCCGGTCGCATCCTTGATGCGCTTTTCGATGTCGGTGAACTTGTGGCGCTTTTCCACGCCGTCGTTGTAGAGGGAGACTGCCTTGGGGTTGTTCTGCGCGGCCTTGGTCAAAACCTTGATGCCGGCGCGGATCTTCCCACCCAGGCGGATTTGCTGGTCGTTGTTTGCCGCCCTGGTCGAAAGGACGGAGAGTTTCATTGGTGCGTTCATTGCGGTTCCTTCGCGGCGTTCGCCGTTGCAAGTTAGTGACAGGCGTATGCCTGTCAATCCACTTAATGCCTCGTTCGAGGCGTCAGAAGGTCGCGTGCTTGTGGCACAAATCTGCCGGGCAGATTGGTACCGAAAATTTACTTTGGGCTTTCGCATACGCACCGTATGAGAAAACCCCGGTGAGAGGGGTTTTGGCCGTGAGGCCTGGCTTAAACTTCAGCCACGATTTCGAGGATGTTTTCTTTCAGGGCGCGGCCGGCGCCGAACCACGCGCTGTCGAGACGGTATTCCTGGTTCTTCGCACGAATGTGGAAGTCCGAGTATTCCGTCACGGCGTTCACGAGGCCCCATGCAGTGCCAGCGACGCCATCGATCTGCGAGCCCTTGCCCACGCCGTTGAACAGCTGGAGCACGGTCTTGAAGCCTTTCGTTGCACGGATCGGGACGGTGACGCCCTTCTTCGCAAACATCTCTTCGATGATTTCCTCGGCGCGGGCGCCGGAGAGCGAAGTATTTGCGTAGCCCTTCATGCGGTCCATGAAGTCGGTGTAGACCTCGGTGGCGTTCAAGCCCAGCTCAGCCTTGAAGCTGTTCGGATTGAATTCGGTGTTGTGACGCACCGAGACACGCGTACCGTGGATTCCGTTCAGGCTCATCTGCAGCGTGTTGTTGCACACAACGCGGATGCTGGTGAACTGCGCGGTGGTGGCCAAGCCGCCATCGCAGCTGGTCACGAGCAGAAGGTAGCTGTTGACGTTGTCACCGTCGACGACCTCGCCGCCCAGGCCGGTGTTGGCAAGCGCCCAGAAGCGGCGGCCGCCTTTCATCGTTCCTGCAGTCTCCAGCGAGAAGCCGTTGACTTCGACCAGGTCGCGGAAAAATTCCAGAACCTGTTTCGGCTGCACTTCCTTGTACTTGGGCGAGACGATCGCCAGAGGCTTGTTCGTGTCGCTGCGGTAGAGGACTTGGTTTTCTTTCCAATCGTGCAGCTCGCCGTTCGTGTACTGAACGTGCGTGCGCATGATGTCCCAGTTCATGCCGGCCGCGAGGCGCCATTCATCGATGGAAGCGTCAGGCAGCAGAACTTGGCCGAGGCCATGCCACGGCGTTTCGCCGACGAATGCCATTTCCGCGATGCCGCCGTTGGTGATGGTGAGTTGATGAGCCATGATGATTTTCCGAAGTAAGTTTTAGAGGAGGTTCAGGTGGGTTTCGACGGTCTTGCCATTGCGCAGCTTCTCCACCGGATAGGCGAGCGCAACGCGACGGTCGAATTCCTCAGTCGCTTGCAGGTAGTTCAGCGGGATCTTCTTTTCGGCATCGACCAGCACTTCACGCTTTACGGCGTAGGGTGCGATGGTCGACTTGACCAGGACGTAGCGAATTGCGTCGCCGTCCTGTTCGGCCAGGAGCCGCAGTTCACTCTCGCCAGTCTTGGCGCGAGCGAGCTTGACCGCACGGCTTGGTGCCGGACCGGCAGCTTTCGCTGGGGCCGCGTCTGCGAACGGCGCCGGCGCGGTGGCCGCGCGGGGCGTTACAGGTGCGTCCAGAGCGTCGTCAGGGAAGAAGCCCATCGGGATATCGGCCAGGGTCAGGCCTTGGGATTGCAGGGAGTGCATTTGCATGATGTGAAGCTTTCAATGGTCGAGGCGACGAGATACGGACGTGGCGGTGCAGACTGCACGCATGAGGCGATGCAGGACTGGCCGGCGCTTGTGAGCAAGCGCGGTGTCAACGCAGTAGTCGATTAGGTTGCGGTCGCCGTCGGTGATGAAGATACCGAAGACGAAGTTCTCACCGGAGGCGGTGGTGGTTTGAAACTGGAAGACGCAGCACGCAGAGTGCTGAAACAAATGCTTGTGCTGATCGAAAGTCAGCAGCACCCAGCGACGGTGCGTGAACATCGTTGCCGCGGCGACGAGGTCTGCTTTTTGAAGCTCGCCGGGTTGGTACTGCATCTGCATCTCATCGAGCACACAGGAATGCGGCCGGATGACTTTCGAGATTTGATTCGGGGTGTTGGCATCGCCAACGGTGATACTTGGAAGGGAGTTTTCGAATGTTTTGTGTCCAACCCTCGGACACTTGAGAAGGGTGGGAAGCATGCCATTTCCTTGCCGCAGTGCGGCTGTGTGAAATGGGCTAGGCCATGTGAAGGCCTCGCTAATGGCTGGGCATTAGGGAAGCGGAACTGCAGAGTATGGGGTGACGCAGGGGAACAACAATGCCGCATGGCGACAGCGCTACTGTAACGCTTTTTCTTGTCTCATGCCAACTTTTTTAAGCGAACGCTTCCCATACCGGATCGGGAACCGCTACAGTTACGGCACGGCAAGAACCTGTTGCCGCCCTTTCCTCCTACGAGTCATCGCTTACTCGCTTGCGCATGAGCGGTTTCGGGCACTGGCGGTAGGACACGCCAGCTTGCGCCTGAATCAACGCAGGTTAATATTGAAAAACCCGCGTTGTGGCCATTTACTACTTTAATTAGATGAGAGATTTTCGCGGCATTACGGCCGGGCAGTATCAGCAGGTCTTGGACAAATTAAATCGCAATCTTCGGTACAGTATCAAGGATAGCGAAATAACCACTGCAATTGCAGTGGTGACGTCTATTGTTCCAGATCGCGAGGTTATGCGGGAAATCCGCAGTCTCATACCGCTCGAACACGAAAGAATAATCCAGAGCTTTGCCGATCAGCTGGCACGAAAGTTTGAGCGACAGCCTAAGCCAAGAGATATAGCGGTGGCTTTAGAGGCTTCTGGTTTAGAGTCAAGCCGACCGTTCAGAGAAGACTTACTAGAGCGTTTGCAAACGAACTTTGCCGATAAATGGGCAAAGGCTACGGCAACGGAAAAAAAGAAAAGGCTTACCTTGACTGGAGGCGAACAGGCAATGTGGGAGGCCCTGCAGCGAACATACAATATGAACTCCGACGCACTAGCCTCGATGCTGCTTCGGATTTTTACCGTAGTGACCAGCACAGGAAAGATCCCGCATTCCGAGGTAACTTACCTTGCCTCGTCCCTCTCTGACGAGGAATTGAAGAGATATGCTGGCTCTTTAAATTTTAGTATAAAGAAATCACGAAAAACCCGCGTCGCTTAACGGACGCACGACCGAGAAGGATAGTTGTAATGCCAAAGGACTTTGCTGAATTCATCTCCATGATGGACGAGCGTCTCTGGTTCAGGATGATCGTTTGCATGCTGCCCGGCCTGGTAGCAGCCAAGTTGGTCGGTTCTGCTGATAACGCTTCTTTTACAAATAATGTCGCGACAGCAGTGCTCGTCATTGGTGTGTTGTTATATGTTTTTTGGGGCCGTATCCGGGGCATTTCGAAGAATGGCGAAACCGACGTCGAGCCAGAGGTTGCCGCTTTGGATATGCCTGAAACTGCGGCTGGTCGCGCGGCAGAAAGCATTTCAGCCAAAGAGCAGCTGGCAGTTCTAAGCGAGCTACGGGCTCTCTGCCAAGAGGCCGAGAGCGAATCGGATCGCTTGATCGCGATCGAGATCGCGGTCAGTCCGAACCTATCGTTTGCGGAGGCGGCGAGGAATGCGGTGGCGCGACGAAGGATCGCGGCAGAATAAAAAAAGGCGCTGTTGTCCGGCGCCTTTTTTTATCACGATCCAGTTTGGAAGTTGGATGTTGTGAGCCAGATACCACCCACGAGAAGTAGAACAATGGTGAGCAAGGCCATTGCCGAAAGGCTAAATGGCGCCAATGGCAGGAAGGCGAAAAGTCCAAACATCAAAACCATGATATGCATGGACGAGTAAAAGAATACCGGATTCGAATTTTCAAACCGATATTTTTTCGTTGCCCGCACCGTGAAGCCATCGACAGCCGCAGCAATGCTCAGCACCAGGATCGGAAGGAGGAAAATGGATTTAAGGGCGAAGAAGCGCCAGGTCGCCTTATATAACATAAGCCAGACGCCGTGAATCCAGCCATTGGAGAAGTCGAGCACTCCCCCTTTTGTTGTGCCGAAGAATTCCTGTGTCTTCGCCATGATTCCGCTTTCGACAAACATCGACGCAAAACGCGTATCGACATTCTGCGTCATCGCGGCGGTATCAACACCGAGGGACGCGACCATTTCAACCTCTGGCTGGGTCAAGGTTTGATCCGGCATAAAAAGCGGAACGAAGATCAGCGCCAGCAATGGCAGAAATATCGACCACAAAATGAAATGGCTGCCGAACGTATTTTTGACGCTTACCGGATGAATAGCCATTACTTCACGCGAGCTGGTTAGGGTCGCCAATCAGCTCGAGTAGAGATGCCTGATCGAGCAGTGATGCCGGGATTATCTTCGTCATCAGAAACGTGTTCGTGATCGGCTCGGCGATCTTGCATTCCTGTCGTTCCACGTCGACTTGCGCACCAGGGTAATGTCCCAGGAATTCGGTGACGCTGGAGACGAACGGCATCCATGCGATGTCGCCCCGCGGCGTAGCCACGTATACCTGCTGGGCGAACACGTCCTGGCTGTTCGACAGGAGCGAACGCACGAACGCAGCGCGGGCCGCGCGGGGCGAGTTCTCGTAAGCCTCGTATGCGGCCATTGCGCGCTTGATCGCTCCGACAAGTAGTGGCTTACCGTTCTCGTCGATTGAGACCATGCCCACGTACTCAGCAAACGCCATTGCGATGTTCTCGATCATCGAATCGATGACCCACAGCTGCTTTGCCTTCGACTGCTCGCCAGCCGCTTTTACAGCCTCAGCTAATAATTGTTTTTTATCCATCTGCGCCTCCATCGGAGTCTCTTTACACTTTACTAATGATTGCATTTTCTTTCCAAATTGTCTGTAGGAAATTATGCCGTACGGTTGCTGTTACTCATATTCGTATTGTTCTAACAACGTCTGTTGTCAGATTGTATGTACGAAATTGGGCCGATTAGCTCCCTATGACCGTGGCGTCTTATTGCAGCAACGGCAGGCGTCCTTTGTAGAGCGTGCTTCCAGCCAAAAATGCGAAGTACTGCAAGCCAGGCAGGCGTGTGAGCAAGTCCGCGCTTACGAATGGTATTTCGACTTCGCTCAACGCCCGCGCTGTTGAACCACTAAATTCTGTGAACGATTTCGATGAACCGGAACCTGTCGTGTGCGTCACGCGCACGTCGCGGGCCGCTGTCTTGCCGAACGAGGTCGCGATCCACTCGGCCATGGCTGGATCTTTCACGCGCAGGCACAGGACGTTGTTCAGGTTACCCAGCGCCTGCCCGGTCTTGGCGTTGGAGCCGAACACGACGTCGAAGTCGGCAATGGTCTGCGTCGCAATGAACGCCTTGATGCCGGCGCCGCCGCCTTTGTTGAGGATCTGGATGGCCTGCTCGTTCATCACCTCCGCGGCTTCGTCGATGAAAAGGTAGATGTCCTCTGGCTTGTCGTTGAAGTTGTAGATGGCACCGGCCACGCTGGCGATGTCCGCTAGCAGGATCGAGCCAATTGCCGAGCCGATGATCTTGTTCGACAGAGAGTCCAGGCCGACGTACAGGACCGCGTTTTCTTCAATGATTTTCTGCGTGTCGTAGATGGGGCGCGTGTCGTTCAGGTCGAGCGGGTCCGGAGAAAGCATGGCGCCGAGTTCGTCGGACCCGAGCATTTCCAGGATCGGTTCAAGCACCTGAATCATCTTGCTGTAGTGTTCCTTGCTGTGGTTCACCATCGCGATCAACGCCTCGATCGCCTCATCCCTGATCTTCAAGGACAGGAATTTACCGGCCATGCCTTCCAGCCGTTCGGACTTGAACGGTGAGGTTTTACCGCGTGGTTGCTTTTCGACGAAGGTATCGAGGTCCTGATCCCATGCGCCGCCGAGGCGCTGGTACAGGGCTTTCTTCAAGAGGCTTTCCAGAAGCGGCTCTACGCCGTTTTGGACGTATTCCTTTGCGGTCCTGATGTTCGGGCGCATGCCGTCGGCCACCTGGGCACGCATCACGCGAAACAGCGTCTTCCACGCGAAGGCGCCGAACGTGCCTTCGGCGTCGACGAGCTGGCCAATGCGCGTTGCGGCTTCTGCGATCGTATTCCAGTTGGCGAGCGGATTCATGCGGATCGACTTCGACGGATGGGCCGGATGGAAATAAAGAAACTTGCGGCCGGCACGCTCGCACTCCTTCCGCACTCGCTGTTCCCAGTCTTTGTCCCCTTTCGGATCGATGATGATGAGAATCTTTTTTGCGTGGACGATCTGGGTAGTCAGCAATTCGTATAGTCGGGTCTTGCCGGCGCGCGTGGTGCCCACCACAAGGGTGTGGCCCGGCAATGCCTCGATCGGCAGGGTCAGCTCCTCTTCGTCTGGACTGATCCCGTGTATCCATGATACGCCCACGCTATCCGCTTTCAAGGGAACAAAGTTCTTGGGCTGAATCGACTTGAGAATAGGTGCTGGAAGCCAGCTCGGCGGGCCTTGAATCTCCTCCGGACTGCGGAACATGATCTGGCGGGAGATTTCGGCGTGCTGCTGGGTCCAACGGAACCCGCGGCCTAGCCAGAAGCCGCCCTTGCCATCAGTTTCTTTACGCTTTGCGCCGTCCAGTTTGAGGTGACGCTTTGAAATCGCGAGCGCATCCCCAACCGTGATTGTCTCGACGCGCAGCGCCGACAGCGAAGCGCGGAAACGGTAAAGGTCAATCGCTTGCCTGCCGCGCAACGCCGAGGCGCCGACGACGGCGGCTGCGGCCACTGGCCACATCGGCGGGTGGAGCGCAGTCAGCAGAACCGAGGACGCTGCCCAGGTAAGGCAGGAAGGCAGCTCATACACGGGCCGGAACATGTCGTGGTAGGTGCGGGACATAGGGTAGGTATGGTCGAATTAGAAGTTACTTTTTTACTTGGTGATGAACCGGTCACGCAGGCCTGGGTGAAGGATCACGCCGCGTGCGTTGGCTGACCGCCCGAGAATCAGTCCAGCGTCATCCATCATTTTTCGGATCGTCGCCCCTGAGACACCGAACATGCCGAGCATGGAAACGGGTACCTCAATTCCCGCGTCGTTCATAACGAGCTGGTCTTTCAAGACGTGGAATTGTGGATGCTGGGCGAGCGCGCTGAACCACTCGCGCAGGACCTTATGGCCGCGTGCGAGTTTCTCCTCTCCGTCCTGGGCGGCACCGAACGGCGTCGGCGCTTCGGCGCCCTGTGTAACGACCGACGGCGTGGCGACAGCGACCTGGTGCGGCTGGACCGCGGTCTGCGCTGCGATCTGATCCTGCGCCGGCGCGGTGCCGGAACCGCTGTTGTTGTTGGCCGCAGGCCCGGTCGTCGCCGCTGGCGAGGCGGAGGGAGCTGGCGCCGGCGTCTCGAGCGGGTTCGCGAGGATAGTAGGATTGGCTGCAGCGATCATGCCGCTGGCAAGCTTCTCCACCTCGGCCGGTGCGATGGATGCGGCACTTGCGCCGATGTGGAAGGTGCCTGCTTGTTTTGCCTTATAGTGGTCCAGCACACCTTGTACGGCCAGTCGCACGACGCGAGCAAGAGTTGATTCGACACCGTTCATCGTCGTCCGTGGATTGATGGCTTCGTACATCATCAGGATCGCGCGTAGGTCGAAATTTCCCAGGAGGCGTTTTGGGATGAAGTTTGCCGCGATAGCGGCGCCCGACTGTGCGCTCAGCGGCGCAGCAGGAACGCGCCAGGAAAACCGGGCCGATGGATGCGCGGCCAGCCAAGTGGCCAATGTGCCTTCCACGCTCAAGGGATGATATTCGTCGTCACCAGATACCACGACGCTTGCCTCTGCAACGGTAGCGACGGCAGTCGCAAGAGTCGCAAGAAAGGCCATATAGCGGCATTGCGGTTCAAGCGATCGGCGCTCTTCCGCCCCAAGAGTCGGGAAGAAAATGACGGTCCCGGCATATCGGTACGCCACCATCGCGGCTGCGAGACCGAAGTCCCAAGCGCCTTTTGGCGAGCCGAATGCCGCGGAGGTTAGCGGAAGCCGTTGGACATGGTCCGCGTATGCGCGGATAACGGGGAGACAGAGTGCGGTGAATTGCGCGTCCGCCAAGCCGGCCGCAGTCCTGATCGCGTCTACGGCGTCAGGCGAACTGGCGATAAGTTCACTGCTCGAAACAGGGAGTAGCATGTTTTCCATGCTGAAATTATCTTGTCCGTGTTCAATGGGTTCGTAACGAATGTGAACGAATTATTTGAACCAGTCGGTTTTCAGACGGTTGCGCCATCTTAGTGGCTCGTATGTCGATTTCAGCAACTGGCGTTAGCGACGGCTGTCCCGATGGACACGGTGTCCATCGTCGCGAATGTGTAAGTTATTGAATATAAACGAGCTCAGTCTCTGAGGATGGCAAATTCGGGGTCGACTTTTTGCTGTATGGTGCTAAGAAATGTATCTTCAGACATTGTTGTTCGATTACTTGCAACTGGTTCGGGTGATTGATAGTATTTTTATAATGAGTAACTAAAATACGACGTTTTCTGAAACAATATTTCCATGGAGATACATTTGGTGTTGACGGTGACAGCCTCGACATTTAACCTTGCGGCTTAGAAAAAACGTAGATTCGAGTACGTTTTTTTGCAGGAATGATGGAATTCCCTCTCCGGGAATGATGTAACTGCGCTCTTCAGCGAGTCCTACAGAAAAGTTCAATCGTTTCATAATTGTTGCCGCATGGAAAACGGGCATAATTTTTTACGTCACTCGATTTGCTAACTGGGACTCGCAATGCTACTTACGAATTCGGCAGTATCTTCTCCTGATATGCTCATGCTGCGCACGGATCCGGCCGCGCTTGACCTGCGTGATTTGTCGCCGGAACACATGACTCGCCTTCACATGTCCGTGAGCGAATTCCGCTCGGCGGGCCGTCGTTTGATCGGCGAGCTGTACATGATGACTACCCAGCTGTGCGTGATGAAGGAGATCCTGGGTGAGCGTTTCCGTTCTTTCGCTGAGGCCGAGCTGGACCTTGCCCCTCGCACGGTGTCTCGATATATGCATATCCATAAAGTGCTGTCGACGCACTTTTCGACCGACGGCCAGGTCAACCTGACGGAAGCGAACCTCTTCACTCAGAAAGCACTTGGGCTGCTGTCGCCGACCACCGATACCCACGTTGTCGAGGAACTTCGCGAACTGGCATCCAAGGGGACGACCATCGACCACAACCTTGTCCTCGAGGTGATGAACAAGTCGGAGGCCGATGCGGTCGCGCAGCTGGCCAGCGCGCAGGCAGACCTGACGACCAAGACGCGTCAGATCGCCGAAATCAACCAGCAGCGTGAACTGGAGCGCGCCCGCAATCAGCGCGAACTGGACAGCCAGGCCGAGATGCTTCGCCGTGCAGAGCAGCGCCGCTCCGACCTCGAAAACGAAATTGCGAAGCTGCGCTCGCAGGAGACGCAGGTTCGCTTCGAACAGAAGGAAGTCGTGCCGCCGGGGTATGCGAGCGTCGAAGAAGCCATCAGTGCGAAGACCCGCGAACTGGAACTGCTGACCAATAAGCGCCAGGCCGTTTCTAGCGAAATCGAGACGCTGACCGAGCAGCAGCAGCGCCTGCAAGATGCGGTGCAACAGACCAGCGCCAGCGCGTCGCAGTTCCTAGCGATGAAAGAGCAGACGGACGCGCTGATCGCGCAATTCCCAATCGCATTGCTCAAATCACTGTCCGCAAAGGACCCAACCGTGAAGGCTGCTATCGCATCCCTCGGCGAGACCTTCGTCCTGTTCGGCCAACAGCTGAGCAAGGCAGGAGCATAGGACCTATCGTGAACGACAACAACATTCCAGTAGCAAAAGCGATTTTCGACACGACCGCGAGGGCGCGAAAGAAGATCGAGATCGCCAACTTCGCGGTGTTAGATGCCGTGGTCGCGATGGCCGAGCTGCAGGACCCTCTTGCGCCGGCGGTGTTCGGCGCCAGTGCAGAAACGCTGCAGAAGCTGGCCAACATGGACAAGGCCAAGATCAACGCGCTGATGATGACAGGCTTGCCGATTTTCCTGCTGCGCGTCGCCAGCCCGGAGTTCCAAGCGGCGCTGGAGGGGTCGGGTAGCGAAGATGCGCTGCTCCGCGCCCTGCTCGAGTCCTACTCCGAACAGCTTCCGATCACGTCACTGTAATCCGATCATGCAAAATACGACAGGCAATCTCGATCACAAGGCCAGCGTTTCGTATGCGTCGAAGGTGGCGATCGCTCAGGCCCTGGCCAGCTTCGGTGCACGCGCAGTCACGCTGACCACCGTAGCCCGTACCAAGCCAGCCGACTCTCGTGCGATCGTCAAGACGATCACCGGCACACAGTCACAGTCAGGCCAGACTCCTACCAACCACGAGTGGTTCTTGGGGAACCGCACGCTGCGCCTCCACTCTGCAATGCTGCTGCTCATGTACGCGGCATACCGTGAAAAGCATGAGCCGCTGCCCGATGCCCACGGGATTGCGTTCACGCTGAGCTATAACAACTACCTGGGCGTCTGCTGCGGCAAAGCCTTGATCAGCCCCGAGCGATTCGCCCTCTTGGCCGGCAACGGCTTTAGCATAGGATGGCGTGACATTCCCCGCGGTGGCGCATCGAAATTCCCCCACGATAACGTAAAAGTGGTGCGCTGCAGACGCTGCCGTGTTCCTCACTTAATCGAGGCACATTTCCGAAGCCACACCTGCACCGAATGCCTCAGCTAGCCCATCTTTAACTGGCTTCGCCGAGCCCTTGGACGTGTCCAGGGGCTTTTACATCTGCTCGCTCATCGCGCAGTGCACTGCCCGAATCGCGTGAGTGAGATTCTAACCAATTCCCACAGGAAAGTGTAGCGCGCGATATTACGCTTTCACAAAATTACATCTTTGTTGCCACGACGCATCAAGCTCGTGAGTACATCGTCTCCGAAATCGCGTAGTCGCCCAGCTTAAATTTGTGATGCATCACATTAAATTGCCACGTTCCAGACTCGCAGCAGGTCGGTACGCTGCGTAAGCACGAACGACGAAGGACCCCGTAAACGAAAAATGCCCGACCGTCCCTTGCGGGATAGGTCGGGCAAATTCAAACCGGCTGAAGTGCCGAGCATGCTACCGCAAACTCAAGCTCATCTGTGCCGGAACAGTGGTCACTGCCCCGCCCCTGCTGGGGTCATAGGACAAAAACGACTGGAACGTCTCCTGCAGGTACTGGTACGTCACACGGTAGCCGCTGATTTGCTGCTCCATGCGTTGCACCACCCTGCAGTTTTGCTGCGGATTGCTGCGCTGTTGCTGTGCGATGCGATCGCCGGAAATTGCGCCGGTGACAGCGCCGAGCGCGGCCATGGCCACTTTTCCGTTGCCACCACCGACTTGGCTGCCCAGGAGGGCACCGGCGATGCCGCCGATCACGCTGCCCGGGTTCACCGCACCAGCCTGCTGCGCCTGGTCGTTGTAGACCATGTCGCAGACCTGCTGGTTCTGCACGCGCTCCGAGTAGACCGGGGACACGTTGGTGATGGTGGCCATCACTTCTGCTGCGTTAGCGCCGAACGTAGCCGCTGCAGCGACTGCGAAGAAAAATACCAGCGAGAGAGCTTTTTTCATGGTGTTGCCTTTCTGGGTAAATAGATCGGCCCACCGAGGGTGGGCCGTTTGCAGTGGCGTAGGGCTTAGAAGCGAACGGACTTGGCGGGTGCCAGGTTCGGAGCGCCCTTGAAGCAGTCGGGGGTGTACAAAGTCGCTTTCGGCGGTTTTACAACCTTCGATTTCGACAGTGCTTTGACGATCTGCTTCCAGGCCAACTTTGCACAAAAGCGCAAGATCGGCCATACGATCTTCATCGAAATCCAGATCACAGCGCAGAGTGGCAGCGCGAGGACGAAGGAGAGGATGGAGCTGTAACGTTGCTCGATATTGCTTGCTGGCTTTTTCATAATTTCCCTAAAAAGGTTAGTTGTGCAAAGGTGACAGGACGCCAGAGGCGGTGTCTTGTTGAGGTCTTACAGTTGAAGCGCGAACGAGCTGGTGGGCTTATTCGTTGTGGTCTTGCGGAGGGGTATTACGCTTCGACGACGCCGGTGACTTCGGAGCCGACCTGAAAGGTGGCGCCAACGTGTTGGGTCAGGTCGATCGAATCGCAGAATTGCAGGAAGTCTTGCTCATTGCTGAGGTCGAGGGCGTTGTACATGTGAACTACTCCTAATGAATGCCGCAAAGCGACGGTGATAAAAGGAGTAAGCCGGAACGGCTTTCCAGCTGGACTGGAAAGCGGAAGGAAGTTGGGGAGGATGCTGGCGCATTGTGATGCACCAGCCTGACGATTACGCCAGTTTGACGAAAGCGCGCACCGCGGTGTCGAACGTGAAGTTCGCATCGAGGTACTGCTTGAGTGCTTTGTAATGGCTTTCGGACTCGCGGCGGCAGATATCCAGGAACAGGCCAACACGACCCATGCTGGTCGGTTGGAATTCCGGGTGCGAGGTGATTTCCACGAACTCGCCCAGATTACCCGCCTGCATCGCTACCTCGGTCGGAGTCATGCCATAGTCGTTCTTAGCATTGACATCGAAGTTCGGATTCCAGCCAGTGGTTTTCAGATTGCTGGCCAGTTGATAATTGTTCATGAAAAGCTCCTAATAAATCCCGCAGGGCGGTGAGAAAAAGGAGTAAGCACGATAGGCTTGCCGATGGAAACCGGTAAGCGGAAAGTTACTTTGGCGGCCCGAAGGCGCGGGGATTGTAGAAAGAACTCCAGCGGACGCTGCAATTCTTGAGGCGCTGACGAGAGCACCGGGAACTTGTACAAAAATGCCGAAAACCGACGATATGAATTGTACACCGAATATTCCTCAAGGCAACAGGCAGACCCCCAAAAAGAGGGCCTGTCCGCTGGTTTAAAGTTGTTGGCTCTGGACGTACGGCCGCGATGGCGGACGAACGAGCGGCCGGGGTTGCACGGTAGGCCGGATCGGGACCTGTGGTTTCGCAGCTTGCAGGGATTTCCCCTGCTCCTGGTTCTGTATCGCGAGCCAGACGTCGGCAAAATCGGTCCCCTCTTCTGGCGGGATTTTGATTTCAACTTCGAAGCCCAACTCCACCAGCCGCTCTTTAAGCAGCAGAGCGTGATGTTCACCGGGCCGATACTTCTTTTTCACATCGGTACGGTCGTGGTCCGCGAAAATGATGACCTTGTCGAACCGCCCTTTTGGAATGTCGGCCAGCGCCAGGTTGCCGCAGTTGAGCAGCGACCAGACGTTGATGCGGTAGCGATACCCGGTAGCGACAGCCAGCCCGGTTTCGATGCCCTCCGTCAGTCCAAGCGTGCGGCTTTCCGGCAGCTCAACGAGACGAATTGCAGCGCCATCCAGTTTGCGAATGCCCTTCATTTGCTTCTTCGGATCCTCGAGCGGCGCCTTCTCCCCTTTCGAGGTCAGGTAGGTGCGATGGAGCGTGATCGGCTGACCAGCTGCGTCTACGGCCCGAGCAACCATCGTGGGGAAGGTGCCGCGGTAGATGAATCGGCCGTTCTCCCCTTCTTCGAAGAATTTCAGCCCAGGATGGAAGCGAATATCCTGGCTGATCTTGCTCAGGTCGCAGCCCGGTACCCGCTTGCGCAGGTACAGCGAGACTGGATCGTTGCCGGTCAGCGAGCGGCTGCCCGCAGAGACCTCCACCAGATTGGCGCGGTTCTTCTTCACCTGCTCTGGACTGAAGTCGGTGTCCTCGAACGTGAAGCGTTTTACTGGCGTGTCCGAGCTGAGGCCACAGGTTCCATCGTCGAGGAACTTGAGGATTTCGACCTTGGACATGCCTGTGTAGCGCTCGATCAGCGTGTAGCCGTTGCCGGCGCCGCACTGCTGGCAATACCAGGTGCCCAGGCCGCCCTTGTTGTCGAAGCGGAAGCGCTTGCCCCCGTGTTTGCCGTCGAAGCAAAGCGGGCACGGGCCTGCCTTGTTCAACCTCAAGCAATTACTGTCAATTCCTGCGGCGGCCAGTTTTACTGCCCAGTCCACCTTTGCAAAGTCGATTCCCATATGCCCTCACTGCCACGATGTGGCGAATAAAAATAGGGTCAGGCACTCTGTCGATAGAGGCTTTCGTGAGACATGGGCATCTCAAGAAAACCGGGGAGGTTTTCTTGGTGCCGCCCGAGGGCGACACCAGGTACTTGCAGGTTAAAACTCGACTACTTGCATTGCGTCGAATCGGCCGATGAACGGTATATCGTCCGCGAACTCGTCGTGCTGCGAACCCGGGCGCGGGCCAGGGTTCGGAGGCGAGCCACCACCGCCACCACCAGTGCCCTGCCGCGGTTGCGGACGGGCTGCTGGCGCCGGTGCTGCTGGCGCTCGGCGCGGGGCCGGACGTTGCTGCTGTTCGTAGCCACCGTCGTGATCCCCTGCACTGTCATCGCCGCCGGCACGACCGCCAAGCATCTGCATGCTCTCAGCGATGATGTCCGTCGCGTAGCGCTCGATGCCGTCCTTGTCCGTGTACTTGCGGGTCTGCAGGCGGCCTTCAACGTAGACCGAGGCCCCCTTTTTGAGGTACTGGCCCACGATTTCAGCGAGGCGGCCGAAGAAGGAGATCCGATGCCATTCGGTGAGCTCTTTCTGCTCGCCGCTGTTGCGGTCCTTCGACTTATACGAGGTCGCCACCGCGATGTTCGCGATTGCGTCGCCACTCGGGAGGTAGCGGATTTCCGGGTCGCGGCCGAGGTTGCCGACGATGATGCACTTGTTGACTGATGCCATTCTGATTTCCTAGATTTTTAGAGGGTGTCGATTGCGTAGTGATTGCGGCAGCGTTCTTCCATCTTGCCGTTCACTTCCACTTCAAAGTGATGCTTACCCAGCAGCTGCAGGCGGACCAACTGGCCTTCTTGAAGGCCGAGGTCGGTTACCAGGTCAGCCAGGTGCTCGCCGATGAATTGCTTTTCGTACGAACCTGTCTCCGACCGCAAGGTCATCGCGTAGGTCCAGTAGGGCTTGCGGCCATCGCCGCCGATCCGCGTGGTCCCGAACGACACGATCTTGCCGGTGAAAGGGACGCTCTTGTTGCCATTGGCCGGGACGATTTTGAGGGGAGCATTGGCCGCAGCCTGGACTACCGGCTTGGCCTTTACTGGTTCCTCCGTTACGTCCCAAGGTGGTGACTGCGTTTTGGCCGCACCTTTGACCGGGCGGGCCGGGGCTTTCGATGCGGCGTGCTTTGCTGAGTTCGAGTCGAGGCCCGTTTGCCGCACCCACTGAATCGCACCGTCGATGTCGTACACCAGCGCAGCGCCTTCGGCGATGGCAGGCGTGAACTCGAGCGGTTTGAGGTGGCGCAGTTCCCGGCAGGAGATGCGAATTACTTGAGCGGCGTGATACTGGTAGAAGCTGACATTGCGGCCGCACACTTCGGTGCGGTAGACGCGATCGGCGACCATGTACTGCTGGTTGGCGGTGATGTCGGGAATGCGTTCGGCGACTGGCGCCGGCGCGGGTTCCTTCGGTTGCTGCTTTGGGATACTGGTGAAGGCGTTGGCGATACGGCTGCCAATTGCTTCGAGGGTGTCGAACGGAAAACTCAGCAGTTTGAATGCGAAGTCATCGGGCTTTTTAGGGGCCTGAGGATAAAGGCTCATGGGATTCTCCTGGGATGCCGAAGTTCGGCGGTATCAAGGAGTGAGCTTTTTTGATAGCTCTCCGATACGGTCGTATCGAAAAGCTGGAAGGTGTACAACAATGCCGGAGGCCGACAGAAATATCTTACAGGAAATTTTTGCGAAGCAGAAGTGATCTGTTCGACATGCTGAGAAAACCCCGGCGCTTTCGCGCCAGGGTGTTGGTTTTACAGTTCAGCAACCATGATTTTGTAATCCGCCATCTCCCACAATTCCGGCGTGTGGGAGATAAAGAATTCTCGGCCATAGCCGCCTTGCTTGAGAACGGCACGCTTCATCTGCATGAACGTGCGTTTGGCGTCCAGATCGAGCGCACCGTCTGTTTCGTCGGTGAACAGCGTTTCGCAGCGTGTGGTGCAGGACTGCGATGCGTACAGCGCCACCGAGCGGGTCAGGCATTCGTTGACGAGCACTTCTTCCCCGCCCGACATATCGCCCAAACTTTTTTCAGTGCCCCGGTGTCCGTCGAACACCTTCACATCGAAGGTCTCCTTCATCGTTCCGGCTTTCGTCTCGCTCTGCGTGTCGAGGCGCACGACAAAGCGCCCTTCAAAGCAGTCCGAGAGAAGGCTGTTGCAGATCGCGGCAATTTCCGGCCCCGCGTCGTCGATACTCAACGCCACGCAGCCATCATTGCCCAGACCCTTTTCGGCGAGCTTCCACTTTGCGATTTCTTCCTGCAGGCGTTCGGCCTGCTCCTTTACCTGTCCGGAGCGCGCAGCCAGTGCACGCACGGCCTCGAGCTTGCCCATCAAAGTTACTTTTTGCTCAGTGAGGGCACTCGCCCTGGCCTGAACTTCGACCAGTGCGGCGCCAGCGCGCGAGACAGCAGTTTGGTAAGCCTCTACCTCAGCATCGCTCACAGGCTTCTCCAGCTTCGCCAGCCGGTCTTCGAGCACCTTCGTTTCGGCCTGTGCATTCGTCTCGATGAGGGCCAGTGCCTGCGCCTTCTCCGAATCGATTGCCGCTAGCGCGGTCGTTGCTTGCGTCAGGCGTTCGGTAGCCCTGGCGATGACCTGCCGTTGTTCCTCGATTGCCTGGGCCAGCACCGGTAGGCGCGTTTCAGCGTCAGCGATGAGCGGCGCACGCGCGGCCAGCCGGTTGTCGGCGTCCAGCGCAGCAGCAGCGGTTTTTCGCTTCTTCTGCGCCTCACGCACTTCCGCCTCGATGGTGTCGAAGCCGGCTACCTTCGCTTGCAGATCCTTCACCTGCAGGGCCAGTGCCTCGTAGGCTGAGCGCTTTGCATTTTGTTCCGCTTCACGAGCCGGGACGTCGCGCATTGCCGCGTTTGCCTGTTCCATCAACGGACACGCCAACTGCATCTCGGAACCCTTGCAAGGCACCTGGTCGACGAGCGACGCAGTAGCCTTGAGGTTCTGGATGACAATGGTCCTTGCCTGCCCTTCGGACGAGAGCCTTGCCTTTTGGGCGACGAGATTGGTGAGCTCACTACGCAGCGTGGCAGCGCCAGCCAAAATAGTCTGGTCCGCATCGACCGAACTGTCGATCTGCTCGATAAGGCACTTGTGTTCCGGGAGGCGCTCTACCGCTTGCGCGATCGCGTCCTTCGCCGCGAGCATGGCATTGAGCCGCCGCACTTCCACTTCGCTGGACTGCACGCTGTTCTGCGCAGTTGCGATCGCAGCCTTGGCGCTGGTGGCCTCGGACTGATGACGCTCGCGTTCCTTGTCGAACTGAGTGCTGACGCTTGCCTTGCTGCTGGCAGCCTTCGTCACAACAGCGCCGATTTGCTCGTTCAGGAAACGAACTTCCTCGGCATTCTTCTCCTGTGCATCGCGCTTGGCCAGAAGTCCGGCCAAGGCCTCGCGCGCACGGTCGACGTTCGCATGGGCCGTGACCTCATCGGCGCCGCCGGCGCGAATCCGTGCGTCGACCGCGGCGACCTCACCTTGGAGAACGGCAGCGGTGCTTTCATGGTTGCGGGCCTCGGCCAAGTCGCCGTTCAGGCCTTCGAGCTGCTGGCGCATGAACTTCCCGACCAAGGCAGCTTTCGCAGCCAGTTCGCGGTAGCCCTGCAGGTTGAGCACCGAAGCCAGAATCGACTTGATGTCCCCTGCCCCATAGGACGCGATAGTCTTCCTGCCTTGAGCCGAAAAGTGCGCCGTGAAGAACTTCTCAGGCGGGCCCAAGATCGTGTCGACAAGGTGATCGTAGGTGGACGACTTCCCATCGGAAAGCGTGCCATCAGCGAGCTGTACGGGCTTCCAATCGCCGCCGGCGTCCAGTTGATACAGGTAGCAGTCGGACTTCTGGGTTTTGCCAGTGGTCTTGAAGGACAGCACCGTGCGGTAGCAGACCCCATCGTTTTCCCAAACCAGTTCCTTCAGCGCAGTGACGCCGCTGATCTGCGTCCAGTACGAGAAGCCGCCCGGTCCCAACGTAGTCGAGCGCGAAGGCATGACGCGGTAAGGGTGGAGCGAGTCTAGGATCGTGCTTTTGCCGGCGCCGTTCGGGCCGACCAGCGCGACGAGTGCCGCGTCTTGAGGAATCGTTTGAAGGTCGAGGACCAGGCTGTCACGGCCAAAGGCCGCGAAGATGCCCGTAAAGCCTTGCAGCGTTAATTTCAGGGGTTTCAATGTGGCTCCATCCCGCATAGCGGTGTTAACAATGGAGTCAGCTGGCGAGCAGCTTGCCGATGAAAGGCATCGGGAAGCAGGGAAATCAGGAAGGCACAACAATGCCGCAGGGCGACCACGCCATGATAGCAGGTTATTGCACTCAATCAAGTAAAGCCCGCAACACCCGCCGACACAAGGTCGGCGGGCAGCGGGTCATTGCAGTTTCGCGAGGGTCGCCGTGCGGTGTTGGTCGAGGACATGGTTCCGCACAGGCCACCCGTACTCGGCACTAACCTCCGCGCCGTATTGGACGGCATCAGCGTACTTGCCGAAGTCGCCCACACAATCCAGACCCCCTTCCTTGAGGTGGACATAGACCGAGAACGACGTCGGTGTGACGTTATCGATTTCGTAGCAGGTCGCGTCGTCGCTACCGGATGCGAGGTTGCGAACGCCATGCACTTCGATGGCTTCGTAATGGTGCGCGTAGCACGAGATGACCGAATCGGCATACCTGTCGAAGATTTCGACAGGCGGTTCAGCAGCTTGCGTCGCAGGTTGCAGGTTGGCGCCAGCTGGCGCTGCGAGTTGAAGGGCGTTGTTCATCTTGGAGATTCCGTGGGTACGGTGAATGAAATCGGCCCGCGCGAGGCGGGCCGTTGCAGGGTCAATCAGTTGCAGGGACTATCAGGTGTTGCGCTTCGCCGCCAAGCGCGCAGCGATCGTTTTCGCTACGCCGTTTTCGACCGTGACCAAGGCCACGTCGAACCAGCGCGGTACGCGGTCCAACAGGTAGGCGATCGCATGCAGCGTCGCGCGCAGAATCATCTTCGTCAGCACGATGAGGCGTGCGCTGATGGTGGTCGAAAGTGCGCGGCCGCGGCGGTTCAGGCGAACCCGGCCCGGCGTGAAACGACCGCTCCAGGCCAGGCCCGTCGCGTTCACTTCTTTTCGGATGCGCAGCTTGAAACTGGCCTGGTTCAGCTCCTTGTGCCGGTCGCAATGCGCAGCCTCGACCGCCAGAAGGTAAGCGATGTCGGCATATGCGATGTCCAGCTTTTCTTGCAGACGCTTGCGGCCCAGGATTGCTTGGCCAGCGAGCGCGGTGAAGATCGTAGTGACCATGCCAATAACAGCAGCGATGAGGTCGATATCGTTTTTGTCGAACATGAGTTTGCTCCAAGGATCTGCCGTAGGACGGCGAGTTGCAGGGGGAAACGCGCGAGGCGTAGATGGATGCCGAGGATCGGCGGGGAAAAGGCTTGAGCTGTGCTCATCGATGCGAGGCATCGAAAAGCAAGTAACTTTGAAGACGACGCCCGAGCACCAATCCCCGGAAGGAGAGGTGTCGGGAGGCGGTTTAAGCGGCGAGCGCCAGCTTGATCGGATCCAGCCATTCCACCTGGCTGCGCGCGAAAAGCGAGCCAGCTTTTTTGGTGACTGCTTGCTGCCCCCATTCCTGCAGGGCTTCGCGATCGATCTTGCCGATGCCGGCCATCGGCGTGAGCGCGATCTTGTAGACAGGTTTTTCGAACGTCCCCTCACGGGTAACGACACAGGTGCCGACGCGCGACTCGTTCCGATACAGCCAGAAGGAGTCAACCGGCCCGACCATACGGTAGGGAATCGGCGTGTTGGCCAGCGCTGCGAACGCTACGCGATCCACTTCTTTCAAAGTGAATTGCTCCGGGGCCTTTCCGACCGTCAGCAGATAGAAGCGATCGTTGTTGGCAAGTCGGGTAACGTACGTCGGAAGCTCGTTGAGGTTCTGATGTATCCCGAGCGCCGCCGCATGCGTGTGGCTGTCGCCAACCATCCAGGCGTATTTCAGGCCGGGGGAGACGAAACGCTCCAACATCGCCATGTCGATGTCCAGATCTTTCGGATGGCGCTGCAGCAGCTCCAGGTGGTACTTTGCGATTTCGAACTTCATCGCTTCGATAATTGCTTTGATCATGATTCCCTCGTAGATGCCGCAGCGCGGCCTTTAGTGTTGTGAATTTTGTGCGTACGCGGCCAGCGCGAAATGCGTCGCCGGATGCGTGTCGTCGGAAGCGAAGCAACGTTGAACAGTGATGACCGCGAACGGCTCGCTTTCGCTACCATCGGGGCCGACCATCACGTAGTAGGCTTCGGGGCCAAAACCCCGCAACCGCAACCACTTGTCGTCGATCCGTTCGAGGTCGGTTTTGCTTTCCATGCTGTTGTGATCGCAGAACTTCGCCATCACTGGCGAGGTCACGACACCGGTCGGGCCTTCGCGGCGCATAACCACGGGGCCGATACGATTACGATCGTCGCGGATCACGCTTTCATTCCCATCCTCGGTGTCGACGACGACCTTGCCGCCGGCGACGTCTACGATGAAGATGCTCGATGGCGAACCCGCCTTGAGCATGTCGCGCACGATAATTGCGGCGTCCTCCGGCGAGTCAGCTTCAACTTCGTCTTCGAAAATTACGCGATGCATTGCCATGTTTTTTCTCCTGATGGACGAACGGCCGCTCAAGGCGGCCGCGTCATAAATTGCAGTTGGGTGAAGTCAAAAACCGATATCTTCAAATTCTGGTTCTGGCTGGATTGCTTGGGCAGGCTGGCCCGATGGTTCAGGTGCTGAAAGCCCGGGGCGTTTGTTGGTGAGGGCGAAGGCGCTTGCGATATCTTCCGGCGCCATCGTTTGCAGCATGGAGAGCCTTTCGGCCAGTCCGTCCTTGGGCGTGTTCGTGAAGTCGCACCACCGCATGAACCGTTCCTCGACCGAAGTGAGCGTCGAGATACCGGCGCAGCGCTGGCGCTGGATCGTGAGCACTTCGCCCTCGATCTTCACTTCCGCAGCCGTGCCCAGGATCTGCTTGATCGCTTGCCGATCGACGGTCTTGACGAACTCTTCATCTACCGAGTACCGGACCCGAACGAAGGCATCGCGGCATTGCTCCGCAACGGTGGCCAGCTCGTCCAGGTTGGGGACTCCGTCGAACGCGATTTCGATCATGCGCTTGGACGGCGTTTGCACAGGGGTGAAGTCGGCCGTTTCGGCTGAGACGTTCCAGATGAGGCAGAACTTCTCCCCCAACTCCCCGTAGTGATAGCGCCCGATCGAGCCCGGATACGCGATGCGTTGCGTGCGGCCGTCATGCTCACGCGTCCATTGCTGGTGCATGTGAATGTGGCCGAGCATCGTCGCGCTGGTCTGCGCCGAGAACAGCGCACCCAGTGAGAACTCGTGATCGAGGCCTGCCATCGGAACACCCGATTCGTTGAGCGAACCGTCGACGGTGCCGTGACTGGCAAGTACCGTAGGAACACCCCGGCGGCGCAGCGCAGCATTAGCTGGTCCGAACAGCCCGAGAAGCGCAGCGAGGTGATTGCCCATTTCGACACTTGCGTTGTCGGCGCCGACGACGAGGGCCAGTTCCGCCTTGTTCACGGTCGGCACGCTAGTGATGACCAGGTCGTATTTGACATCGGTGTAGGTCGGGTCGTATTCCAGCCACTTCCCTTCCGACAGGCCGATCATTCCGATCTTGTCCGAGACGATAATTGGATGACGCGCACCGATCATTTCCAGCATCTTGAGCAGGCCCACCGGCTCGTGAGAGAAGGTGCCCTGCAGCAGAAAGACCGGGCAGTGATCCGCCAGCTGCTTGATGCGTTTTGCCAGCGCTAGCAATGCCGGCGAGTGGCCGTCCAGTGCGTGGTCTGTAAGGTCGCCAGTGAGCATCGCAACAGCGACGTCGTGAGCGATTGCCTGTTCAACTGCATGGCCGAAGCATCGATCAGCTTCCACCAGATTGCCCGGACTGTAATGCAGGTCCGAGGCGTGCAGGATTTTCAACATAGATTCTCCCAAATATGCCGAAGCTCGGCGTGTAAATGGGGAGAGCGCGAAGGCTCATCGATGCCGCGGGCAATGATGAACGGTGGGGGTGTTGCCGCCCCCTTGTGAGGGGCGGCGGTAAATTCGAGAGTACGTCGGCAGGATCAGTGGAAGATCGCCGTCTTGATGTCGGTGCGCGCTGCCTGACGGGCCGACTTGCGTCGCGCGCTGTCGCAGCCTTTCGGGGCCTGCTTGCGCGGTTCCGGCTGGCCAGCGTGGATAGCGTCAGTCTCGACGCGGTAGCTGCGTTTGTGTCCGTATGCTTGCATGGTAGTGCCTCGTTTGGAAAAGGGGATGCGGCTATTCGCCAGCTTTGTTGGAAGGGATCGAGTGCGGCGCCGGCAGTGGTGCAGGCGTCGGCGGCGCCACCGGAACGGCGGCCTTGTCGTTGAAGATGTCGTTGAAGGAACTGGCCAGGCCAGGGGCCTGCCCAAACAGCGATGCGAACGGGTCGTTCATAGGGTGCTTTCGGAGTGATGAATTGCAGGAGGAAGAACCGGGAGCAGGACGCTCGGCTTAGTTGAAGCTCCAGTTGGAGATGTCGAGGTAGTCGGAGATCTTGTCCTCGCAGACCTGGGCGTGCTGTGCGCCCACGATCGTGGACAGCAGGTGCACCACGCGTTTGAGTTCCTTGCGAAGACTGCGACCTACGATACGGCGCACACGATGCGGGTCGAACCCGAGCACATCGCACACCCACTCGACGGTGACCAGGCCTCCGTCCGGATTGAGGCTGTAGAGCCAGATCAGCGCATCCAGACGGTTCAGGTCGGCTTGGCTGGTTTTGTCGCTGGCGACCGAGGCCTGGCCGAAAAGGTCAGGCTCGACGTCTTCCGACTTGCCCTCGATGTCCCACATCATTCGCAGGAACATGCGCTTGGCCAAGATCGTTTCCGGCGTGTCGCTGGTTTCGATGGCCTCCAGGTCGACCGATACCGGCTCGTCAGGATCGACAAGCAGCTCGTCGGCGGCCGGCAGCGCTTTCGCGGGAGCCGGTGGGGTAGGAACGGGCCGGTTGTCCAATCCGGACTTGACAGGCTTGGCGGCTTTTGTCGCCGGCGCTGGCGCGTCGTGCAACGGTGCGGGACCGGGTGGTTTCGCTTTGCCGGGCTTCGGTGGGTTGACAGGGATTTCGTCGACGTCGCCGAAGATGTTCAGCTGATGGACCACAGCCGGCTTGAGAGTAGCGACTGGGTTTGTAGGGTACATAGAACCTCCAGTAAATGCCGCAGGGCGGCAATAGAAAGAGGTGTCCTGAGAAGGATCTGCGCTTGGCCAGGGCAGATACGAGAGATGCGGAGAGGGTAGCTTGCGCGGCGCTATCGCGCGCCTACAATGGGGACATTATTACTTGAGGGAATTTTATGGCTACTGATTTGAACAGCGTTCCAGACGAGACTTACGAGCGCTGGTTGCGTGAGGCGGGAGGGGTGAGCGATCCGGACAGTCCAACGGAAGAAAACTTGGTGAACCTCTTCAGCAACACGCTGCGCGAGACGATCCCAGAAGCACGTGCAAAGGGGTTGGTCGACGTGGCCAACATGGCGCTGGCACTGGCCGACAAGACCCTGGGTTCCCAGGTTCCTGTCGCCAAATGCTTAATTATCGACCTGCACTGATCAGTTCAGCAAAGCGAGCTTTGCCATTTTCCGCGCCTGCTGCACATTGCGGAAGACGCGGTCATTTTCGATGCAAGGTTCGTTTTCAATCTCGCCGATTTCGTCCAGCACTTGCTGGGCGGTGGCGGGCTGCTTTGCGAAGGCGAACAGACGATTCCAAAACTCCAGCTCATGCACGGGGTAAAGGGAGTAGCGCTGGCCGTCTTGAGGTTGTGCCAGGATGGCCTGGTGAGCTGCGATTGCCGATTGGGTCAAGATGGTTTTCATGGTGCACTACTCCTAATAAATTCCGCAAGGCGGGTTAAAAAAGGAGTAAGTGACAGGTGCGTCACTTGTCTATGGAGACATAGAGAAGCGAGAGCGGGGTACAAAAATGCCGGAGGCCGACAGCGTTAATTTACAGCAACTTTCGTAGGAAGTCTAGCATCTCGATGTTGCGTGTCGCGGACGGCAAAAACTCGACCCCATTTTTGCCGTGCTCGGAGCCTCGATCTGAGCGTTTACAAAGGCTTACAGCTGGAACCGGATGGACACCGTGTTCATGCGAGCGAAGACATCTTCACTGTCCCTGGTACAAGATCGCGCGAACCTCATCGAGCACCAGTTCCACGTTTGTGCAGTTGCTGTATCCAGCGCGCAGCCCGCGCCGGCGCACTTCGTCTGCGGCACGATAGGCCAGCGCGTGACTGCAATACCCTATCGAAAACACGACCGCGTCGACACCATCGAACGCTTCCGACGAAAACCGACTTTGATCGGGATGCAGGAAAATCGCGCGGCGCATCTGCTTCCGTAATTTCGTATGCAGCCTTTCGTGGCCGCCGACGAATACTATTCTCCACTGTTGCGGGTCCGTTTCCTGGCCGGCATGAACAGGCTTGGCACCCACTCCAGGCGCCGGCTCCAGTAAGACGGTCAGCAATTCACGTGTCAGCGCCAATTGCTCGGTCGTCTCGGAAAGCGATGTTTGGAGCCGCCCGAGCTGGGTTTCCTTTTCGCGTAGCGCCAAGTCATAGCCGTTAATTTCCCGTGCATGCTCTGCTGGCGCCAGACGGACGGCGGCCTTCGAGGTGGCCGTGCGCAGCGTTTCCATCAAGGCCAGGTTGTTATGCTGGAGCTGCGTAGCCCGGTCTTCCGCCCTTGTCAGGTGTTTGCGAAGCGTTGATGCCTGCTTTTCCAGCAGCCCTGTTTGCCGTTCTAATCCACTGCTCATGCGTTGTGCGTCTTCGAAAGTACGCTGCATCGCCTGCCGCTGCGCGGCGATCGCGGCCACAAAGTGCCCCCTTTGATCTGCCGGCATGAATGCGAGCGCTGTCACCATCGGCTGATAGCGATCCGTCCAGAGCGTGCGTGGCGTTGTCAGGAGGTCGAGAAATGGAGGCGTAGCGAATGGATCGAGTTTGTTCGCTCTGCCTTGCACTGCGTAGGCGACGCCCATGAACTGGTCGGCCATCGCAACCGCGACGGCATAACACAGGAAATACTTGGCGCCCCCGCCAGTGCGGATCAGCGGGCGCCAGAAAGCATCGGTGTGCCTGTGGGCTGCAGCGCTCTTGTAGCGTGCAGCCGGGTTTTTAAACTTGCTCGCCATGGCGATGGCCGTCATGTGATCCACTGCCGGACGAAGCAACTCGTATCCACCGGCCTGTATCCATGCCACGGCCGCGGGTATGCTTGCCGACACGCATTCGTTCGCCTGTTCCCAAACGAACTGGGGTAACTGCGTATAAAGCAGTTTTTCCTGAGCGTACACCTCTCTCAAATCAGCGGTGTAGGCGTCCCAGCCGGCTGTCGTCCGAATGCCCATTTCGAGGACCTTCTGCCCCTTAACTAGAGGTTCGCAGCGTCGCTGAATCGCTGCAATGGCGCGGGCGCCGGGCCGGCCAATCTCATGACCTTGAGACTCCATTGCCAACTCGGCCTGCAGCGTGTCGAAGCACACTTTTCGCCAAGTATCGCGCGACACCTGGAATGCTTGAGGCGACATGAAATTCAAGTGCCGCATGGCGGATTTCTCAATGTGACTGAACTGGCGCTTTGTGACCATAAACCCTCCATGTACCCCGGCAGCTTTCGCTTTCCTCAGCAACACGCCAGTGCGTAACGTGCCGCAGTCGCGTCATCGCGATCATCCCGAAAGTATGAAATCGGCTACGGGCACTGGCCGGGCAAATCGTCTCCGATATCCCTCCTCATTTAAGCGATCAGGGCTCGCCATGCCCGGCACTATTCTTCCGGCCTTCACAGCAGGGCAGGTTATCGGGCGCGTCAAAAGGTAACTAACCCACCTATAGAAACCCTACCCCTACCCTCCAGATACGTCCCGGGCTGTTCTACGTCCGAACGTCCTGGCGGCTCGACCGGCCCCAGTGCTGAGAGGGCCGAGAGAGAGCAAAGAGCAGAAAGAGAGCAGAGAGAGCCCCCCGGTCCCGCCGGAGTCAGTGGCAGTCGCATACCCCTTGGGGGCGCGTAAGTATCCGTTGGTTAGTTACCTTTTATGATACACTTGGCGACAACTCCACACTCCCTTCACCTCATGAAAAACCTGACTTCGTGGGACGCAAACCCGGTACAGGCCTTCGAGAAATTCGTCACCACCCTCGATTTCGCCAAGACCGGTCGGCGCTTGCGCGCCGACGGCACGGTCAAGCTCGTGTCGACGGAGTCGGCCAAGACGTACATGTTCATGTTTGCGAACGTGGCCACGTGGATCGCTGGCCAGGGCAAGACCTTCTCCACCGTGACGCCTCGCGACCTGGTGCGCTTCGTCCAGCGCGTCGACGGCGGCAAGCCGGTCCTCAACAGCAAGATCGGGTACCGCTACCTGCGCCTGCTGGAACGCTGCTACGAACACCTGGGCGTCGTACCCAATCCAGCGAAGCAGGCGATCCTTGCCACCGACCGGAAGGACCTGCCGAAAGACAGTCCTGGCCGCGCCCTCTCCCCCGAGCAGCTGCAGCGGTTCTTCGACGCCCTGCCGGCGGATCCACCGCGGCGGCGCCGCGTGACGGCGTTCGATGGCTGGAAGCGCCGGCGCGATCGCGCCATGCAGGTCGTGATGGCGCTGGCGGGCCTGCGCGTGTCCGAGGCGATCGGACTGCTCGTGCACGAAGTCGGCAACCAGGTGGCGCTGGACGGCTCGATTGACCTGACCATCACGCCGGCGGAAAAGCACGACACCAGCCATGAGCACATCGCTCCCCTGCCCCGCGAAGGCGTCGCCGAGTTGCGGCCGTGGCTGGACGAGCGCGCGAGAATGGTGAACGAGAAGACGATGGTTGGCGACTTCGTCTTCCCCGCTAACGTCGATGGCGAGAAGATGACCAAGAAAACGGTCTATAAGCAGATCCGCGCGACGTTCGAGCGCGCAGGCCTGGACACGGCCCGAGCTGGCGGCCGGACCTTGCGCAACACGTTCGCGAAGGGACAATTGGACAACGGCGCCAGGCCCGACGAACTGAAAGGCGTTCTCGGCCTCGCGCTCGAGCGTTCAGCCGCCGACTACAAACTCACGCGCATCAAAGACGACCCGAAATGAAGCTGTCCACGATCCTCGAAACCCTCGCCGCCGCCCGCCTGCCCTCCGTGACCAGCGAGCAGCTGCAGCAGCTGGTCGGCACCGCCGAAGGCAAAGCGTTCGCGGACGACCTGCGATGGTTCGCCGTTGGCGAGACCAAGCGCCGCGAGAAGCTGGCGGCCGTGGTGCACGCGCTGGCGCCAGGCGTGCGCCGCGCGGTCGAGCAGCTGGGCTTCCAGTTCGATCTCCTCGCCATCATCGCCGCGGCGAAGGTCGACGGTTCGGCAGGCATCGACACGATCAAGGCTGCGAACGCAAATCCGGGCAACCGGGCCCGGGCTATCGCCTACCTCCAGGGCGCTGGACTGCAGGCAGCAAACCGCAGCGCGACGGTGGCGCCGGCACAGGCCGCGCCTATCGAGCCGCCCTACTTCTCCTTCAAAATATTCGGCAGCTCAGCAGCGCTGTGCGTGAGCGAGGCGCGCACGCGCGCTGGCAACCAGTGCACGATCCAGATCGAAGGTGCGCTGGCGCTGGGCGGCGGCGGCGGCCGCCGAGAGTTCGACTGGCAGAACAAGATCATTGTGCAGCTGACGGTGCAGGAGGCGTACATGGCCCTCGCCCTGTTTGAGAACCTGATCCCGAGCGTGAAGTTCGATGGCCACGGCCGCGGACACGACAAGTCGCTCCATATCGACTTTCAGGATTCGCACTACTTCGTGAAGGTGATCCAGCGCGGTCGCGCGGCGGTGGCGCTACCGGTTCGTGCTGTCGATTCGATCCAGATTGTCACGCTGCTTTACAGGCAGATGCTTCGAAACGATCAGCACCTAAGAATCGAGGATATTCGGGCGCTGGTGGCGCGAATGGCTTCGATGAGCACCCCACGCAAGCAAAACTGACTTTAGACGCCCTGGCGGCCCTGTAGCGCGGCCCAGACAGCCTCCAATCAGTTGGTCGAACCCTCGGGCGGCGTGGCGCCGGCTGCATCAGCATTCCCCCAGAGGGAATCCGCAAGCCACTCGCAGAACGCGGCTTTTGCCACCTGTGACCTACCCAGCCCATGCCTCTTGACCTCTCTCGCATACGCCGCGATCGGGGTAGCCTTGATGAACTGGTCGCGCCTTGCCTCTTGGTCTTCGATGCTCATCGCGCGGTAGGCCTCGTCAGCCATTCGCATACGGTCGACCTGTGCCGCCTCAGCCGCAGTTGGCGGTTTTGGAAGGGCACCTTGCGGGAGCGCCGCAGGTTTCGCCGGGGCCTTCTCGGGCTGCTCAGCAATGCGGTCGCGGAGTGCGGTACGAAAATAAGCGGCTACCGACCCTAGCTTCGGCAAGCCCACTGCCGCGTCACGCTGGCGCACCAGGGCGACAGTCTTGCGTAGGAAGTCTTCGTCGTATTCCTCACACCAGATCTTGGCTTGTTTCGGCTTGATGCCGAACGCGACGATGTTGTTGAGCAGGTCCATATCGACCGTGCCGCCGTTTGCGGATGTGTCGGACCAAGCCACAAACGGGTTTGCTTTGCGCGAGACCTTGAACTGAATCTGTTCGACCCTCCGCCCCATTTTATGCTCGATGAGCGTCACTTCGATGTCGGTCATGGCGTTGACCTCGGCCATCGCACGCTTCAACACGTCTCGCTTGAAGTACTTGTATTCGGTGACTTCGATGCCCGGATTGCCGGTGATGCGCGGGCAGAACCATTCCCAGTGCTGACGCATCGTGAGGCCATTCGGACTTGTCTTGTAGCGGCTGCAAATCTCATACAAGGCGATCGACGAGCCGCCTCGCAAGGCGGTCGACATATGGAGCAGCAGCGCCGTATAGGACGTCGGGTCAAGTAGCTCTTGGCGTATCCGTGGCGGGAGCGACCATTCGACATACGTTGCATGGCCTTTGTGCTCAACGATTTCGGCTTGGGCGATCATTCCGGATACGCCCCAGCGCGTCTCATCGGAGGCCTGAGTATTCCATTCGACCTGGATGCTCTGCAGCAGCCTGAACTGTTCCCTGAGATCGAGCGTATTCCGGCTATTGTACTCGGCGAGGTTCATCAGCTCACCGAAAGAGCGCCGATACACATCCTTGCTGCCATCCTGCTGGGAAAAGAACAACATCGTCGCGAACAGCTTCCGCATAGTTGCGGTAATTCGACCGCTCACTGGCAGGACTGCGAGTGTCTGGTTCGGCTGCCGCAGGACTTCGACGGCGTTCGCTGTGTTGTTGACAAGTTCCATGGATGAGAAGCGTACATGGAACGGTGAAAAAGATCAAATGCCAAACTCACCTTTCGGGAAAACTTGCAACAGAGAGGTCGAAAACCGCGAAGCGCTCACAAATCCTCTCACCTTTAGCCGAATCTCTCACATATCCCCTCACCTGCACTCACAAATCTTCTCACCTTTCCGGTTGATCGTTCACAAATCTTCTCACCTACACTCACAAATCTTCTCACCTGCGCTCACAAATCCTCTCACCTAAATCTCTTGAGACCCGCATGGATACTAGCTCTTGCCAAGCATCAAACTGGTTTTAACCATAATCAAGGGTTTACTACTCAAAAAACCCTCAATGCATCGCTCGTTGAGAGCATTTTCAGGAAGAAATCGTCGCAGCACTCACGTGAAGCTACCAGCCGGGCCCTGTCAATCTCTGAAACTCGGCTTTTCGACCACTACGTCTCGGATTCAGGGCTCTCTAATCACATCTTAGAGGCAATCCAGCGACGAAAGGTGAGAAGATTTGTGAGCGTTTCCGGAAATCGCTCGGTTTTTCTTACCTCGATTACATTTTTGTAGGCATTTACCGATTTTTGCTCTAACATTTCTCGATCGATAAAAACGTGGAGAAAGCTGTGCCTGCAAAAATCATATGTCTGGCAAATCACAAGGGCGGAGTTTGCAAGACGACGCTATCGGTTTGCATTGCTGATGCGTTCGCGCGAGAAGGTCTGGATGTGTTGCTGGTCGACCTCGATCCCCAGGCCAACGCCACTCGACTGGTGTACGACTTCGAAGAGTCGCCCGCGGTGACAATCGAAAAGGTCCTGGACGGCCGCGAATCGATCGCTGCTGCTATTGTGGAGAACACCCACATCGAAGGCGTCCACCTGATCGGCTCTACGCTGAAGCTCGCAGTGCTGGAACGTCAACTGCAACAAACGCCTTTCTCTTCCACATCGCTTGTGCGACAGAAGCTCGCCCTGGTGGCAGACGAATACGACGTCATCATTCTCGATACGCCACCTGCCCTGAATTTCCTGACTGCCAACGCGCTCGCGGCATCGGACATCGTCATGGTGCCTATCGAGTCCGGGTCGAAACTTTCGCTGCTGGGCACCGACGACATGCTCGAGTTCATCAAGCAAGGGAGGATGGCGAATCCTCAGCTCAAGTTTGGCGGTGCGATCCTTACCAAGCACGACGCTCGCAAGAAGATGTGCAAGATCACAGCGGGCGCTGTCCGTGACTACTATGACCACGTGCTCACCGCTAGCCTGCCATCCACTACCGACATCCACAAATCGCAGGCCGGCGGTCAGACCATCCTGCAGTATGACCGTGATCACAACGCATCGCGCGAGATTGTTGCTATTGCTCGTGAGATAGCCGCAATCGCCAGTCTCCCGCTGAAGGAGAAGGCCGGTGTCTAAAGACAAAGGACTTGAAGACAGTATGCGCCGCCGGCGCCCGCCACGCGATATCGAGGAAGAAGTAGCGTCTACGATCTTTGGCGACGCAGCAAACGAAGCCCAGCTCGGGAAGCCGATCGAAGTCTCGCAGATCGCCGACTCTGCATTCCAGTCGCGTGTCAAACTAGATCTGGACCATGTGGAAATGCTTGTGGCGCTTATCCAGAAAGGCGGCTTATTGTCGCCTATCCTGGTGCGCCCGGTCGAAGGAGGCGACAAACCATATGAACTGGTCGCTGGACATCACAGGCTTGAAGCATTCAAACGGCTCAAGCAGACCACGATTCCGGCCATTGTAAGGCGGCTGAGCAATGCCCAGGCCGCGCGAGCGCTTACTGCCGAGAACACGGCAAGAAAAGGTTTGTCGGACTGGGAGCTGTACAAGCACATGGTCATGCTGCAGGAACAGGACGCGGTGCAGAACAAAACGGAGCTGGCCGAGGTTATGTCGGTTTCCAGAACCCAAATCTATAACCTGGAGGCGTTCGCAAGCCTGCCGGAGTCGGTTCATCCTTTACTCAACGAGTCGCCAGAGATCATTGGCGCGGGCCTAGTCTACGCGCTCAAGCCGCTGCTCGACGATCCGGTAAAAGGAGAGAGCGCAAAGTTACTTGTGGAGGAAGCCTTCCGCCTGATCGAAGCCAAGAAGTTGAAGCAGACCGGCGTAAAGGGCTGGATCGAACGAAAGCTCGAAGGCCCGGTTGCAAGTAGCAAGAAGGAGTATGCGTTCAAGGAAGAAGGGCTGAACATTAAGGTAGTCCTGGGCCCGTCGTCTGCCAAGATTTCCGGCGAGTTCGATTCCGAAAAGCTTCATAAGCTCATCCAAGACAACCTGGCTATGCTGCGGAAAGCATAGCGCGACCAGTGGGTGTCAAAAAATGACACCCCTATTTCGGCCGATTAGGGGTGTCAAAAATTGACACTGGGTCCGTCGGGGTTGATGCGCGGTAGCTGACGACGCAGCTAAGGGTGCGATGTCGTGATCTAGCGAAACAGGGTGTCATTTTTTGACACCCTTTTTTTCGCCGTTTTGAGGTGTCAAAAATTGACACTAGGTGCATGCGGAACATCCAGTTGCGTCATTTTTTGACAGCCATTTTTCGGCCGATTCGGCGTGTCAAAATTTGACACTAGCATTCTTGTAAGTCGCGTCTCCCTGCGGCCACCGGCTTAGTAGCGATCACAAATCTTCTCACCATAGCGCCGACAAGGCCCGCCATCGCTCACAAATCTTCTCACCTTCCGCGCCGAAACTAACTTCTAGGCATTCCTTCGACGCTTCATTTAGCTCAAAAACCGCGCTAATTACCCAACAAACGGGCATTTTTGGGCGCCAGAAAGGCGGTTTTTGTACATTGATTCCCTAACGCTAAGCTTTCAAGAACGTTCACAAATCTTCTCACCTTTCGCACCAAAAGAAAAAGGCGGCACTGAAGCCGCCTTTCGAATAGGGGTGAAATTCCTTATCCGGATAGTCCGCGCAGGTTGTTCTGTAGAGTGGATCTTGCTGTCGCGCCCTTATCCTCCGGCCGTTTTTCCGGTCGGTCTCCCCCACCCCCACTCCCGACGACCTCATCTTGTTGGCCTTGGGCCGTAGGCTGCTCGCCCGGATGCGGTCTTACGGGCACGGGCACCTCGGCGTGAGCGACATGCCGGCCAGCACCGGCGAATTCCGGCTGTGTTTCCCACATACGGCCAGCGTGGCGAAGAATCGTTCCGTCCAGGATGAACCCGGCCTGTTCAGCTGCGTACCCCAGTTCGATCAACCGTCGCAGCTCGGCACTCTTGTCCAGATGCGGGCGCTCCATACGCTTCATCACAAGCAGTCCAACATCGGTGGGCTTGAGCAGTACCTTGTACTGTACCCCGGAGCCCTGGGAATTATCCTTCGCCATTACCTCATCCTTTTATACAGGTTCGACCGTGCTGACACGCGGAAGATTAGCTTGAGCGCCTTTGATCGCGGCCGGAGCCTGAATTGTACGCTCAGCCGGATCCAGCACGTACATTCCGAACTTCCACATACCCCTTGCGTTGGCGTATTCCGGCTCCCTCGGGATGAAGCGTTTGCCCCTATAGATCGACGCGAACGCCTCTTCGCCCAGCGCACTTTGGATCAAGGCCGTGCCGCCGCCGACGAACACCACGGCGCCAACGGTTGAGCCGTCGCGAAGCTTGGAGACGAAGAAATTCTTGACCCGCTCAAGGTACGCTTCGCAGGCGGCCTCGACGATATGGGAGACATCGACGTCCTCACCGAACAGCTCATATTTCTTCGTCCGGCAGGCTTCTTCGACGTAAGGGAGCGGGGGGTTGTCGTTCAAGCCGAATTCCGATTTAATCTGTTCGGCTACCTGGTCGAGCAGCTGGAGGACGCCGATATCCTTGGTGCCGCTCTGGTCCTTGTAGACCGAGCTGACGTGTTCAGCGACGACGACGAGGTCAGTGGTCTTCCCACCCATATCGACGACAGCCACCGGCCGGCGCGCAATCAGGGCCTCGATATCCGCATCGAACGCACCATCGGGCTGGATGAGCGCATCGTAGAACGCGGCGATCGCTTCGCTGATCACGCTCTGCCCGCCGACCAGCGCCAGCACCGCGCCTTTCCCGATCCGTTTGACCGGCTTCGCCAGGCTTTCGATTTTTCTACCGATCAGCTCTTGATTCGGCGCACCGTTCTTGTAGTACTGGTCGACAGGCAGGCCGGTGATCAGGTAGACGGGTGTATCTCCCAGCCCGCACGCGGCCAGCGAGTGGGCGACGAGTGTACGGTTGAGATCCGACAGTGGGTAACCCTCCATTCGGGTATCGAGGGCCTGCAGGAGATTCTGGGCGCCCGCGACGGTGTAGCGTTTGCCCTCCGTTTCATACGCGCCGCCGGCGCTGGCCGGGCTGCCGATCGACATCACCTGTTGCAGTCCTTCGACGGCGCGGGACTTGTGGTAGCCGTAGCGCCAAGCGCCTGTCTTGCTGTCCCAGCCGTAACAGAGCTTGATCGTATCGTGACCGTCGTCGGCGCCAACAACCATTTGCGTTTCATTCTGCGAATTGATACCCATTTTGCCCATCCCTCTATATGAAGATTCCCGCCTGCCTACCGCGGACACTGAATTGACTACGAGCAAACTCTACCCGAAATGCAAGTCCCTATCAAGGTCTGTCAGGGACTATTAGGGACTAACGGGAATTAACAAGGGTCTGTCGGTCCCTAATAGGTCCTGCTGTAACGAGCGCAGCACCACACCGGATGAGGAAGCAGAAACGAGTAGGGAAGGGTGCCCAGCCCGGACGGGCTGAGCGAGATACGTCAGAGAACAATACTCCGATAGCTCTCAATGGCCATCTGCATCGCCGCCAGCTGGAGGCGTGCATTGTGAGGATCTACGCCGACCAGGTAACAGTCGACGGTGAAGGAGGGCTCGGATATGAACGCCTCGAGCGCGTGAGCGACGGAGGCGAGCCTTGCACCTTGCAGCGGTGTGGCGTCGAGCTCGAAGTCCACACGCTCGGCCAACGTCTCAAACAGGCCGCCATGCATCTTGAGCAGCAGTGGACCCAGCAGGGCGTACACGGCATCCAGCATGCCTGCCTGGCCACCAAACGCGACGAACGGCCTCGGGCCATCATCGCCTGTATGAAAGGTGCACGCCCAGGGTTGAAAGCGCGTCCGAGCCTCGATCGGCACGGTCCAGCTCGGGAAGTAGGGTACCGGCGCCATAGCGACGTGGCCGCCTACATGGTCCGCGCGAATTGCAGTGAAACTGGTGCTCATCGTTACCTCCTAGACGATGTCATTTTGCGCAATCAACTCAAGCGCTTCATCCGGCGTGGAGGCAAACCCGGTATGGCCGATCCAGTCCATGTCCGCGGTATAGCGCGCGAGCGAAAAACGGAAGTAGGGTTCGTCATCGGTCGCTCTCGACTTGCTGCGGTCGGCATAATCCACCCACAGCCGCAAGACAGTCCCGTTCGCCTGTGGCTTGTCGAAAGAGGGCATTTCCTCGTTGTGCCAGGAGGTGTCTTCAAACCCTTCGGGCAGCTTGAAGTCGAGCTCGAAGCCCGGGAACTCTCGGGCGCAAAGTGGCGTGTCTAGGGTTGGCATGGGCGTGGACGCCGGCGGCGTGTTTTGCATATTTGGGTTTCCCAATTGATGCGAACGGATCGAATCGATCCCGGGATTGATGGGTTTATTGGAAGTAGCGAGTGGGCAGGATCGTGGCGAAGACCTCAGCCTTTTCGAGCACTCGGGCCAGGCTGTTGGTGTGCCACCAGCCGGCCGACTCACTCGTGCGGAAGATGGTTTGCGGCAGGCAGAATTCGTCGGCACTGCGCTTAGCGTGGAGCTTAGCTACCAGCAAGCTAGTGTCGAGGCGATCTAGATTGGGCGAGCGCCGGCAGGTTTCGACCGCGGCCATCTCGAGTGCGATGTCGTGCTGTTGCTGCGCATCGCCGGATTGAAGTTGCTTGGAATTTGCGTTCATTGTGCGCTCCAGTCATTGCCGGGAATCGGCGTTGAAAAATGGGGCGGCCGGGGAGGGCTTACGACATTCGATGTCGTGAACCGGTAGGGGGGAAGGGCGCCGACTGATGTTCAGTCGGCGCGAAGTTGCTTTAGGTCAGCTTCATATCGGCCAGTGCCCTATGAAGAGTTTCAAGGCGTTGCTGAGCCTGATGAGGCTGCAGGCGTCGCTTCCAGCCAACCTCGAGCTGGTCAATCATTTCTTGCGTGTGTGGCCAAGGGCTGTCGAGAATCAGCGCGCGAGCGGCGTAATGGTCTGGATTCGCTCCTATGTGATCTTTCAAGTGATGCAGTCCACGTGCACGTGCGTGGGGTGCGTAAGTCACGATGACGTACGCTACTCCAGCTGCGGAGCGAACAATCTCATAGCCCCCGCGAGAGTCGACCCCAATGGCCTCAAAAGTTACGAAGTTTTCGCCCGGTGGCAAGTCTGCGCCGTGCAGGAACCCGTAGCTAGTCGGGCCGATATCGGCCTTCGTTAGACACCCTGCGATGCGAGCGTCCGGCGCAAAAGGAAACGACTGGACGTACTGAATGCCGAGCTTTTCGGCTTGGCTTGGTTCGCTGTCAGCTTGCTCGCTGAGCATCGATGTTTTCCGTGTGCCTTGAGTCGACTGTACTGCCGATTCGATTACGGCTTCATGGATGATGTTCATAGGTTCTCCCTGATGTCGAGGATCGACGATAAAAAGAGGGAGTCGGTGAGGACTCGCTGGAGCAGGGCGCTCGGACGAGTGGAAATGCTTGAGGATTACGCGGCCGTACAAAACGGCGCAGGCTTATTCGGGTTACGGGTACAACAATGCCGCATGGCGACACCGAAGTATTGCACCTTTTCATATCAGGTGCAATATGGCAACGCCTGTTGGCTTGCGCATATACAAGGTCTGCTCAGCCTTCTCCATGCAAACTTGAGGCTATTTCAGACCTAGGAGAAGAAAGATGGCTTCGGACGCATACCTCCAGATCGAAGGCATAAAAGGGGAGTCCGCCGACTCGGCGCATGCTGGATGGATCGAGCTTACCTCGGCACACTGGGGCGTCACCCAGCCGCGCAGCGCGACCGTGTCGACCAGCGGGGGCCATACTGCAGGCCATTGCGAACACCGCACGCTAATCCTGTCCAAACTGGTTGATATCGCTTCGCCAGTCCTGATGCAGCACTGCTCCATGGGCAAGACCATGCCGAAAGCGAAGCTGGAGTTTATGCGAGCCGATGGCGACGGGAAGCCGGTGAAGTTCTACCAGGTCGAGCTCGAGAACGTCATGCTGTCCCATATGGATCAGGTAATGCACGATGGCGGCCAGCTGCACGACGAAATCGGCCTGTGCTTCTCGAAAGTGAAGTGGACGTACACGCAGCAGAAGATCGCTGGCGGCGCCAGTGGCAACTCGTCGGGTGGATGGGACCTCGCCTCCAAGAAGTGCGCGTAAAGGCCCTCAAATGGCTTCCAATGGCATTCCAATCCAGCCCAAGGACTCTCGCGGCTACTTCATGCTGCCGCAAGCACCAGAAGACGCCGGCTACTACGTCTATGGTAACTTGCATGGCGTGCCCGGAACGGGCCACCTAGCCCAGTATGCGCATCCAAACTTACTTTCCCTGATCTTCCAGATCGAACGCGAATGGCAAGCTCTATGCGACCGCAAGTTCGGGATCGGGAATATCAGCATCGACGGTGGGCACGAGTTTGACCGTCACAAGACGCACCAGAAGGGGATTGAGGTGGACTGCCGGCCTGTTCGCAAGGACGAGCTCACCGGCCAGGCCGCACGCTGCTCGTATCGAGACACAGCTGTCTACGACGCAGCGGCGACGACCAAGCTCATCGACCTATTCGTGCGTCACCCGTGGGTCAAGGTCGTCTACTTTAACGATCCGGCCGTCCAAAAGGCTCTTGGCGCTCGTGTGACGAGTTGCCCTGGTCACGACGACCATTTTCATGTCGGACTATGGGGAAGGCTCGCATCATGATCCTGCGCCGCTTATTGGTTGTCGGCGTTGTTGTGCTTCACTGGCCTGTTCTCGCCGCGGAAGAGAAGGGCGGCGCTTGGACTGCCGGCCCCAAACCTCTAAAGGGCAACTACCAGGTGTACGGCGGCACGCTCTCGGAAATGACACCGCCCAACCGGCGCGATCGGAAGGTCTCTTTCATGTTCAAGGGGCCATTAGCGAAGGAATTGTTCGACCAGCTCGGGCCGGACCTGAAAGTGTCCTGCAGCGACGCGCCAGGGTATCGCGAACGGACAAGAGGTGACCTATCTTGCACGTTCACGAAGGAGGACGGTTTTACCTGCTACCTTGGCCTCGACGCTGTGACAGGTCGAAGCACGAATGGAGCGATCTGTTGAGATTAGCCTTGCGACCAACCTGGACCTTCGGCCTTGAATCTGTAGCGAAAAAGCAGAATTTACATAAGTGTGCCCTCAAAAAGAAGGGCTCAAAGGTTTTACGTAAACGTACTCACAAAATGAGAACGGGCAGAAGATGCGCAGCATCAGCAGGCAGTTTACTGGACGAACTCGACAATACTTTAAGTAATGTCGATCTTGTAACCGCCAGTAGTGGTGCCTGTACGGCTGGCCCAGGCATCGACATAGCAGCGAACTCGACATTAGAAAATGTATTGTCGAGTTGACAATATGTGTGTCAAGTTTGATCGGTGATCGGCCTACGATGCGATGATCTTAAGCCAGGCATCTTCATACTTCGAAATCGCTTCCTTCACGAAATATTTCTTGTTTTTCTGTTGACTAACTCCCAACAGTTTCGACTCTCCTTTTATTTGCAAGGCTTCCGCACGTTCGAGAACAAAGAAACGGGGTCGAAGTTCACTTGTGACCAGGTCCTCGGATGGCGTTTCGCTGCCTTCTTTAACGGCCATTGTCGGAGTGCTGTCGATTATCACAACGACCAAATAGTCATAATCTTTCTCGACGCCACCGAATGAATTGTTCGTGCTTGTATTGCCGAGAGTGGTCGACTTCACCTGAATTCGAACAACCCGACGTTCTGGCAAGATTGCCGTTATATCGTAGTGCTCTTGATTGGTTTTAAGCGCGAGGTAAGCCTCAACTTCTAACTCAAGTAACTTTGCGAGAACCCGGTACTCGCCGTATCTTCCAATGTAATCCATGGAGCGTCGTCCTGTTCCAGCGGTCGCTTAGGGAAGAGGATTATAGTGGCGTTGTCGCCGTTCGTGTTCCCGGTTTCGTGGTGCGCTTGAGCGGGTTGCGTAAATGCGCAGGAACGTTACCCGCGGCGGCCTAGCGTGCGAGTAGCCCTACACGGCTTAAAAGGTCAAAGCAGGCTTCTAGCGGGACATCACGTTTCACTAAAGGCTCAGCCCAATGGTGCGGACTTGCCGGCGAATTCATCGCTGATAGATTGTCCAGCGCGTCAAGGAGAACATCCCGGTGCGGTGACCCGGCAAGCACTTCCTGCGCTTCCTCCAGGACTGCTCGCCAGCGTGGCCATCCAGCGTTCCAGCGACGGCGCGGGCCGGAACCCCGAGCCTGATCGGAAAGCAGTGGCTCGCCGTCGTACTGTGTTTCGAATGCCGTATGAAGAGGCAGTGAAACTTCGTTGTGTTCCACATAAAAAGGCCCGAATCTCTTCCCGCGCTCCTCGTAAAGAATGCGAGCGGTCGCAAGGTAACGAAGATACAGGTTGATTGCGAGGCGCTGCAGCATCCCATCCTGCGGCGGCAGCTTGAATCGTCGACGCAAGCATGGATAGATCGTGTCGGCAGTGAGCTTTGTGCCCTCCTTGCTACGGTAGATAAACCGCTCGAAGATACTAGCTTGAAAGATGAATGCCGGAACCGTGATCACCGACTGCGGATACGCTCCCCGGGAAAGAAAGGCCGGGATCGCGTCGGTGAGCCCGAGCTGCTCGCGAAGCCAAGCATCCTGCTCATCGGGAGTCCAGTTAGAAAACGCAGTGTCGACGTCAACGTTGGCTACTTTCCTTGCGCTTTCGAGCCGCGCTAATTTCGCCCGCTCCTTCTTTCTGCGCTCTAGTTCGGCCTGGTGGGCTTCATTGGCGGAGTCGACTCGAGCTTGGAGCTTATTCTTCAGGTAAGCGAGGTGCTCGTCACTTCGGGGGTATACCAGCCATTCCTTGTAGTGAACGCTTTCGATGACTCGTTCCTTCACGGCCTCAAACCCTTCCAACGGATCAAGATCAGACAGGTCAATTTCCAGTGCAGGGAACCCGAGCCGCTTAAGCTTATCGCGCTTTTCCTCATCGACGCGATGGCGGAAAAACATCTCGACTAGCAGCTGCCGTTCGCCTCGGTAGCCCACTACATCGGGCCGGATATCTCCGATGGTCACTTCCGCCGCCGCGTGATCGAAACGGATGCGTCGTTGCGTTGATAGGACCTCCTGCTCATGCAGCATTTGGCCGTCCTGGGCTGCTGCTGAGATGTAGAAGCTGACCTCGGGCACTAGTAGGCCGCCGCACTCGATGAGCACCTGTTTGGCGGCGGCATGGATTGCGCTCTCAACGCACTGATCGGAACCCGGAGCGTTGTGATGTGCAAAATGGCGGCGTCTCGACCCCTGCTTGAGTATCAGCTTTGCACCGCATCCTGGGCAGATGCATTGGCAATCCAGTCCAGTCGGGAGGGCAGCACTCGGCGCAAATAGTTCGTCGCCTTTCCGGCCGAAAGGAACTTTCAAACCTTTGTTCGATTTTTCGGTACTGTTCAAGCCGCCTTATCCTCAACAACCGGCAATTTTTCCTCGCTCACAAGCTCACGCCAGAGCCTAAGAGGCCGGGTCATGCCTATAGTCCGCTTCGATCACGCTGCGGATCTGTTCGGCAGTTTTTGCCCCGATACCCGACACCTGTCGAAGCTGCGCCAGGTCGGCCCGCATCAAGGCGTTGACAGTGCCGAAGTGCTCGAGGAGTGCGGTGGCGGCCGCCGGGCCGACTCCAGGCAGGCCTTGTACAAGGAACTGGGCGCTCAACCGCAAATCTTTCGGTTTATTCGCCCGTAAACCCACGGCATAACTTAGCCCTTGCTGCAAGTGGCGTGCGAGGGTAGCAAGAAGGGCCGCAGTGTCGGCCGCGTTCCTGGTGGTTAGAACACGTGCGTCTTCGATCGCCGTGAGGTAAGAAATCGCGCCGCAGATCGCTTCTGGCTTCATCTGGCTTCGCGTCGCATAGACATCGCCTTCGATCACAAAAGTGGCCTTGCCGTATTCTGCCTTTAGCTTGGCTACCTGCTCGAATAAGCGCCTGTCCTGGATACTCGCGACGAAGTCAGCCGCGGCCTTGCGCTCTACAGGAAAATCGTCACGGAGCAGGTAGTCCCCGACGTCCAGTTCGCACACTTTTACTTCATAGTCGGGCATGCGCTGCAGCATGGCGATTATGGATGAGCGCGACTCGCGCATGTCGGCGGTGATCTGGATCGCCATGGCCCTTGCTTTCGAATGGATGAACGGCCAGTATCTTTTGGCGTTGCTGAGGTGTCAATCTATTACCTGAGGTGCGCGTTGCCCTTTGGCTGAACGGGATGGCAAACAGCTGGGTAACGTGGCGCCGGTCACGATGGTTAAAGTCATACGCAGGGTATAAAAAGCTGCCCGAATACTCACAAAATTCTGTCGCTCGCGACTTACTCACATTATCTCGTCGTAGCGGCGCGACAGAATAATGTGAGTCCGTCCTTCGAATTTTGCCGCTTTGTCCTATGGATGCACGGTCAAAGCTCACTCACATCTTTCTGTCGCCGACTACCGGATAAACGACCGTTATGAAGTAAAAGTGGAACACGCTCGGCTTAAGAAAAAGCGAGCCGGAATTCGATGATATTGCCAAAATGAAACATCTTTTGAAATCATAGGGTTACATCTTGGGGAGGTCGAAAAAAAGCAAAAATCCCCCCGTGAGGCAATCTTTCGACTTAGTAACAGCTATGTCGAAAGATGGGTTTTGACGGTGGTTTTAATACCTGTTAAGCTACCTGCCATGTGCTCATCTACTGCTCCACGCTCTGTCGCCGGCATGGTCCTCAAACGTCAACCGGCGTGCTGCTCCAATCTGTCTCATTCGGTCGCGAATGCGGTTTGGATTCTCGGTCGCGTCACGAATATTTCATGAGCCGCCCACCGTTCTCCCTTACCGACGATCAGGCCCGTGACCTGGTGCAGCGAGTTGCGCCGTTGCTGTCGTCCTATCCGATCGAGCCTGGCAACCACCGTCCGTTTCTGCGTGCCTTCATCCGTGCTGTCCACGATGTGACGAACAAGCTATATGGACCGGACGTCTATCGGCGACTGCTGCGCGCATATGCCCCCGGCCGCAGTCCGTCGACGCCGACCATCGTTTCCGAGCGCGAGGCACTCGAACGCGAGCTGGCCACAGCGGCACCAGCGCACGCATCTCCGTCACCGGCCGGGCCATACCTCACCCTCCCGCCGGCTTCCCTGGCGCCAGCCCTCGATGCCTCGGCGATCCGTGCCGTTTTCATCGAATGCATGCCCCAGTTCTCCCGGCTGGCGGCCCAGGCCGGCCGAGATGCACAGGTCGACTACTTGAATGGCCGTCTGCGAGACGCCGAGCGCGAAACGGCGGAAGCCAAGGCCCATGCGGCTCGCCTCGCCGCGGAGGTGCAGGCGCAGGCCGCCCGTGTGGATCTGCTCGGGCGCGAACTGGAGGAAAGCCGCAGCGCCCTCACCCAGCAGCGGCAGACCGTGACCGCGCTGACCGACGAACTAAAGGGCCAACGCCAGTTTGCTATGCAAGCCATCGAAATGAGTCGCTCGGAAACCCGATTTGCCAAGGACCGCAGCGCCGACCTGCAGGCTAAAATTGACCGGCTTGAAATGACAATCGACCAGCTGCGCATGGTGCGTGGCGGACAAGGAGGACCACGGTGAGGGATTCAGCGAACGAAATGGTGGCGAAGGGCGACACCGAGCTGGTCGTGCTCAAGGCATGGCAGGCGGTCGACGTGTGGCTCGAGGGTGTGCGCCATAACGGCGGCGACCACAGTCATGCGACAGCCAACACCTACAGTTACCACGTCGCGAAGCTGCGCTGGTATTGCGAGCGCATCGGGGTGCCGCCCGTGCAGTGGACCCAGGCCCATGCCAACGGTTTTGTCGCGTTTCTACGCGACGTACCTGCCGACTGTCTATGCCAAAAAGTCGATACCGGGCGTACGCGTCTAGGCCGTGATGGTGAAGAGGAACCTGTGCTGCGCTATGCCCGCGCGGACGAGGCTGGATACACGCCCTTCCGCACGCGTCCGTCAAGTGGAAGCCGTGACGACATTCTGAGGTGCGTCCGCGCCCTCTTTACCGAGCTGCACGCTGACGGTGTTATCGGGCGCAACCCAATGGCGAAGGTGAAGACGAAGAAGTCGCGACGGATCAACGCCGAGCGCTCGCTCGACCTCGACCTGTATGCCTACGTGCTCGAGTACCTCGACACGTTGCCCGTTCCTGACGATAACGCAGCCAGGTTGCGCGCACGCGACCGGTTCGCGTTTGTCGCGTTGCGTGAGCTAGGTTTGCGCGCGTCCGAGCTGGTCGGCGTGCGTATGCGCGACGTGTTTCCGTTGACCGATCCGAAAACGGCACGCACGTACTGGATCTTGAAGGTCTCCGAAGAACATGCCAAGGGCAGCGTTGGGCGCGACATTCCCATGACGCGCGCTGTGTTTGAAGAACTGATGGCGTACCGCAGCGCCTTTGGCCTTTCACCGATGCCAGAGGCCGGCGAAGAATACGGGCTGCTGCTGTCGGTGCAGACGAAGCCGGTGGCGATCGGCGCCCGCCTGGTGACGGAGGCAAAGTCGCGGCGCTACTTCCGCGCATGGGCCAGCCTCACGTCGCGCAAGAGCCTATATTTGATCGTGAAGAACCGGCTCGATGAGGTGGCTGTAGCGCTTGAGCAAGAAGGCCGCGGTGCGGAGGCAGCGCAGTTGCGCGACGTTTCACCGCACTGGCTGCGCCATACTTTTGCGAAAGCGCTGCTCGTGCGAGGGCGCGATATCCGTGTCGTGGCCGAGTCGCTGGGTCACGCCAGTGTGACGACGACGATGGCGTACACCAGGCAGAGTGCGCTTGACCAAATCCGCGAATATGGCAAGGATGGCGATCACGATCTTGCCACTCTGGCACCATCGCACATTTCCTAATGCCTTTTCCTACCTCGCACAGATGGTAGCGATCTGAAGCATTGTGATAATACTCACAGGCGGTGCCGTGCTAACAGTGTTTCAGCCCGCTCAACATCTCCGTCAAGCATCGCTCCCGTACCTATTCTGTCTTCTAATTCTCGAGCAAAAGCGATGTCCATACCCCTATATTTTTTTGCGTCTAAACGATTACGCAATTCAGCGAGTCGTCTTATAAGCGCCATAAATTCTCGGTTCATGTTCTATCGACCATGTTGAGTCAACAGCTTCTGGAATTCGGTAAACACAGCACCATAATTCCCACTTTTACGTGAGTCATCAAGATTCTTTAAATTATTTCATTTTTTTCCACGCCCGGATTTTCTGGTCGCCAGATAGGCGTAGATAAAATTGCCTCCAACGCCGCCACTAATTAGGATCATGACGTTCTGAATTGCCTCCACGACAGAGACATCTTCCGGAAGATATTTTTTCCCGAGAATCGCTATCCATGATGACATGACGATCAAGAACATGCCCTTTGTGGCGTCGTCCCATTTCGCATTGACGAAGATCGCCCACACTGCAAGCCACGCGTAGATCCAGAGCGCGGTCCAACCGACACCAGAGAAATACCATGCTGCCAGTGGACTTAAAATGACGACAAGTAATAACCACGCGACGATACGCAAATTTGACCTTAATTTCTCACTCATAACTTTCGTGACCTTAGATCGACATGCCACATGGCGGTTGGTTGACCCGGCGAACAACTAAGGCGTCAACGAAAACGCACGCATTTAGAGGTACATGCCCTGCTTTCTCAAGCACTGCATTCAGGCCTGCGAAAGCACGTTCGACGGCGCCAGGCTTCGAAGTGTCGATATCATCAAACTGAACCATGCGGCCCTGGTAGTCGTCCCCTGCTTCCCAAACCTCGGGCTTGTTCAACGCTGTAGCCGAAGTCTTCACGAGGTCAGGTAGTGCCAATGGATCGGAAGCGTGCGATAGCGGTGATGCGGCGGCCAACACCGGAAACGCGAGAAATCCGAAAGTCTTTTTCATGTTTCTTTCCGTAGACAACGAGTGGTCAGGTGCCGAAGTATGTCAGACCTAAAGCACAGAACATTAATACGTATGCGGCGATGAAGCGTCGTGAGCGTTCTACGCTGCCGTGCGGTTTAATCATTCCTGACGCGGCCGCAAGCGCAGCCAATCCGCAAGATGCAATCGTTAGCTTGAGCATAGTTCTCCAGTCGAGTTGTGGTCTACCCACTTCAGTGGCGTCCGCCCCTGCTCGAGAAAGTTGAGGGTGTGGGCTTGTAGGGCTGGGTGGACCACGCCGTCTGGGCCAGGCTGCAATCCGTGCGCACCAGTTCCGTAATTGCTTCAGGGCTCAATTTTTGACATTCGTCCCAAGTTTTCTTTGCTTCGTCGAGATGCGCTTCGTAATAGCCAAGATTGCGTGCTACCTCCGTTTCAGGTTGCGTCTTAGCAGGCATTGCTGGCGACGTCGACTGCACCGTAGTCGTAGTATTCTGTTCAGTCTTTCCACAGCTAGCCATCAAAGCAAAGCCAATAACGGAAGCGGCAGTTGCGCTTAAAACTTTCATATTAAGTCGTTAAAGTAAAGTGGTTTGATCGCGTGACGAATATTCCAAAAGGATTGTCCCTCACGATGGCGGTACTGCTTTTTTCCTTCACCTTTCGTCGCCGCGGCACATATGCGTATCGGCCGCGCCGTTATCGCGCACATACTCACCACAAAACCGGCACTGAGTGTGTCCGTCGATGCCGGTGGCAGGCGACCACGACGTGGGCTGCATATTCGCTTGTTGCGGCGCAGCCCTCTTTTGATCGTCCCAGCGCTGCTGGGCAAACGCACGATGAGCCTTCCCGTCATCGAATCCAGCCCACCAGGCATCAGCTTCAGCACTCCCCTCCCCGTGAAAATACGGGTTCCTGCTCTCTTCTACTGGCAGTTCGTTGGCCTTCGCAATTGCATATCGCAGGCCACGCCGGAATCCTTCACGATAGGGATTGGAGCGCGGCGTGCCACTTGCGAAACGCTCATCGTACATACCGTCGAGGAAATCCGGATGGGGAAGCGTCGATTTATTCATGGCAGTTTTCCTTGTAGTCTGGACATCACCTATTTTGCCACCGCGGCCTTAAAAGCGGGATCGGAGAATAGCCGGCCAAGTAACTTTTGATAGAGACGCTGGTACTGATCAATCGCAGTCTGAAACGCCGTATTGCCATAAAAGGAAGAGTCCCACTCGGCTCGGACATCAAAGCTTCGGGCATATTTCGTGGTAGCGCCATCTTTAACGATGAATCGAGCAGCTAACCGAGCGTTACCGGTACCGATAGGGGCGATTACGTCGCTGTCAATAAGCTCCCCACTGATCGAGACTTTAGCCCTCGAATCAAGAAGTCCAGCGGCGTCGAGCTCCACGCGGAGCGCCTCGCGAAGATACTGGCTAAATGATCCATTGTAGAGTGAGGCAACCGGAGTGCCCCGGGGGGAAACCAGCTGATCAATGATCGCCGGTTTGCCTATTTCGAGAACGAAGTTGCCAACCGCCACTGGCGCAAGATCAGCCGACCGTAATTGTTGAGTGTTCTCGGGCGTCGCTTGCGGCAGCTTCAGTGGCAACGGAGGCACTGCGCAACCGGACAGCAGACCTCCAGTCAATATAATCGCCGCTACGGAAGTGCATCGGAACATTTCACGCTTCAGGTATTGTGGTAAGGACATGCTTTTCCGGTACGTTAGCTCGTCTGGTCCGATTTCGCGGCGGCGTCGAGAACCATGATTCCCTCCGCGATTACGCGCTGCATTTCGTGAATCATCGATTCCGGAAGCGGCGAGGCTACTAGATCAGCATCAATGCGCGCAGCCGCATCCCTCGCGCTCGCGGCGCAGCGCTGAGCGACGTCTGGCGGCAACTGCCGCGCGATCACCACAACTAGCGAATGCACTGCGTTCAGCCGACCCAAAGCGATCGACATGTTCTCTTCCAGGTTTGCGAGGCGACGTTGAACTTCCGTATCCATTTAGTTTCTCCTATAGCCGACACCGCGCCGACCTTCTTAATGCTCTAGCCGCGTCGAGCGCGGCGTAGGTACTGCTGGCCTTTTCCGGTCTATTGAGCGCAATGCTTGATGGCTCCATCCACTCGCGCGAAATAATCGTTAACGCTGAAGGTGCCCTGTCGATAGTAAGTAGTCTTGGTCACGTTTCCGATCCTGTCGATGTCCGCAAGCGCGATAGGCGCATTTGTAGCTGGGTTGTTTAGCAAGATGGTTGTGCCACTGTTCTGTCGGGGAAGCGCTCGAACATCTGCCGGGGAAAGCGATGTGGAGAGTTCCATCCAACGACTCGTAATGCAAGCAGCGATATCGGCAACGGGTTTCGGCCCAGATAGTACCGAACTGGGTTGACCTTTTCGCAGATCGCCTACAGTGGCACAACCAGATAGCAATACAACCAGAACAATGGTTGCGATGCCTGGCTTTATCAGGATGGACCTCGCTACTTCTGCAACGGAGGAGCACGAATCCCTGCAACAAACCGAGCATGCTGTTAATTTATTACCCATGTTCTCTCCGCTTTCCGAGTTAGTTGGTGAAGTCAAAAGAGGCCGCGCGCAGGCGCATTTCGGTAACGCCTTTCCAGACGTTGTAACACTGCTGACCCATGATTTTCTGACCGCGCTTAGCTTCGACGGTCCCGAAGTGCCCAACGCTACTTTCGTTCGCGTCGACGCCGCACATCGTATCGTGATCCGGGCCGGCGACGGCGACGGCGTTTGCAGCGTGCCATTCAACGCCATCGTCCACACGCACCCCAATTACTTTTGTCATGGTCTTTTCCTATACCTTCTGTTCTTCGACTGCGACCTCGGCGGCCGCAACGGCGCCGGCTATCGTCAGGTGGTAGCCCTTACCGAAATCACGTTGCAGAAGGCCATCTTTGCACATCTGCCGCACGACCTTGCCGACCGCCAGTGCAGCGCCTTGTGGCGAGCGGAACACATAGCCCGGAAAGGCCAGGTACGCCACGCCGGACGTGAGCTGTCAAACTCAAATTAAGTTTGTCAAATGATGGTCAATAAATTCAACGGCTTAGCATTCTTGAAAAGCAGCAAAGTTTGTCAAATTCGCGGATTGTAGCTCATCGATTAAAAGCCGACATCGTAGCCTATGTCTGTCAAAACCATCGATCCTTCTGCGGCCCGTGGAATTTAGTCGCATATGTGCGGCGCGGCGGGATAACGGCCAAAAGGATCGTCACGTTTCCTCAAACAATTTGACAAACATTGCGTTCGATTTGACAAACATAATTTGACTTTGACAGACATAATTTCACTTTGTCATCGGCAACCGGCCGTCTCGGGGCACCTTGCGGCATCAGGTTGTTTTCCTTTGTTCCCTTGCTGTTAGCTTTTACCATCTTGCAACCGTAAATCGCTGACTAAGTCCTTCCCAGATCGCAGTTCTCTCTCGCCGCGGATGTAGACGAATTTTTCGTCTCGAGCATAAACCTGACGGTCAGCATGCCAAATCAGTGCCGCGTTGGCAAAAGCTACTTGTTTTTTATTCGCCTCCAGGATGCCTCCTGGACCACCGAATTCACCTACCATCAGTAGGTCGTGAGAAACTGGAAACAATACCTCTGTGCCTGGTAGAGCAAAGCCTGGGGATGAATAAAAACCGCGTGGTTTCCTTTCGATCCACTGCAATCCGACTGGATGGTCTGATGTGACGAATCCGCCGGTGTCTGACCCCGCTCGAACGAGCGTCCATGTGCGCTGGGCTAACAGCGGCAAAACCTTGTCTGCAAGTTCGAGCTCGTTTGCAACGTGACGCGTGGTACTTACATCAATGGTGTATTGACCTCGGTCGACGAAGTCTTTCATCTCCTCGTAACCCAGCAATTCGTCGCGTTCAATATAACCTTCCTCCACTGCTCGACCGAAACTCGCCTCATAACGTTCGCGTGTTGAAACATTCAGCGCCATCATTTTTCGTGCAACGCGCTCGTGGAAATCACGGACATTTTCGCGCATACGCGGTGTTCGAACCGACAACAAGGCAATTAGGTTCAGCACGAGGTTTAGCTCTTCGGCGGTCCCGAACTCATGGCTTACCGCCATTTTTAGCAGTACGGGCGCAACCAGAGATTCAAACTTCGCGTATCCGGATTCAACATGGTCTGGCGGGACGCCGGCTCCCTCGACCCGGTTAAAATCCCGTGCTGCTGCGATGTTGCGCGGGCTGGTCGGAAAGGTCGTGTACCGCGTCTTGTCGGTAACATAGAGTTTTGCATTCTTGCTGCGACTTTTTGCAAAGCCTTTCAGATAACACTGTGGAACCCAATGGTGATTACGCGCTAGCTTCTCGCCACCCACGTGGTTCGATTTATTCATGACTGGTCCCATACGTCTATCGTCAGCACGTGGTTGGCCGGCAGGGTTAGCAGCTTGTCGCGGTGGATCGTGACACGTGTGTTAAAGCCCTTGTTCGGCCCTAGGTCCTCGACCGGCGGGCCGTCGATGATGAAGGGTACGAAGTTACCGGCCGGCACCGTGTAGCGGTTCGGGTAGCCGTTGAAAGAGTGCTGTTCGGCCCGGCCTTCCTTCACCAGATGATCAAGGAACCGCATGTTGAACACGCTAGCCTCCCAAGATGCGACCAGCGGCCCCATCGAATCCTGTGACGCGTCACGCTCTGCCGGCGTACGCGGGTCGACCACTACCCACCATCCGCTCATTTTGTTCTCCGTTCTCGTTATCACCGTGTGAAGGCGGCTGCAACAGCGCCCAGGGCCGGCACTGCGCCTACCCTCTCTATATGGACGCCGCCCGCTCATGGCGGGCTTCGGGTGCTACTGTGTTTCTCGTGACGCATCACGCTTTTCCTACCTGTGGGCTTGCAACTTGGCGTTAACGGCTTTTGCGGCGTCTTTTGCAGACTCGTGACTGTTGAACGCGAGTCGCAATTCTTGGCGGTACTCTTCCAGAATGCCGCTGATCGCGTTCCTCTGCACCAAGAAACCCGACACCAGCTCTTCTCCGACCGCTGCGAGCCAATCTTCGCGCAGTTGATCTTGCGGAATTGGCGGCAGCGGAACCCACTCGTTATCGTTGCCGAGAATCGTCCAGATTGAACCGTCGTCACACAGTGCAACGACTTCGGTTTCGATTGAGCCAGGCTCACCAGCTATCGCGCTCGGTTTCTCAAAGCGAAGTGCCGCGATCTGGATCGGCTTACGGATTTTTTTCATCTGTTTTCCTAGACCAGTTCAGCTGGGGTCAGCAGCGTCCCGCATTTAGGACAAGTAGGTTTGATGGCATCGAATACCTCTTTCCACGATGCCGACCTACGCTCGACATGGTGCGATCCGCCGTTTAGGCCGACGACAGTGTATTCCTCCCAATTTGCCGAGTAAGGTGAGTCGTTCTCACTCGTTCGAATTGCGCCCTCGTGTCCGCATTTGCACCGGACAGCGTCTGTTGTACGTGAAGTCATGTGTTTTCCTTTACCTCTTGCTGAATTCCGGCAGGCTGCATTTGCCCAGGATCGGCGGGCGCGCACGCACCACTTCACGAGTCAGTTGAAGACGCGTGGAGTCGTCCGGCCATCTGCCATGGACCATGTGATATAGCCGCATGAGGTAGTCGTCCTGCACGGCCATATGGTCAATGTGCCATGGCGAGTCAACGAAGAGCGTTGTAGATGCTGCGATGGATTCCACCACCTCTCGGTGTTCATCCAGCCGCTTCCCTACCGACCTCGCGAACTGCAATTTGTCGACGACTTCGGATTTCGGTACAAAGCCCAGCTTGGCTGCCAATTTTGCGATCATGTTCCGGTCCTAGCGCTTCTTGTCGGCGGCCTGGATCTCTTCTTCGGTAAGCTGCAGGCGATGAAGATACGAGCCTTTTGTCATTACAGGAACTGTCTTAAGGGTACCGTCGTCCCCCGCTCCAACCATGCCATAGATCTTCCCTTCATCGGAAAGGCCAAATGCCGCAACGTGCCAAACCGTGGCGTCGTGTTTGAAGTACCAGTCCACCGCTGGCATGATCTGGATAATTTTCATTTTCTAGTTCCTTTCACCGGCCGACACTGCGCCGACCCTCTTAATGCCGCAGCCGCGTCTAGCGCGGCGCGGGTACTGCTGAGGCTTTTCCTAGCTCAGTTGGATGTCGAGCGGCCAGAGGAAGTAAGGGCCAAACCGAGACTTCGCGATGTACTCGATGCCGGCCTGTTCGCCTTTCGCCGTAGGTCCGTACTTGTTGTCGCCCAAGGCTTCGACGTACCCGGCAGTGGCCGCTCGTTCGAGCACTTGAGCTGTCTTCAGGCCGAGCTTCTGCCCAAGCTTCGACGTCGTGAGCTTTCCAGCATCTGGGCTGTCCTCGTCGGCAGCTGCTCCTTCCGGCTCACTTGGTACCCGTTCTAGCGAAATGCGTACCTCGTCGCTGATGCGGATGATGCGTTGCGCTTCTTCGTAGGCGTCCTTATAAAGCTGGGCATCTTCGGACCGTCGGATCAGAATCCCCATTTCATTATTGTTGACCTGGCTGAACTCGTAGAGGTTCAAGCTGGTGATAATGCACAGCTCCTCGCTCAAGTAGCATTTGGCATGAAGGTTCTTGCAGAAGCTCGTCCGTACATATGGCAGACTGCGGAGCCACTCGATTTCGGCAGGCTGCAACTCGCTTTTGCCGTACACAATCCGCACATCGATCTTGAGCCGGTCCTTGTCGACCAGGAGTTCCTTGATTCGGTCGTTCAGGCGCAAGAAGGGGCTTATCAAAATCACGCGATCTTTAGCGTCCTTGATAAGCTCCTCAAGAAAATAATTGGTCCCGCTCGTATTCAAAAACTTCGCCATAACCTGTGCATGTTCGTTTGACCTGGGCGGCGCAGAACCGACCCTCTCAATGCCTCAGCCGCGTCGAGCGCGGCGTAGGTACTGCTGGGTGTTTTCCTCGGTCTTAGTGTCGGGTCTCAAACCTTCTTCCCAACCGCCCTTCGAGCTTCTCGATTGGCAAAAGGTCTGCCTTATGGACTGTACAGGCCTGCGGATCCACTTCGCACGACGCCGTCCTTGCCGCATGGATCGAATGAAGTGTGATCGCGATGATGTCCTTGCGCTCCGGGTGTTCGGCCGGCGCGATTCCCTCGGCGGGCGACTCCCACGCTTCCATCACGTGCGCCACAATCGGCCACTTCAAGAGCATCGCTTCGATGTTGCCGGGTATACGTTCCTTAGCCGACTCGTCTTCAATCACGAATACATTTACGCCACTTACCTTGCCATCATTGAAGTCGAGCCCAATGAGTTCGTGGTTGACGCCGCCAGTTTGCCGGTACACCTCTCGAACCATGCCGAACAGTGCCTCGTAAGCAACCACAAAGGGGTCGTTGCCCAGCGCCTTGTTGCGGGCGGCCGCTACTCTTTCGGACTGGCCACCACGTCGTTTCGCTTCACCCATACTGGTTTCTCCTTGCTCAGTTGGCCGGATCGATAACCGCATCAAAATGCGGCGTCAGGTCGTCAGGCGAATACATGTCCAGGACGCGCCCAACGCGCATCCCTACTGTCGGGCGGCCCAGCTTCTCCAGGTAGATCATCGCGCCCACGCACATGCTCTCCTGGCCGCTCGCAGCGTAATTGCCGTCATCGTCCCAATCGCCACCAGTCCGGCCGTTGTGAACCGTCTTGTGGCAGTAGAACGTGGAGTGGTCATCCGAAACCAAGGCGTCAATGATCCCTTCCACGCGACCAGGTGCTAGCTCGATTGCGCCCTGTTTCAAGATGGGGCAGTTGGCACATGGTCGGCGCAGCTTGAACATGTTTTGGTAGGGAGCACTCATCGGGCTTTTCCGTTAGCTCGTCTTTACCCACTCACCGAACTCGTCCACGATCCGCTTAGCCTCTTCAAGCTGCGCCGCTTCAGTTTCGTTTTCAGGAGCCATGCTTTGGAGGATCATGCTTTGCGCGCTGGCCATCTTTTTAAAGCCGTCGAGCAGTCGCTTCCGGTTCTGCACAAAATGGTCTCTTAACCCGGGTGCAACCGGAATCTTGTTTTCCAGGGCGCTTCGATAAATGTCCAGCAAGCCTTGGATATCGTCGACGTTAATCTTCATGTTTTCCGGATCAGTTGTAGTTAGCGCATAGGTCCAGCGAAATATCGCAGCCGCGAGTCTCCAGCAGCTTGCGCTGCGGGTGCTTCTTGGCTTCCGGCGCCGTCATGAATGCTGCGAACACGGGCAAACCGAACGCGATGCGGCGCGATGCAGGCCGGCCGAGGAGTTGCGCGATCGCGTCGGCAGCTTCGTCACACGCGGCCAGGCGGCACTCTGGCGTCGGCAGGTCGTCGATGATGCGCGCCGGACGCATAAACGGGCGACCGTTCTGGTCAAGCGCTTCGTAGGCCGGACGGATTTGTTTCATGGCGTTTTCCTTTAACTGCCGAGCACGCTCGCGGCGTGCCGGCGAATGCGACTGGCGGCGCGTGCCGGGGTGTCGCCTACATCCTTCCAGACTTGATGCCACCAGGCGATCAACGCGGCCGCTGCTGCCGTCGTCGGCGCCGCAATCACAGCTTCCAATTCGGCTTGGACTTCCGCCCACCAGGCCGCGCCTTCGCCGGCATCGGCCGTTTTGTCGATCGCGCGCTGGTAGATCAGCATGGCTTGGTCGAGGGTGAGTCGCATAGCGTCCTTTTCCTATGCGTCCTCGGCACCGCGATTGAGTTGATCCCAATCCCAGTCGCTCATGTCTTCTCGTGCCGCGCCATCCGGATCGTCGGCCCATTCGTCGTTGTCAGCTTCCTCGACCATGGTCTTGTACAGGCGTTCCGCGCAAGCTTGGGCCTCGTCACCAAGGTGGTCGCTGTAGCGGTTTGCGGCGATCCCGATCCACTCGTCTTTGGTCACATAGCCTCCGTTTTTTCCACCTTATTCTTCGCGCACGAACTTCAGGGTCCGGCGCAGGTATTCAAAGCCTTGGATCGTGACCGGGACTTCGTGGAGGATGTCGCCGTTGTTAGCCAGAACATCGACCCATTGATCGGCATCTGCATCAGCGATCATGCCGAAGGCTTCGAGCCGGCGCAGCACCAGGGCGCACCCTTCCAGCGGATTCTCAGGGAAGGTAGTTCCAGTAAAGTGCCGCAATTCTTCTCGCACGATTCGAGCGGGCCGCAGCGCGTGCGACCTGAACTGCATCGGCTGCTCTCCGTCCCGCGTCTTCAACATCACGATGCTCATATTTTTCCGTCCCTGCTCAGGCCGCAGCCTGGTGCGCTTGTAGGTAGGCCTTCTCGACTTCGCTCTCGAAGATCCGCTCGCCGCTAACGGCATGCTCCACCCACACACGCCATCCGTTCGCCGCCACCTTCTCGGCAGCTTCCAGGACCTCGCCGCGGCGGCCTGGGCCGGAGGCATCGGTGCGCACGCGGGAGAACATCGCCGGATTACCGGCGACGTATTTAAGGGTCCAGCACTTTTGCGTAGCCATCGATTTTTCCGTTCATTCCAAGGTAAAGGTCATTTGCGGCGAATCCAGCTTCACATATCGCCAAGTCTTGAGGCCCAAAGCCTTGGCTGCTCGCTTTGCGGTGTCCTTGTTGCCGAAGCCAGGAACAACGCGCAGGTCCAGATGATCCATAAGCTCGAACTGGCCTTCCTGCAAGTCGAGAATGTCGTCAGGCTGCTTTAGCTGAACAACGTACCAGCGCACATGAAAATCGGTTGTCGCCAACAAATATGCCATCGTCTTTTCCGGTCAATCAAAGGGTTTATCAGCGCCCAAGTTGTCGCGCGGCTCCCAAGCCACCCAAAGCCACAATCCGAAGGTGGCAAGCATTGCCACAAATGACACGGCTTTGACAGCAACCCAAGGAGCGTAAATCGCGGCTCCCAATGAGCCGACAAAAGCCCAGGAGACTAAACGTTTATTCCTTGCAGTGCGCATCAGTTTTCCTCGTCAGTTCTCGTGATGCTCGATGCAGGCCGTGGCGCTTGCAAAGACCGTATCCGCGCCGCCCAGGCTCAGCGGTATCCGAAGTCGCGCAGCGAGCCTAACGAACGCATTGTCCCGGCCGTTGATGAGCATGTGCCCAGCGCACTGCATGTCCGTCTTCTTATGGCAAACGAACGAGTCTGCCGCCAAGATTTCAGCCATCCGTTCGGCGCCTAGCCAGCCCTTCAACGTGTCCTTGCGAAACGGACAGTCTTGGCAAGGCGCTTTCATGTTCGGCAGCGATTCCACGAATGTTTTCCGAGGTCAGTGTCCAGCGCGCACCAGGTCAACGGCTTCGGTGTCTGAGAGCGCGTGCTTGACCTTCGACATGAATTCCGCGTGCGTTGCAGCGGCGCCGGCGTACTCCCCGCCAGCCTCGGCGGCGATGTACGCTGCCACTGTGCTTTCGACGCCACCGCCGACGTGCAGGCTGATCGACATGCCCTGCGGAAGGGACATCGGCGCGAGCATGCACGGCACGCCAATGGCGCGCAGCGCGGATACTGCATTTTGCAGGATCGACATTGCCTCGGCGTTGTCCAGAATATTCGGCTCGCCTCGGGGCGACTCTGCGGCGCCGGCTGTACCCGTTATGATGATGGTGTTATTCGACATGCTTTTCTCCACGGCCGACACGGCGTCGACCTTCTCAATGCCGCCGCCCGCTTGTGGCGGGCTTCGGGTACTGCTGGGCCTTTTCCGTCCTGTTCAGGCCGCAGCCTTATTGGTCTCGCCGGTGACGCCGAGCAGCGCGTCGATCCGTTTGTTCGCCCGATACGCTACCTCGTGCGCCTGGTCGAAGACGTTGCGCTGCGCGGTGGTCCATCCTTCAGGGGGAACGCTGTCGCATGCGGGCGCATTCTCGGTGACGACTTCCATCGCGGCCAGCTCGATCGCGTTCTGGATTGCCTTATGCAGCTTCTTGCTGATCTTCATGCTTTTACTAGACCTTCTGTTCTTCGATAGACACCTCGGCAGCCGCCGTGGCACCAGCCATCGTCAGGTGGTAGCCCTTGCCAAAATCACGCTGCAGGAGGCCATCCTTGCACATCTGCCGCACGACCTTGCCGACCGCCAGTGCAGCGCCTTGCGGCGATCGGAACTCATAGCCCGGAAAGGCGAGGTACGCCACGCCCGACGTGAGCAGCCCGCTTCGATCGCCATTCCAGGTCATCCGAGCCTTCAGCATCCCCTGCAGGACCGCTCGCCGTGAATCGGCTTGGCTGATGAACTTGTCGTGGTTTCGTCCAGTACTCATGCGCGTGTTTCCTTTTCCTCGGCCGTTAAAGGCGCACAGGCCAGTTATCGAATTCGTTCAGCGCGTCGCCCAGGTCGCGCCACTCCGACCAGTCACTGTCCGCGCCGAACTTCGCATGCACGCGCCGCGCGCACGAGATAACCGACTGAAATTCATCGGCCGGGCCCAGTTCAACGGCCTTACGCAGAGCGAGCACGCCCATGTCGTCACGCTCGACCACGCCATCATCATCGATGTCGGACAGGACCTGCTTTGCGGCCTTAGTCAGCATCGCAACCTGCGCTTCGAGCTGCTTGATCTTGTTGTCGTTATCCATGAAGTTTTCCTTGGCTTACGCACTAAAGAGCGAGGTGAACGCAACTGTCTTCTCGGAACCATCTTCGCTTGCCACCAATGCATCGATCATGCCGTCCCTGCTCGGGTTCCGAAAAACCTGCTTAACAACGACCAGCGGCCCGTCGTTACTTTCTATCCTGCTTACCTTTCCTTCACACTGGTTCCTGAATGCTGCCAGCGCCAAATCTTGTGTGGTCATATTTTTCCTTGCTCAGTTGATCCGCTTCCAGACGCACAACGAACAGCGCAGCACGCCCCGGTCATCGTGGTGTTCAGTCTCTTTTCCGTCCTGTTAGGTGGACTGCGCGCTGGTGGCGAGTCTGCCGATTGTCGCGGCGTGCTTGCCCTGCAGGCTAGCGCGCATGGTCTGGAATCTATCCCAGCCTTCTGCTACCACGACTTTGGGGTCGCGCGACATGGCCTGCTCTGCAAAACGATAGATGAGGTAGTCCATGTTTTCTTTCATGGCGTCGCGTAGGTCTGCCAGCGTGCTCAAATTCTTGATCTGGTATTCGGAGGTGGCCGCCACAAGTGCTACCTGGTCAGGTATGGACGTAAGCTCATCGAACTTGCCTTTCATGGCCTCGCGTACCTTCACTTTCATGACCTCTCTCGCGTCAAGCAACTTTTTCTTCTCCTTCCCAGCGCCGTCGAACCGGGTTGCCAAGACGGAGAGAATGTCAGCCGCTTCCTTGAGGGTGCGCAGTTCTTTATCGTTCAGCCCGGTATCACTGGATCGTTCCGTTTCCGCGAGCAAGCCGCCGCTCAGGCGGCGCAGGCTGGTAGCGCGGCGCTTGAGGGAATCGGGGGTATCGAGTCGATCCGCAGCGAGTTCTTTAACCGTCTTCATCGATCTTCCATTCAAAGAAGCTAGCGGCCGGCCAGCTGTCGGGTGCACGCGGCGCTTTTCCGCTGCTTATCGACCGGTCGTCGTCACGTCTGATTTCCAACTTCGCTGACTGGAACCCAAGGCTTCAGTCGGCCAGTCAAAGCCCAACGGACAGCATAAAAGACGACCATGACAGCTACTGGACCTATAACCGCGAACATCGTGGCCGCTGCCCGTTCACTTGAGCTCTCAGTGACCAGAGCGATAAATCCGCAGAATAAAAATCCACCGGCAGCTGCCAGGCAAGCAAATCGAAACAGAATAAGTTCAAGGCGTTTCATGGTGTCTCTATTTTCTTTTACTTGACCGACACTGTGCCGGTCCTTTCAACGTCCCAACCCGCTTGTAGCGGACTTCAGTGCTGCTGAATATTTTCCTTGGACTAGCTAACGCTGTGATCGAGCCAGTCGTAAATGGTAGTGCCGGCTCCGACCGTAATCGGACCGTTTTTCGTGTCGATCCGCTCGTTACGGTCCGACAGCACGCGGTCACCCTGCTTCACCTGGCCGCTCGCCAGCATCTCACGCAGCGTGCCGACGTCGGCCACAACTTCCGCGTCAATCAGGATCTGACCTAAGTTCTCGCTCGCCATATTTTTCCTCGACGGTTAGGCGCGGTCGCGAGACGCAACAGCATCCGCTTTCATGGCTTGCATGAACAGCGTGTGGAAGGTATTGCGCGCCGCCTCCAGGCGCTCGGCCGCCGCTGTCGCTTGCGCAAGCTGGCAGTGGCCCATCGCATAGGCTGCGTCGTTGAACTCGCCGAAGGCGGCTATCAGGTCATCGCTCATCGCCATATCGTTTTCCGTCCTCGTTTATAGCCGGGAAGTCCGAGTTGCCGTACAGGTCATCGCCGAGCGCTTCACGGATTGGGTTGAAGAACGAAGACCAGTTCACAGCCTTCTTTGCATGTACTTCTAGATCGCTTACGCTAGCGCCTCGCTCGACTGCGTTGCGCAAGTAACGAAGCGCCTTTTCTTCATCCCAGTAGGCCGCCCCTCTCTCTTCCAAGCGGTTTCGCAGGATAGCGCGGATGTAGTAGAGGCGTTTGTTCTCTTCGGCGGTCATAATTTTCCTTGCGACCCATCTCAGTTGCCGATAACGATAATCTTGCTGCCCAGGTCGAATGCCGCAGCTACTGTCGCCGGGTGCTTGCTGGCGTCGGCGTGGGGTGCTCCTTCGTCCCATGTGTCGAACAGCACGGCCTTATCAACCAATGGACCGTAGCCTCGCTCAATCCGGTCCGGCAGATCACGCAGGTGAACGAGGAATTCATCGCGCTCGCGCAGCCATACGACGAAGCCTAGGAACGCGGCGTTATCCGGCACATCTTGCTCTTTTCGCAGCACATCGATGTCGATCGGCTCCCTTCCCTCGCGCTGTCTTGCGCGTGCTTTCTCGGCGCGTTCTTCTGCCGTTCCCCGTTGCTTCGCTTGGCCCATGACGTCCTTTTCTTTGTTTCGTTTGCGTGACGCGTCACACTTTTCAATAGCGGTTTATACGGTTTTCCTTACTTCGGTTCCTTGATCGCACGGATCGCCTGCTCTACCGCTTCCGTTCCAACCCGCCGCGCCTTCTCTTCGACATCGGGATAAGTGCGCATTGAAAGTCGCCCAGTGCGCTTTTGCTCGGGCGGTAGCGCTGGGCGACCCGGCTTTTTTTGCTCAACAGTATTTCCCATAGGTAATAATGTACGCCATCAATAAGGGTAACGCAATGATTTATTGTACGCCATAAATTACCGTTTAAGACTGCCAAAGGTTCCATTCAGCGGCAGTTGCCTCAGCATGGCCGAGAAAACCACAGCTCGGCCGGCAAACAGCCTACGGTCCTCGGAAAATAGCGCAGAGCAGGGCCAACCGATACGTAAAAAAAAACCCCGCCGAAGCGGGGTTCCTTCCAAAGTTAGTTTTTTGCAGGGACATAACCAGCTTTGACAGCTGCTGGAAGCCTGCTCTCGTCCACAGAACTGTGACCGTTGGGGCAGGCCGTCCTGAACGCATCGTATTTCTTCGCGAAGTGCGCAGCATCAGACGGGCGATAGACTGCGCCATTGACGTTCCCAGCTTCCCACTCTGCCGCTGCGGTGTCGCATGCCACTTTCTCGTGGTATGACTTGACCATGCTTGCGACAGTAAGGCCGGTAGGGAATGTGATGACCAAAGCAAACAGCAGGGCCGCGCCCGGGGGTACTTCGCTAAAGAGTCCTGAGGACATAAATTTTCTCCTAGTTGTGGTGGTTGAAGCCGGCCCAAGTGTAGGGCCGGCATTTATACGTGGTTGCAAGCGAAGCGGCGACGCTACGCTGCTTCCGGGACGCTGAACATATCGAACTGCGGATCAGGTGGCAGCAGCTTTTGATGCTCAGCGTTCGTTATCGAGTTTTTCATCAGGTAGGCCTTCATTTCTGCCGGGGTGGCCAGATCGAAGCGTTCGGCCAGGTTGGCGACATATCGGTTGCGCAGGGCAATCTCTTGGTAGCGATGAGCGTGACCGGCAGGGAGAGTCACGATCCCTTCGTTCAGCCAGAAAGTCGCTGACTCGGCCGCAGTAAAGTGGCGAGATTCGACCATCATGTCTGGGTAGGTGCACGTGATGAAGGTGCAGGCCTTTTCTGCATCGACGCTCAGCTGGTCAGTTTCATCAAACCAGGTTGTGCGCTTGCCGTTCACCTCGCGGTGGTTGAAGATCCGTTCCGGATGCAGGTAGGGATTCCACATCTCATTGCTGACACTTCGCAGGCCTTCGGACGGTGCTGCATGGTCGAAGTTACCGACCCTCAGCCAACGTGTCGTCGGGATAGTCAGCTTCGGTGCCTTGTCCAGCTTCGGCACCGAATATCGCCTACCCAGCACGTTAATGTCGTACCAGATCGAAAGCGCTGGAAAGGCGTGCTCGGCCTGGTAGTGGTTCGACCAATGGAAATCGATCACGGCCAGCTGTTGAAAGGAGACGAGCTCGAACGTAGGGCTCGCCATCAACCGGTTGTCCTTCGTGTCGGCCAGGCGGCCGGTGAAGATTGCAGCTTCCGTTTCCTCGGCGCGGTCACGCTCGTTTGCATCGATCGACAGCAGATAGCGAAGCATTGCCTTGCGGAACTCATAGGAATACACGTCAGGGCCCACAGGTAGATAACCAGCAGGGCTAACCGTGCGGCCGACAAGTTCGCGCGTGTCCATGTCGAACTGGGTCGCCATGAGCAACTCCCGAAACTTATTAAGCGGACGCATGAACGCGTACTTATCGACTGTCAGCATGCTCTCCATGCTTTTGTCTTTTTCGCCCGTGAGCGTGCAAAATCCGCACCCCGTTCGACTTCCGCAAGCGGCGCGGCTGCCAGCGTCCCCAAGAATCACGCCACAAACTCCGTCGTTGCTATCTTGGTAGAGCGCGAACAAACGGTGGACGCTTTCCTGCGATATGGCGGCATCGTAAGGGCTGCTTTCCGGCTCCAGAAGCATCTCGAGCGTGCTCCAGACGTCTTCTAAAGTCCAGTACGCGATGACGCTGAGGACAAGCTCACCGTCCTCGCCGCGGACCGGTACTGCTGCCGACTCGCCACGCTTTTGCATACGGGCCTTGCGGACCGTCGACTCGTCAAAGCGGGTGCCAATGACTGTGACCATCTCCCGCCCAGTTTGCTCGATGGCCTTCGCCTGAAGTTTGGCAGCAAGCTTTTGCGCTGGCGAATATTTCCAGTCCTGGGCGCATTGGCGATGCTTGCTGTTTTCGGGGAACCTTGGCAGGGTGCCGCGGCCGATCGTCGTCACCACGAACGATGACGCCAGCGACGGATGCGTGAGGTGAACCTCGATCGGCAGCTGGTGCTTTTCGAAGTGCTCGCGCATCTCATCTTGCACGGCCATGAGGTGCATCTCCATCGCGGGATTGTCGATGCCGGTCGAGCTGGACGAGATGTAGTGAGTGGTCGTGATTCCCTCAGCTACCGCCCGGCGCACAGCTTCAATCATGAGGACGGCGCAGGAACTGCTGTCCTTCCCGCTCGAAAATCGCAGGTGAAGAGAATGCCGGCGCCGGATCAGCCCCAGCATGGTTTCGATGCCCTGCTCTTGGATTGATTTTTCGGCCTTGATGATGACGCGGCTTTGCGCGACGAATTTCGGCTCGCCTTCCAGCAGGGCCAGTAGTTCATCGATGTTGCTGCCGCTCGCGGGGTGCGCAGCTTGATGGATCTGTTGCAGGTGCATTCGTTGCTCCAGGTTGAACCAAAGGGGCAGCCCAAACGGGCGGCGTGCCCGATGGCGAACGGTAGGTCGGCGCGAGGCCGTGGATGGATGCCGGGTGCCGGCGTATGAATTCGGGGTGCTACTCATCTGTGCTGCGCAAAGATCAGTAAGGCAGTCCAGTGCGACACACCAGCGCAAGGCCGGTGTGTCATCTGGATCAGTAAAGGTTTAGCTGGCGAACGCTGCAAGGGTGTTCGTCAGTTTCGTTTTCAATTCCGGCGTCGTCGGCGTGCTGCGGTAGCAGTTGTCCTCCAGTGTCAGGTAGCCAGGGCGTACTAGCGTTCCCATCAGGCTCATGAACTGATTGAACGACGCGCCTTGGGCCTGCATGGCCGCGTACAGGACACCTGCAGGGGCACCCTGCTCACCCGCCGCCTCGACAGCTTCGATGACACCCAGGCTAATCGTAGCGACCGCGCGGATCTGCGTTGGCGTCATGTGGCTCATTCGGTCACCTCGTGCACGTAGGTCATCCACAGGGACGCGGAGGGCAGCGATTGAACGACATCGAGGATTTCCGATTCCGTCGGGTGGTGCACTTCGATGGAAGTGCCCTTCTGGACCGCGCTCAGCATGTACATGCAGTCGGCCAGGGTGCGAGCGCCTTTGCACTCGGCGATTCCGGTTAGCGTTTCGTGCGCGCCAAGCAGTTCGTCCATGAACTGAGTCGAACGCGATTGGCCTTGCGGGATCGTCGCGGGTACCGTTTGGCCGGAGAGTGGCAACTGTGCGTTTGCGCGCTGCGCGAGGTTGCTGATCGCTTCCATCGCGGCGGTAGCCTGATGCTCCAGGTCGTCGGAGTTGACGACAGCAGCAGTGATAAGGCCGTTTGCAAAAAGGTGGTTGACGAGATTGCCGGTGAAGTCCGAGCAGGAGTAGGTCATTGTATTGCTCCAGTTAAGGCATGGAGCTACCCCACGTGGGATAGCCCCACTAGGGTTTGTGTGTAGTTGTCGGATCAGCCCAAAGTTACTTGCGGCTGTGCCTCACGGCGGTTCAGCCACCAGTCCATTGCATCTTGAGCTGCGACGCGCAGCGCCAGCGACCGGGTGAGCGGATGGTGGAGGCCGAAGGTCTTGCGGGTCCCATCGGGATACGCGACGTTGATTGCCCAGCCATCCGGCAATCCGTCTACCTTATGCGGGACCAGAGCATAGGACGCCCCGGCCAGCAGAAGCGATCCGGCCTTGTCGAGCTGGCTCGCAAATGCCTTTCCGGACATTGGCGGCAGCGCAGCCAGTTCGTCGGTCGTTGTCAGCACCTCGAGCGCGTCCAGGCTGAATAGTTCGACCCGCTCCTGTGCTCGCGCGGTGGCGGCGAGCCGGACGTTCCAGTAGTCGCCAGTGGTGCCGTTCTCGCTTTGCACGACGCCTTCACGACCAGGGTACTTATCGCCCCCGATGCGAGCCTGATTGGACTTGACACGAACGCGAATTCCTTCGCGCACGGCCAGCAGGCCGGCCTTGGCAGCACGCTGCTTCATTTCAGCCAGGTCGGCTTTGAGCGACGAGTGAGCGTCTTCCGGAAAGCCGAAGATCACGCGAGTGCCGACCACATCGTGGTCGTCCATATGCGCCTGAATCGCAGGAATAACGCCTTCACAGGCGAGGGTCTTGTCGCCCAGCCAGTAGCCGAAGACGCTCCCGTCGCAGTTTCCGACTGTTTCGGAGACGAAAATGTCGCCGCTGCGATCGGTTGGCCATTCTCCCGCCCAGTCCCGCGGTGAGGATGGACGAAGCTGGAAGGTGCGGCCCGTGGTCGATTGAATGGCCTGGGCCGGAGTTGTAGTAGTTTGCATGGTGTGGTCCTACGAAAGAAAACGCCCCACCGGAATAGGCGGGGCGTGTGTTGGAAGCGAGTTGGCGCAGCTCAGGGGTAGTAGTCGGGGAAGCCATCGTATCCCCAGTCGCGAACTCCTTCGGCCACCCCCTCGTAGTAATCGAGGGGCATGTCCAACAGGATTTCGGACTGGTGATTCGCGCAGTTTCCGTGCCGGTAGCCGCGTTGCCAAAGCTGGGATTTTGTAGTGGTGCCGGTGCTGGCCACGGTGATCACTGCAATCTCGCGATTGAAGGATCAGGCGGCCAGCAGCTCAGCGTGCATCTGCTTGCGCTCGAATGGCGACCGTGCCGACTTGCGCACGACCAGCACCGAACGAGCAGGGCGTTGTTCGCGGCTCGGGAAGGCGATGATCTTCGCCGTCGATACCATGACAGGGTTGCGGTCGACCTGGGCGCCGCGCACGGACATCATCTCCACCGCTTCCGCGAGGTGATGAGCCATGTTCGTACGCAGGTCGTGCTCCAAGCGCTGGCGCACCTGGCGGCGGCTCTGGCGCTTGAAGTAGCTACGCAGAACGTGGCCACGACGCATTTCGATCTCGCCCTGCAGGTGGCTGTTGGCGATTGCGTTTACATTGATGGTATTCATGCTGCGTATCTCCGAAATGGAGGAACGCTGTCCCTACGGGGACAGGTCCCCGATGGGTTGTAGAAGAAGCTGGCCAAGTGGCGCAGCGACATCAGATGCCGAGAGTCGGCTTAGGAAGATTTGAGCATCGCTCGCCCGTGGCAGTACGGGGAAGCGGTTTTGAATTTACAACAATGCCGCATGGCGACGTATCAATGATACCGCACCTTTCGGCAAAGCAACATAGGGGCAGCGCTTCTATTTTGCGATAGCGATGCCTTGGTGGCACCGCTGAGACCCTACTTGCGCTTACCTGGAATCGGCAGATGTTTAGCGTGACGCCCACGGAAAACCTTCGAAACCTTCTGCGCCACATCAAATGACCAGCGCCGCAGGCGCTCGGCCGTGCGCTCGGACCCAGGGCGGTACAACCACTCATCTCCCAGTTCAGAATTGGGCCAACGGCAATTCAAGCCGGAGTAGCTGGTATGACTGGTCAACACTAGCGGCCGGCCAGCGAGTGCAGGCGCCAACAACTGTGCTTTCGACCCACACAGCAGCACCAAGTCAACACCTTCCAGTTCGCGAATGACCCTGGATACGTTTTGCGGCGCCAAAATTTGCGCGGCCGCTGCTTCGGTGACCTTATCTCCGAGAGCCTTCGACATCGGGACATCGTAGGCGTTCGTAATACGGTAGGCGTAGCGATCTGCGGATGGGAAGACGGTTGGGAGAGATCTTGCCAAGTGGTCGGTTAACGCTGTTCCAAGGTTTCGTCCCGAAGCGTCAGCCAAAGGCATGCGGTCCTTTGCCTCGCGCGTACCAGGCACGGAGAAAACGAATCCGATATTAAGACTACCCTGCCAGAAATGTGCCGGGCCCGTCGGCGTTTGTTTTAGCTCGTTCAAAGCTCTCTCCTTTCAGTCGGGAAAAACTTTCCGGCACGAGGCTGGAAGGGATAGATTGTAGATGGAATCGGAACCTGCGTCGCGGTACCTGTGCTTGTCGATCTGGAGAAAAAAAAGACCCGACCAGCACAAGGCTGGAAGGGTCTACTTGGACGACTAGCCGGAGCCGGCCGATCGCACTGCGCGTGCGGTTTTAATGAAGGCTTTGCAGGTTGCTCGGGCCGATCGATTCGACTTTGAAGAAGCGCACGAACAACACCGTGCCCTCGGTGTCGGTCGTGAAGAAGCGGCCCTTGTCGTCGAACCGCCCCGTTTGAACGCCGTCTTCGGTCAGCGTGACGCTGTAGTCCAGCTCACCATCAGTCCAGGCGAAGCGGAGCACCTCGTTTGTCGGCTCGCCGATCCATGCCGACCTGGTCCAGTCCGTCAGAAGCGCACCATCGTCGATGCTGATGGCATTGGACAGCGTCATCAGCTGCATGAAGCGTGGCAGCGAGGGATCCGCCGCCGGCAGCACCAATGCACGATCAGCCGAGGGCTTCATGCGTTGCGCGCGGGTGACGATCACATTTTCAGACGGCGACGCGACCTCGATCGACAGGTCATCGAGCGCCGTGTTGCGGTCGCCGCCCGGCAGGACTTTGGCGGTGACTTCCATTTCAACGATGGTCCGGACATACTCGGGCCGCTTTGGATTCACAGCACAACGCGCTTGTTCAAACGCGGTGGCAGTGATTTCTTCGACGCTGTCCACGCCAAAGAACTCGCAGATCGAGCTGGTGACGTAAACCTCAAGCGGGCCGGAGTGGTCGAGGTGTCCGTGGCCGATATCGTCGGTCTGGTCCGTGGAGTCCTCCAGCTCTACAACGAGGTCGTGATCGAGCAGGAGAACGGCGTCCGTCACGTCGACGATCTTCTCTTCGACGAAGATTGCATCGTCGCCTTTACGGCCTCCCCAGGCCTGCAGGACGACACGGGCCAGGATACGCTTTTCGTTCGATTGAGCGACGTTGGACGAGACAGCTTGTTGCGGGGTGTCGATGGTTTGCATGGATGCTTTCGGTAGATGCCCGGTAGGGCTTTTGTAGTGGTGCCGCCGCGGTATGGCGGCAAGTTACTTGGATGCGTTTTTCCGCCCGCGCGGCGACGATGTCGCCGGCGTTATTACAGGATTGCGATGGAAGGCGATGGCCCGGCCTTGGGCGGCGCGGTCATTTCGGTGTGATAGAGGATGGCGCCACGTAGGTAGCATCGGTGAGCGTAGACAGTCACTTCTTCTGCCCAGCGAACGGCCCTGTTGTCGAGGGTGACGAACAGGTGAGTGGCATGGGGTTCGAAGCGGACCTCGAGGCCCTCAAAGCTCGGCGCGTCGGTATCGACAAGGACACCGTCGACGCTGGCAATCGGGTGCTTACTCTCCGTGCCGGCCGCGATCTTCTCTCTTCCGATTTGCCCGACATTGAAGAAAGCATCACGCAGGACCACGATCTTCTGATACCAGAGGACAGAGCCATTGAAGAAGCCAGCATTTTGTCGATGCTTGCCGGCGCCGTTCCCTTTGTGAAGCGTCTGGACCGGAACCTTGCGCGACTTCCAGATATTCAGGTTCAGGCGCACGCCGACCAGGTCGCCACCTTGCGGCCGGGCCTGCTTGGCCATGATGCGAGCGCAAACCTTATCTTCGGCAAGCGCGCGTTCGACCTCGGCGTCGTCGATGATGGTCGGGGTCGCCATCACTGGCCACCTTTCTCACCAACGACGGGTGCTTCCGCTTTGGCTGCGGCCAGCTTTGCAGCTGCTCGCGGGCCAACTAGATAGTCGGGGATGTCGTCGCCATCGTCGTATGCCTCCAAGCACCAAACATGGAGACATTTTTCGCAGACGCTCGCGAGGAACGTCGGGTTGTTGAGAGGCGCGTACATGGCGTGCACGCTACGGCTGGACTGGTCTTTTGGCGCCAGGCACAGGCGGCGGCCGGCGTGAGGCCCGGTTTCCGACAAATGCACATACTCCAGGCCTCCTGCTGCCCGGGTATCACGTAGGGCTTGTTCGCCCAGGTCTCGCGCCTTCTGCAAGATCTGGTGGTGTTGCTCGTAATCGGCCTCGCTGGTAAAGCCCAGGGCTTCCAGTTGCTCGGCACGGTCGGTATTTGCTACGGTGGTGGTTTGCATGTGTGTTCTTCCAATTGAACAGCGCCGCATCGTCAAACGACGTGGGCGATTGCATGAGAGGCCAAAGGCCGATAGGTAGATGCCGGTGTCGGCATAAAAAACGGTGTAGACGCTGGCCGCGGATGGAGCCGTGGCAAACGGGAGGAAGGCGGAGGGACGCGCCTCACCCCGGAAGGGGTAAGGCGGTCAGTTGTAGTGGTTTATCGGATCGGCGCGAGTGCCGCGCGTAGGTCAGCGAGAAGCTGGTCCACGCCCTCCTGCAGATCGTCGCCCTCGAACCCGGCGATGAAGGCCTCTGCCCGTTCCAACAGCGAAGTTGGATGGGTCGATGCGATCATCTCTTCGATGCCGGCGGCAGTCGTCAGACCGTGGAGCGTGGCGATTCGCGGCTCGCCGTTCATGATGACCGAAGCGATTTCGGAGACGGTAGCTTGCGCGACCGGCTTCGACGTCGCCGCCGGTGCCGGCAGTGCTGGCTTTTCCGATGGCTTGAACAGCGCAGCCGCTGAACGAACGCCGTGATGCTGGTCATGCAGCAGCGCGTGCTTGGCCGATGCATCGCACTTGTCGAAGAATTTGTTCGCGACCTCGAACTTCACACCCCATTCCAGGGCCTGAATGTCCTCGACCGTGATCACATCCTTCGTCGCCAGCGCAGCGAGATCCTGCTCGCGCAGCCGGTGCAGCTCGGCCACTTCGGTCTGATTCGGCTTGCGGCGCACGAACGACGCCGCGAATTCCAGTGCGGTCGGCATCAGGCCCCCTTCGATTCGTCGGTGGCGCCGAACAGGTCGGCGATGAAGTAGTCGATCTTGCGTTTTTCATGTGCGCGCACGCGTTCACGATTGGCCGGGGTGTCGGCGAGCTTGTACGTGATGTACTCGCACTTTTCGTCACCCCCTTCGAACACGACGAGCAGCTTCGTCTTGATCGCGCGCTTGAACGAGTTGACCGCCTTGGTGACATCGGCGATGCGGCCGACGAGGAACTCGATATTGTCAGCGGTAGGTACGGGCACGCGAGCTGCAATGTCGGCTTTGGCTGCGTGGTAATCGCTATCGGAGACCTTGTTGTACTGATGCTCGAGGTCGAGGTTGAACAGCATATGACCGCGGACCGCTTCCGCGACTTCCGGCACCGCGAACAGCTTTTCTAAGCTGGCTTTGTCAGCTGCCTTGGCGGCTTCGGTAGTAGCGTGGAATTGCGACTCGTCCGGACCGCCGAAGCCGCCGTTGGAGACGGTGACGATCTTCGTGCGACCGTGCGTCAGCGTTGCGTGCCATGCAGCGCCATCGTGTGTCTCGACGGATTTGCTATCGGTAAGTTTGAAACCAGCCGCGGCGAAAGCCAGGACCAGGGCGATGTCTTGCTTGAGGGAGTTGTTTTCGGTATAGGACACGGTGAATCCTTTGAAAAAGGACGAACCTGCCCCACTGGGCATGGTTCACCCAGATGGAAGAAAGTTGGAGCGGAGCGCAAAGCGCCCCTGTTTTTACTGAACTACGAGAGCGACTTAACGTCCCCGTTTGTGACGGCCTCGCCACGCGAGGCTCATTGCATTAGCCGAACCACCGAGCAGCGCGATCGCTTCCGAGTCCATGTAATAGGAGCCGGTCGTGATCATGCCGCGGACAGCGCCAACGGCTTCGCTTTCGGAGAGCTTGCAGACGCGACCTAACGCGCGGACGAGCCTTCGGTACTGAATGAAGACTTCGCCGCACGTCGGGAACAGGCGGCAGTCTGCGAACTGATGCAGTTGGAGCCTGCCCTTGTGGTCAAGCCCAGGCTTGCTCAGATGGATCGTGTCGCCCAACACGGACTCGATCTTCCACGCCTGGTGGCGATAGATGATCGTCCGGCCAACGAAGTTGGCAGGGCTACGGTTTTTCAGCTTCATGTGGTGCTCCCAGAGTGCGTACAGGAGCCGCCATCCGTGCCGGAAGGGGTTCCGGCAACGCGTGAAGTTGCAGAGGTAAGTTCTAAGCGAACAGAGATACCGCAGTGCGGTGGGTAAAACCGGGAGTTTGATGAACTCGTCTATGCGCGGGGCAGAGAGAAGTTAGTTTTTACAACAATGCCGCAGGGCGACGTGGCGATTCTACAATGAATAATTCTTGATGGCAAACTTCACCGCAACGCCGGCTGGACCTCAATGACCAGCCACTGGCGATACGGTTTGTTCGGTTTTCGCATCATTTCACGCGACGGTATTCCATCGATCCACCTGCCGTTGGTACGACCAGCGTATCGGTGTTCTTCACGTGCGCTATCTTGGCAGTGACTCCTGCCGATGCCATCTTAAGCATGCCGTCTTTATACACAGCCGGGAATACTTGCGTTTCCATTTGCCCCTTCGGGAACAATGCGGGCTCGGTGAACTTGACAAGGAAGTTGTCTCCGTTGCGTTCCACAGTCGCCTGATAGTTTGCTTGCTCTTTCGCCTGCCAGGAACCGACGAATTCGGCACCGCCTTTCTCGCCGCAGCCCGACAGCATCACGACAATCGCCGCACAGGTAAGGCCTTTCATCCAATTTCTCATTCGTTTTCCAGTAATCCGGCTTCCGGCCGGTACGGGGCTTACGCCACTTCCACTCAGCGGTAGTTTACCGCTTTCTGACTCCGACGGAACAACCAGGGTGGTGTCGGGTCGGGGTCGGCCCACAGTCCGAGGTGCTGCTGGCGAGCGGTACGTTCAGCTTCTGCATACGAAGCATCGTTACTGTAGCGTGCGTAATGCCACGCCATGCCTCTGTCGATCTGGACCTTGTTGATGTCCACGCCGTTGAGCAGGATGCGGCAGACCGAGCGGCCGTACTGGTCTTGATCACGGATTTCGACGGTCACTGTCTTGTTGAAGATGAGCTCGGACAGGCTCTGCTTGGATCGCGCGCCATATTCTTGGCTAGATTCCGGGGCATCGATTCCATACATCCTGCACCTGATCTGTTGCCGGCTTTCGTCCAGCACCCGGACCGTGTCACCGTCGCTGATGCCGACCACGCGGTACTGCTGCTGGGCCTGCGCGTGCGATGCGATGAAGGCCAGCGCGGCGAAGAAGCTGAGATAGATTTTTTTCATAGTTGAGTTCCTTGTTGGGCGCGATCGCGCCCGGGGTTATGGGTATTGTGAGTCGCGATCTTTACTGCGATGCTGGGAGCGATACGTCCGTGTTCTCGGGTTCGACTTGAGGCATGATCTCGGCCAGAACGTCAGACTGCTCCTCCGGGTCGTCGATGCCGATGAATACAACCGCGTCGGCGCTCGAGTTGGCTAGCGCAAGCTTCTCCTCCAGTTCGCTAAACCGGACGGGAGCGGTATTGGCCTCGCACCAGTTGTAAGGTGACTGGCCTGTCCAGTAAAAGTGGTTTCGCGTGATCCGTAGATGTTGAGGCCGGCGCTTGAACAAGTCCACATTCCACTTGATGTGATGCTGGATTTCCAGATGCTCGACGCCTTCGACCTGAGTAAATCGGGCGAGGCGGTAGAGCTTATCTACGAAGTCCTGTGTCAACGTGAAATATGCGAACGGCTCATAGTCCTCATCGGCGAAGCGGTGCGCTACTGCAAGCACAACTCTACCGCCGATTATCGGAGTCGCACCTGCATCGGCGGCTAACGCGACGTCGACATGTGGCGGCTCATGCTCTTCGATAACGGATGGTCCGGTGTCGTAAAAGCGCCTGCGCTTCTTTCCTTTGGATTTTTTCATAATGCCTCAGTGAAGAACCGTCGCATGCATAAGGTCGCCGCCGCATCCAAGCGCCAGTTTCATCGGCATGCCGAGGCGGCTATGCCCTACCCCGCCGCCTTCAACTGCCCAGGTGGCCGTGAAGTGAACGAGGTTGCGGCGCCGGTCGAAGCCCGCAGTACGGTAGACGCGATCGCCGCGGAACCAGTTTTGTGCTTCGAGTCGTGCGTACAGGGCGGATTCGCCAAGCGCACGGGTTTTACATCCGGTCATCTCCTTGATTTCTGCTGCTGAAAGTTTCATCTGCGTTCCTTGTGAAGCGGGATCGCGGCCCTACGGGTGCAATCCCGCAGGGTAAAAAAGTTAGTTGGACGAACGTGGTCCGACGCAGCCTGCCGGGATGCGACGAGCTGACGTAGGGCGATTCGATGCGATTGAACTGCTGACCACCGAAGCGGAGCCATACAGGGTCTTGAAGTGGACGTCCAAGGTGGAGCGTCCGGTACCGCAGCGCGGCGTATGAAAACTTTAAGCGGTGGGCTTCTCAATGGGGCATTGAGAAACAGGAGACTGGCGAACAACAATGCCGCAGGGCGACGAAGGTGATTCTATACGGAAACTAATGCAAAGAGCAATGCTGGCGTAAAAGGGGCATGGTGCGACCCATACCCCATTCCAGAGCCGTGTTACTGGATCTGGAGGGCGTCCAGGTTATTGCCCGACTTCTCCAGGTACTCAGCGATCCAGCGCGGCTGGCGACCGCGGCCAGTCCACTGCAGCTCGGGCTGCTCGGGATGACGGTACCGCGCCGCGACGGCTTTCGCTGCCTTCTTCGGCTGGCCACCCTTGAGGTTCATGATCTGCTCGACCGTCATTCCGACGCCTTGTGCCAGGGCCAGAATCTGCTTCTGGACGTTCGTTATCTCATCCTTCTGGCGCGTTTTGATTTGTTCAGCTACCTGCGTTTGCAGATCGCGGAGTTCGGGTAGCGAAAAATTGCTCAGATCGGTCATGTAAATCCCTCTACGTTGGAAAGTGGTACCTACTGCGTTCGACTTCAATGCCGGCGGTGCGGCACCTTGAACGACAATTTATGTTTAATTCTGCTTCTGGCTCTTGATTTCGTCGAGGTAGCGTTCGCGCACGTCGTAATCTGTTTGAACATAATAAAGCCTACCGTCCAACGGCACGCCCAGCATATAACCGGACTCCGGATCGCAGTTCATAAAGCCGGTGCCGTTCTCACGTATCGACGCGCTTACCCGCTCCAATGGCAATTCCTTATTATGCCAGTCGCCAGCCAAATAATAGTACGCGCTGACCGTACCATTCTCGGGCATGATCATTTCCTCAGCAATTGCTGATGGCACAGTACGGCGGCCAACACCTGACAAAAACGCTTTTTCGGCCTCAGCAATCTTGGCCGATTCGCGCTCCAATTCTTCGCGTTTCCATCGCTGTCGAACGGCTTCCCGGGCGTCGCGCATGGCGACACCCATCTCCCATAGTCCGGGATAAAGGTCTTCGGCGAGGATCTTGCCGGCGCTGCGGAGATCTTCGGTTTCGCCACGCGCAGCGTAATCTTGAACCATGCGCAATGCGACGCCCGTGAGCCGTTGGTCCAGGCCACCCGCGCATTCGGCGAAGGAGAAGCCGCACTGGTCGTTGTAGAGAGACAGCAGTAGCTTGGCGAGGCCGCCAGCACCACCCGTGCCGGGATTCTGGCGGATTATCAGCAAGGCCTCATCGTATGGCGAAATAGCATTCATAGGACTTCCCTATTCTGGTTTTTCGTGACCGGCTTCGCCGGAGAGCGTCGTCGCGCAGCACATTTTAAATGCTGAGCGAGGGTCGTGACCCGGTTCCATTTTTAAACCATCGCAGAGCAGTACTCTCAGGCCAAGATCAACAACACCGCGACGTATCACTTCCCCACAAACACCGCAACGGAACTGGCAGGACCATTGGCCGTTGGCATAGTAGGCAGTGTATGGAACGCGTTCGCATACGCTGGCGTTATGTTGTCGGCTCATAAAAAATCGTCCTGGTTATTTGTTGGGCGGTTCAGCATCTAGCGGATCGGCGCATAGCCGAGATTTGATGTGGCATTATTCGGGTCGATTAACGAAACCGCCTATTCGCACGTTCCAGCACTGGGCCGTTCGCCTGTGCGTGACCTCGTCGACCTCCAGGCCGCTCACCCGAGCCTCGCCAGCCTTGCACCACAGTAGCTTCGCTTCATAGAGAGGCGGCAACACGTCGGCGCCGCTCGGCGCTTGCAACCTGGCGGTGGCCACCGTACGCTTGAACTCATTGCTGAGAACCTCTTCAAACGAGAATGAGCCCTCGTATTCATGCTGCGGAAACGCGAGCCGGTACCGCGGCAGCGGACGACCGCCAGCCTCAAAAAGTAGCGAAACCGAATCGGACATTCTTTCAGTCATACCCGTACGAGCCTTCTAAACTAGCCGAACAAACCGTGTAGGAACCACTTCCGGTCGCCGTCATCGTCCGCGTTGCTCAGCCGCTCCCTGTACACCCAGTACAACGAATGATCACCCTGGCCCTCTGCTATGAAATAGTCGCGCGAAGCCGCATTGCTCCACCACCCGGCCTCTACCCGTTCAGGACCTGAAATCATGCGCAGCGGGCTTGTGTAGTAGGGTCGATGGTCTCTCACCAAAAGCGCGATCGGCTTTGCCAGCAACCACGCCGGCCGCGTCGTGGCCTGCAGGTCTGGCGGCAGCTGCGCCAGCACCGAGGCCTCTCGCAGTTTTTCTTGGACCGAAACCCATGCGTTCGCCACCTCTGGACGATAGTCAGCTACAGGAGACGGTTGGAGAACCCGATCGGCGCCTAGGCGGGCGACAAGCAGCTCCATCACCCGTTTCTGGTCTTCCTCGGTCCCGCCCGGTTCAGCAAAAAGGTCTTGCGACAGTGGCGCCATCGGTTGCAGGTGAGTGGCGTCCAGCGCCATACCGATTACCGGTGCGACCAGCTCGACCTTTCCAAACTTTTCTTTCAGGAGCCGGACGATGTGTTCGCTGTGCCAGGTAGGCTCAGAAAGTGCGACGTCGACGGCTGTCGCAGGACGCTTTTCACGCCCCCTTTCGTGCTCGAGAAAAACCGTCACCCGCTCTACGGCCATCTGGCGGCTGCACAACCAGCCGACGAGCTCAAGGATAAGGCGCTGCGCACCCGCCAGCAGCAGGTCCGCGTTCTCGATGCGGTCGAACAGTTCGATCTTCGCTTCAAACGTCGTCGGTGCTTCGATCCATTCGAACAGTTCAGGCGCGGAGCCGAGCGCACTGTCGAGTGTGTCGAGCAGCTGTCGTCCGCATCGGCGCTGCAGGCCGGCCCTGGGTAGCCGCCGCAGGTCCGCAATCGTCTCGCACCCGATACCCTCGAACCAGCTAGCGAATGGCCTGGCCGCAGGTATGGCCAAGACCAGTAAGCGATCAAGGTGACGTGCCATCGTTTGCGCCTTGAGCAACCGCCTGCTTCCGGTGCGGGCGAGCAGCCAAGCCCCTCTCGCGGTAGGCGCACAGCTAACCCGGCCGGAAAAGCCCAGGGCGCGTAAATCGGCTCGAATGAGCCTGCACAGCGCACGAATGCCCCCGAACAAGGTCAAACTTCCCCCGATTTCGACAAGCAGGCTTGATTCCTCGGCCAGCGTTACCAAGGGGGTGTATTTGAGCAGCGCCATCGCCACCGCGTGCAGAGCCGCGCTCTCCCTTTCGATCGAGCGTTCATGCACTCGCGCGTCAGGTACGAGCATAAGCACGCCACCGCGGCGCATCCCGTGCTTGATTCCCGCAGCGCGGGCGGCGCGAGACATCCCAAGCACCTTTTCGTGCTCGAGAACGACGCTCACACCGTCACTCGACCATTGCGGCTCGAACGCTTCGAGCGGGAGCTGGTGAAGATGTAGGCCGATCCAGAGGCGCATTGCTTTGAACAAAAGAAGGAGATAGAGGTAGGAGCAGACCTGCTTCCCTAATCGGCCCTTTCCGTTTGACAAACTCGACCATAACGCCGCCCGGGGCTGACCGAAGCGCCAGGCGGAGCGGCGCCGGCGAGGCGTCCTGTGCGGATGCTAGAGGCCGGAAGAGGTAGAACAGGGCCGATCCGTCTTGCGACGCGAGATTCAAGCGCCTCAGTGACTCGTTTCGTGCATGGGTTTGCCACAGCAGTACTGCACCCATTCCGCCCGAGCGCAAGACCGCTTCTGCGGCCCATAGCGCATCGGCTGTCTTTTCAGGTTGTACCCAGATCACCTGAGCAGGATCTAGTCCCATGGCGGCCAGCGCCAGCGCATTCGGAACGTGCGGAGGCTGTATCAGCATCACCCGCTTTTTGCCTAAGCTGCTCAGGACCGGCTTGAGCAACCTCATCGCGCCGACCGCCTGATTTTCGGTATGCAGTTCGATAAGGCTACTGATCGGCCAGCCACCTCCAGGTAGCTGGCCGTCTAAAGCAGCCCAGCCTGTCGAGTGGCATCGCGAGCTGGACCGCGCGAGCTGAGACGCCCTCCACAGAGAGGGGTGTATTTCTTCCGGCGGTGGATGGTTGTCGCGAGGCATTTTTGAGAATAAAACTACTGTATGTCCGAACAGTACTCCACAAGCTTCGCTTTGACAAGTTGCCAACCAGTTGCGAGCGCGCAACCGCAGTGAATGCTGAAGGTTTCGGTAGCCTGCCCTACAACTAGCAGGGAAAAAAAATGGTTCATCGCGGGTTTCCGGGATGAACCTGTTGTAAACGCAAGAGAGCAGTAAGGAAGAGTTATTGTGTTTGTGCGACCAAACAAATCTCTCAACCTACCGCTCTCATGTCAGATCATATTGCCTCACTCCCGTTCTGGGAAGGTTTTTCCGTCACCTCGTCCATTCAGTCAGGCCAATCGGTATCGATTCGGCTCGAGCCTTGTCCGGCTACGGCCCGGATCTGCAGGCACTGCGCCAGCGTGGCGCCAAAGGTGCACGATGTTAGCTGGCGTACCGTGCGGGATTTGCCGGTGGTGGGTCATGCGCTGACGCTGGAAGTGGCTGTGTACCGGGTCAAATGCGAAGGCTGCGGGCGTACCGGAAGCCAGCGTGTCAGCTGGCTCGATCCACATGCCAGAGTAACGCGTCGCCTGGCGGCTTTCGTGGCCCTGTGGAGCGAGCGCATTCCGCTTACTCACGTTTGCCAGCTTACTGGCCTGCACTGGAGTACGGTGCGGCAGATTCATGAGCAAGCTTTGGAGCGGAAGCTTGCTGCGTTACCGGAGGCGCGTCCGAAGCGTCTGGTCATGGACGAATTTGCCCTGTTCAAGGGCCATCGTTACGCCACAGTCGTACTCGATGCCGATAGCAGGCAGGTCCTCTGGGTTGGCGAAGGCCGTAGCCGTGAAGCCATCCGGCCTTTCTTCACCTGGTTGGGCATCGAGCGTTG
>NZ_JBHSMZ010000015.1:0-407783 GCF_042656905.1 Massilia aerilata
CTATAACCTCACGGCCAAACTGTAATGAACGCTTGCACAAAAGGGGGCGTCCATGTACGGGGACGACGTGCTTGGGTTAGCGGTCCTTGCGGCGCATCAGATAGACGGCGGTCCCGACCACCGCCGCGCCAATCGCCGCCTTCTTCACCAGCCCGGCCTTGTTGTGCTGCCATTCTGACTTGATGCCCATCTCGGCCAGCACGTTCGGCACCTTGCCCTTGGCCAGGTCTTCGCCGATGCCCTCGACCACGTTCACGCGGTCGGCGGCCAGCAGGATCAGCCAGTGGCGCATGTCGTTCTCGGACCAGCGGAAAGCCAGGCGGCGCAGCATGCCGGACAGGCCCTTGGGCGGCTGGACGGTGCCGAAGATCGGCGTGATGCCCGGACGCTCGGTCGAGGTCAGGATCTCGACGGTTTCCGGCTGCTGCGGCAGCTTGCCTTCGTGCGCATGGATGAAGCGCGGCGGGGTGCGCTCCATCGGCACGGCCGGACGGTTCTTGCGGTCCAGGTCCGCGCCCCAGCCCTTGATGTGGGCCAGCTGTTCGCGCGAGGGCCGCTGCGGCACCATCGGGTAATCCTGCTGGTGCTCGTCGGCGTGGCCGGTGTGGTGGTGCTGGTGCGAAGTTTCGTAGACTTGTTCGTGGGTTGGCATGGGGTCTCCTTAATGCAGTGCGCTGGCCTGGACGGCGCGGACCTCGTGGGCGCGCGGCGGAATGAGGATGGTCTTGATGCAGCCGTCCAGCTTGCTCGAGAAGATGTGATAGGCATCGGCCACTTCTTCCAGCGGTACGCGGTGGGTGATGATTTCCTTCGGATTCAGGCGCCCTTCGCGGATGTGCTCGATCAAGCGCGGCAGGTGGCGCTTGACGCTGGCCTGGTTGGCGCGGATCGTCAGGCCCTTGTTCAGCACGTTGCCCATCGGGACCATATTGAAGGTCGGGCCGTAGACGCCGACGATCGAGATATTGCCGCCCTTGCGCACCGAGTTGATGCACCAGTGCAGCACGATGGAGGAACCGGCCTGTGCCTTCATCAGGCGCCCGGTCAGGGTCTGGGCGATTGAGCCGGCAGCGTCGCCGCCCACGCAGTCGATGCAGACGTCGGCGCCCATCCAGTCCGTCATCTTCTTGATGTGCTCGGCCATGTCATTGACCTCGCGGAAATTGACCACTTCGCACTGGGCCCAGCGCTTGACGAATTCCAGCCGGTACTCGACCTCGTCGACCACGATCACGCGTCCCGCGCCCATCAGCCAGGCCGACTTGGCGGCGATGATGCCGATCGGGCCGGCGCCGAAGATCACCACGGTGTCGCCTTCCTTGATGTCGCCCATTTCCGCGGCCTGGTAGCCGGTCGGGGTGACGTCGGTGAGCAGCACGGCGTCGTCGTCATGGATGTCGTCCGGAATCACCATCGGGCCGACGTCGGCCATCGGCACCCGCACGTACTCGGCCTGGCCGCCGTCGTAGCCGCCGGCCGTGTGCGAATAGCCGTAGATGGCGCCGACCGCGGTCGATTCCGGATTCGTGTTGTGGCAATTCCCGTACAGTTCGTGCTGGCAGAAGAAGCAGGAGCCGCAGAAGACATTGAACGGCACCATCACCCGGTCGCCCACCTTCAGCGTCTGCACCTCGGCGCCGACGTCCTCGACCACGCCGATGAACTCGTGGCCGAAGGTATGGCCGACACGTGTATCCGGCACCATGCCGTGATACAGGTGCAGGTCGGAACCGCAGATGCAGGTACGCGTGACACGCACGATGGCGTCACCCGGGTGTTCGATGACCGGATCGGGCTTGTGGTCGGCGCGGACGCGATAAGGTCCCCGGTAATTCATTGCCAGCATAAATCCTCCTCGATGGTTAGCGGCCCGACTGCCGAGATCAGGCCTTTCACGGAACCTTATGTCAAAACGCTAAGAAAGGCGATATGCGGATGGAAACGTGCGCAGGGTTTTCGAACAATTAACTATGCAATTGTTTTTAAAGGGAAATTTCTTAAACTCTGGAAAGAAAAGCGGCCGCACACGGCGGCCGTTTCGATGGGAAACGAGGGCCTCAGAGCTGCCTTGCCTCGAAGGTATTACACTGCTCCACCGAGCCGGTCTGCAGACCCTTGGTGAACCAGCGCACGCGCTGCGCCGAGGTGCCGTGCGTGAAGGAGTCCGGCACCACCTCGCCGCTCGCCTGGCGCTGCAGGGCATCGTCGCCGATGGCGCTGGCCGCGGCCAGGGCCGACTCGACGTCGCCCTGTTCAATGATCTGCTTGGCCTCGTTGGTATGGTAGGCCCAGACGCCGGCGAAGCAGTCGGCCTGCAGTTCCACCCGCACCGACAGCGCGTTGGCCTCGGTCTCGGACAGGCGGTTGCGCATGCCGTCAACCTTGCCCGAGATGCCCAGCAGGTTCTGCACGTGGTGGCCGACCTCGTGGGCGATCACGTAGGCCTGGGTGAATTCGCCGCCGACCTTGAAGCGCTGCTGCATCATGCGGAAGAAGGTCAGATCGATGTAGACCTTGCGGTCGGCCGGGCAGTAGAACGGCCCGACAGCGGATTGCCCCATGCCGCAGCCCTCGGTCTTGGTGCTGTTGTCGTACAGCACCAGCACCGGCGGCTGGTAGCTCGCGCCGTTGGCCTTGAAGATCTGGGTCCAGGTGGTTTCGGTATAGCGCAGCACCGTGCGCACGAACTGGGTTTCCTGGTCGTTCGCGGGGGGATGCGAAGGCGCCTGCTGCACCTGGGCCGGCGAACCGCCGGACAGCAGGTTCAGGATGGTGCTCGGCGACACGCCGAAGAACCATGACCCGAGCAGCGCAATGACGATCGAGCCGATCCCCACCGTGCCGCCGCCGATACCGAAGCCGCCGCCACCGGCGCCGCGGCGGTCCTCCACGTTATTACTCTGTTCGTCACCTTGCCAACGCATCGTCTTCTCCTTATCGCCCGGGCGGGCGCCTGAGGTTCACGGCCCCTCTTTGTTCCCGCGCATCCTTGTTGCGGAATTCCTCATCGACCGCCAGGCCCGCACGCTGCTCGTCATGCAGCTCGCGCTCATGGCGTTCGCGTTCGACCTCACGGTCCAGGCGCGCCTTCGACGCGGCCTCGTACATTCTCGTGCTCATGGTGTTCCTCCCGTTGCGCCAGTATGCGCAAGCAGGCACACCGGGTATGTTCGAACCTTCACATATGCTCGATTTTAATGGAAGGTCCGCTATGTTCGCTCGCGCACGGAGCGGCCTCGCGACGCCCGTCATGCTGGCGCCATGACCCTCGAACTTCGCTCTCCAGCCGCCCTTGCCGCCCTTGGCCGCCGCCTGCGCGACCGGGGCTTCCACTTCACCACCGTCACCCCGGCTACCCACCGGCGCGTCAACCGGCGCGCGGAAAACGCCTGGGCCCACGGCCTGCGCGACGTGTTCGGCTGGAGCCGGCCCTATCGCGAGGGCGTGCTGCCGGACGAGCTCGATATCCTGCTGGTGGAAAGCGGACTCCGCGAGGACATCGAACAGGACGGCAAGGCCGGCCACCGCGCGCGCATCCGCGCCTCGAGCATGGGCCGCCAGCTCTATTTCCACTCGGCCTTTCCAACCATTGACGACGACGCCGTGTTCTTCGGCCCCGACACCTACCGCTACGTGGCCGCCCTGAAGCGTGCGCTGGCCTCGCCGCTGCTGGGCCGCACCGTGCGCCGCGCGGTCGACATCGGCTGCGGCGCGGGTCCGGGCGCCATCGAGCTGGCGCTGTGCTGCCCGGACGCCACCGTCTACGCCGCCGACATCAACGCGGATGCGCTCGCACTCACCGAAGTCAACGCCGAGCTGAACGGCGCCACCAGGCTCATCCCCTGCCGCAGCAACCTGCTGGACGGCGTCGACGGCCACTTCGACCTGGTGATGTCGAACCCGCCCTACATCCTCGACCCGGACGAGCTGCCCTACCGCCACGGCGGCGGCGAACATGGGGCCGAGCTGTCGATCCAGATCGTCAAGGCCGGTCTTTCACGGCTGCACCCTGGTGGCAGTCTGCTGCTGTACACCGGGGTCGCCATCGTCGCCGGCGAGGATCCCTTCCTGGCGGCGATCCGGCCGCTGCTGGACGAGGCCTGCGGGAAATGGCGCTATGAAGAGTTGGATCCGGACATCTTCGGCGGCCAGCTGGCGTGCGAAGGCTATGAAAAGGTGGAGCGGATTGCGGCGGTGTGCTTGCATGCGGTGAAGCGGGGGTGATGCCTCCTGCAAGCGCAGGAAACAAAAAGGGCTCCCGAAGGAGCCCTTTTTGCTTGATGCTGGCGGAGAGGGTGGGATTCGAACCCACGGTACGGTCACCCGTACGCCTGATTTCGAGTCAGGTACATTCGACCACTCTGCCACCTCTCCTGGTAACCGGTCGCTGCATTCGCGAGAGCACGCATTATAGGGGGTGGTTGGGTTTCTCGCAAGGTGCTTTGCCGCGTATCTTTCAGCACTGGAAAGTCAGAGTAACGAACGCGCGCCCTCGGCGCGCGGCGCTGCCGCCCCTTCGGGCGGGCAGGACCGTAGGTCCAGCCCTTCGAATCCCACCCTCTCTCGCCAAAAAACAAAAGGCTCCCGATGGGAGCCTTTTGTTTTTAAACTGGCGGAGAGGGTGGGATTCGAACCCACGGTACGGTCACCCGTACGCCTGATTTCGAGTCAGGTACATTCGACCACTCTGCCACCTCTCCTGGTAACCGGTCGCTGTATTCGCGAGAGGCCACATTATAGCAGCCTCTTGCGAAAACGGAAGAGCTATTTAAGCAGCTGGGACCAGACGCTCCAGCCCGCCCATGTAGGGACGCAGCACTTCCGGCACGACCACGCTGCCATCCGCCTGCTGGTAGTTCTCCAGCACCGCCACCAGCGTACGGCCGACCGCCAGGCCGGAGCCGTTCAGGGTGTGGACGAGCTCCGGCTTGTTGCTGGCGTTGCGGAAGCGGGCCTGCATGCGGCGGGCCTGGAAGGCTTCGGTGTTCGACAGCGAAGAGATCTCGCGGTAGGTGTTCTGCGCCGGCAGCCAGACTTCCAGGTCGTAGGTCTTGGCGGCGCCGAAGCCCATGTCGCCGGTGCACAGGGACATCACGCGGTAGGGCAGGCCCAGGCTCTTCAGGATGAACTCGGCGTGGCCGACCATCTCTTCGAGAGCTTCGTACGATTTTTCCGGATGCGCGATCTGCACGAGCTCAACCTTGTCGAACTGGTGCTGGCGGATCATGCCGCGGGTGTCGCGGCCGTAGCTGCCGGCTTCCGAGCGGAAGCACGGCGTGTGGGCGGTGACCTTGAGCGGCAGCTGGTCCAGCGCCACGATTTCGTCGCGCACCATGTTGGTCAGCGAGACTTCCGAGGTCGGGATCAGGTAGAAGTTCTCGCCCTCGCCTTCGACGCCGCCCTTCTTCACGGCGAACAGGTCTTCGCCGAACTTCGGCAGCTGGCCGGTGCCGCGCAGCGAGGCTTCGTTGACCATGTAGGGGGTATAGCACTCGGTATAGCCGTGCTGGCCGGTGTGGGTGTCCAGCATGAACTGGGCCAGCGCGCGGTGCATTCTGGCAATGCCGCCCTTCATGACCGAGAAGCGCGAGCCGGTCAGCTTGGTCGCGGTATCGAAGTCAAGTCCCAGCGGGGCGCCGACGTCGACGTGGTCCTTGACCTCGAAATCGAACTGGCGCGGGGCGCCGACCTTGCGTACTTCGACGTTGCCGCTTTCGTCCTGGCCGACGGGCACGGATTCGTGCGGCAGGTTCGGGATCGCTTCCATGAAGCGCGCCAGCTTCTCCTGCACGCCGGCGAGGGCCGTTTCGTTGGCCTTCAGCTCGTCGCCGATGCCGGCCACTTCCGCCATCACGGCGCTGGTGTCTTCGCCTTTGCCCTTCAGCATGCCGATCTGCTTGGACAGGCTGTTGCGCTTGCCCTGCAGTTCCTCGGTGCGCGTCTGGATCGCCTTGCGCTCAGCCTCGAGGGCGTTGAAGCCGGCGACGTCGAGCTGGAACTTGCGGGTCGCCAGCCGGGCGGCGACGGTGGCTATGTCTTTGCGGAGAAGTTGGATGTCAATCATGTCGGGGTGTGCGTTGCGATTGGTTTTATCGAATGCGCAATTGTACCAAGCCGACAGCCTCCAGGTCCGCGAGTTTCTTCGATCGATTCCTCGACCGGTCCCGCGCTTAGTTCAGGGCGGCTTTCTCGGCGGCGCTCAGGCGATGGGCCTTGACCATGACCACCGGCACGTTTGCGTCGATGACGGCGGCGGCCGGCGCGGCGCGGACGACTTCCGGGGCCTGTGCCGAGGCCACGGCGTAGCTGGCGAAATTGGTCACGACGGCGGCGACGATGAAGACGGCTTCGAGGTTTTTACGCAGTTTCATGATGTGCTCCTTTGGGTTCGGTTGATTCGTTGGATGCTTCGGTATGGTTGAACTTTACCGATTCGAACCCCGGACCTCCACCGGCTTGCGATGGATTGCCCAAAACACGGCATGAACTGCGAAAAAGCGGCCCTATTCGTCCTTGTTCTCTCCACGCGCCTCGTCGTCCAGGCCGCGCAGCCAGGCCAGCTTGTCCGCGATCTTGGCCTCGATCCCGCGCGGCACCGGCTGGTACCAGCCCGGTTCCGGCATCCCGTCGGGCAGGTAGGTTTCGCCGGCCGCGTAGGCGTTCGGCTCGTCGTGCGCGTAGCGGTAGGCGTGGCCGTAGCCGAGTTCCTTCATCAGCCTGGTCGGGGCATTGCGCAGGTGGACCGGCACCTCGCGCGATTTATCTTTCTTCACGAAGGCCATGGCGGCGTTGAAGGCGTTGTAGCCGGCATTGCTCTTGGCGGCGACGGCGAGGTAAATGACGGCCTGGCCGAGCGCCAGCTCGCCTTCCGGCGATCCGAGCCGCTCGTAGGTCGCGGCGGCATCGTTGGCGAGCTGGATCGCGCGCGGGTCGGCGATGCCGATGTCTTCCCAGGCCATGCGCACGATGCGGCGCGACAGGTACTTGGCGTCCGCGCCGCCGTCCAGCATGCGGCACAGCCAGTACAGGGCCGCGTCCGGATGCGAGCCGCGCACCGATTTATGCAGGGCCGAGATCTGGTCATAAAAATTGTCGCCGCCCTTGTCGAAGCGGCGCGCGTTCAGGGTCAGCGCGTTCTCGACGAACTCGCGCGTGATATGCGTGACGCCGGCGGTGTCGGCCGAGGTCTTGGTTTGCTCGAGCAGGTTCAGGAAGCGCCGGGCGTCGCCGTCCGCGTAGCCGACCAGGGTTTCGACCGCGACCTCGTCGAACTGCAGGTCCTGCAGCACACGCTCCTGGGCGCGCTTGAGCAGCTGGCGCATCTCGTCGTCGTCCAGGGCCTTCAGCACATACACCTGGGAGCGCGACAGCAGCGCCGAGTTGACCTCGAAGGACGGGTTCTCGGTGGTGGCGCCGATCAGGGTCACGAGCCCGGATTCCACGAAGGGCAGCAAGGCATCCTGCTGCGACTTGTTGAAGCGGTGGATCTCGTCGATGAAGAGGATGGTGTGCTTGCCGCCGGCCAGGAAGTGCTCGGCCTGTTCGATCGAGGCGCGGATATCCTTCACGCCCGACAGCACCGCGGACAAGGCGATGAATTCGCAGTCGAAGGCGTTCGCGGTCAGGCGCGCCAGCGTGGTCTTGCCGACGCCCGGCGGGCCCCACAGGATCATCGAGTGCGGGCGGCCCGACTGGAACACCAGGTTCAGCGGCTTGCCCGGCCCCAGCAGGTGGCTCTGGCCGATGACTTCGGCGATGGTCTTGGGGCGCAGGGCTTCGGCCAGCGGTGCTGCGGGTTCGTTTCTGAAAAGGTCGCGGTTGTCCATGGGGCGTAGTGTAGCCGAACGGACGCCCGGCGGTGCTCAGCGCAGCAGCACGCGGCCATACACCGTGTCGGTGCGCTGCCCCTTGAGCTCCGGGTCGAAGCCGAAGCGGCAGCTTTCCACATACTTGATGAGCGCGTCGAAGGTCTGCGCCGGCAGGACCACGCCTTCGGTCTTGACGCCGCGCGGCTGGCCCTGCGCGTCGACCAGCAGGCGCACCTTGACGCCATCCGTGCCGCTCGGCTTGCCGTCGTAGGCCCGGAAGCCGGCAAAGCGGCCGCTGGCCGGGCAGCTGCCCGGCACCAGGTGCGGGCGGAGGCTGTGTTCGCCGTCGAGGCTCCAGACGTACTGCACCGGCAGCGAAGCCCCGCCGGCCCTCGCCGCCTGTCCGGGCGGGAAGCTGCAGGCCTGGAGGGTGCGGATCGCGGCGTCGTCGAGCAGCGCCCAGCCGCTCGATTTGGCGACCTCGACCGCGCTCACGCCGCCGCCGGGCGCCAGCTTGAAGCGCAGGGTGCTGATGCCTTCGAGTTCGTAGCGGATCGCTTCGCGCGGGTATTGCGGCCCCGGACAGGACCGGGGTGGCGTCACGGTGGTGGGCGCCGGCGGCGCCTGGGCCGCGGCGGGTGCTGCCTGAACCGTCGCCAAGGCCGCCATCGCCAGCGCGGCAAGGCCATGCCTCACTGGCTGACCACTTCGGCCCCTTTCGGCACCTCGAACTTGAACTGCTGGGCGCCCAGCTGCGGGTTGCGCTGGAAGCTGGTGAACTTCAGCACCGAGGTCTGGCCGAAGGAATCCTTCAGCTCCATCGCCTGCGGCACCCCGTCCTTCATGCCGATACCGATGCTTTCGAAGCTGGTGTCCTTGGCTTTCGGGGTGGCGGTCATCCACTCGAGGCCGTCGCGGGCGCCGGCCTCGGCAAGGGTGAAGTTCTTTTCCAGGTCGTTACTGCCGAACAGGATCGCGGCCGGCGAACTGCCCAGGGCGTTGCCGAGCTTGCGCGTGGTGACCTGGTTCAGGTCCTTGTCGTAGACGTAGAGCATGTCGCCGTCGGCCTGCAGCACCTGCTCGTAGGGCTTCTGGTAGGTCCAGATGAACTTGCCGGGGCGGGCGAACACGAAGGTCCCGGTCGACGGCGGCGGGGCCTTGGCGCCCGGCTTGCTGCGGAGCTGGGTCTGGGTGAAGTCGCCGCGGGCGGCCTTGGTGCCGGCGACGAAGGATTTGAACTGGTCGAGGGCGCCGGCGTTCGCGGCGCCGCTCAGGGCAAGGGTGGTGGCGGCCAGCAGGCCGGCCAGGGTGAGTTTCAGCTTCATGGTCATCGATATTGTCCTTATTAATATGTTCATGAAGGCGGCGAGGCGATTCGGGCGGCGGTTGGATGCGTGGGCACGTTCGCATTGAGGCCCCCGGCCTCAATGCCCCACCTTACCCGCACTTGGGTTCCCGCCTTCGCGGGAACGACGGGTGGTGTATTACTCCGTGCTGGTCGCCGGCACCAGGATGTCGCGGTTGCCGTTCGACTGCATCGGCGAGACCAGCCCGCTCTGCTCCATCTGTTCGATCAGGCGGGCCGCGCGGTTGTAGCCGATGCGCAGGTGGCGCTGCACCAGCGAGATCGAGGCCTTGCGGTTCTTCAGCACCACTTGCACGGCCTGGTCGTACAGGGCGTCGGATTCGCCGCCGCCCTCGCCCGCTTGCGCGCCGTCCGCGCCGCCGCCCCCCTCTTCGAGCGTGCCGCCTTCGAGGATGCCTTCAATGTAATTCGGTTCGCCTGTCGACTGCAGATGTTTTACAACTCGATGCACTTCGTCGTCGGAGACGAAGGCGCCGTGCACGCGGACCGGCAGGCCGGTCCCCGGCGGCATGTAGAGCATGTCGCCCATGCCCAGCAGGGTCTCGGCGCCCATCTGGTCGAGAATCGTGCGCGAGTCGATCTTGGACGAGACCTGGAACGCGATGCGGGTCGGGATGTTCGCCTTGATCAGGCCCGTGATCACGTCCACCGACGGACGCTGGGTCGCCAGGATCAAGTGGATGCCGGCGGCGCGCGCCTTCTGCGCGATACGGGCGATCAGTTCCTCGACCTTTTTGCCGACCACCATCATCAGGTCGGCCAATTCGTCGATGATGATGACGATGGTCGGCAGCTTCTCCAGCGGCTCGGGATTGTCCGGCACGATCGAGAACGGATTCGGGATGTGCTCTTCGCGCTTGGCGGCTTCGAGGATCTTGGCGTTGTAGCCGGCCAGGTTGCGCACGCCCAGCTTCGACATCAGCTTATAGCGGCGTTCCATCTCGTTCACCGCCCAGTTCAGCGCGTGGCCGGCCTGGCGCATGTCGGTGACGACCGGCGCCAGCAGGTGCGGGATGCCTTCGTACACCGACATCTCCAGCATCTTCGGGTCGATCAGGATCAGGCGCACGTCGTCCGGATCGGATTTGTAGAGCAGCGACAGGATGGTGGCGTTGATGCCGACCGACTTGCCGGAACCGGTGGTGCCCGCCACCAGCAGGTGCGGCATCTTGGCCAGGTCGGCGATGACCGGCTTGCCGGCGATGTCCTTGCCCAGCGCGACCGTCAGCGCCGAGGCGCTGTCGCCATACACCTTGGAGCCGACGATCTCCGACAGGCGCACGATCTGGCGTTTCGGGTTCGGCAGCTCGAGCGCCATGTAGTTCTTGCCGGGGATGGTCTCGACCACGCGGATCGAGGTCAGCGACAGCGAACGCGCGAGGTCGCGCGCCAGGTTGACGATCTGGCTGCCCTTCACGCCGGTGGCCGGCTCGATCTCGTAGCGGGTCACGACCGGACCCGGGTAGGCGGCGACCACCTTGGCTTCGACGCCGAAGTCGGACAGCTTCTTCTCGATCAGGCGGCTGGTGAATTCCAGGGTCTCGACGGCCACCGTTTCCTGGGCCGGCGGGGCTTCGTCCAGCAGGCCGATCGGCGGCAGCGGCGAATCGCCCGGCATGCCCTGGAACAGCACGTTCTGCCTTTCCTTCTCGGCGCGCTCGGAGCGCGGTACGCTGACCACCTGGGGCTCGATCTTGATCGGCGCCGGCGCGGCCGCAGATGCGGATGCCGCCGCGGATACCGGCGCGGCCGGGGGCGGCGTGAACGCCGGCTCGCGCGCGGCGGGCGCACGCGGCGTCACCACGCCATCCTCGTCGACCTCGTCGTCCAGCATCGGCTCGGCGCGCGGCTCGATCTTGGCGTCCGGCTTCGGCTCCTTCGCGGCCTTGTCGCCTTTCGCGGACACCCTGGACATCACCTTGGCCAGGAAGCCCGGCGCCGCGGTCTCGTCGCCCTCCTCCATCTGCGGCTCGGCCTTCGCGGCCGGGGCGGCGTGCTTCTCGACGTACTTGGCGCGCTCGTTCACCACGACTTCATCGCGGCGGCTGGCCGCGACCTCGCCGTGGCGGCGGTCTTCGCGGTCCTCGATGCGCAGGCGGAACCAGTCCACGCTGGCCTCGACCGAGGCGCCGATGCGCTCGGCCACCGCCAGCCAGGACACCTGGAAATACCAGGAGAAGCCCAGGCCGAACAGCAGGAGCAGCAGCAGCGTGGCGCCGGTGAAGCCGAAGGCGGTGTGCGCGCTGTGGCCGATCAGCTGGCCCAGCACGCCGCCGGGGGCGCGCGGCAGCTCGACTTTCAGGGTCCACATGCGCAGGTATTCGAGGCCGACGCTGCCCGCGAACATGAGCGCGAAGCCGATCCAGCGGATCACCGCCTCGCCCTGGTGCTCCGGCTCGGGCTCGGCGGCTTCGATCACGAAACGGTTGTGCAGTCGGCGGTAGCCCTTCCACACGGCGCGCGCGAAGCAGACGCACAGCCACCAGGCGGAAAAGCCGAAGATGAACAGCAGCAGGTCGGCCAGCCAGGCGCCGGCGCGGCCGCCCAGGTTGACCACGTGGGGCACGACGGCCTCATGCGACCAGCCCGGATCGGCCTTGTTATAGCTGAGCAGGATCAGGACGAAGTACAGCAGGGCCGCGGCCGTGGCCAGCCAGCGCGCTTCCGACAGCAGGCGCACCAGCCGGTTCGGCATCGGTTGCCGGGGCGGCGCGGGCTTGCGGGTATAGGTCGAAGTTGTCGATTGACTATTCTTGCTCATGCTGATTGAAACGGATGCTGCGGGGTTGTTTCCCCAAAGATCGACCATTCTAAGCGATATATTGCTGACAGGCCCCATGATTCATGCTTGGTTACACGATCGACTATAATGTCCGCCACACAAGCACTTGATAAAGCGGCTTTTCAGCCCCAGTTTCCCTCCTCACCAATAAGACGAATTCCTGCAATGACCACTCGCAAACACGCCAAAGTCCTGATCCTCGGTTCCGGCCCCGCCGGCTATAGCGCCGCCGTCTACGCCGCCCGCGCCAACCTGAATCCGATGCTGGTGACCGGCGTCGAACAGGGTGGCCAGCTGATGACCACGACCGACGTCGAGAACTGGCCGGGCGATCCGCTGGGCGTCCAGGGCCCGGAACTGATGCAGCGCCTGCTGCAGCACGCCGAGCGTTTCAATACCGAGATCGTGTTCGACCATATCCACACGACCTTCCTGAACGAGAAGCCGATCCGCCTGGTGGGCGATTCGCACGAGTTCACCTGCGACGCCCTGATCATCGCCACCGGCGCCTCGGCCCAGTACCTTGGCCTGTCGAGCGAGCAGGAATTCATGGGCAAGGGCGTGTCGGCCTGCGCCACCTGCGACGGCTTCTTCTACCGTAACCAGGAAGTCGCGGTGATCGGCGGCGGCAATACCGCGGTCGAGGAAGCGTTGTACCTGTCCAACATCGCCAGCAAGGTCACCCTGATCCACCGCCGCGACAAGTTCCGCGCCGAGCCCATCCTGGTCGACCGCCTGATGCACAAGGTCGAGGAAGGCAAGATCGTGCTGGAACTGAACCAGACCCTGGACGAGGTGCTGGGCGACGCCAGCGGCGTGACCGGCCTGCGCCTGAAATCCAGCGCTGGCGACGCCACCAAGGATCTGACCGTGCACGGCCTGTTCGTGGCGATCGGCCACAAGCCGAACACCGGCATCTTCGACGGCCAGCTGGAAATGCACAACGGCTACATCAAGACCCGCAGCGGCACCGAGGGCATGGCCACCGCGACCAGCGTCGAAGGCGTGTTCGCGGCCGGCGACGTGCAGGACCATGTCTACCGCCAGGCGATCACCTCGTCGGGCACGGGCTGCATGGCGGCCCTGGATGCCCAGCGCTATCTGGAAGCACTCGAGTAATTAACTTGGGCCCCCGCCTGCGCGGGGGCGACGTGCCGGCTATGAAAGAGTTCAGCGATCTCAAATCCTTGCGCGACCAGCTCAAGGAAGACCAGCGCCAGCGCGCCATCGAAAAGGCCGTCCGCGAGCGGCGCGAACGTATCGAGCGTGAACGCGCGGTCGAGTTCCATGCCGCCGTGAAGGACGTCACGCCGATGCCGGAGTCGGACCGCTACGTCTGGCGCCCGGCCCAGGAAGCCGAGCTGCGCGCCCTGGCCACCGGCCAGCGCGCCCCGCAATTCCGCACCGACGAGGAAGAAATCGCAGCGGTGCTGAAGGAATCGATGCTGTCCGACCAGTTCGACGTCGAGGGCCTGCTCGACGAAGATCCGACCCTCAGCTGGGCCGCGCCCGGCGTCGGCCCGGATGTCGTCAAGCGCCTGCGCAAGCGCCACTGGCAGGTGGAAGATGAACTCGACCTGCACGGCTACACGCGCGACCTGGCGCGGCGCATGGTCGATGCCTTCCTGCGCCGTTCGACCAGGAACGGGGTGCGCTGCGTGCGCATCATCCACGGCGTCGGCTACGGCTCGGCGGGCGGCGAGCCGGTCCTGCGCGGCATGGTGCACAGCTGGCTGGTGCAAACCGCCGAGACGGTCGCCTTTTGCGTGGCGAACCGTGCCGACGGCGGCAATGGCGCGCTGATCGTCCTGTTGCGCCCGGCTCTTGAAGAAGACCGCAAGGGATAGCAGCTAAAATCCCTTCATTGTCGCGTTCTACTGAAGAACCGACGACGTCTCATGGACGAAACCTGTAATATGCACGCTAAGCGGAACCGTGGTGGTTTTTGCATGAGAAGGGATGATGCGAATTGAAGTCCAGTACCCCCGTGCCGATGGGCACCCCGGCGCGTGTCGACCTGCTTACCTGTGCAGATGAACCGATCCACGTACCGGGTTCGATCCAGCCGCATGGAGCGCTGATCTTCTTCACCATGGGCGGCGAAGTGGAAGGCTGGAGCGAAAACGCCGCTGCGATGCTCGCCCTGCCGCTCGAAGCCGGCCGCCCTTTCGGCGCGCTCGGCCTGGCCGGCGAAGTCACTGAACTGATCCAGGAATGCCTGGACAACATGAGCGAAGGCGAAACCGCGCCGATGTTCACCCCCATCGTGCTCGGCGAGGCCGACTACGACTGCGTGGTGCACGCCCACGCGGACCGCGTCATCGCCGAGTTCGAGGCGCGCGAGCTCGCCTCCGACACCGTCGCCCAGTTCGCCGTCAAGGCCCACAGTTCGATCGACCGCCTGCGCCGCCAGAAATCGGTCGAGGCCCTGCTTGAAACCGCCGTGCGCCAGGTGCGCGAGTTCACCGGCTTCGACCGCGTGATGGCCTACCGCTTCCGCAGCGACGACAGCGGCGACGTGGTGGCCGAGGCGCGCCGCGAGGACCTCGCGCCCTTCCTCGGCCAGCGCTATCCGGCCGGCGACATCCCGCCCCAGGCGCGCCGCCTGTACGTGCTGAACACCCTGCGCATGATCGCCGACGTCACCTACCACGCCGTGCCCCTGCTCGGCGCGCCGGGCAGCGCGTCGCTGGACCTGAGCTTCGCGGTGCTGCGCAGCGTCTCGCCGATCCACATCGAATACCTGCAGAACATGGGCGTCGGCGCCTCGATGAGCGTGTCGATCATTGTCAACGGCCGCCTGTGGGGCCTGATCGCCTGCCACCACATGTCGCCAAAGCGGGTGCCCTACTCGATCCGGATGGCGGCCGACGTACTGGCCCAGGTGATCGCCTCCACAGTGCAGAGCCTGGAATCGCGCGAGGAATCCGGCCTGGTCGAACGCGCCGCCAAGGTGCGCACCAGCCTGGTCGAATCGCTGCTGCTGGAAGAAGACCCGCTCGAAGCCCTGATCGAGCACGCTGACGGCATGATGGAAGCCGTGGGTGCGCAGGCCATGATCGCCACCCAGTTCGGCCGCGTGGTCTGCCGCGGCATCGACCAGGACTGCGGCGAGCGGATCGTCGCCGCGCTGCCCGACACCACGCATGAACTCTTGACGCGCCGCTGCCTTGGCGACTGGCCGGAGGAGGCGCGTGACAAGCTGGGAAAGTGGGTTGGCCTGCTTGGGCTGCCCTACGACCCGCCCAGCAGCGGCTGGTGCCTGCTGCTGCGCCATGAGCAGATCGAGGAAGTCGCGTGGGGCGGCAAGCCCGACAAGAGCCGGCAGATCGGTCCGCTGGGCGAGCGCCTGACGCCGCGCGGTTCCTTCGACGCCTGGCACGAAACGGTGCGCGGCTGCGCCCACGAATGGGAAGACGGCGTCATCACGCACGCGCGCATGACCCTGGTCGAGCTGGCGCGGGTCTCGAACGCGCGCCGCGCCCAGACCGAAGCCACGCGCGCCCAGCTGCTGGCGATGCTGGGCCACGACCTTCGCGACCCGCTGCACTCGATCAACATGGCCGGCATGGTGCTGGAAAAGACCCAGACCGGCGACAAGAGCACCACCCTGGGCAAGCGCATCCAGTCGTCCAGCAACCGCATGCAGCGCATGATCGGCCAGGTACTCGACATGAGCCGCATCGACCGCGGCCTGACGCTGGGCGTGACCCTGGAGCCGGTGGACCTGGCGGCGCTGGTCGAGGACATGGTGGAAGAGGCGCGGCTGGCCTACCCGACCATCGTCTACGAGCTGGGCGTCGACAGCCCGGCCACGGTGATGGCCGACAGCGGCCGCCTGAGCCAGGTGCTGTCCAACCTGCTGAGCAATGCGCGCCACCACGGCGAGCCGAACCAGCCGATCGCGATCCGCCTGTGGCAGGACGGCGGCGAGGCCCTGGTCTCGGTGGCCAACGCCGGCGCGGCGATCCCGCACGAGATCGAGGCCAGCATGTTCAATCCCTTCAAGCGCAGCTCGCTGAACAACCCGCGCAACCGCACCGGCATGGGCCTGGGCCTGTACATCGCCCAGCAGATCGTGCGCGAGCACCAGGGCGAGATCGATTACCGCCACGACGACGGCGCCGCCGGCGGCCGTGTGCTGTTCACCGTCAGGCTTCCTTTGGCGCAGCCGGCATAGCGCGCTTACACTGTCGGGCTTGGCATGTTAGTCTAGCAACATCGCCACTCGCCCACATTGCATGAGACTGGTCACCGTCATTGAAATCACCGCCGTCCTGGTCGGCGCGTTCTCGGGCTTCATCGAGGCGCGCCGCAAGCGCATGGACCTGGTCGGCGTGTTCACCGTCGCCTTCATCGCCGCATTCGGCGGCGGCACCCTGCGCGACATCCTGCTCGACAGGCGGCCGCTGTTCTGGGTACAGCACCAGGAATACGCGATCCTGATCTTCGTGCTGGCGCTGGTGGCCTCGCCCTTGATGAAGACCTTGCGCCACATCGTTTCCGAACGCTTGATCGTGATCGCCGATGCCCTGGGTCTCGGCCTGTTCTCCGTCGCCGGCGTGTCTTCGGCACTGGAGGCCCACATGCCGATCTTCATTGCCTCGATGATGGGTGTGATCACCGGGATCTTCGGCGGGGTGCTGCGCGACATCGTCTGCAACGAAGTGCCGATGGTGTTCCGGGACGGCAAACCCTATGCGATCTGCGCCTTCCTCGGCTGCTGGCTGTTCCTGCTGATGGGGATGTATGGCATTCCCAGGGAGTTCGCCCTGTGGTCGAGCGCCTTCTTCATCAGCGGCCTGCGCCTGCTGACCTGGCGCTTCAATGTGCAGGTGGGCCGCTGATTTTCAGAGCACGGCCTGGAGATGTTCGACCAGGGTCTCGAGCGAGACCGGCTTGGGAAAGAACGCGACTTCGGCCAGGGTCGGGCCGACGTCGATCGGGTTGGCCGAGATCATCACGGCCGGCAAGCCGGGTTGCAGTGCGCGCAGGCGGCGCAGCAGTTCGTCGCCGTTCATGCCCGGCATCTTGTAGTCGGTGATGACCAGGTCGGGCAGGTCCGCCTGGAAGCTTGCCAGCGCCTGTTCCCCGCTATGGGCCACCGACACGCGGTAACCCTTGATCGCCAGGTAGCGCTCGAAAACGTAGCCGACCGCCTCTTCGTCGTCGACTACCAATATGTGTTTATCCGTCAACTCATTCACGCATCAGCCAGGCCTTCGGCCCGTGTAACATTTAAACAATGAATGTAACATGAGGCCGGCAGCCAGGACAAGAGCGATTCAGACGGCGTCCGGGCCGGTCTCCCCTGTGCGAATACGGATCACCTGCTCCACTTCCTGCACGAAGATCTTGCCGTCGCCGATCTTGCCGGTGCGTGCGGCCTTGATGATGGCGTCCACCACCTGCTCCGTCATGTTGTCGTCGACCACGACCTCGATTTTTACCTTTGGCAAAAAATCGACCACGTACTCGGCGCCGCGGTACAGCTCGGTATGGCCCTTCTGGCGGCCGAAGCCTTTCACTTCGGTCACGGTCAGGCCGGTGACGTTCACTTCGGCCAGCGCCTCGCGCACTTCGTCCAGCTTGAAGGGTTTGATCACACAGGTAATTTGTTTCATCGCTTACTCCTCATTGAATGATTATTCTTGGTCTGGAATCCGGGCCAGCTGGTCCATCCACACCGTGGCTTCCGAATCGCTGGGCGCGCGCCAGTCGCCGCGCGGCGAAAGCGAGCCGCCGTTGCCGACCTTCGGCCCGTTCGGCACGCAGGAGCGCTTGAACTGGCTGGTCTTGAAGAAGCGCCACAGGAAGATGCCCAGGTTTTTCTTGATCGCCGCGAGACCGTATTCGTTGCGCGCCGGGCTGCCGCCTTCCGGCCACGGGCCCACGCCGCGGTCGCGCCAGGCGCTGTACGAGAGGAAGGCGACCTTGGTCGGCGCGAAGCCGTAGCGCAGGATGTAGTAGAGATTGAAGTCCTGCAGCTCGTAGGGGCCGATGAAGTCTTCCGTCACCTGGGCCGGCTTGCCCTGCTCGCCGGTCTTGCCCGGCACCAGCTCCGGGCTGATCTCGGTTTCCAGCACCTTGATCAGGACGTCGGCGCCCGACTCCCCGATCTGCTGCGTGTCCGCCACCCAGCGCACCAGGTGCGAGATCAGGGTCTTCGGCACGCTGGCGTTCACGTTGTAGTGCGACATGTGGTCGCCCACGCCGTAGGTGCACCAGCCCAGCGCCAGCTCCGACAGATCGCCGGTGCCGATCACGATCGCATGATGGTGGTTCGCCAGCCGGAACAGGTGGGAGGTGCGTTCGCCCGCCTGCACGTTCTCGAAGGTGACGTCGTATTCTTCCTTGCCCTCGGCGTAAGGGTGGCCGAGGTCCTTCAGCATCTGGATGCAGCTGGGGCGGATGTCGATTTCGTGGGCGGTGGCGCCGACCACTTCCATCAGCTGGCGCGCCTGGTCCAGCGTGCGCTGGCTGGTGGCGAAGCCCGGCATGGTATAGGCGAGGATGTTGGTGCGCGGCAGGCCGAGGCGGTCCATCGCCTTGGCGCAGACCAGCAGCGCATGGGTCGAGTCCAGCCCGCCCGAGATGCCGATCACGACCTTCTGGTGGCCGGACGATTGCAGGCGCTGCAGCAGGGCCTGGACCTGGATGTTATAGACCTCGGTGCAGCGCTCGTCGCGCCGTTTGCCGTCCGCCGGCACATAGGGGAAGCGCTCGATGGTACGGCGCAGCGGCAGGTCCCGATCGAGCGGCAGTTCGAGCGCGAAGCGGGTGCTGCGGAATTTCCCGACCTCGCCGGCATGGCGGCGCACCGACTGCGCAAAGGTGGTCGTGTGCATGCGGTCGAGCGAGAGCCGCTCCAGGTCGACGTCCGCGAAGATCAGGTGCGACGCCTGCAGGAAGCGCTCGGACTGGGCCAGCAGGTCGCCCTTTTCGTAGATCAGGGACTGGCCGTCCCAGGACATGTCGGTGCTCGATTCGCCGAGGCCGGCCGAGGTGTACAGGTAGGCCGCCAGGCAGCGCGCCGACTGCTGGCTGACCAGCTGGTGCCGGTAGCCGCTCTTGCCCACCACCACGTTCGAGGCCGACAGATTGACCAGCACGGTGGCGCCGGCCAGGGCCGCGAAGGAGGACGGCGGCACCGGCACCCAGACGTCTTCGCAGATCTCGACGTGGAAGCGGAACAGCGGCAGGTTTTCCAGCTCGAACAGCTGCTCCGGACCGAAAGGCACGTCCTGTCCAAGCAGCGTAATACGGTCCACGGCCGCGTTGTCCGCCGCACTGAACTGCCGGCTTTCGTAAAATTCGCCATAATTGGGCAGGTAGCACTTCGGCACCACGCCCAGGATGCGGCCGCCGGCCACCACCACCGCGCAATTGAACAGCACATGGTTCACGCGCAGCGGCGCGCCGACGACCATGGCCAGCGGCAGGGTTTTCGAGGCCTCGACGACCTCGGCCAGGGCGTCGATGACGGCCTCGAGCAGCGCACGCTGGTGGAACAGGTCGTCGCAGCTGTAGGCGGACAGGCCCAGTTCCGGAAAGGCGACCAGCACGGCGCCCTGCTCCGCGGCTTCCTTCGCCAGGCGCAGCGTCTCCTGGACGTTGAAGGCGGGGTCGGCGACGCGGCAGCGCGGGCTGGCCACTGCAACGCGCGCAAAGTCGTGCGAGTACAGATTGAAGAATCGCTTGTCCATGTTCAGCTTTTCATTATTCGGAAGTCATCTTGAATTATCGCACGCATATCGCTTCCTCTTTGCTTGAAGTCGGCCAGGCCGCCTGGGACGCCCTGGTAGCCCGGCAGTCCAGCGCCAACCCTTTTCTCTCCTACGCCTTCCTGCACGCCCTGCACGAATCCGGCAGCGCCACCCCGGAGACCGGCTGGCAGCCGCAATTCATCGTCCTGTATGAAGGCGAGACCCTCGCCGCCGCCCTGCCGCTCTACGTGAAAGGCCACTCCTACGGCGAATACGTGTTCGACTGGGCCTGGGCCGACGCCTACCAGCGCAACGGCCTCGAGTACTACCCGAAGCTGCTGAGCGCGATCCCCTTCACGCCGGTGACGGGGCCGCGCCTGATGGCGGTCGACGCCAGCGCGCGCGCCGCCCTGGTCGCCGTGCTGCAGGGCATCCAGCAGGCGTCCGAGGTGTCCTCGACCCATATCCTGTTCCCGCCCGAGGAAGAGGCCCGGCAGCTGGCCGAGGCAGGCTACCTGCTGCGGAGCGGCGTGCAGTTCCACTGGATGAACGCGGGCTACGCGTCCTTCGACGCCTTCCTGGCCACGCTGGAGCAGAAGAAGCGCAAGAACATCCGCGCCGAGCGGCGCAAGGTGCTCGAGGCGGGCATCACCATGCGGCGGGTGCGCGGCGTCGATGCCACGGATGCCGACTGGCGCTTCTTCACGCGCTGCTACCGCCACACTTATGCCGAGCATTTCTCGAAGCCTTATCTGAACCTGGACTTCTTCCGGCGCATCGGGCGCGAGATGCCCGGGAATCTGCTGCTGGTCCTGGCCGAACGCGAGGGCGAACCGATCGCGGCCTCGCTGGTGGTACACGACGAGACCACGCTCTACGGCCGCTACTGGGGCGCTTTGGAACACGTGCCCTGCCTGCACTTCGAGACCGCCTACTACCAGCCGCTGGAATTCTGCATCGAGCAGAAGATCCAGGTGTTCGAGGGCGGCGCCCAGGGCGAGCACAAGATGGCGCGCGGCTTCCTGCCGACCCGGACCTGGTCGGCGCACTGGCTGAAGCATCCGAGCTTTGCGGACGCGGTCGAGCGCTTCCTGGAGCGGGAGAGTGGCGGGATCGACGAGTATATCGATGAGTTGAATGAGCGGAATCCGTTCAAGTCAGCCTAACGGAACGCGGCCCTTCTCGGCACGATGCTAAGCTTTTCCCACGGCTTTGAGCGCAAACTGAGGAGAACAGCATAAGCAAGACCGTCGGTGATTTCTTCGTCGAACGCCTGTACGAATGGGGTGTGCGCACCATCTTCGGCTACCCCGGCGACGGCATCAACGGCGTGCTGGGCGCCCTCCAGCGTGCGAAGCACAAGATCGAATTCATCCAGGTGCGGCATGAAGAGATGGCCGCCTTCATGGCTTCGGCCCACGCCAAGTTCACCGGCCAGCCAGGCGTCTGCCTGTCGACCGGCGGTCCCGGCGCGGCCCACCTGGTGACTGGGTTGTATGACGCCAAGCTGGACCACATGCCGGTGCTGGCCATCTGCGGCCAGGCCGCGCAGACCGCGCGCGGCGCCCACTACCAGCAGGAAGTCAATCTCGACCGCATGTTCCAGGACGTGGCCGACTACGTGCACGAGGCGGCCGTACCCTCGCAGGTGCGGCACCTGCTCGACCGTGCGATGCGCACTGTCCTCGGCCGCAACGGCATCGGCGTGCTGGTGCTGCCCAACGACCTGCAGGAAAAGCCGTATGAAGACCCGCCGCGCAAGCACGGCTCCGTGTTCTCCGGCGTCGGCTACAGCAAGCCGCGCATCGTGCCCCATGACGCTGACCTACGGCGCGCGGCCGAGGTCCTCAACGCCGGCAAGAAGGTGGCGATCCTGGTCGGCGCCGGCGCCCTGCACGCCACCGACGAAGTCATCGCCGTGGCCGACCGCCTGCATGCCGGTGCTGCCAAGGCCCTGCTGGGCAAGGCCGCCCTGCCCGACGACCTGCCCTGGGTCACGGGCTCGATCGGCATCCTCGGCACCAAGGCCAGCTGGGACATGATGACCCACTGCGACACCCTGCTGATGATCGGCACCGGCTTTCCCTACGCCGAATTCCTGCCCGAGGAAGGCAAGGCGCGCGCCGTGCAGATCGACATCGACCCGACCATGCTCGGCATCCGCTACCCGGCCGAGGTCAACCTTCACGGCGACAGCGCCGAAACCCTGCGCCTGCTGCTGCCGCTGCTGGAACAGAAGGACGGCGACTGGCGCCGCCACGTCGAGCAGCAGGTCAAGGAGTCCTGGGAACTGCTCGAGAACCGCGCGCTGCAGCCGGCCAATCCCGTCAATCCGCAGCGCGTGGCCTGGGAGCTGTCGCCGCAGTTGCCGGCGGATGCCATCGTCACCAGCGACTCCGGCTCCTGCGCCAACTGGTTCGCGCGCGATTTGCGCGTCAGGCGCGGCCAGATGTATTCCTTGTCCGGCGGCCTGGCCTCGATGGGCGCAGCGGTGCCCTACGCGATCGCGGCCAAGTTCGCGCACCAGGACCGGCCCGTGATCGCGCTGGTCGGGGACGGCGCCATGCAGATGAATAACATGGCCGAGCTGATCACGGTGGCCAAGTACTGGCGCCTGTGGAAGGACCCGCGCTGGATCGTCTGCGTCTTCAACAACCAGGACTTGAACCAGGTGACCTGGGAGCAGCGCGTCATGGAGGGCAACCCGAAGTTCGAGGCCACCCAGCAGATCCCGGACGTGCCCTACCACCGCTTTGCGGAGCTGATCGGCCTGAAGGGCATCTATTGCGACAACCCGGCGGAAGTCGCCACCGCCTGGCGCGAGGCCTTCGCGTCCGACCGTCCGGTGGTGCTGGAATTCAGGACCGATCCCGAGGTGCCGCCGCTGCCCTCGCACATCACGCTGGAGCAGGCCAAGGCCTTCATGGGCGCCATCGTCAAGGGCGATCCGAAGGAAGGCTCGATGCTGGCCGGGGTCGCGCGCCAGGTGTTGAGCAGCATTCTTCCGAAAGATAAAGACTAGCGCGATCCCAGTCTCGGCGCCACCGTCGAAGGCTGCTGCCACGGCGCCGGCGCTTCGGTGCGGGTAGCATAGTCGGCGCCGGACAGCAGGAACAGCAGGGCCATGGTCGCCAGGCCCGCCAGCGCCGTCATGCGCAGCAGCGGATGACCGGCGCGCAGGCGCATGAAAACCACCGCCACCAGCAGCGCCTTCACGACAGCCACCGCCAGGCCGGTCGCGGTATTGATCCAGCCCAGCGGGATCCAGGCCGTGGCGGCGCTCAGCGCCAGCAGGGCCAGCAGCGCCAGCCAGGTCAGGACCAGGGGACGAATGCCGCGTTCCATGCTAGCCCCCCGCCCTGCCGACCAGGTAGAGCAGCGGATACAGGAAGATCCACACCAGGTCGACGAAGTGCCAGTACAGGCCGGCGATTTCGACCGCTTCGCCGGACGGCGCCGCCGGCGCGGGGCGGCGCAGCAGGAAGGCCAGCACGATGCAGACCACGATGCCGATCGTCAGGTGCAGCGCGTGCAATCCGGTCAGGGCGAAGTAGAGGATGAAGAACAGCTCCATGCCGGCCTGCTCCTGCGGATGGCCGCCGTGTTGCGGATGAAAGTCCACGCCCGGAAACAGCTGCGCCTGGTATTCGCTGCGGTATTCGAAGCCCTTGATGACAAGGAAGGCGGTACCCAGCGCCGCCACCGCCAGCAGCAGTTTCATGGCCTGCGACCGCCGCCCGCCTTTCGCCGCATGGCCGGCCAGCGCCATCAGGAAGCTGCTGGTCAAAAGCACGGCGGTGTTGACGGTACCGAGCAGGAAGTCGGTATGGCGGCTGGCGGCCGCGCTGGCCTCTGGATAGTGCGTGCGCAGGTAGAGGTAGCCGAACAGCAGCGGCCCGAAGAACAGCAGCTCGCTGGCGATGAAGACCCACATGCCGAAGGTGGACGCGAAGTCCTGCTGCGCGCGGCTGGTGAACTGCTCGGCGTGGGGCTGCTTGACCGTGTCCATGGCGCTCATTTGCTAGCGTAAGCATAAGGCTCGCGCACCACCACCGGCTGCTGCGCGAAGTTATGTTCGGGCGGCGGCGAGGCGGTCTGCCATTCGAGGCCGGTGGCCTGCCACGGATTCGACGGCGCCTTGCGGCCGTAGCGCAGCGACCAGCCGAGGTAGCCGAGCGGCAGCAGGTAGCCGACCGCCAGCAGCACCGCGCCGGCCGAGGACAGCACGTGCAGCAGCTGGAATTCTTCCGGATAGCTGTGGTAGCGGCGCGGCATGCCGGCATAGCCCAGCAGGTATTGCGGGAAAAAGGTGAGGTTGAAGCCGGCGAAGATCACCAGCGCCGCCACCCGGCCCCAGGCTTCCGAATACATGCGGCCCGTGATCTTCGGCCACCAGAAATGGATGCCGCCCAGGTAGGCCATCACCGAGCCGCCGACCATGATGTAGTGGAAGTGGGCCACCACGAAATAGGTATCGGACAGGTGCACGTCCAGCGCCAGCGCGGCCAGGAACAGGCCGGTCAGGCCGCCCACCGTGAACAGGCCGACGAAGCCGAGCGCGTACAGCATCGGCGCGCCGAAGCTGATCCGGCCTTTATAAAGCGTGGCGGTCCAGTTGAAGACCTTGATGGCCGAGGGCACCGCCACCATGAAGGACAGCAGCGAGAACACCATGCCCGCGTACACCGACTGGCCGCTGACGAACATGTGGTGTCCCCATACCAGGAAGCCGATCACGCCGATGGCGAGGATCGCATAGGCCATGAAGCGGTAGCCGAACACCGGGCGGCGCGCATAGCAGGGGATGATCTCGCTGGCCACGCCCATCGCCGGCAGCACCATGATGTAGACCGCCGGGTGCGAGTAGAACCAGAACAGGTGCTGGAACAGCAGCGGGTCCCCGCCCAGCGCGGGGTCGAAGATCCCGACCTGGAACAGGCGCTCGATCGCGACCAGGATCAGGGTCATCGCCAGCACCGGCGTCGCCAGCACCAGGATCAGCGAGGTCGCGTAATTCGCCCACACGAACAGCGGCAGTCGGAACCAGCCCATGCCGGGCGCGCGCATGGTGTGCACGGTGACGATGAAGTTCAGGCCCGTCAGGATCGAGGAAAAGCCGACCACCAGCACCCCCACCAGGCACAGCACCACATGCGAGTTCGAGAACATGGTCGAGAACGGGGTGTAGAAGGTCCAGCCGGTGTCGACCCCGCCGGCCAGCAGCGACCACAGGACGATGGCGCCGCCCGCCATGTACAGATACCAGCTGGCCAGGTTCAGGCGCGGGAAGGCCAGGTCGCGCGCGCCGATCATCAGCGGCATCAGGAAATTCCCCAGCACCGAAGGGATAGACGGAATCAGGAACAGCCAGACCATGATCACGCCGTGGGCAGTGAACAGCTTGTTGTAGGTGTCCGCGCTGACCAGGTCGCCCTGGGGCGTGGCCAGCTCCAGGCGGATCAAGGCCGCCGCCACGCCGCCGAGGAAGAAGAACAGGGTGATCGACACCGCGTACAGGATCGCGATGCGCTTGTGGTCCTTCGTACCGAGCCAGGACCGCAGCGTGTAGCCCTCCTTCAGGTAGCTGGCGCCGGCCTTCTCGCCCTTTTCTTCGAGCTCAAGGTCGCTCTGCGCGCTCGTCATGTCCGCTCTCCCTGATGTATTCGATGATCGCCAGCAGGTCTTCCTCGCCGATCTGGCCGGCAAAGGAAGGCATGATGGCTTCGTAGCCCGCCACCACGTCCTTGCGCGGCACCAGGATGGCATCGCGCACGTAGGCTTCGTCGGCGACCAGCTCGCGGCCGTCCTGCAGGTGCACACGGCGCCCCAGCAGATTGGTGAGATCCGGCGCATGCACGCTCGACCCCGCGGCGTGGCAGCCGCTGCAGCCGTAGCGGCGGAACAGCGCGAAGCCGCGCTGCGCCATGCCGGGCTGGCGCGGCCCCTCGGCCAGCCAGCGCGCGAATTCGCTTGGTGGCTGCACCACGATCTTCCCGGTCATCATGGCGTGCTCGGTGCCGCAGAATTCGGCGCAGTACAGGCGGTACTCGCCGGCCTTGCTGGGCGTGAAGCCGATCGAGGTATAGCGCCCCGGCACCGCGTCCTGCTTGATGCGGAAGTCCGGCACGAAGAAGCTGTGGATCACGTCCTGCGAAGTGAGCACCAGGCGCACGGGCCGCCCCAGCGGCAGGTGCAGCTCGCCGACCTCGCGCCGGCCGTTGCGGTGCTCGGCCTTCCACATCCACTGCTTGGCCACCACGAAGACCGGGGTGGCGGCCGGGTCGGGCTTGTACAGGGCGGCGTAATCCACCGCGCCCCAGGCGTAAAGGCCGAGGAAGAGCAGCAGCGGGATCAGGGTCCAGGCGACTTCCAGCCCCAGGTCCTTCTCGCGCGCGCCGGCGCGGTTCGCCGGCGAGGCGGCGCGGTAGCGCACGCAGAAGACGACCATCATGACCAGCAGGATCAGGGCCACGGCGCCGGTCAGCAGCAGCAGGCACAGGGCCAGGCTGTCCAGGCGGGTGGCCGACTGGGCGCCATCGGCGGGCAGCAGGTGGAAGGGCACGCTCATGGCCGGCTCCCCGCGCGTCGATACCATATCCACCCGCCCAGGCCCAGCGCCGCCAGCAGCGCCGCCGTCCGCACTGCCATCATCGCCGCCGCGCTGTGTGCGCCGGCGCCAGGGTCGTAGTGGGAGCAGAGCAGCAGCAGGCGCTCGCCCAAAGAGCCGGCGGCGGGGGGCTGTCCGTCCTGCGCCGCCTGCAGGGCCGTGCGCAAGGCCGCCGGCTCGAAGCGCACGCCCGGAAAGTAGCGGACGATGCGCCCTGCCCCGTCGGCCACCACGAAGCCGGCGGCGTGGGCGAATTCGCCGCCGTCCGCGTCTTGCACGGCGCGGTAGCCCAGCGCCTGCTCCAGCCGCGCCAGCGTGGCCGGGCCGGCGGTCAGCATGCGCAGGTCGGCCGCGCCGCCCGGCAGCAGGGACGCATAAGCGGCGCGCTTGCCGGCCGCCGCCTGCGCGCCGTCGCGCGGGTCGATCGAGAAGCCGGCCAAACGGTAGCTGCCGGGCGCCATGCCGCTCAAGGCGAGCGCCTGCAGCACGCCTTCGAACAAGGTGCTGCACAGGTTGGGGCAGCTGTAGTAGCCGGGCACCAGCACCACCGGCGCCTTGCCGAACAGGCTGCCGAGGCGGATCGGCGCGCCGCTTTCGTCGCGCAGCATGGCGTCGAGCGGCAGTTGCGTGCCGATCGTGGGCGAGAACCCGGCGGCCGGCTGCGGCGGCAGGCGCAAGGCCTGGGCGCCGGCCGCCTGAGAGCAGCACAGGGCCATGCAGAACAGGAGCCGCAGGGCGCGCCTCATGGCTTGACCTCCTTTTGCCGGCGCGCCGCTTCGATCCGCATCGCCTCGTCCAGCGGAATGTGGGCGATGCCGGCGCCGCGGTCGACCCAGCCGGTGCTGTTCAGGCGGCGCTGCTTCTCGGCGAAATAGGCGGCGCTGTCCTGCTGCGGCGCCGGCTGCAGGCGCGGCGCAGGGATCCCGGCCGGCGGCTGCGCCGTGTTCGCGGCCGGTCCCAGGATGTGCAGCAGCCACCAGGAACCGCCCACGGCGAACACGATGCCGCCGGCGATGGCCAGCGCGCCGCGCCGGATCGCGCGGAAGTGGATGCCTTCGTCTTCGCTGTTGTCAGCCATGAACGTCCCTCCCCACCGAAGGCAGCACCAGCCACCAGCAATCCAGCACGTGGGCCGCCAGCAGCACCGCCGCCAGCACGCCCAGCACGCGCGGCGCCTGCTTCGCGCGGCGCGACAGCAGGATGACCAGCGGCCCGGCGCCATGCAGGGCCAGCAGGCCCCAGGCGACGGCATGCCAGCCGGGCGTGTCGCGCCGCAGGTACCAGGCGATCTCGCGCGGCAGGTCGGCGGCCCAGATGATCAGGAACTGCACGTAGGCCAGGTAGGCCCAGCTCAGCACGTACATCATCAGCAGGTTGCCGAGGTCCGGCAGGCGCTGGCGGGCGGCTTCCCTGTCGATCAGCAGCACCGCCAGCGCCAGCCCGGCCAGCATCTGGCCGGTGGCGGCCAGCCAGCCAAACACGCTCGAATACCATTCCGGCTGCAGCGACATGATCCAGTCGGCGGCGGCCAGACTGACGGAAAAGCCGTAGGCCAGCAGGCAGGCGGCGGCGCGTCCCGCCGAGCGGCTGCGGGCGCGGGTCTCGATCCAGGCGAGCAGGCTCCATAAGGCCAGATACAACACGCTGCGGACGACGAAGAAGACGGGGTTGAACCACCACGTGCGGAAACCGGTCGCAGGCTCCGGCACCTGCCCGTCGGCCCAGGGATACAGCAGCTGCATCCCCAGCAGCACCGGCAGGAACAGCAGGCAGGCCAGCGGCAGCCAGCGCGCGGCGCGCAGCAGCGGTGGGCGTATCGTCTCGCCCCAGGCGCCGCCGGTCAGCTGGTGCAGCCAGACGTTGGCCAGCCCGCCGAGCAGCGCGCCGGTGCCGAACCACCACAGCGCCAGGTAGCCGGCCAGCAGCGCGCGCAGGTCCGGACGCCAGGCTGTGCCGGCCACGGCCAGGACCAGCAGCGCGGCGGCGGCGACGGGCATCGTCATGCGCTTCATGGCGCGGCTCCCGGCTGCGCATCCAGCTGCGCCTTCAAGGCCGGCGGCAGGCTGTCCGCGGGCGCCTGCTGGCTCAGTTGCAGCGCGCGGATGAAGGCCACGATGGCCCAGCGGTCGGCCGGCTCGACCCGGTCCGCATAGGGCAGCATCACACCGTAGCCCTGGGTGATCACCTCGTAGATGTGGCGGTCGGGCGCCGCGCGCAGGCGGTCCTGGTGGAAGCTGGGCGGCGCCGGGAAGCCGCGCCGCACGATCATGCCGTCGCCGTCGCCCACCGGGCTGTGGCAAGGCAGGCAGTAGATCATGTAGCGGCCGCGGCCCCGCTCCAGCAGGCGCAGGTCGACCGGATAGGGATTGCTCTGCGCCTGTTCGGCCGCGATATCGGTGTTGACCGCGGCGACGCCCACCCGTCCGCCCGAGCTGCCGGCGAAGGCGCCGCGCGCACGCGGCTGGGTGCCCGCGGGCGGCATGCGCGCGCTGGCGCCGTCCGGGAACAGGGTGCTGCCGGCGAAGGTCGTGTAGCGCGGCTGGTCGTACATGTCCTGCTTGGCGCGTTCGCAGCCTGCCAATAGGCCGCAGCAGCACAGCAGGATGCTCGCGAGCGCCCTCATGCCGGCACCTCGCGCAGCAGCATGGGCTGCAGGCCTTCCAGCAGGCTGCGCGCCGGTCCCGGCGCAAACACGGGATCGTGGGCGGGCAGGCACAGGAAGAAACGGTTGCGGCTCGCCAGCTCGAATTCCTCGACCTCGAACAGCGGGTGATGGAGCCTGGGCAAGCCGTTTTGCACGAGCATGACCAGCACCGCCGCCACCGCCGCACCCAGGATCGTGATCTCGAAGGTGGCGGGAATGAAGGCCGGCCAGCTGTGCAGCGGCCGGCCGCCGGCATTGATCGGGTAGTCGACCACCGCCGCATACCACTGCAGGAAGTAGGTCCCCGCCCCGCCCAGCAGGCCGCCGGCCAGTGCGGCCGGCGCGGTGCGGTCGCTGTTGCTGCCGAGTGCTTCGTCCAGGCCCTCGATCGGGAAAGGGCTGTAGGCCTCGGCCCGCGTGTAGCCGTTTTCGCGCGCCTGGCGCGCCGCCGCGCACAAGGCCTCGGCGCTGGGGAATTCGGCCAGCAGGCCATAGCACGGCGCGCTCATGCCCGCAGTCATATCTTCCCTTTCGAACTGTCGCGCACCAGCTCGCGCATCTCGGCCATCGAGATCAGCGGCAGGAAGCGCACGAACAGCAGGAACAGCCAGACGAACAGCGCGATCGAGCCGAACAGCGTGATCCAGTCCCAGACCGTCGGATAGAACATGCCCCAGGCCGACGGCAGGTAATCGCGGTGCAGCGAGGACACCACGATCAGGAAGCGCTCCATCCACATGCCGGCATTGATGACGAGGCTGAGCAGGAACAGGGCCGGCACGCTGTGGCGCACGCGGCGGCTCCACAGCAGCTGGGGCAGCAGGATATTACAGGCCAACATCGACCAGTACACCGGCGCATAGGGTCCGGTCCAGCGGTTGATGGTCATGAAGATCTCGTATTTTTCGCCGCTGTAGAAAGCCGTGAAGATCTCGGACAGGTAGCCGTAGGCGACCATCCAGCTGGTCGCCAGCAGCACCTTGGCCGCATTCGCCAGGTGGCGGCCGGTGATGAAGTCTTTCAGCCCGAAGGCCGCGCGCAGCGGGATCGCCAGGGTCAGCACCATCGCGAAGCCCGAGAACAAGGCGCCGGCGACGAAGTAAGGCGGGAAGATGGTCGAATGGTAGCCCGGCGTGTTCCCGACCGCGAAATCAAGCGAGACGATGGTGTGCACCGACACCACCAGCGGCGTCGCCAGTCCCGCCAGCAGCAGGTAGGCGTTCTGGAAGCGCGCCCAGTGCCGGGCCTCGCCGCGCCAGCCCAGCGCCAGCAGGCCGTAGGCGATCTGCGCGCCCCGTTGCCCGCGCACGCCGGCGCGGTCGCGCAAGGTGGCCAGGTCCGGAATCAAGCCGACGTACCAGAACATCAGCGATACCGACAGGTAGGTGGCGATGGCGAAGAAGTCCCACACCAGCGGGCTGCGCCACTGCGGCCAGACGTTCATCACGTTCGGATACGGCACCAGCCAGTAGAAGAACCAGGGCCGGCCCAGGTGCAGGATGGGGAAGATGCCGGCGATGCTGGCCGCGAACAGGGTCATGGCCTCGGCGAAGCGGTTGATCGAGGTGCGCCATTTCTGGCGCAGCAGGAGCAGCACGGCCGAGATGAAGGTGCCGGCGTGGCCGATCCCGATCCACCAGACGAAATTCCCGATCGCGAAACCCCAGGCCACCGGGATGTCGACGCCCCAGATGCCGATGCCCTTCACCAGCAGCCAGCTGACCGCCACCAGCAGCGCCAGCACGCCGCCGCAGGCGACCAGGAAGGCGCTCCACCACTTCCAGCCGAAGCGCCCGGACAGCACGATGCCGGCGATCTTGTCGCTGACGTCGGCATAGTCCCAGCCGGCGCGCAGCACGGCACTGTCGCGCGAGCGCGGCTGACCGCCGCCGGGTTCAAGGGAGGAAGGCGGCGCGCTCATCCCAGCTCCGGGTCGGGGTTGATCACGCGCGTGAGATAGCTGGTGCGCGGGCGGGTGTTCAGCTCTTCGAGCAGCACGTAGTCGAGCGCCGAGGCCTTGGCCGCCACCACCGCGCTGTTCGGATCGTTCAGGTCGCCGAAGTGGATCGCCGACGTCGGACAGGCGGCCTGGCAGGCGGTCACCACCTCCCCGTCCGCGATGCGGCGGCCCTGCTTTTCGGCGTCGATGCGCGCGCGCGTGATGCGCTGCAGGCAGTAGCTGCATTTCTCCATCACGCCGCGCTTGCGCACCGTGACCTCGGGATTCTGCATGGCTTTCAGGCTTTCCTGCTTCTCGTTCGAATACTGCAGGAAGTTGAAGCGCCGGACTTTATAGGGGCAGTTGTTCGAGCAGAAGCGGGTGCCGATGCAGCGGTTGTAGACCTGCACGTTCAGGCCTTCGTCGTCGTGCACGGTGGCGCCGACCGGGCAGACTTCCTCGCAGGGGGCGTGCTCGCAATGCATGCAGGGCACCGGCTGGAACAGGCTGCGCCCATTTTGACGGTAGCGGTCGACGCGGATCCAGTGCATGCTGCGCCCGCGCATCACCTCTTCCTTGCCGACCACCGGGATGTTGTTCTCGGCCTGGCAGGCGACCGTGCAGGCGGCGCAGCCGATGCAGGCGCTCAGGTCGATCGCCATGCCCCATTTGTAGTCCTCGTAACGGCGCTCCGGATACAGCGAAGTCTTGCCGCCCTCTTCCTCCTTGCGCCGCGCCGCCGCGGGCCGCCCAAGCTCCTTCACGTGCACCGGCTCGCGCCCGTGCATGTCGACTTCGCGCTGGCGCAGCGCGAACACGTGGCCGGCATCGGTGCGCTCCATGCGCAGCAGCACCGGCGCCCGCATCGCATTCCGCGGGCGCAGGCGGTAGGCGTCGAAGCCGACCGCGTTGCCGACCGCCCCGGCGCCGCTGCGGCCGTAGCCGAGCGGCAGGGTGATGACGCCCTCGGCCTGCTCGGGCAGGACCAGCACCGGCGCCATCAGGCTGCGGCCGTCCACTTCCAGGCGCACGACCTCGCCATCGTGCAGGCCGGCGCGTTCGGCCGTGCCGGGGCCGACCAGGGCCGCGTTGTCCCAGGTGAGCGAAGTCAGAGGCCGCGGCAGCTCCTGCAGCCAGGCGTTGTTGGCGAACTCGCCGCCATCGACGGCCGGATCGGGCGCGAACACGGCCACCAGCGGCGGTGTGGGCAGGGCCGGCATCGCGATCGCCGGCACCTTGCGCACCGCCACCGCGGCCGCGGCGCTGTCCGGCACCAGGCCGCGGCGCAGCATCTCGCGCCAGGCTTGCTCGAAGTCCTCGCCCTTCTGCCAGGTCGAACGCACCAGCGTGCGGCCATCGCGGCTGCCCTCCCCCAGCGCCAGCGCCAGCACTTCGTGGGCCGAGCGCCCGCCGTACAGCGGCGCGATCAGCGGCTGCACGATACTGGCCGTGCCCTCGTGGGCGCGGGCGTCGCTCCAGGCTTCGTAGCCGTGCGCCAGCGGCAGGTGCCAGTTCGATTCGCGCGCGGTCTCGTCGCGGTACAGGCCCAGGTGAGCGCTCAGCGCCACGCGGCGCAAGGCCTTGGCGAAATCGAGCGCGGGCGGCGCGGTGTAGACCGGATTCGTGTCCAGCATCAGCAAGGTGTCGACCCGGCCTTCGCGCATGTCGGCGGCCAGTTCCGCCAGGCCCTCGGCATGCGTTGGCGCGCCCAGCGCCACCGGCTCGATATACGCCACGGCGCCATCCTCCGCGCCGAGGCGCTGGTTCAGCAGGTGCGCCAGCGCGCGGCTGGCCGGGCTCAGGGTCGGGCCGGCCACCACCAGCGCGCGCCCTTTCGCATCGCCCAGCGCCTTCGCCACCGCGGCTTCCCAGCGCGTCCCGGCCGCGCCGGGCGCCGTGCCGCCGCCAGGCGCCGCGCCCAGCAGGCCGGCGATGCGCCACAGCGCCGCCTCGATCTCGTGCGGCGCCCGTGCCAGGCGCTGGTCGGCATAGGCGCCGGTCAGGGTCGGCGTCGACTCCATCGCATACAGGCGCCTGGCGGCGGGGTCGAGGCCGAGCCGGCGCGGCGCCGTAAAGGCGCGCGCATGCGCCAGCGCGCCGCCATGCGAACCCTCGGCGCCGAACAGGTCGGCGTCCAGCGTCAGCAGCACCGCGACGTGGTCGAGCCGATACACCGGGTCGAGCGCGCGGCCGAAGGCCAGCGTGGAGGCGGCCGCGGCGCCGTCGTCGTGCAGCGGGTCCCACGCATGCCAGCGCATGGCCGGGTAGCGCTTCTGCAGCGCCGCCAGTTGCAGCGCCATGGTCGGCGAGCTCGCCGGGCCGCTGAGGATGCGCAGCCCGGCCCCGCCGTCGCGCGCGAAATGCGGGCGGCGCGCTTCCCAGGCCGCCTCGAAGGCCGCCCAGGTCGACAGTTCGGTGCCTTGTTGCACGGTCTGCGAGCGGTCCGGGTCCCACATCTGCAGGATCGAGGCCTGGGCGAAGACGTCGGTGCTGCCCTGCGCGACCGGATGCTCTGGATTGCCCTCGACCTTGGTCGGGCGGCCCATGTTGGTCTCGACCAGCACCCCGTGCGCGAAGCCGCGCCGCACGAAGGCGCTGGCGTAGAACAGCGGCAGCCCGGGCACGTCCTGCTCCGGCATGCGCACATAAGGGACGATGGTCTCGGCCGGCGGCCCGCTGCAGCCGGCGCCGGCCAGCGCCGCCGACGCCGCCATCAGCTTCAGGAAGCGGCGCCGCGCCGGCGCATCTTCACCATGCGCCTGGCCGTGGATGGGAATGACGGGATGGTGATGGTGCGTCATCGGTGGCAGGTCGAACAGTTGGTCAGCGCATTGGCGCTGCGCAGGCGGTACAGGCGGTCGAGCTGGCGCACCTCTTCCGGGGTCAGGGGCCGCTGCGGCGCCATCGACAGCACCTTGGACAAGGGCCGGATGTGCTGCGGCGCATTGCGGTGGCAGCCCAGGCACCATTGCATCTCGAGCGAGGCGGTGCGCCAGGTCAGCGGCATCTGGTCGACGCGGCCGTGGCACTCGACGCAGGCCACGCCCTTGTTCACGTGGATGTCGTGCTCGAAATAGACGAAGTCCGGCAGGTCGTGCACGCGCACCCACTGGATCGGGCGGCCGCTGCGCGCGCTTTCATGCAGCGGCGCGAGCAGGGGCGAATCGAGGAAGAGCTGGGAATGGCAGCTGAGGCAGATCGCCGTCGAGGGCATGCCGGCAAAGCGGGACTTCTCGACCGAGGTGTGGCAGTAGCGGCAATCGATGCCGTCGTCGCCGACATGGTGCTTGTGGCTGAAGGGAATCGGCTGCGCAATCGGCTCCAGCACGCCGTGGGCCGGCCGCATGCGCCAGTGCGCCGCCGCGACTGCCGCCACCAGCAGGCCGAGGATGGCAAGCAGGGCCAGTTTGACGGCGAGGACGGCGGGCTTGGAAAATGGCGCGGCCATTGCTGAGGCGTTTCAGGTCCGGGAATAGATTTGTATAATTAAAGTTGTATTTTCAACCACCCGGATTAGTATAGACTTCCGCCCGCAAAGGGCCCGCACGCTTGAACTATCGCTTGCCCAGCAAGTAGAAATCGAGCGCCTTGCGCGCGATCGGCGCCGCCGATGCGGCGCCCCACTCGCCGTTCTCGACCACCAGCGCCAGCGCGATCTTCGGCTTGTCGGCCGGCGCGAAGGCGATGAACAGGCCGTTGTCGCGCAGGCGCTCCGGCGTCATGCCGCGATTGTATTTGGCGCCATTCAGGCCGACCACCTGGGCGGTGCCGGTCTTGCCGCCGGCAAGGTAGCCGGCGCCGTGGAAGGCCTTGTAGCCGGAGCCGGCCTGCTCGCTCGTCACGCCGACCATCGCGCGGCGGATGAAGTCGACGTTCTGCTGCTTCAGCGGGATGCGCCCGGCGGCCCGCGGCGCCGTCGGCGTGCGCGCATGGCTGGCCGCATCCTCGAGCATCCTGACCAGGTGCGGCTTCATGACCGTGCCGTCGTTGGCCAGGGTCGCCACCGCATGCGCCAGCTGCAGCATCGTGTAGTTGTTGAAGCCATTGCCGATGCTGACCGAGATCGTGTCCCCGCCCACCCACTTCTGGGCGGCGCGATTGTTCCTGAATCGCGCGCGCTTCCACGCCTGCGAAGGCAGCACCCCGCTCTTTTCGTGTTCGAGGTCGATGCCGGTCGGCGCACCGAAGCCGAACTGCTTCATGAAGCCGCTGATGGCGTCGATCCCCATCTCGTTGCCGAGCTGGTAGTAATAGGTGTCGCAGGAGACGACGATCGAGCGGTACATGTCGACGTAACCGTGGCCGCCGGCGACGTCGTCGTTGAAGCGGTGCCCGCCCAGCATGAAATAGGCCGGGTCCTGGATGCCCTGCTCCGGGCGGCGCTTGCCGAGTTCCAGCGCGGCCAGGGCCATGAAGGGCTTGAAGGTCGAGCCGGGCGGATAGGTGCCGGACAGCGGGCGGTTCATCAGCGGCTTGTCGAGCGAGGTATTCAGTTCGTTCCAGCTTTGCGGATCGATGCCGTCGACGAACAGGTTGGGATCGAAGCCGGGCCGCGACACCCAGGCCAGCACCTCGCCGGTCCCGGGCTCGATCGCGACCAGCGCGCCGCGCCTGTCGCCGAAGGCCTGCTCGACGAGCTTTTGCAGTTCGATGTCGATGGACAGGATCAGGTTCGCGCCCGGCGCCGCCGGCGTGCGCGACAAGGTACGGATCGCGCGCCCGCCGGCCGAGCGCTCGACTTCCTCGTAGCCGGTGACGCCATGCAGCTGGCGCTCATAGCTCTTCTCGACGCCTTCCTTGCCGATATGGTCGGTGCCGTTGTAATTGGCCGCGTCCTCGCCGGCTTCGATCGCCTTCGCTTCGTTCTGGTTGATGCGGCCGATGTAGCCCAGCACGTGGGCGGCCACCTCGCCCAGCGGGTACTGGCGGAACAGGCGCGCCTGCACCTCGACGCCCGGGAAGCGGAAGCGCTCGGCGGTAAAGCGGGCCACCTCCTCGTCGCTCAGGCGGGTGCGGATCGGCACGCCGGCGAAGTTCTTCGATTCTTCGAGCAGGTGCTTGAAGCGCTTGCGGTCCTTGGCTTCGATCGTCACCAGCTTGGCCAGCTCGTCGATCACGGAGTCGAGGTTGGCCTCCAGTTTCGAGGGCGTGATCTCGAGCGTGTAGGCCGAGTAGTTACTGGCCAGGACCACCCCGTTGCGGTCCAGGATCAGGCCGCGGTTGGGAACGATCGGCACCAGCGCGATGCGGTTGTCCTCGGCCTGGGCCAGGTACTGGCTGTGCTTGACCACCTGCAGCCAGGCGAAACGGGCCGCCAGCAGGCCGAAGCAGATGAGTACGAACAGGCCGAGCCAGCCCAGGCGCGTGCGGAAATGGTGGATCTCGCGATCGCTGTCTCTTAGTTCGGTCATGGCGCGGCAGCATAGCAGATCATGCAATTTGGAAATACACAGAATCCCACCGTGGGACGAATGGGGGGATTGGTGCGATGAATTGCCACGACGGCGGTTGCCGGCGAACGCCGGCTCAGGCCGATGTCGGTGTCTGCCTATCCCGCGCGAGCAGCAGCGCCGGCACCGCCGCCGCCTCGACCGGGCGTGCGAACAGGTAACCCTGGGCTTCGTCGCAACCCAGCTCGCGCAAGAGCGCCAGCTGCATCTCCGTCTCCACGCCTTCGGCGACGATCCGCATCTTCAGGCCATGGCCCAGCGCCACGATGGCGCGCACGATGGCCGCGCTGTCGGCATCGCGCCCGAGATCGTGGACGAAGGCGCGGTCGACTTTCAGGCATTGCACCGGGAAGCGCTTCAGATAGGCCAGGCTCGAGTAGCCGGTGCCGAAATCGTCGATGGCCAGTTCGACCCCGAGCGCGCGGATGCCCGCCAGCAGGCGCTCGACGACGTCGATGCGGCTCATGGCGATGCTCTCCGTGATCTCCAGCTCCAGCGCGTCCGGCGCCAGCTCGGCGCCGGCCAGCGCCGAGGCGATCGTGCCCAGCAAATCCTTCTGGTAGAACTGGCGGATCGAGAGGTTGACCGCCACTCTCGGCTGGAAACCGTATTCGCGGCGCCAGGCGCTGGCCTGTTCGCAGGCGCTGCGCAGGACCCAGTTGCCGATGCCGACGATCAGGCCGGTCTGTTCGGCGATCGGGATGAAGCGCGCCGGCGAGACCTGGCCCAGCAGCGGATTGTGCCAGCGCAGCAGCACCTCGAAGCCGGTGATGCACCCGCTCGCGATGGCGATCTTGGGCTGGTAGACCAGGCTGAATTCGCCGCGCTCCAGCGCCCGGCGCAGCTGCTCCTCGACCAGCAGGCGCTCGTCGAGATGGGAATGGCTGGCGTCGGAATGGAAGTGCACCGGCTCGCCGCCGTCGCCGCGCGCGCGGTGCTTGGCAATGTCGGCCAGGCGCATCAATTCGTTGACCGAGCCGGCGTCCTGCGGATAGGCGGCGACCCCGATCACCGGCTCCAGGTGGAACTCGCGCTCGCGCACGCGCACCGGTTCGGACAGCAGCGCGTGCAGTTCGAAGGCGAGGCCGTCGACCGCTTGCCCTGCCTGCGCGCTCCGCACCAGCAGGCCGAATTCGTTGGTCTTGACGCGCGCCGGGCACATGGCCTCGGGGGCCAGGCGGCGCATGCGCGCGGCGACCTCGCGCACCGCCTCCTCGCCGGCGTCGATGCCCAGCAGGTCGCCCACTTCGTGCAGGCGCTCGAGCGCCACCAGGACCAGCACCACCTGCCCGCCCTCGCGGGCCGCGGCGTCGGTCGCCTCGCCCAGCGCGCGGCGCAGCCGGTTCTGGTTCGGCAGGCCGGTCAGCGGATCGAAATCGGCCAGCCATGTCAGCCGGTTTTCGCTGCTGGTCAGGCGCGCGATCAGGGCCGCCTGGCGCTCGGCTTCGCGCCCGATGCGCCAGGCCAGCAGCGCCAGCGTCGACGACAGCAGCAGCCAGGCCAGCACGCCCACCCACAGCCAGCCGCGCCAGACCGCCAGCGTGTCAGCCTTGTCGCGCCCGGTGATGATCACCAGCGGATAATCGCCGACCGCGCTGTAGCCGTACAGGCGGCGCTTGCCGTCGGTCGGGCTGGTGGTCTCGAAGGCGCCGGCCGGCATGCGCGGCAGGTGGACCTGGAACAGCGGCGTGTCCCGGAATGAACGGCCGATCGCACCCGGCAAGGTGGGGCTGCGCACCAGCATGACGCCGTCGCGCCGCAGCAGGGTCACCGAGCCGCCGCTGCCAAGGTCGCTGGAGGCGAAGATGCGCTGGAAGTAGGATACGTCGGTGTCGATGGCGACCCGCCTGGCGGCGCCGCCTTGCGCGGCCGGCAAGCTGCGGGCCAGCGTGATTGTCGTGCGCCGGCCGTCCCTGTCCGGCGCGCCGAGGGCGACTTCCGGTTCGCTGCCCGGCGCCGCGGCGGCGCTATCGCTGTCGCTGTCGACGGAGCGCGCCAGCCGCGTGTCGAGCGCCAGCATCGCGTAATGGGTCTGCGCCGCATAGGCCTCGGCCAGGTTCAGCAGGTTGGTCTCTTCGCGTTCTACCGTGCTGCGGTAGCTCGAGACCAGCAGTCCGGTGAGCGCCAGGGTGATGGCGACGATCAGCAGCCCCGCCACGGCGAGCGCGCGGGGAACGCGATGAGTTACGGGCAGGGGCGTGGTCGGGCTGTCCGGCATAGTTGTGAATACACGTTGATTCGTACCCAGTATAACGTGCGCGGCCCTTGGCGACGTCCGGCGCGTGCTAGGCCAGCAGCACGATTGCCGGCGAAATATCCGCGGCCGCCAGCACATAGCGCCCATACGGCACGCCGCGGATCGGCGCCAGGTCGCGGTCGCGCACGAAGCCGATCGCTTCGTACATACGCAGCGCCGATGCCATGACCGGACTCGTATGCAGGCCGACGAAAGGCGCGCCGGCTTCCTTGGCAAGCCGCAGGCAGCCCGCCACCAGCGCCCGCCCGGCGCCCTGCCCGCGCCGCGCCGGATCGACCACCAGCATGCGGATCACCGACCACTCGCCCGGGAAGAAGTCGGCGCGCGGCCGGCCCGGTCCGAGGTGCGCCACAGCGCCGGCGATGGCGCCATCCCGCTCGGCCACCAGCAGATCGGCGTTCGCCGCCAGCTCGGCCATCCGGCCGATGCCCTCGATGAAGCTGGGCCAGTCGTCGTAATCCCGCGAATACTGCGCGAACGCCGCCCGCGCCACCGCATTCACGGCTTCACGGTCCGCTTCCACGCAAGCACGGACTCGCATCAGGCCGCCCTCCCGATATCGCCCTTCACCCACCAAAGCGAAGGATTGTTGTCGGCCAGCTCGCGCAGCAGGTCCCACACCACCTTCACGCGGCGCAGGCGGTACAGGTCGGTCGGCGCGGCCAGCCAGAACGAGCGCTCGGCGTAGAAGCCGGGCAGCACCGGCACCAGGCGGCCGTCGTCCGGGATCGCGTAAGGCGGCGCCATCATCAGGCCCATGCCCAGCGCCGCGGCCTCGACCTGGGCACCCATGCCCAGCGAGCAGAAGCGCCGGCGCGGCGTGAAACCGAGCTCGTTCAGGTAGGACAGCTCGCGGCTGGCCAGGCGGTCCTGCACGTAGTCGACGAAGTCGTGGCGTTCGAGGTCGGCCTGGCTGCGGATGGGCGGATGCCGGTCCAGGTACGCGGGCGAGCCGTACAGGTAGAAGCGGAAGGAAGCCAGGCGCGTGACCACGTAGCGGCCGGTGGCGGGCGGATCAAGCATCACGCCCAGGTCGGCCTCGCGGTTGGCCAGGTTGGCGAAGCGCGCCAGCGACAGCATCTCGATCGACAAATCCGGATGGGTGTCGAGCAGCTTGACCAGCAGCGGCGCCACCACCCTGATCCCGAACACGTCCGGCACGCCGAGCCGCACCACGCCCTGGGCCCCGAGTTCGGTCCCGCCCAGCTGCTCGAGCGCGGCCAGCGAGGCGCCTTCCATCGCCTCCGCGTGCGGCAGCAGGGCGTGGCCCATTTCGGTCAGCTCGTAGCCTTCGCGCGAGCGGTCGAACAGGGTGGTGCCGAGCTGGCTCTCGAGGCGGTCGATGCGCCGCGCCACGGTCGTGTGCTCGACCTCCAGCCGGCGCGAGGCGCCCGACAGCGTGCCGGCGCGCGCCAGTTCGAGGAAGAAACGCAGATCGGTCCACTCAGGCAAGGTATGCATGTGATGATTGTCTGTTATCAGCAACAGTTATTGTGCACCAGTGCACATTTCGACGCCAATAATTTCCTCAGCTCAGCTTCAAAGCGGCACTTCACCAGAGTGAAACAGGTGCTCCCTCGGCGCGTGCATGCACCGGCTCAAAGCATGCATGTGCATTTTTGCACACCTGCTGAGCGCGTTGTTATCTATTCAACCAGTCTTGTGCGGGGCAAACTCCATCCCGTGCGCAAAACCTGAACGCATGCTGCTATCAAAAAATACTAGGAGACATACGATGCGTCGTACCGAAAACAAACTGATGTTGCTGAACCGTTCCGCCCTCTCCACCGCCGTCCTGCTGGCGCTCTATGGCGGTTCGTTCGGGGCAGCATATGCCCAGGAAGGCGCCGACAGCGCCGCCGCCACCGCCGCCGCAACCCCTGCCGCCGCCAGCGACAACATCAACCAGGTGGTCGTCACCGCCCGCCGCCGCGCCGAGCTGATCCAGGACGTGCCGGGCGCCGTCACCGCGATCTCGGCCGCCGAGCTGGAAAAAAGCGCGATCCCCGACATCACCGCCCTGACCGACACCGTCCCGAACACCACCCTGAAGGCTTCGCGCGGCACCAACACCACGCTGACCGCCTTCATCCGCGGCATCGGCCAGCAGGACCCGGTGGCCGGCTTCGAACAGGGCGTCGGCATCTACCTCGACGACGTCTACCTGGCCCGCCCGCAAGGCGCGCTGACCGACATCTACGACCTCGAACGCATCGAAGTGCTGCGCGGCCCGCAGGGCACCCTGTACGGCCGCAACACCATCGGCGGCGCGGTCAAGTACGTGACCCGCAAGCTGGCGCCGAAGCCGACCCTGGACGCCAAGGTCACCTTCGGCAACTACGGCGAGAAGGACCTGGTCGTCAAGGGCAGCATGCCGGTCTCCGACATCCTGCGCATCGGCGCCACCGTCGGCACCTTCAACCGCGACGGCTTCGGCCACAACGTCATCAACGGCCGCCAGAACTACAACAAGGACGTGATGGCCGGCCGCATCAGCCTGGAACTGACCCCGACCCCCGACCTGTTCATCCGCCTGTCCACCGACAAGACCGTCGACGATTCCGAAGCGCGCCAGGGCCAGCGCCTGACCCTGGGCCCGGCGCCGGGCAATCTCCAGCCGGCTTCCGGCACCTACGACACCCGCGCCAACCTGTACACGGTGCTGGGCCACGAGCAGCAGGTCACCACCGAAGGCAGCTCGCTGATGGCCGAATACACGATCGATCCGACCCTGTCGGTGAAGTCGATCACCGCCTACCGCAAGTCGAAGTCCTATGCGCCGATCGATTTCGATTCGCTCGAAGTGCCGCTGTGGGAAGCGCCGTCCTTCTACAAGGACAACCAGGCCAGCCAGGAATTCCAGCTGACCTACACCGGCCAGAAGGTGCAGGGCGTGGCCGGCGTGTTCTACATGAAGACCAATGCCTACAACGACTTCGACGTGCTGTACAACGCCGCCGGCGGCCTGTCGCTGCTGACCCACGACGACATCGATTCGAAAACCTGGGCCGCCTATGCCGACGCCAGCTACAACGTCACCGACGCCCTCAGCGTGACGGTGGGCGGCCGCTACACCGAGGACGAACGCCGCGCCGAGATCTTCAAGCAGACCTACCTGGGCCTGAACAGCTCGCCGCGCCTGGGCAACGCCGGCGCCGTCGCCTTCGGCAACCCGAACACCAACCTCGGCAAGGATGCGCTGCACCGCACCGACAAGAAGTTCACGCCCAAGCTCGGCTTCGGCTACAAGCTGACCCCGGAGCACAACCTGTACACCACCTGGTCGAAGGGCTTCAAGGGCGGCATGTTCGACCCGCGCATGGACCTGGCGGCCACCGGCGGCCCGACCTCCACGGTATCGCTGGCCAAGCGCGCCGGCGTGGCGCCCGAGGAAGTCAGCAGCATCGAACTGGGCGTGAAGTCGTCGATGAACGGCGGCCGCCTGCAGACCAATGCCGCGGTCTTCTACACCGACTACAAGAACGTGCAGATCCCGGGCTCGATCCCGACCTACGACGCCGCCGGCAACGTGAACGGCTTCGCCGGCTCCCTGACCAACGCCGGCAAGGCCAAGATCAAGGGCCTGGAACTGGAAGCGGTCGCGTATGTCACGCCTCAGCTCAGCGTCAACGCGATGTACAGCTACATCGACGCCAAGTACAACGAATGGATGGTGGCGAACGGCGCCAACCTGGTGAACATCGCCGGCAGCACCGAGTTCCAGAACACGCCGAAGAACTCGGCCAACATCGCCGTCAACTACGAATGGCCGATGGCGGTCATGGGGCGCTCGGGTTCCGTCAGCCTGTCGAACAGCCTGTCGTACAAAGGCAAGGTGTACCAGACCGAGATCGCCCGCAGCACCGGCGTGGCCGCGCTGGACGCCACCGTCCCCGGCAACCTGATGCTGGCCCAGGATGGCTATGCGCTGTGGGATGCGGGCCTGGTCTGGACCAGCAGCGACCGCAAGATCCAGGTCGGCCTGCATGGCCGCAACCTGACCGACAAGCGCTACAAGACCGCCGGCTATAACTTCTCCGGCTTCTTCAACACCATCACCGCGTTCTACGGCGACCCGCGCACCGTGCGCGCCACCGTCAACGTGAAGTTCTGATCCGCCCCCGTAAGACGGCCACAGGGGCGTCCCGCGGGACGCCCTCTTTTTAAGATCATAACGGGGTCCAATGTCCAATTACACTGAACTCAGCTTCACGAGCGAAGACGGCTTGCGCCTGTACGCGCGCGATTACGCCGGAAGCAGCGGGCCCGCGCGCCTGCCCGTGATCTGCATCCATGGCCTGACCCGCAACTCGGCCGACTTCGACGAACTGGCGCCCCTGCTCGCGGCCTTGTCGCGGCGCGTGATCGCGGTCGACGTGCGTGGACGCGGGCACTCGCAGCACGATCCCCGCCACGACAACTACAACCCGGTCGTCTACGCCGGAGACGTGGCCAGGCTGATGCACGAACTCGGCATCGCGCGCGCCGTCTTCATCGGCACCTCGATGGGCGGCCTGATTACCATGACCCTGGCCGCGCAACACATCGAGCTGGTGGCGGCGGCCATCCTCAACGACATCGGCCCGGTGCTGTCCGAGAAGGGCCTGGCGCGCATCGCGGGCTATGCCGGCAAGGGCGTGGCGCTCGGCAGCTGGAGCGAGGCCGCCGGCTTCATCAAGGACATCAACCTGTGCGCCTTCCCCGACAACTCCGAAGAGGAATGGGGCAAGTGGGCGCGCCGCGCCTTCGAGCAGGACGAAACGGGCAGCCTGAGTCCGCGCTACGATCCGAACATTGCGATTGCACTCCAAACCGGTAAACTGCGTCCGACGTCCCTGGCGGCGCGCATGGCCTTCCGCCGGCTGGCGCGCAAGCGTCCCGTGATGCTGGTGCGCGGCGCGCTGTCCGACCTGGTGGAAGCGCGCCAGGCAGACTGGATGCGCCGCGCCGCGCCGGACATGCAGTACGTCGAGGTGCCGCAGGTCGGCCACGCGCCGATGCTGACCGAGCCGGCGGCGCTAAAGGCGATCGCCGAATTCCTGGCGACCGTGCCCTGAACAGAACACAGCAAGAGAAACGAGGAGACCACATGAAACGCATCAAGCCCATGTCAGCCGCCCTGCTGGCAGCCTTCATCGCCACCGCGGGTTCCAGCGCCCTGGCCGCCCCGGACCTGAAGGTCGCCCTCATCGCCGGCAAGACCGGCGCCCTGGAAGCCTATGCCAAGGAAACCGAGACCGGCTTCATGATGGGCCTCGAATACCTGACCGGCGGGAAGATGGAAATCAACGGCCGCAAGCTCAAGGTGATCGTCAAGGACGACCAGGGCAAGCCGGACCTCGGGCGCACCCTGCTGGCCGAAGCCTATGGCGACGACAAGGTCGACATCGCGGTCGGCACCACCTCGTCCGGCTCGGCGCTGGCGATGCTGCCGGTGGCGAAGGAATACAAGAAGGTGCTGATCGTGGAGCCGGCCGTGGCCGACGAGATCACCGGCGCCAAGTGGAACAAGTACATCTTCCGCACCGCGCGCAGCTCGATGCAGGACGCGATGGCCGCCGCCTCCACCTTCAAGAGCGGCAGCGTGGCCTTCCTGGCCCAGGACTACGCCTTCGGCCGCGACGCCGTCAAGGCCGCGAAGGAAGCGCTGGCCGCCACCGGCAGCAAGGGGAAAGTCGTGCACGAGGAATACGCGCCGGCCGCCTCCACCGACTTCACCGCGCCGACCCAGCGCATCTTCGACGCCCTGAAGGACAAGCCGCAGCCGCGCGTGCTGCAGATCGTGTGGGCCGGCCCGAACCCGCTGAACAAGATCGCGGACATGAAGCCCGAGCGCTACGGCATCACGGTGGCCCCGGGCGGCAACATCCTGCCGGTGATGAAGACCTGGAAAGCCTTCGCCGGTACCGAAGGCACCATCTTCTATTACTACGGCTTCCCGAAGAACAAGATGAACGACTGGCTGGTCGCGGAGCACACCAAACGCTTCAAGGCCCCGCCCGACATGTTCACGGCGGGCGGCATGGCGGCGGCCGGTGCGGTGTTCGCGGCGCTGAGCAAAGTGCCGAACGCGAACGGCGACCAGCTGTCGGCGGCGATGGAAGGCATGTCCTTCGAGACCCCGAAAGGCCAGATGACCTTCCGCAAGGAAGACCACCAGGCGCTGCAGCCGATGTACCACTTCCGCATCAAGAAGGACCAGAAGAACGAGTGGGACATCCTGGAACTGGTGCGCGAGATCCCCGCCTCCGAACTGCCGCTGCCGGTGCGGAACAAGCGCTGACATGGCTGCCGCACCACAGCCATCCCTGTCCACCCGCGACCTGACGATCCGCTTCGGCGGCCACGTCGCGGTGAACGGGGTGACGGCCGAGTTTTATCCCGGCACCCTGACCGTGATCGTCGGTCCCAACGGCGCCGGCAAGACCACCTACTTCAACCTGGTGTCGGGCCAGCTGGCCGCGTCTTCCGGCAGCGTGCATGTCGCCGGCAAGGACGTGACGAAACTCGGCCCGGCGGCCCGCACCCGCCTGGGCGTGGGCCGCGCCTTCCAGCTGACGAACCTGTTCCCGCACCTGACGGTGCTGGAGAACGTGCGCCTGGCGGTGCAGAGCCGCGCTGGCATCGGCCTGAACATGTTCTCGGTGTGGTTCGGCCACAAGGCCGTCATCGAGCGCGCCGAGCACTATCTGGAGCGCGTCTCGATGGCCGCCAAGCGCGACCTGCCGGTCGGCACCCTGCCCCACGGCGACCAACGCAAGCTCGAGGTGGCGATCCTGCTGGCCCTCGAGCCCGAGATCCTGATGTTCGACGAGCCCACCGCCGGCATGAGCGTGGACGAAGTCCCGGTCGTGCTCGACCTGATCCACCAGGTCAAGGCGGAGCGCAACAAGACCGTGCTGCTGGTCGAGCACAAGATGGACGTGGTGCGCTCGCTGGCCGACCGCATCATCGTGCTGCACAACGGCGCCCTGGTCGCGGACGGCGAACCGCGCGAAGTCATGCAATCGAAAATCGTACAGGAAGCCTATCTTGGAACACCGGAACATGCCTGATCCCGCCGCTGAACCGATATTGACCCTGTCGGGCGTGCACACCCACATCGGCCAGTACCACATCCTGCAAGGCGTCGACCTGGTGGTGCCGCGCGGCGGCCTGGCGGTCCTGCTGGGCCGCAACGGCGCCGGCAAGACCACCACCCTGCGCACCATCATGGGGCTGTGGAAGGCCAGCGCCGGCAGCATCGTGTTCGACGGCCGCGACATCACGAAAATGAGCACGCCGGACATCGCGCGCGCCGGCATCGCCTACGTCCCGGAAAGCATGGCCGTGTTCTCGGAGCTGACGGTGCGCGAGAACCTCTACCTGGCCGCGCGCAACGGCCCGCTGGACCAGGCGCGCGTGGACTGGATCTGCGGCTTCTTCCCGGCCCTGAAGAAATTCTGGAATTACCCGGCCGGCAACCTCTCGGGCGGCCAGAAGCAGATGGTGGCGATCGCCCGCGCGATCGTCGAACCGCGCAAGCTGCTGCTGGTGGACGAGCCGACCAAGGGCCTGGCGCCCGCCATCGTGCAAAGCCTGATGCTGGCTTTCCGCGAGCTGAAGGACACCAATACCACCATCCTGCTGGTCGAGCAGAACTTCAACTTCGTGCGCACGCTCGGCGATACCGTCAGCGTGATGGACGACGGCCGCGTCGCCCACGCCGGCCTGATGCACGACCTGGCCAACGACGATGCGCTGCAGCAGCGCCTGCTCGGCCTTTCACTGGACTCTCACCAATGAGCGCTACTCTCCCGATGACCAAAGCGCAGGCGGACGCCCCGCTGCCGGCCGCGAAACGCGACCTCGCGCCGCTGCTGCTGGCGCCGGCGCTGGCGCTGGCCGTGCTGCCCTTCGTCTCCCTGCCGACCTGGGTGACGCTCACCGTCGCCGGCCTCGCGATGGGCATGATGATCTTCATCATGGCCAGTGGCCTGACCCTGGTGTTCGGCCTGATGAGCGTGCTGAATTTCGGCCATGGCGCCTTCGTCTCGGTCGGCGCCTTCAGTGCCACGCTGGTGCTGCTGCCGATGCGCGGCTGGCTGGAAGCCGATTCGCTGGCGGCGAACCTCGGCGTGCTGGGCCTGGCGGTGCTGGTGGCCATGCTCGTCACCGCCCTGATCGGCTGGGCCTTCGAGCGCATCGTCATCATGCCGGTCTATGGCCAGCACCTGAAGCAAATCCTGATCACCATGGGCGGCATGATCGTGTCGGAGCAGCTGATCAACGTGATCTGGGGCGCCGACCAGATCCCGCTGCCGCTGCCGGCCGCGCTGCGCGGCGCCATCTTCATCGGCGAGGCCGCGATCGAGAAATACCGCCTGCTGGCGGTGGCGGTCGGGCTGGTCGTCTTCGCGGCGATGTTTTTGACGCTCAACCGCACCAAGATCGGCCTCCTGATCCGCGCCGGCGTCGAGAACGGCGAAATGGTCGAAGCCATGGGCTACCGCATCCGGCGCCTGTTCATCGGCGTGTTCGCGGCCGGCTCCGCGCTTGCCGGCCTGGGCGGCGTGATGTGGGGCTTGTACAAGGAGACCCTGGTGGCCAGCATGGGCAGCGAGATCATGGTGATGGTCTTCATCGTCGTCATCATCGGCGGCCTGGGCTCGGTGGGCGGCTGCTTCATCGGCGCGCTGCTGATGGCGCTGCTGGCCAACTACGCCGGCTTCCTGGCGCCCAAGCTGGCGCTGGTGTCCAACATCGTGCTGATGATCGCCATCCTGCTGTGGCGTCCGGCCGGCCTGTATTCGAAGTCGCGGGGCTGAGCATGCTGATCAAACTTCTTTCCGGCGACCTGCCGCGCAGCCGCGCCCTCGGCGCCCTCCTCCTTCTGGTCCTGCTCGGCCTGCTGGCGGCGCCCTTCCTGTTCTCGGGCGCGCGCCCGCTGAACACCGCCGCCACGATCTGCGTCTACATCGTGCTGGTGGCGTCCTACGACCTGCTGCTGGGCTATACCGGCATCGTCTCCTTCGCCCACACGATGTTCTACGGGATCGGCGCCTACGGGGTCGGCATCGCCCTGGCCAGCGTCGAGGAACCCACCTGGGGCATCGTCTTCATCGGCATCGCCCTGGCCCTGCTGCTGACGATTGCGCTGGCCTTCGTGATCGGCCTGTTCGCGCTGCGCGTGCGCGCCATCTTCTACGCCATGATCACGCTGGCCGTGGCGTCCTCGTTCGCGGTGCTGGCCTCGCAGCTGTCCGATTTCACGGGCGGCGAGGATGGCCGCACCTTCAGCGTGCCGGAGATCCTGTCGCCGGCCTACACGCTGATGGAGAACGAGGTCCTGGGGCGTTCCATCGACGGCAAGCTGATCACTTATTATGTGGTGTTCTTCGGCTGCCTGCTGCTGTTCCTGTTCCTGCTGCGCCTGGTGAACTCGCCCTTCGGCCGCGTGCTGCAGGCGATCCGCGAAAACGAATTCCGCGCCGAGGCGCTGGGCTACCGCACCGTGGTCTACCGCATCTGGGCCAACGTGCTGGCCGCCGTCGTCGCCGCGCTGGCCGGCGCCCTGATGGCCCTGTGGCTGCGCTATGTCGGGCCCAAGACCTCGCTCGGCTTCGAGGTGATGACCGATATCCTCTTGATCGTCGTGATCGGCGGCATGGGCACGATGTATGGCGCGGTGGTCGGCGCCGCCCTCTTCATCCTGGCGCAGAATTACCTGAAGACCCTGATGGGGCAAGCCTCGGAGGCGCTGGCCGGCATGCCGATGCTGGCCGCCGCCCTGCACCCGGACCGCTGGATGCTGTGGCTGGGCGTGCTGTTCATCCTTTCGATTTACTTCTTCCCGATCGGGATTGTCGGCAAGCTGCGCTTCCGTCGCAAATAAGAACGCACCCGCGTTCCGACATCGCCCCCGCGTCCCTCGCCGTCGCCCCCGCGAAGGCGGGGGTCCAAGTTCGGCGAGCAGCCGCAATCGTGCACTGGCACTGATCCACCAACTTGGGTCCCCGCCTTCGCGGGGACGACGTTGCAAGTCCTCCCCTCCCCAGTCCTACTCCACGCCCCCGCCCGGCCTGCACGGCAATACCTTGCAGCGCACCTGAAGTCCAGTCCGCGACTTAGCTAAAGATCAATGCCTGTTGTCATCTCAACCATATGATGAACTCAGCATGGCCTCGTCGACTAGCCAGCGCGAGTGATTTCTCCATCCTACTGGCTTCCAAGAAAGGGCTTTCAATGAAACCCGTCAATAGTTTGTTTGCGGCAGCCACGTTCTCGCTGGCCGCACTCGGCGCCACGGCCGCGCAGGCCCAGAGCGTCGAGGTTCTCAACGAAGGATTCGGCAATGTCAGCGGCCTGAGCGGCTGGGCCCTGGTCAACAACAGCGTTCCGCCGGGTTCCGCCTGGTTCCAGGGCAATTCGGGCATCTTCCCGGCCCAGGCCGGCGCTGCGGATGCCTATGCCGCCGCCAGCTTCCTCAGCGCCGGCGGCAGCGGCGGCACGGTCGACAACTGGCTCATCACGCCGGTCCTGAACCTGTCCGGCGAATCGGTGCTGAGCTTCTACACCCGCCAGGCCGGCGACCCCGGCTTCAGCGACCAGCTGGAGGTGCTGTACTCGTCCGGCTCCGGCGCCGATATTTCCGGCTTCACCAGCCTCGGCCTCGTCGTCGCCGGCGACTACCCGGCCGACTGGTCGCAGTACAGCGCCACCGTGACGGGCAGCGGCGAAGGCCGCTTCGCCTTCCGCTACTTCGGCCCCGCCGACAGCTTGAACTATGTGGGCCTGGACACGGTCAGGGTGGTAACGGCCGTGCCCGAGCCGACCACCTGGGCGATGCTCGCGGCGGGTCTCGGCCTGTTCGGCCTGCGCCGCCGCAAATTTCACGCCTGATCGGAGATCGCCATGTCCAAGCAGAAGATGATGACCCTGAGCATGCTGGCCGCCCTGTGCGTGCTGGCCTCGCTGAGCATGCACGCCAAAGCGCAGGAAAGGAAGGAGAGCAAGGAAGGCATGGTGGTGGTGCGCGATCCGCAGACCGGCAAGATGCGCGCCCCGACCCCGGAAGAACTGCGCCAGTTGCGGGCCAAGGCCCCGCCGTCCGCCGCCGCCATGGCCGGCGCCCCGCAGGAAGGCAAGCAGCTGTCGCGGGGCGACGGCGCGCGCGGCGTGCGCCTCGGCGAGAAGACCCTGGTCTACGACGTCGTCACGCGCGGCGCCGGCGGCAAGCTGTCCGAGCAATGCGTGCAGGGCGAAGCCGCCGCCCAGGACGCCATGCAGCATCCCGCCAACGCCGAGCACAAGGAGCATCGCCATGAAGCCCGCTGATTCTGAAAAGCCCGGCCATCCGCGCCTGCAGCAGGCGGCCGCCGGCATCGTCGCCACCCTCGCCTGCGCCCTGGCCCTGGCGGTCGGCGCGATGACCACCGCGCACGCCGCCGCCAGCATCGTGATCGTCAACCAGAACGCTGCCGGCGTCGGCTTCAACGACCCCACCCCGGCCACGCCGGTCGGCGGCAACCCCGGCACCACGCTCGGCCAGCAGCGCCTGTATGCCTTCCAGCAGGCGGCCAACATCTGGGGCGCCACGCTCACCAGCAGCGTGCCGATCCGCATCGGCGCATCCTTCGTGCCGCTGTCCTGCACCGCCACCAGCGCCGTACTGGGCTCGGCCGGCGCCAACGAGATCTGGAGCGACTTCACCAACGCGCCGCGCGCCAACACCTGGTATCCGGCCGCCCTGGCCAGCAAGCTGGCCGGCGTGGACATCGCCACCCCGGGCGAGCCGCACATCATCGCGCGCTTCAACTCGCGCCTGGGCCTGTTCCCCGACTGCCTGCCGGGCAATGGCTTCTACCTCGGACTGGACCGCAATTTCGGCGACCAGATCGACCTCGTCACCGTGCTTCTGCACGAATTCGCGCACGGCCTGGGCTTCCAGACCTTCACCGACGACGAGACCGGCGAGGAAATCCTCGGCACCCCCTCGATCTGGGACTACTACCTGCTGAATAACACGACCGGCCGCACCTGGGTCGAAAGCACCGCCGCCGAGCGTGCAGCCTCGGCCGTGACCTGGCGCGGCCTGTCCTGGAACGGCGCACGCGTGACCGCCGCCGTGCCGCAGGTGCTGGATCCGATGTCGAACCTGGCGGTGTCGGGCGCAGCAGCAGGTTCAGCCGCCGGCAACTACGAAGTCGGCGACGCCTCCTTCGGTCCGCCGCTGGCCAACCCGCCGGTGCAAGGCCAGCTGATGCCGGTGGTCGACCAGGCCAACGGCACCGGCCTGGCCTGCGATCCGCTGAACGCCCTGAACGCGCTGGCGGTGCGCGGCAAGGTCGCGCTGGTCGACCGCGGCAGCTGCGACTTCGTCACCAAGGCGAAGAACGTGCAGGCCGCCGGCGCGATCGCCATGGTGGTGGCGGACAATGCGCCGGGCGACGTCGCCGGCATGAGCGGCAACGATCCGTCCATCGCCATCCCCTCGGTGCGCGTGACCCAGGCCAACGGCGCCACGCTCAAGGCCAGCCTGCAGCGGCGCTCGCGCACCCAGTCCGGCGTGGTCGCCAGCCTGGGCCTGAACACGGCCCGCCTGGCCGGCGCCGACGCCCAGGGCCGGATCCTGATGTACACACCGAGCATCTACTCGCCGGGGTCGACGGTGTCGCACTACACGACCGAGGCCAAGCCGAACCAGCTGATGGAGCCGGCCATCAACGACGACCTGACCCACGAGGTGACGCCGCCGCGCGACCTGACCTTCCCGCTGCTGCAGGATATCGGCTGGTGACCGGCGGCTGGTAAGCTGGAAAAGGAAAAGGGCCGGCCCCTCGCGGGTGCCGGCCCTTCCTGTCCTGCAGGCGGCAGACGATTACTTCGCCTGGGCTTCGTAGGTTTTCACGCCGTTGACGATTTCTTCCTTGGCGTCGTCCGGGCCGGCCCAGCCTTCGACCTTGACCCACTTGCCCTTTTCCAGGTCCTTGTAGTGCTCGAAGAAGTGCTGGATCTGGCGCAGGGTCAGTTCCGCGACGTCTTCATGGGTCTTGATATTGGCGTACTGCGGCGCCAGCTTCTCGACCGGCACGGCCAGGATCTTCGCATCGCCGCCGGCTTCGTCGGTCATCTTCAGCACGCCCAGTGCGCGGCAGCGCACGACCACGCCCGGGATCAGCGGGAACGGGGTGATCACCAGCACGTCGCACGGGTCGCCGTCGTCGGCGATGGTGTTCGGGACGTAACCGTAGTTGCACGGATAGTGCATCGCGGTGCCCATGAAGCGGTCGACGAAGATCGCGCCGGATTCCTTGTCCACTTCATATTTGACCGGGTCGCCGTTCATCGGGATCTCGATGACGACATTGAAATCGTTTGGCACGTCGCGGCCGGCGTTGACGTTGTTCAGGCTCATGGTTGGTCCTTGATTGGCTTGCTTTAGAAATAATAAAGGGGGCCATTATAGCGAATCGGCCTGGACTTGTGCGCCGCACAAGCCAGACCTTTTCCGCTTGGAATCAGAGTACGGTCGCCAGCGCGCACAGGCGGAAGTGGCGGCTCGCCTCTTCCTGCTGGCCCAGGGCTTCGTGCAGCTGGGCCAGCTTCAGGTGGGCTTCTCGCACCTGGTCCGGATCGACGGCATCGACCAGGGCCTGCTCCAGGTAGCGCTGGGCCTTGCCCCACAGCTTCTGGCGCAGGCACAGGGCGCCCAGGGTCAGCGCCAGCTCGGCGTCGCCAGGATGCGCGCGCAGCCAGCCCTCGCACTTCTCGATCTGGGCCAGCAGCGTGCCTGAACCTTCCGGGCCGGCGGCTTCGCGGTAGGCGCGCACCACGCGCTCGTCCCATTCGGACGCCAGGGCGTTCTCGACGATCACACGGGCTTCGTCGTGCAGGCCGCGGGCGTTGAAGGCGCTGGCCGCGCGCGCCGCGATGTAGGGCTTGCAACGGTCCGCGTTCGGCACCGTCGCCCACATGCGTTTCAGGCTTTCGGCATCGTGGCCGCCTTCGCCCAGCAGGGATTCGTAGGCCATCTCGCGCAGGCGGCTGGACAGGGCCGGATGCAGGGCGTTGCGCTTGTCCAGGGTGCGCACCAGGCGCAGCACCTCGGGCCAGTTGCGCGCCTGCTGGTTGGCCTTCATCGCCCACTGCAGGGCGTGGATGTGACGCTGGCCGCTCGCGTTCAGCTCCCGCACCGCTTCCAGCGCGGCTTCCGGCTTGTGCTCGTCGACCAGCAGTTCGGTGACCGTCATCAGGCGCGCGGTCTTGAGCGACTGGTCGTGCAGGACGCCGGCCAGCCAGGCGTCGCGGCGGGCCGGTTCGCGCATGCGGTGGGCGGCGCGGGCAGCAATCAGGGCGGCCAGGCCGGCGTTGTCCGGCAGCTCGGCGGCGCGCTTGGCGGCTTTCTCGGCGTGGCCGAAGCGGCCTTCGAACAGGGCCTTGAGGGCTTCGCGCAGGCCGCGGTTGGCTTCGCGCTCGCGCTTGCGCAGGCGGTACTCGGCCACCCGCGCCGGCATGCCGAGGGTGGCGCGCACCGCCCGGGCCAGCACGTAGAGCACCAGGAACAGCAGCGCCGCCAGCACCACGAACAGGTTCAGCGACAGGTCGATCCGGTGCGGCGGGTAGAAGAACACCACGTTGCCGGGGTTGAAGCGGGCGGTCACGGCGATGCCGATCGCCGCCGCCATCAGGGCGACTAACCAGAGAAGCAGGCGCATGGTCAGCTCCTCACGGTTTCGATTTGTAGTTGCGCACGGCGTTCAGGCTTTCCGACAGATCCGGCACCTCGATGGTGACGTTGTTGGCCTGGACCTGGCGCAGCAGCCCCTGCACCGACTGGGTCGAGCGGGCCTTGGTGTCGAAGTAGCGGCCCAGGGTCTGCTGGGCGCTGCCGATGTCGTCGCGGAAGGTGCCTTCGTTGCGCGACAGCAGGGCCAGGCGCGCATTCAGCAGGCGCAGCTTCAGGTTCTCGCGCACGAAATAGGCTTCGCTCGGGGACAGCATCAGCGCTTCCGGCTGGTCCACGGTGCGGACCCGGATCAGCTGGCGCATGTCGTCCCACATCTCGTGGCTCCAGTTGCGCCAGGTGTCGACCACGCGCCGGCCCAGCGACATGTCTTCGGGAGCGGCCGCGGCGGCGCCCTTGGCGGCCGCCATGCTGTTTTTCGCCGGCGGATTCACGCGGCTCGGCGCGATCGGTTCGGCCGGCTTTTCGTCGGCCAGCAGCGGCAGGTTGTCGATCTGCGAGATGACGTTATCGAGGCGCAGCGCGATGCCGGCCTGGTCGACCTGGGGCAGCGCCTTCAGCTTGTCGATGTCGCGCGCGATGGCGCGGCGGATCGTGATGAACTGCGGCTTGTCGGAGCGCGACAGCGAGCGGTCGGCGTTCTGCAGCGCGATCAGGGCGCCCTGCACGTTGCCGGCCAGCTGCAGCTGCTGGCTGGCGGTCGACAGCACCTGCTCGATCTCGGACAGCGCCCATTCGTCGCGGTTCTTCGAGATGTCCTGGTACATCTGCTCGAGCGCGGCCTGCTGGCTCTGCGACTCGGACTGGCGGCTTTCCAGCACGCCGACCTTGACCTGCAGCTCCTTGGCGGTCTCCTGGGTCTCGCGGACCAACTGGGCGGTCTCGGCGTTCGAGGCGTTGTCCTTCTGCAGGGTCTTGGCGACGTCTTCGCGCAGGCGGTTGAAGCGGCTGTGGGTCGACCAGGTCTGCAATCCCAGCAGCACGGCCAGGATGATGATGGCCACGTTCTGCGGCTTGTTCAGCAGCCCGCCGACGCGGGTCGCTTCCGGCACGCGCGGCTCGGCCGGCGCAGGCGTCACGTAAGCCTCCGGCGGGACCATCTGGCCGCCCTTGCTCGATTCTGGATGATTGGGCAATTCGTTCATGCTTGTGATTGTAACGCGGCAAGGAGACGTTCGTCGCCGGAACCGGTCAGGAGCAGGCGGCCGAAGCCGAGCGCGAGGGCTGTTTCATGGATGCGCGCATGCGGAACGATCAGGCGCTGCTGCCGCAGTTGCGTCGTCAATTCGCTTGATGCCAGTCCGTCCACCAGGGACACCAGCCCGCGCAAGGCTTCCGAACTCGTGATTATCCAGTCGTTCGGTCCGGCCAGCAAGCCGCGCAGCCTGGCCGCCAGTTCCGGCGTTGCCTCGGGAACGGCGCGGCGGTAGCTGGCCACCGCCTCGACCGTGGCGCCGGCCTGGCGCAGCGCGTCCGGCAGCAGCTCGCGCCCGCCCTCCCCGCGCACCACCAGCACGCGGCGGCCGGCCAGTTGCGCCAGGTCGAGCGCCTGCAGCAGGTGCTCGGAATCGCTGAAGGCGGGGTCTTTCGGGCAATGGATGCGGACTTCGCCGCCAATCCCGTGCTTGGCCAGCGCCGCGCGGCTGCCCTCGCCGACCACGGCGATATCGACGCCGGCCGGCCAGGCGTCGATGTGGGCGAAGGCTGCGTCGATCGCGTTAGGCGAGACGAAGGCCACCAGCGCATACGAAGCGAGCCCGCTCAACACGCGCCGCAGAGGGGCGTCGTCCGCCAGCGGCGAGATCTCCAGCAGCGGCAGCAGCACAGGCTCGCGGCCGAGGGCGGCCACGGCGCGCGCCAGCGGCTCGGCCTGCTGGCGGGGTCGGGTGATGACGACCGCCCCGGTCATCAGGGCGCGGCCGCTTCGGCCTTGCACTCGGCCAGGATGGCGTCGGCGTCCTGTTCGCGCAGCAGCGCGGAGACCTGCTCGCCCAGCTGTTCCGGCAGGTTGGCCGGGCCGCTGCCTTCGGCGAAGGCGCTGCGGCGGCCGTCCGGCGTCGCGACGATCGCGCGCAGCTGCAGCTCGCCGCCCTCGACGATGGCATGGGCGGCCAGCGGGATCTGGCAGCTGGCGCCGAACACGCGCGAGACCTTGCGCTCGGCGGCGACGGCGCGCGCGGTGTCCTCATGGTTCAGCGGCGCCAGCACTGCGCGCAGGTCGACGCCGTCGCCGCGCTCGCCCGAGACGATCTCGATCGCCATCGCGCCCTGGCCGGCGGCCGGCAGGCTCTCGTCCGTTTCGAGGTAGGCGCGGATGCGGCGCTCCAGGCCCAGGCGCTTGAGGCCGGCGGCGGCGAGGATGATGGCGGCATAGTCACCGCGGTCCAGCTTGCCCAGGCGGGTGTCGAGGTTGCCGCGCAGCGGCTTGATCACCAGCTGCGGGTAGCGCGCGGCAATCAGGGCCTGGCGGCGCAGGCTGCTGGTGCCGACCACGCTGCCGGCCGGCAGTCCGGCCAGACTGTCGAAGTCGTTCGATACGAAGGCGTCGCGGGCATCCTCGCGTTCGAGAACGGCGGCAAGTTCGAAGCCGTCCGGCAATTCCATCGGCACGTCCTTCAGCGAGTGCACGGCCAGGTCGGCGCGGCCTTCGTGCATGGCCACCTCGAGTTCCTTCACGAACAGGCCCTTGCCGCCGACCTTGGACAGGGTGCGGTCGAGGATCTGGTCGCCGCGGGTGGTCATGCCGAGAATGTCGATTTGGCAATCCGGATATAATGCAGCGAGGCGGTCGCGCACGTGGGTGGCCTGCCACATGGCCAGCCGGCTTTCGCGCGATGCGATAATGAGGCGAGAGGGTAGGCGCTGCGTCGTGTCCTTAGTCTTCAAAACAATTTCTTTCACTGTCGTTGTGCCTGGATCGGCCGACGCCGGTTGGCGGCATGCCTGCAACCACAAATTCTAGCATGCGGTCCCTTGCAGAAACCGTGGCATCCACCACGGCAACGTTGTACACGAGAGCCCCCTTCCGGGACCCCCGAACATCCAACCTGTGCTCGATTATGAACAAAGCTGCAAACCCTGATCCCCTGGCCGCCCCGCAAGTCCAGGCCCCCGCATCGATCCCGACCCCGTCCAGCGACAAGGACGCGCCACTCAAAGAAGATATCCGCCTGCTCGGCCGCCTGCTGGGCGACGTGCTGCGCAGCCAGGAGGGCGAGGCCGTGTTCGACGTGGTCGAAACCATCCGCCAGACCGCCGTGCGCTTCCGCCGCGAGGACGATCCGCAGGCCGGCGAGGAATTGACCAGCCTGCTCAAGAAGTTGACGCGCGAAGAGACCAACTCGGTGGTGCGCGCGTTTTCCTACTTCTCGCACCTGGCCAACATCGCCGAGGACCAGCACCACGTGCGGCGCCGCCGCGCCCACCAGCTGGCCGGTTCGAAACCCCAGCCGGCCAGCGTGGCCTACGCGCTGGCGCGCCTCGAAGATGCCGGCGTCGACCGCGAGCAGGCGGCAAGCTTCCTGCGCGACGCCTTCATCTCCCCGGTGCTGACCGCCCACCCGACCGAGGTGCAGCGCAAGTCGACGCTGGACGCCGAGCACGACATCGCGCGCCTGCTGGCCGAGCGCGACCTGCCGCTGACGCCCAAGGAGCGTGCCCACAACATGATGCTGCTGCAGGCGCGCGTGGCGACGCTGTGGCAAACCCGCATGCTGCGCTACGAGAAGCTGACGGTGGCCGACGAGATCGAGAACGCGCTGTCCTACTACCGCACCACCTTCCTGCGCGAGCTGCCGGCCCTGTACGACGACATCGAGGAGGAACTGCAGGTGTCGACCAAGGGCGCCACCTACCTGCAGATGGGCAGCTGGATCGGCGGCGACCGCGACGGCAACCCGAACGTCAACGCCGCCACCATGCAGCGCGCGCTGGTGCGCCACGCCACCACCATCTTCGACTTCTACCTCGACGAGGTGCACACGCTGGGCGCCGAGCTGTCGACTTCGACCCTGCTGGTGCCGGCCGACGCCGCCCTGGAAGCGCTGGCGGCGGCATCGCCCGACAACTCGCCGCACCGCAGCGACGAACCCTACCGGCGCGCCCTGATCGGCATCTACGCGCGCCTGGCCGCCACCGCGCGGCTACTGGGCGCCACCAACCCGCTGCGGAAAGAGGTCGGCCACGCCGATGCCTACGGCGGCCCGGCCGAGTTCCAGGCCGAGCTGCAGGTGCTGGCCGATTCGCTGAACAACAACCACGGCGCCATCCTCATCAAGCCGCGCCTGGCCGGCCTGCTGCGCGCCGCCGCCATCTTCGGCTTCCACCTGGCTTCGCTGGACATGCGCCAGAGCTCGGACATCCACGAGCGCGTGCTGGCCGAGCTGTTCAAGCAGGCCGGGGTCGAAGCCGATTACGCGGACCTCGACGAAGCCGCCAAGGTCCAGCTGCTGCTGGCCGAGATCGCCCATCCGCGCCTGCTCTACACGCCCTACGCCGAATATTCCGACGAGACCCAGTCCGAGCTGGGCGTGCTGCGCGCGGCGCGCGAGATCCGCGAACGCTACGGCGCGCGCGCGATCCGCAACTACATCATCTCGCACACCGAGACCGTCTCGGACCTGCTGGAAGTCCTGCTGCTGCAGAAGGAAACCGGCCTCCTCCGTCCAGGCGAGAAGCAGCACGACGTGATGGTGATCCCGCTGTTCGAGACCATTCCCGACCTGCAGCGCGCCAGCGAGATCATGGGCGACTGGATGGCGCTGCCGATCGTGAAGGAGCTGATCCGGCACCAGGGCCAGCTGCAGGAAGTCATGCTGGGCTATTCGGACTCGAACAAGGACGGCGGCTTCCTGACCTCGAACTGGGAGCTGTACCAGGCCGAGCTGAAGCTGGTGAAGATCTTCGAAGAGGCCGGCGTCAAGCTGCGCCTGTTCCATGGCCGCGGCGGCACCGTCGGCCGCGGCGGCGGCCCCAGCTACGACGCCATCCTGGCCCAGCCGCCGGGCACCGTGAACGGCCAGATCCGCCTGACCGAACAGGGCGAGATCATCTCCTCGAAGTTCTCGAACCCCGAGATCGGCCGCCGCAACCTGGAGCTGCTGGTGGCGGCGACCCTGGAAGCGGGCCTGATGCCGCATGGCGAAGACCGCGAACAGGTGGCGCGCCTGCAGCGCTACGAAGCGGTGATGGCGGAGCTGTCCGAGCGCGCCTACAAGGCTTACCGCAACCTGGTCTACGAGACCCCGGGCTTCACGGACTACTTCTTCGCGGCCACGCCGATCGCCGAGATCGCGGAGCTGAACCTCGGCTCACGCCCGGCCTCGCGCAAGTCGACCCGCCGCATCGAAGACCTGCGCGCCATCCCCTGGGGCTTCTCCTGGGGCCAGTGCCGGCTGCTGCTGCCGGGCTGGTACGGCTTCGGCGCCGCCATCGCCGGCTGGCTGGCGGATGGCGAGCGCGAAGAACGCCTGGCGCTGCTGCGCGAGATGTTCCAGCAATGGCCCTTCTTCGCCACCCTGCTGTCGAACATGGACATGGTGCTGGCCAAGACCGACCTGCCGATCGCCCGCCGCTACGCCGAACTGGTGCCGGACGCCGCGCTACGCGAGACCATCTTCAAGCGCATCGCGGCGGAATATGGCGAGACCCTGCGCTGCCTCGAGCAGGTGACAGGCAATGCCGAGCGCCTGGCCGCCAACCCGCTGCTGGCGCGCTCGATCCAGAACCGGTTCGCCTACCTGGATCCGCTGAACCACTTGCAGGTGGAGCTGATCCAGCGCCACCGGGCGCTGGCCAGGGATCCGGAGCAGATCGATTCGCGGGTGCATCGGGGGATTCACTTGTCGATCAATGGGGTGGCGGCTGGCTTGCGCAATACCGGCTGACTCACCTCTGCCGTCGTTCCCGCGAAGGCGGGGACGACGGATCAGCTTCGCCCCCTTCCGCAGCATCGCCGGCACCGCATTCTCGCTCACGCACACCTGGCTGCCCGGATTGCCCTTCATGCCGGTCGCCTTGTCGTGGTCGAGGATGGCGGTGAGCGCCGCGCGCTGCCGGGCCGTGCTCAGCGCGCTTTCTCGGCCGGATACGCCTCGGCGATCATCTTGATGATCTCCTGGCTCTGGCCGATATAGCTCTGGTAGCGCTCGTACAGCTGCGGCGTCGTGTTCATATCGCGCAGCAGGCGCTTGCCCTTCGGCGTGGTCGTCACGCGGAACAGCGACTGCTCGTCGTCGCCTTCGAGCTGGTCCTCGCGGTAGTCGCGCAGCTTGCGCTGGCGGGTGGACCAGCCGCCTTCCGAAGTCTGGATCTGCGGCAGCTGCATCTGGTACAGGGACAGGATGGCGGTCAGCAGCTTCTCGTTTTCGATGTTGGTCAGCCGGCCGCTCATCAGGAAACCCTCATAGCGGCTCTTGACCGGGATGAAGTACCAGTTCGCGTCGCTCTTCGCATAGGCTTCCTTGAACTTTGCCCAATCCGGCTGCCGCCCGGGATCGAGGCTGGCGAGATAAGCGTAGTTCGCGTCGAAGCCCCTGTACCCTTCCTTGATATTGTCGAGCTGCCTGACGTCGGCTTCCAGGTCGCCCTTCAGGCCCAGCAGGAAGGTCTTCACTTCCTGCTGCTTGTGGTGATGCTCGCTCAGCCCATGCAGCCAGATGCTCATGCTGACGGCAAACACGATGATCGCGATCTCGAGGGCGATCTCGCGGAGCTTGTGCGCGAGCTCGTGTTCCTTCTTGCCCATCAAATGGATGACGTTCTTGCCATGTTTTGCGACTTCGAGCTCAGCCATATCTTGCCTGCACGGGATGTTAAGTTAAAAATATCCTAACATGCTTAATGGCAATACGGCAATTTCCAAGCCCTGGAATCGCGCCCATGCAACACCGACTTCGCGCTGCCGCGCAAGCCGGCGCCTGCTTTCAACGCGCCAGGGCCAGGCGCACGGGCTGCGAAGCGTCTGCAGCCGGGGTCTCGAGCTTGAACACGCTCACCACCTGGGCCAGCCTGCCGGCCTGCTCCTCGAGCGCGCCGGCGGCCGCCGCGGCTTCTTCGACCAGGGCCGCGTTCTGCTGGGTCACGTCGTCCATGGTCGCCATCGACTGGTTGACCTGGCCGATGCCCTGGCTCTGTTCGCGGCTGGCCGAATCGATTTCGTTCATCAGGTCCGCCACCCTGCGCACGGCCTGCACGATGCCGGTCATGGAGGCGCCGGCCGCGTCCACCAGCTTGGCGCCGGTCTCGACCTGGCCGACCGATTCGCCGATCAAGACCTTGATTTCCTTGGCCGCCGCCGCCGAGCGGTGGGCCAGGTTGCGCACCTCGGTGGCGACCACCGCAAAGCCGCGTCCCTGCTCGCCCGCGCGCGCCGCCTCGACGGCCGCGTTGAGCGCCAGGATATTCGTCTGGAAGGCGATGCCGTCGATGACGCCGATGATGTCGGCGATCTTGCGCGAGCTCTCGGTAATCGAGCCCATGGTGCTGACCACTTCGCCCACCACCTGGCCGCCCTTCTCCGCCTCGCCGCTGGCCGACATCACCAGCTGGTTGGCCTGGCGCGCGTTCTCGGCATTCTGGCGCACGGTGGACGTGAGTTCCTCCATCGCGGCCGCGGTTTCCTCGAGGCTGGAGGCCTGCGCCTCGGTGCGGCTCGACAGGTTCATGTTGCCGGCGGCGATTTCGGCCGAAGCGCCGGCAATCGCGTCGGTGCTGCGGCGCACCTCGCTCATCGTATGGTTCAGCGACGAGACGAAGCGGTTGAAGGCGTCCGCCAGCATGCCGACTTCGTCGGAGGATTCGACCGGCATGCGGCGCGTCAGGTCGCCCTTGCCATCCGCGATCTCGCCCAGCATGGCGGCGGCGCGCGCCACCGGCGCGGCGATCGCGCGGCTGACCAGGAACACCACGAACAGGCCGATGCTGCCGCCGACCACGCCCGCCACGACGGCGGCGATGGTCGCCGACCGGGCCAGGCCGCCCAGCACTTCCGATTCCGGCACTTCGGCAATCACGTACATGTCGAGTTCCGGCACATAGGACGAGGACACGATGGTCTGCCCCTGGCCGCCGGCATAGACCGCGTGCGCGAACTTTTCCTTCTTCATCAGGCCGGCGATGACCTCCGGCGTATAGCCCGGCAAGTCCTGCACCTTGTGCTTGCCGTCCGCCAGGGCGGGGCTGCGGTGCAGGATGATGGTGCCGTTCGGGCGCGCCAGATAGACGAAGCCGGACTTGCCGATCGTGTAGGCGCGCACGTTGTCTGCCATTTCCTTGACCGACAGGCCAAGGCCGGCCGCGGCCAGCTTGCCGTCGCCGGCGTCGACGCGTGCGTTAATGAACAACATCATTTCGCCGGTCTTGGCGTCCGGGTCGAGGTTCAGTTCGTGCGACCGGCCGCCGGCCAGAAAAGCGTCCAGCCACTGGTCGCGCGGCGCGTTCTTTTCCATGGCGTGGTCGAGGCCATCCTCCGTCAGGAATTGCATCTTGCCCGGCGAGGCCCAGAACACGCTGCCCGCGTGATAGACGCTCTTCATCTTTTTCGCGTAGGCGGTCCAGGCCTCCATGCCGCTTTCCGGCAGGCCATCGCGTTCCCAGGCTTGCAGGAAGGTGTTGTTGGCGACCGCCAGCGAAGCGCTGACCGGACCGCCGATCTGGCGCAGGATATCGTTGCGGATGGTGCCGACCACCGCCGGCAATTCCTGCTCGACGGCACGGTCATGCATCCCCCGGCCGGTCAGCGTCACGCTGAGCAAGGAGGAAATCAGCGTGAACAGCAGCAGGCAGGCAGCCATGCTGAGCATGAGCTTGGTCTTGATCGACAAGCGGCGGGAAAACTGGGCAAGCATGAGAGACCTTGGGAATAGGTGAGAATTTGCAATAATGTTGCTTTGCAGCATCCTCACCCGTCTTCATGCCTGCGTCAACCGATTTACGGAAAACCGTTTATACAGTTTCAACGAAGTGTTGGAATTTCGTCAGATCGAGCCCTGCTCTTCCAGCCGGAAGGCCGCCACCACCTGCGCCAGGCGCGCCGACTGGTCCTGCAGCGCCATCGCGGCCGCTGCCGCTTCCTCGACCAGGGCGGCGTTCTGGCGGGTGGCGTCGTCGATCGCGCCGATGGTCTGGTTGACGCGGGCGATGCCTTCGCTCTGCGCTTCGCTGGCGCCGGCGATTTCGCCCATCAGGTCGGCCACGCCGCGCACCGCGTCGACGATGCCGGCCATGGCGACGCCGGCACTGTCGACCAGCTTGCCGCCGGCCTCCACCTGGTCCACCGATGCCGAGATCAGGGCCTTGATTTCCCTGGCCGCGGCGGCCGAGCGCTGCGCCAGGTTGCGCACCTCGGAGGCGACGACCGCGAAGCCCCTGCCCTGCTCGCCGGCGCGCGCCGCTTCCACCGCGGCGTTCAGGGCCAGGATATTGGTCTGGAAGGCGATGCCGTCGATGACGCCGATGATGTCGGCGATACGGCGCGAGCTGTCGCTGATCGCGCCCATGGTCTGCACCACTTCGCCGACCACTTCGCCGCCCTTCTCCGCCTGCCCGCGCGCCGCCAGCACCAGCTGGCTGGCGTTGCGCGCGTGGCCGGCGTTCTGCTTCACGGTGGCGGCCAGCTCGGTAATGGTATGCACGGTTTGCTCGAGGCTCGCGGCCTGCTCCTCGGTGCGGTTCGAGAGGTCGCCGTTGCCGGCCGCGATTTCGCTCGAGGCCCCGGCAATCGCCTCGGTGCTGCCGCGCACTTCGCTCATGGTATGGTTCAGCGAGGAGACGAAGCGGTTGAAGGCTTCGGCCAGCAGGCCCACTTCGTCGCGACCCTCGACCGGCATGCGGCGCGTCAGGTCGCCCTTGCCGTCGGCGATCTCGCCCAGCATGGCGGCGGCGCGCGCCACCGGCGCGGCGATCGCGCGGCTGACCATGAAGATCGCGAACAGGCCGACCGCGCCGCCCACCAGGGCCGCGGCCAGCGCCGCGATGCTGGCCGAGCTGGCGATGCCGCCCAGCGCCTCGGCTTCCGGCACTTCGGCGATCACGTACATGTTCAGGTCCGGCACGAAGGACGCGGCCACCAGGCGGCGGCCGCCCGGCGCCGCATAGCTGGCGTGGACGAAGCGCTGCCTGGCCAGCAGCTTGGCGCGCAGTTCCTCGCCGAAGCCCGGCAGGTCCTTGATGTTGTGGGCGCCGTCGGCCAGCCTGGTGTCGCGGTGCACGAGGATGTTGCCGTCATCGCGCACCAGATAGACGAAGCCTGACTCGCCGATTTTATAAGCGCGCACGGCGTCGGCCATGGCGTTGACCGACAGGCCGATGCCGGCCACCCCGGCCTTGCCGGCGCCGGCGTCGAAGCGGGCGTTGATGTAGAGCGTGGTGGTGCCGTCGTGGGCGATGTTCGAGCCCAGGCGCATGCTGTAGGGCTTGCCCCCGGCGAGGAAGTCGTAGAACCAGGCATTGCCGGCATCCGACCTGGTCATCACCATGTTCAGGCCCTTGTCGGTGTAGTACTTGCCGGTGGCGCCGGACACCCAGAACACGGCGTCGGCCTTGTTCTTCTGCTTGACCGCCCTGGCGTAGGCCAGCCAGGCCGGCAGGCCGGCTTCCGGCAGGTCCTCGTTTTCCCAAGCCTGCAGGAAGGTATTGTCGGCCACCGCCAGCGAGGCCGTCAGCGGCACCGCGATCTGGCGCAGGATGTCGTTGCGGATGCCGTCGACCACCGCCGGCAATTCCTGGTCGACCACCCGGGTGCGCAGGCTGCGGCCGGTCAGGTTGATGCTGAGTCCGACGGAGACGGCCAGGAACACCAGCAGGCACGCGGCCATGCTGAGCATGAGTTTGGTTTTGATGGACGCGTGGCGAAAGGTGGAGAGCAGCATGGCCTGGATTGCGGGGACTGAAACGGGAACCCGCCATGTTCCGGGTGTTGTTGCCAACAGTCAAGTTTTACGACCGCGGCGTTGCACCTGCCCTACAGCCGGAACGACAGGCCGAACGCCAGGCTCAGCTCGGGCGTGCGGCGGTTCAGGCCGCGAACCACCATCGCATCGGCCTGCACATCCTTGCTGATCAGGTAAGTCAGGCCGGTGTCGGCCAGGACCTGGGTGCCGCCATGCGAGGCGGGCGCGATCTGCGGCGCCGCCAGCTCGACGAAACCGTGCAGGCGCTCGCTGAATTCCTTGCCCATGGCCGCAGCCAGGATGCCGTAGCCGTAGCGGGCGCCGTCGTCGTCGCTGCCGAGCGCCACCCCGGGCATCAGGCCCAGCGACAGGCCGTTCGCCAGTTCCCACTCGGCGGACAGGCGCAGCGACGGGCGCACGCCATGGCCACGCAAGGCGCGGCTGCCGCTCGGCAGGTCGGCATGCAGCAACACGCCCAGCGACGGCGCGTTGTCCTGTTGGTCCTGCAGATGCCACTTCAGGCCCAGCGCGGTGTCGGCATAGCCGGCGGTGACCGTGTGCAGGCCGCTGGCCGGATCGGCATCGTGGATCACGCTGCGGCCATCGGTCTCGATGCGCAGCTCGGTGCTGTCGCTCAGTCCGATGCGCAACAGGCTCGGTGTCGTCAAGGTACGCTCATGCAGCGTCTCGTCGCGCCGGCGGTCCCACTGCAGCCCGGTCTCGAGCTGGACCCGGCCCTTGCCGATGACCTGGCTGGATTCGGCGACGTTCGGGCGATCGGTCGAGATCGCATCGTCGCCGCCGGCTGCCGCCGCGGCGAACGGCAGGCAGAGCGTGGCAAGGAGAAGGGCAAGCTTGCTTGGTGAAGGCATGGGGCGGAATCCGGGCGTGTCATCGGGAGCCGCCAGTATCCATGAGCATGGGGCAGGATGCCAATACTGTTGCACGTCCGTTGCGCGCGACCCATCTGCGAACCGTCGACATAAAAAAACTCCCCGGCCGCTTCCAGCCGGGGAGTCCTGGTTCTGCCGCCGATCCAGCCGGCCTGGCTTACTGGTTCTGCAGGAAGGTCTTCAGCTTGTCCGAGCGCGAAGGCTGGCGCAGCTTGCTCATCGCCTTGGCTTCGATCTGGCGGATACGCTCGCGGGTCACGTCGAACTGCTTGCCGACTTCTTCCAGCGTGTGGTCGTTCGACATCTCGACGCCGTAGCGCATGCGCAGGACCTTGGCTTCGCGCGGGGTCAGCGAGTCCAGCACTTCCTTGATCACGCCGCGCATCGAGGCGTGCATCGCGGCTTCCAGCGGCGCCAGGGTCGCGTTGTCCTCGATGAAGTCGCCCAGCTGCGAATCGCCGTCCTCGCCCATCGGGGTCTCCATGGAGATCGGCTCTTTCGCGATCTTCATGATCTCGCGGACCTTCGATTCCGGCATCTCCATCTTGGCCGCCAGGGTCGCCATGTCCGGCTCGCTGCCGGTTTCCTGCATGATCTGGCGCGAGATGCGGTTCATCTTGTTGATCGTCTCGATCATGTGCACCGGCACGCGGATGGTGCGGGCCATGTCGGCGATCGAGCGGGTGATCGCCTGGCGGATCCACCAGGTCGCGTAGGTCGAGAACTTGTAGCCGCGGCGGTATTCGAACTTGTCGACCGCCTTCAGCAGGCCGATATTCCCTTCCTGGATCAGGTCGAGGAATTGCAGGCCGCGGTTGATGTATTTCTTCGCGATCGAGATCACCAGGCGCAGGTTGGCGACGGTCATTTCGCGCTTCGCGGTGCGGGCGCGCTTTTCGCCGGCCGCCATCTGCTTGTTGATCTTGCGCAGATCGGCCAGCGGCAGCGCGACGCGCGCCTGCAGGTCGATCATGCGGCGCTGCAGTTCCATGATGGCCGGGGCGTTACGCGACAGCACCGCGCTGTACGGGTAGGCGCAATCGACTTCGCGCTGCACCCATTCGAGGTCCGTCTCGTTGCCCGGGAAGACCTTGATGAAGTGGGCGCGCGGCATGCCGCAGCGGTTCACGCAGATGTCCAGCACGGCGCGCTCGATGGCACGCACTTCGTCCATCTGGCCGCGCAGGGTGTCGCACAGCTTTTCGACGATCTTGGCGGTGAAGCGGATGCCCAGCAGCTCGGTCGAGATCACGTCCTGGGCCGCGATGTACTGCAGCGAACCGTAGCCTTGGGTCTTGAAGGCGTGGCCCATCTTGTCGAACTGCTTTTCGATGGTGGCGAACTTTTCCATCGAGGTCTTCTTCAGCGCGGCCAGCTGCTCGGCCGAATAGCCGGCGGCGCCGCTGGCGCCGGTGCCGCCTTCTTCCTCTTCCTCGTCCTCGAGTTCTTCCTCGTCCTCGTCATCCGAGGCGGCGGCGCTTGCCGCCGGCGCGGCGCTGCCTTCGTCGGGCGACATCAGGCCGTCGACCACGTCGTCGATCTTCAGCTCGTCGCTGGCGATCTTGTGCGACAGGGCGATGATTTCCGAGATCGTCACCGGGCAGGCGGAGATGGCCTGCACCATGTCCTTCAGGCCTTCTTCGATGCGCTTGGCGATCGCGATCTCGCCTTCGCGGGTCAGCAGCGAGACCGCACCCATTTCACGCATGTACATGCGGACCGGGTCGGTGGTGCGGCCGAAGTCGGAGTCGACGGTCGACAGCGCGGTCGCGGCCGCGGCCTCGACTTCGTCTTCGCTGGTCGGGGTCACGACGGCGTCCGACAGCAGCATCATTTCCGCTTCCGGGGCGCGCTCGTAGACGGCGATGCCCATGTCGTTGAAGGTCGCGATGATGCTTTCGATCTGTTCCGGATCGATGATGTTTTCCGGCAGCTGGTCGTTGATCTGCGCATGGGTCAGGTAGCCGCGCTCCTTGCCCATGTTGATCAGGTTCTTCAGCTGGGTGCGGCGCTTTTCCAGTTCCTCGGCCGAGAAGCCCTGCTCGGCGCCCAGCATGCCAGGCGTGCCCTTGGCCTTGCGTTCGCGCAGCTTGGAGGCCGCCTTCATCTCGGCGCGTTCGACCGCGTTCAGCGCGGCGATCTCGTCGTTCTCCGGCACGAACTCGCTCGGCTTGCGGCCGCGGCGCCCCGGGACCTTCACTTGCGGCAGCAGGTAGCCCGAGGTGTCGATCGCGGCCAGCGTGGCGGCGTCGGTGGTGGTGCTGACGGTGCCGGTCGGGGTGGCCGGGGCGGCGGCGCCCGGCTCGACGCGGCGGGTGCGGGTGCGCACCACGCGCGGGGCCGGGGCGACTTCGGCGGCCGGCGCCGGCTCGGCGGCGGGTGCGGCGGCCGAGGTGGTGTCGACGCCGGTTTCGGCAGCGGCGGCCGCTTTCATGGCTGCCAGCTTCGAGGTGCGCTTGCGCACGATGACCGGCGGCGCTGCGGGCGCGGTCGGGGTCGGGATGACGTCGGCATCGTCGGCGGCGACGGCAGCCACGGCGGCGACGGGCGCCGCATCGTGCACGGCTTCGGCCACGGTTTCGGCCACGGCGTCGGCGGCTTCGACGCCCGCCTCGACGGCTGCCGCAGCGGCGGACCGTTCGAACTGCTCAGGCTGGAGTTGCGCTGCCTGTTGTGCTTTTTCGTGCAGCCTTTCGGCTGCACCCTGCTCGGCCTGAACCGCTTTCAGCGAGGCCAGGCGCGAACGCGTTTTAACCACCGTTACCTTGGCCGCCGGCGCGCCGTCCGCCACTTCCGTTTCCAGGAAGTAGGAGGTCGCGGTTTTCGGCACTGCCAGCTGGGCCGTGCTCTTGGCCGGCGCCTTCTTGGCGGTCAGTGTCAAGGTCTTGGCGGTGTTTTTCATGATTCACATTCTCCAGTCGAGGCGAGATGCGCGCCTGCGAAGTCAATAAGCCACCTGGTCCGCTTGCGGACCCTTTGGCGAGGAATTACGGGATGGCCCTAACTAAGGGCAGACGGGCCGAATATCAAGCACAATCAAACGCCCTCTCCGGCGTCCAGCTGCGTGGACGGGTGGCAAGGAACATTCGGTTTGTGACTGAAATCGCGGCTTAGCATGTCGGAACGAAAAAAAGCCCGTCAAGGAACGGGCTTGAGCTATTTTCCCAAGAGAGAAATAGAGGAGACAGGCATATTATGCACTAGGGAAAGATTTAGTGATAATTGAAATATCCGATAAGGGATATAACGAATTCACATACTCCCAGGCTTTCATCCGGCCCCTGACCGTCTGCGTCGGCGCAAGCCCTACGCAAGGAAAGGGGCGGATCATACACGATTTCTTGCTGACGCGCCCGCCGCACACGAAGGAAATCACGGTCGGCCGGCAGCGACGACGAACCCTTACACGGCTCAGCGGTACATCCACCGCCTTGCCATGCTATCCTTCCGCTTCCCGTTCTTACCATGAAGTCAATGAATACGATTAGTAACGCCGCCGAAACCCCTGAGGCCAACGAAAACACTGCCGCCAACGCCACGCCCGAGACCGTGGAGGCCGTCGACAGCGCGGCCCCGGCCGCTGCCGAGCCCGCTGTTGCGCCTGCTGCTGCGCCCGCCGCGGATTCCCCGCGCGCCCTGCTCAAGCAGCTGCAACAGGAATTCGAGGCTTTCCGCAACTGCCTGCCGCTCGAAATCGGCATCGACAAGCAATTGCTCGCCCGCATGCCCAACCTGAACCGCAAGCTGATGCGCGCCGCGCTGGGCATCCACACCGGCTCGATGCGCTACCTGCGCGCAATGGAAAAGGCCACCGTGCGCTACGACCTGGACGGCAAGCCGGGCGCCGAGGTGACGGACACCCATCGCCTGCACGCCAAGGAACTGCTGCAGCAACGCTTCAAGAAAGAAGCCGAGCGCAAGAAAGCCGAGCGCGACGCCGTCATCCAGCAGGAAGCGGAACGCAAGCGCCAGGAAAAACTGCAGCAACTGGCGTCGAAGTTCTCGAAAAAATAATCATTCGAGCGACTGGAACTACTCAAGTGAGCGAAAACCTACCGGACACCGAGGACACATTGCCGCCCTATACGGGCATCGCCCTGTCCAAAGTGCGCCTGGTGCGGACCAGGGAGGATGTGCAAGCCGCCCTGGACGCCTTGCTCGCCTGCGACGCCATCGGTTTCGATACCGAGTCGAAGCCGACCTTCCAGAAAGGCGAAGTGTCGACCGGGCCGCACCTGGTGCAGCTGGCGGACGACACGAACGCCTGGCTGTTCCAGATCGGTTCGCCATCCTCGCCGGGGGTCGCCCTGTGCGTGGAAGTCCTGCGTCCGGTGCTGGAATCGCCGGACGTCCTGAAAGTCGGCTTCGGACTCGGCGACGACCTGCGCCGCCTTCGCGCCAAGCTCGGCATCGAGACCCGCAACGTGGTCGACCTCGCCACCGCCCTGCGCCGCGGAGAGAAAAACGCCTGGGGCGCGAAGACCGCCGTCGCGCGCTTCTTCGGCCAGAAGCTGCAGAAGTCGCGCCGCATCACCACCACCAACTGGGCCATGCCGCGCCTGTCCGAGCAGCAGATCCAGTACGCCGCCGACGACGCCCATGTCGCCCTGCGCATCTACCGCCACTGGCGCCAGCATTTCGCGGCCGCCGCGGAGACTGCCGTCGCGAATGCCGCCCGCCTTGCCACGCGCGATGCGGCCAAGACGCAGGCCGAGGCCCAGGCCTGAGCTTGCCGCTTGCCGGCGGCTTCGCCAGGCGCCGCCTATAATCGCGGCATGAAGCTTCTTTCCCTGCTGCTCTTCCTGCCCGTACTGCAAGCCTGCGCCCCCTCCGGCACCGACGCCGCCACCGGCGAGCACGTTTTCAAGCAGTGCGCCTCCTGCCACCAGGTCGGCGCCAACGCGCGCGCCGGCTTCGGCCCGCAACTGAACGGTCTGTTCGGCCGCCGCGCCGGCGCCGCGCCCGACTTTGCCTACTCCGAGGCGATGAAGGCCTCAGGCATCGTCTGGGACGAGCGCAGCCTCGCCGCCTTCGTGCGCGATCCCGGCAAGCTGGTGCCGGGCACCAGGATGCGTTTCTGGGGCATCGGCGACGAAAACGAGATCAAGGCGCTGCAAGCCTATCTGCGCACTTTCCAGGACATCCATTAGCGCTCGCTGCCCGCAAGCATCCCGGTCGTTTATTCGATTACAATATTGCGTGGTAGATAAACAACGCACCGGGACTGGACTATGCGTGGCTTAACCCGATTACCTGTTTTCCTGGCCGCCGTCGCCGTATGGACGGCGATGCCGGCCTCGGCCCAACAGCAGACGGTTCCCGCTACGCCTGCCCAGCGGCTGGCCGCCTGCATTTCCTGCCACGGCGGCGCAGGCAAGCTGCAAAGCGCGCCACCGGGCGGCACGCGCCAGTACTACCCGCGCATCGCCGGCAAGCCGGCCGGCTATCTCTACAACCAGCTGACGAATTTCCGCGACGGCCGCCGCCAGTACCCGCTGATGACCTGGATGGTGCAGCACCTGTCGGATGACTACCTGCACGAGATCGCGGATTACTTCTCCACCCAGCACGCGCCGGCGACCGTGCTCGAGCGCGCCGGCCTGCCGGCCGCCGAGCTGGAGCGCGGACGCCAGCTCGTCACGCGCGGCGACACCGCCCTCAAGGTCCCGGCCTGCATCGCCTGCCACGGCGAACGCCTGACGGGCGCCCTGCCCGCCATCCCCGGCCTCACAGGCCTGCCGCGCGACTACATCAACGCCCAGTTCGGCGCCTGGCGCAACGGCAGCCGCCACGCGCTGGCGCCCGACTGCATGAGCGGCATCGCCCAGCGCCTGAGCCTGGCCGACGTGTCCGCGATCTCGGCCTGGCTGGCCAGCGAGCCGCTGCCGGCCGATCCCAGCCCGGCGCCATCCCTGAAGCATCCCTTGCCGCTGGCCTGCGGCAGCGCACCGGCGCCGCAGCCATGAAGCACCGCCTCCCGCTGGCGCTTGCCAGCTTCGTGCTGCTCGCCATTGCCGCCCTGCTGCTGGCCTGGCCGCGCGCCCAGCATGTTCCGTCGGGATCAAAGCAAGCCTGGGCGCCCACCGCCGGCAACATCGCACGCGGCGCCTACCTGGCGAAAGCCGGCGACTGCGCCGCCTGCCACACGGCGCGCGGCGGCCAGGCCTATGCCGGCGGCCGCGCGGTCGACACGCCCTTCGGCCGCGTGATGGCGCCCAACATCACGCCCGACCGCGAGACCGGCATCGGCGCCTGGACCGCCGACGATTTCTGGAACGCCCTGCACAACGGCATCGGCAGGGACGGCCGCCTGCTCTACCCGGCCTTCCCCTACCCGAACACCACCAAGGTCTCGCGCGACGACGCCGACGCCCTGTTCGCCTACCTGCGCAGCCTGCCGCCGGCGCGCCAGCCGAACCAGCCGCACGCACTGCGCTTCCCCTACGACAGCCAGGCGGCGCTGGCGGCCTGGCGCCTGCTCTATTTCAAGCCCGGCGTCTTCCAGGCCGAGCCGGCGCGCGGTGCGGACTGGAACCGCGGCGCCTACCTGGTCGAGGGCCTGGGCCATTGCGCCGCCTGCCACAGCCCGCGCAACCAGCTGGGCGCGAGCGGCCAGGGCCTGCAAGGCGGCCTGATCCCGGTACTGGGCTGGTACGCGCCTTCGCTGGCCTCGAAGGACCCGCACCTGGCGCAGCTGCTGCAGACCGGCGTCTCGCCGAACGGCGCCGTCTACGGGCCGATGGCGGAGGTGGTCGGGCGCAGCCTGCAGCATCTGTCCGAAGGCGACATCGGCGCGATGACGGCCTACCTGGGCTCGCTGCCGGCGGAACGCGGCGCACCGCGGCCGGCGCCGCTGCCGTCGGAATCGCTGATGAAGCTGGGGGAGCGGATCTACGACCGGCATTGCGTCGACTGCCATGGCAAGGACGGCCGCGGCGCCCTCGGCGCGGACGGCGCGCCCGCCTATCCGCCGCTGGCCGGCAACCGCACGCTGGCCACGCGGGAGCCGGTGAACGCCATCCGCATCGTGCTGAACGGCGGCTTCGCGCCGTCCACGAAAGGCAATCCGCGGCCCTACGGCATGCCGCCCTTTAGCCAGGTGCTGGACGATGCCGAGGTGGCGGCGGTGGTGAGCTATGTGCGCGCCAGCTGGGGCAACGCGGCGCGCATGGTGACGGCGCCGGAGGTCAACGGCTACCGGGCGGTGCCGCTGGATTGAAGCGGGAGATCCATCCGGATCTTCAGCCGGGGCCAGGTGGCTTGCCAGTTCTTGCCGCGTATCCGGTCCAGATAAACGGCATGCTTTTCCCCCTCAAAGCGCCGGGTCGGCCTGACGATCAAGCCGAACAGATCGTCCAGGCCAAGCGGCGCCGCCACTTCGACCGCCCCTCGATCGTCCAGCCGCACGCCGACCGCGGTCGCGGTCTCCGGCCAGTAGCGCATGGCGTCGCCAGCCGAACGATAAGGCAGGTCGGCGTTACGGCCGTGCATGCGCGCCTGGTTCTTGACCGACCACGCGAGCGACGCGTCGCGGCGGCGCAAGGCCAGTTCCAGCGCCGCATCGCGCTCCGCCGAGGCTTGTGCCGGTTCGAACCAGATCACATCGATATCTTGCGGCAGTGGCGACGGCGTGCGGCCGTGCAGATGGTCCCAGACGCAGTTGCGGACAAAGCCCGCCGCGACCCAGCAATCGGACAAGGCGAGCTCCCTCACCAGTTCGAGGACGCGCATGCGCCGCGCGTCCGACCCGATCAATGCACGGAGTTCGGCGAAGCGCTCGCTCGGCATCGCAGGCGGCGGCGCCTTACACCATCTCCGCAAACCCGATGCGGTCGGTGGTCGCCGCACGCGCATCGCTCACATCCACCTTGTGCGAGGCCAGCAAGCCTTCAAGCACGCTGTTCATCGTGTGGCAGCCCGGCTCGCGCGCGGCGTTCATGTGCGCGCGGATCGCGCCCAGGTCGCCGGCTTCGATCATGCCGGCCACGGCCGGGCTGATGCTCAGGCACTCGGTGGCCAGGTGATAGCGGTTGCCCTGCCTGGACGGCAGCAGCGCCTGGCACAGCACGCCGCGCAGGGCGTGGGCCAGGGCCTGGCCCTGGGCGTCGGAATTGCCCAGCAGGCGCAGCATCTTCTGCAGGCCGAGTTCGGTCGAGCGCGCGTGCAGGGTCGCCAGCACCAGCGGGCCGGATTCAGCCAGGGCCAGCGCTTCCTGGGCGGTCTGGGCGTCGCGGATCTCGCCGATGACGATCACGTCCGGGCGCTCGCGCAGCGCATCCAGGGCGCCGAGGTAGTAGCTGTCGACGTCGCCGTCCACGCCGACTTCGCGCTGGGTGATGATGCACTTGCGCTGCGGGATCAGGGTCTCGACCGGGTCTTCGATGGTGATGATGTGGCCCGAGCGCTGGCGGTTGATCTCGTCGAGGATGGAGGCGATGGTGGTCGACTTGCCCTGGCAGGTGTCGCCGATGATCAGCACCAGGCCGCTGGTCATGCGCGCGAATTCCTGCTCGTCCGGATGCAGGCCCAGTTCGGCAAGCAGCAAAGGCTCCTTCGGGAAGCGGCGGATCACGCAGCCCAGGCGCTTCTTGCCCTGGAAGCTGAAGCAGTTGGCGCGGATGCGCGCCGTGTGCAGGTCGATCGAGCGGTCGAAGGCGCGTTCCTGGATGCGTTCGGCCCAGTTCGGCTCTATGACGTCGAAGAACTCTTCCAGCTCCTCCTTCGTGATCGGCGAATCCGTCACCGCCACCAGGCCCTTCGGCTGGCGCAGCATCAGCGGGCTGTTCTGGTGAATGATGATGTCCGAGAACACCAGCTTCGAGTTCAGCAGGTGCAGGATCTGCTCGACCAGGGTGCCGAAAACCGGATGGTCTTCGTTTTCGATGTACGAAAGAGTGGGGATCTGCGAGGACTGGTGGTATTCCATCGGGTGGTCGATGTTAAAAGTGGAACTGACGATGCATTAATTATAAAACCAGCAGCATCGTAAAGTTCCACTTGGAAAGATAATTTTTCGTGTGAAAAACTTACAACAACTCAGCTTTCCAGCCACGCCGCGATGCGGTCGCCGAACAGGGCCAGCGCCACGCCGACGATCATGACCGCCGCGCCCAGCAGCCTCAGGGTCGAGACCTTGCGCATGGCGACATTGACGAGGCCGAAGTGGTCGATCGCCATCGAGGTGATCAACTGGCCGGCGATGACGAGCACGACCAGGTTCAGCAGGCCGATGCGCGGCACCAGCATCACGGTGCAGAAAATGAAAGCGGCGCCGAGGAAGCCGCCGGAGAATTTCCACAGCGGCTGCTGCGGCAGGGCCGCCAGGGCGTCGGGCAGGCCGCCGCGGGCGAATGCGACCACGGCCAGCGCGGCGGTACCGCACAGGAAGGAGATCAGGGCGGCCACCACGGAGTTGGCGCCGACGGCCGCCGCCATCTGGCTGTTGATGGCGGCCTGGAAGGAGACGGCGATGCCGGCGCCGAATGCGACGAGGAACAGCAGGAGATTCATGGGGCGTGGAATGTGCGGAAAAAAGCCGGCGATTGTAACGAAAACGGCAGCGCTTGCGAAGGCGGACTTGCATATAATGCACGCTGTTTTCCTTCCTCTTGACGCAATGACCAGGCTCCAAGATCCTTCCGCCTCCGACCAGCCGCTCCGCTGGCCGGTCCTGTTCTTCATGTTCGGCCTGCTGGCCCTGAGCCTGATGGTGTGGCGCTGGGGCGGCACGATCGAGGATTCCCAGGCCTATTTCGACACCGCCCGCTGGTTCCGCGGTGAAATCGGCATCGAGACGCTGCGCGCGCCCTTCCCTTACCGTACCCTGGTGCCGGCGCTGGCCGCCGCCCTGCCCGGCGACCTGCGCCAGGTGTTCGCGGCGCTGAACTGGCTGTGCATGACGGCCAGCGCCTGCCTGATGACGGCCACGGCGCTGCGTGCCGGCATGGATAGCAAGCGCGCCACCGGCGCCGGCGTGCTCATGCTGTTCGCGCTGCCGACCTTCTGGTACGCGCCCTACCTGCTGGTCGACCCGGGCTCGATTCTGGCCCGCAGCGCCTTCGTGCTGGCGGTGCTGTCCGGCCAGCCCTGGCTGGCGGCCCTGGCTGGCCTCGCCGGCACGGCGGTGCGCGAGGAAAACATCCTGCTGCTGGTCTGGCTGCTCGCCAGCCGCCGTATTTCCGTCGCCGGCGGCCTGGCGGTGCTGGCCGCGGCCGGCGCCTGGCTGCTCGCCGTACGCTTCTGGCTGATCGCCGGCCTGCCTTCGTACACCTGGGAGCCCAGCTGGTGGACCGTCAATCACGCGCTGCACGACCTGCGCTCGCTGCTGTCGATCGCCGGCGCCGCGCTGACCGTCGTCCCCGCGGCCGTGATGGGCTGGCGCCATGCGCCGGCGGCGCTCAAGCCCCTGCGCAGCCTGCTGTTCCTGATGGCGCTGCCGCCGCTGTACGCGGCCCTGTGCGTGCGCGTCGAAGGCCGCATCGTCTGGGGCCTCTACCCCTTCCTGATCCCGTTCGCGGCGGCCTGCGGCCTCGATAAAGCAGTTCGTCGCAAAACCGATGCGCCGCCGGGCGGGCTTGCTTAAGATGGACCCATCGATCACCGACAACTAGACCAAGGAGAACACAGCATGACCACCAGCCTTTCCCGCCGCCGCCTGCTGGCCGCCTGCACCCTCGCCGCCGCCGCTGCCGCCATCAGCGCGCCGCCGGCCTTCGCCTTCGAATGGCGTTTCGGCAGCGGCGAGCAGGTGAAGGGCAACGGCAACATCAAGCGCGAGACGCGCCAGGTCGCCAACTTCAAGGGCGTGGGCTTTTCCCTGCCGGGCCAGCTCGAGGTCCGCACCGGCGGCAGCGAAGGCATCACCATCGAGACCGACGACAACCTGCTGCCCCTGATCGAAACCGTGGTCGAGAACGGCACCCTGCAAATCCGCAACAAGAAGAAAGTCAACATCAACACCCGCAACCTGAAGATCGTGGTGCAGACGCGCGGCGTCGACCGCCTGTCGCTGGGCGGTTCCGGCAACATCGACGCCGACCGCGTGCAGGGCTCAGGCCTGCAGTTCGACATCGGCGGCTCGGGCGGCATCAAGGTCGGCAAGGCCGAAGGGCAATCGGTCAACATCAACCTGGGCGGCAGCGGCAAGCTGAGCGTCCTCGACGGCGCCGCGCGCGAGCTGAATGCGACCATCGGCGGCTCCGGCAACATCGACATGGCCCGGGTGCGCTTCGACACCGCCAACGTGACCATCGCCGGTTCGGGCGACGCCACGATCTGGGTGAACAAGAGCCTGGACATGACGGTGGCCGGCTCCGGCGACGTCAACTACTACGGCGACCCGCAGGTCAACAAGACCGCGGTCGGGTCGGGCAGCGCCCGCCGTCTGGGTGCAGCACCGCGGTGATGGCGTAACGCGGGCACGGGGTGCCCGCCCTACGGAACGTGGCCATGGATGCCGTCCGACGGATGTAGGGTGGGGTAAATCAGTCCGGGGGACTGATTTACGTGCCCACGCAGCGATTCAGTGAGCGGCCGGCGCCGTGTAGGTCAAGGGCTTCACCGGCACCGTCACCGCAACATTCTCCCGCTTGCCCGCCGCATCCTGCACCACCAGCGTGAGCGGCACCTGCTCGCCATCCTTCAGCTGCCGCTTCAGCTCGAACAGCATCACGTGGTAGCCGCCCGAGGCCAGGTTCACGGTCTGGCCGGCCGGCAGCTCGATGGCGTCGACCGCGCGCATGCGCATGGTCTGGCCTTCCATCGCCATCTGGTGCAGCTCGACGCGGCCGGCGACCGGGCTCTTCACCTCGACCAGTTTCGCGGCCTTGGCCGACTTCAGCTGCATGAAGGCGCCGGCCACCTTGGCCTGGGGCACGGTGGCGCGGATCCACGGGTCGCTGACGCTGACCTGGGCCAGGGCCGGGAGGGAAACGAGGCTGGCCAGCGCCAGCGCGACGAGACGTCGGTTCATGTTCGGGTATCCGGTTAATACTTGCGTTCCGCAAGCAGGGTTTCGCGCTCGACCTGCACGGTGTCGGTGCCGTCGGTCAGCCATACCTGGCCGTCCTGGATCGTGCACTGCAGCTGCATGTTGCGCTTGGCCATGCGCTCCAGCGCGGCGCTGGACTCGGCGGCGATGTTCACGATGGTGATGTTGCGCGCGCGATCGATCTGCTTGGCGATCTGCTTGAACCAGATGTGGCTGACGGCGCTGTAGCTGTACACGACCACGTGCTCGGCGCGGCCGCTGGCCTTCATCAGGCGGCGTTCCTCGGGCTGGCCGACCTCGATCCAGGTATCGATCGCGCCGGTCAGGTCCTTCAGCCACAGCGCCGGCTCCTCGACGTCGAACAAGTCCTTGCCGTAGGCGAGCGCCTCATGCGCGTGCAGGGCGAAGGCGAGCAGGCGGATCATCACCCGCTCTTCGGTTTCCGAAGGATGGCGCGCGATGGTGAGCGCGTGCTCCTGGTAGTAATTGCGGTCCATGTCCGCAATATTCAGTTCTGCCTTGTAGATCGTTGCTTTCAGGGCCATGCTGTATTTATCTTTCTGTTCAGCTGAAGACGACGGTCTTGTCGCCATTCAGCAGGATGCGGTGTTCCACGAACCACTTGACCGCGCGCGCCAGCACCACGCTTTCGACGTCGCGCCCGATCGCCGTCAGCGCATCGACGCTCATCGCGTGGTCGACCCGCTCGACGTCCTGCTCGATGATCGGCCCTTCGTCCAGGTCGCCCGTGACGAAGTGGGCGGTGGCGCCGATCAGCTTGACGCCGCGCCGGTGCGCCTGGGCATACGGGCGCGCGCCCTTGAAGCTGGGCAGGAAGGAGTGGTGAATATTGATCGCCCTCCCCCGCAATGCCTCGCACAGTCCCGGTGTCAGGATCTGCATGTAGCGCGCCAGCACGACCAGGTCGACCTGGTGCCGGTCCAGCAGCTCGATGATGCGGCTTTCCTGCGCCAGCTTGTCGGCTTCGCTGGCGCCGGCCTCGAGCGGCAAGTGGTGAAAGGGGATATTGTAACTGGCCGCGAGCTGGTAGAACTCCATGTGGTTCGAAACGATGGCCGGAATCTCCACCGGCAGCAGCCCGCTGCGGTAGCGGAACAGCAGGTCGTTCAGGCAGTGGCCGATCTTCGAGACCATGATCATGACGCGCGGCTTGCGCCTGGCGTCGTGCAGCTGGCCCTGTGCGCCCAGGTGCGCGCACAGGGCGTCGAAGCCGGCGCGCAGGGTCGCGTCCGCAACGTTCGGCTCTTCGAGCGCGAAGTGGATGCGCATGAAGAACAGCTTCGATTCCGGGTCGCCGAACTGGCCGGAGTCGATGATGTTGCAGCCGTGCTCGGCCAGGAAGCCGGACACGCGCAGGACGATGCCGCGCTGGTCCAGGCAGGACAGGGTCAGGATGTATTCGGGGTGCGTCATGGGGCGCTCAAGGGTGGTGTGGATGGGGACGGTCGGAGCATTGTCGCATGAGTTGCCGATACGGTAAGGACGTCACGAAACTCGTCGTTCCCGCGTAGGCGGGAACCCAAGTTCGACGAGCTATCGAAACGCATCCAACCTGGGTCCCCGCCTGCGCGGGGACGACGTGCGCATCTTTCCGCTATAGTTGAACGAACGTTCACTTTTAATGAAAGGGATGCCATGCCTGATACCGTCCAGACCAACCAGCAGTTCCGCCTCGCCTCCCGCCCCGTCGGCCTGCCGACCGACGCCAACTGGCAGCTCAGCGACGAAGCACTGGCCCCGCTGGAAGACGGCCAGGTGCGCGTCAAGGTGCTCTACCTGTCGCTCGACCCCGCCATGCGCGGCTGGATGAACGAAGGGAAGTCGTATATCCGCCCGGTGGCGATCGGCGAGGTGATGCGTGCCGGCGCGGTGGGCGTGGTGGCCGAGTCGCGCTCGCCCCGGTTCACGGTTGGCGAGCACGTTAGCGGCGGCTTCGGCGTGCAGCGCTACTGGACCGGCGCGGCCGATGACAAAGCCAATCCGCTGGTGAAGATCGATCCGGCGCTGGCGCCCCTGCCCGCCTGGCTGAACGTGCTGGGCATGCCGGGCATGACCGCATATTTCGGCCTCACCGACATCGGCCAGCCCAAGGCCGGCGAGACGGTGCTGGTGTCGGCCGCCGCCGGCGCGGTCGGGGCGACGGTCGGCCAGGTCGCGAAGCACCTGGGCTGCCGCGTGGTTGGCATCGCCGGCGGCGCCGACAAATGCCGCTTCGTGGTCGAAGAACTCGGCTTCGACGCCTGCATCGACTACAAGGAAGGCGCGATCGGCCCGGGGCTGAAGCAGCACTGCCCGAACGGCGTCGACGTCTATTTCGACAATGTCGGCGGCGAGATCCTGGACGCCGTCCTCACGCGCATCAACATGAAGGCGCGGATCGTGATCTGTGGCGCGATCTCGCAGTACAACAACACCACGCCGGTGCGCGGCCCGGCCAACTACCTGTCGCTGCTGGTGAACCGGGCGCGCATGGAAGGCATGGTGGTGTTCGACTACGCCCAGCGCTATCCGGAAGGCGTGGCCAAACTGGCCCAGTGGCTGCGCGAGGGCAGCTTCAAGCACCGCGAGCACGTGGTCGAGGGCCTGGAGAACTTCCCGTCCGCGCTCCTGATGCTCTTTGAAGGGAAAAACTTCGGCAAGCTGGTATTGAAGATCGCCGAGGCCTGAAGGGGTTTGCCACTGAGCGCGCGGCCGGCGCAATCGAGATTCACGCCAAAAGAGCACTCGGCCGGAACTATCGCATTTCCTATGTCTCTAATCGCACGAGCGCATCCGTGACGCTCTCGGGTTGATTGTTCACCGACAGGCACAAGGAGATCGATATGGCCACAAGCAAGGACGGCGGCAAGAGCGCGAGCTCGGGCGGCAGCGAGCAGAAAAGCCAGCCTGCCAAGCGCGGTTTCGCTGCGATGGACCAGAACCAGCAGCGTCAAATCGCCAGCAAGGGCGGCCAGGCCGCCCACCAGAAGGGAACGGCGCACGAATTCGATTCGGAGGAAGCGCGCCGCGCAGGCCAGAAAGGCGGGGAAGTGGTCAGCCGTAACCGCGCCCACATGGCCGACATCGGCCGCAAAGGCGGGGAAAGCCGGCAATCGGCCAACCGCGCCGCGGCCGCCGCCAAGGGGGGCAACCGCCAGGGCGGCAAGGCGGAGTGAGACAGGAACAGCGGCAACGCAGGCTCCTGGCCTGACCAGGAACGGCATCCCCGGGTGCCATTCCGTTACCGGTTGAACTGCGCCGGCTTCCTCACCGGGTGCGCACTCTGGCGCGGCATCATGTGCTAGAGTGCGCACCGCATGTCCGACTTCAAATACCTCAACGCCTACCCCGCCCACCTGCTCGACCAGGTCCGCCGCCTCATCGCCGACGGCAAGCTGGCCGGCCACCTGCGCGGCCGCTATCCGCACGCCCACGCCGTCCGCACCGACAAGGCGCTGTACAGCTACGTGCAGGACCTGAAGGACGAATACCTGCGCAACGCCGAGCCCGTCGCCAAGGTCGCCTACGACAGCAAGATCGGCATCGTCCAGCAGGCGCTCGGCCTGCACACGGCCATCTCGCGGGTACAAGGCGGCAAGCTGAAAGCCAAGCACGAGATCCGTATCGGCAGCGTGTTCCGCGATGCACCGCCGGCGTTCCTGCGCATGATCGTCGTGCACGAGCTGGCCCACCTGAAGGAAAAGCAGCACGACAAGGCTTTCTACAAGCTGTGCTGCTGGATGGAGCCGGAGTATCACCAGTTCGAGTTCGACGTGCGGTTGTACCTCACCCAGCTGGAGCTGGGCGGCGAGCGCTTGTGGGACTGAGAACCTAAACGAGCGCCGCCAAATGTGCCAGTGCACGCTCTACACTCGGAACGTCGTTCCGGCTTCTTAAAATGACACCGCGTGTCCGGTAATCGACCCTGAGCAAAATCCCTGGGTCGATGATTTGCATCGCCCTCTTCAAGCGATAGCCGCAAAACATGCAATGAATGGCAGGCACTGGATACGCAAACATGATCGTTCCTTCTAAAGACATTCAGGAAAGCCGAGCGTCGACCTTCCAATCATGGGAAGGTCAAGCTTTTCGCTTCCTGTCCGGCGTCATTTCGACTATATTAGAAATATCGAATTCAAACGGGGAGCGGAAATGGAAAACAAAGGCGCTGTTGCCGCCCTCGCGGCCCTCGCCCAGGAATCGCGGCTGGCAGCCTTCCGTCTCCTCGTGCAGGCAGGTCCAGGCGGCCTGGCGGCCAGCAGGATCGCGGAAGCGCTCGGCATGCCGCCGTCGTCGCTCTCCTTCCACCTGAAAGAGCTGTCCAACGCAAACCTCATCGTGCCGCGCCAGGAAGGCCGGTTCATCATCTACGCCGCGCAGTTCGATGCGATGCATGCCCTGCTCGGCTTCCTCACCGAGAACTGCTGCGGCGGCAAGCCATGCACGCCGGCCGGCAACCGGGCGTGCGAACCCGATGCATCCACCTGCGGCGCCTGAGACCCTTTTCCTTTTGCGAGACCCGACGTGAACCTACTTTTCCTTTGCACCGGCAACTCCTGCCGCTCGCTCATCAGCGAAGCCGTCTTCAATCACCTGGCGCCGGACGGCTGGCACGGCATCAGCGCCGGCAGCCAGCCCACCGGCAAACTGAACGAACGGGCGCTGGCTCTGCTGGCCAGTAAAGGCATCCCGACCGAGGGCTACTTCAGCAAGTCCTGGGACAAGCTGCCGGTGACGCCGGACATCGTGGTGACGGTCTGTGCCGGCGCCGCCGGCGAAACCTGTCCGGCCTATCTCGGCCCGGTCCTGCGCACGCACTGGGGCGTCGAGGACCCGAGCCATGTCGCCGGGACGGAAGAGGAGATAGACGCCGCTTTCGAGAAGGCCTATGCGATCCTGCGCGCGCGCATCGAAGCCTTCCTGGCCTTGCCTCTCGACGAACTGAAAGGCGAAAGCGCTGGCCTCAAGGCGGAGCTGGACCGCATCGGCACACAGGAAGCCAATCGATGACTTTCGCAAGACGCATCGTCGCCGAAGGCCTCGGCACGGCCTTCCTGCTGGCCGTGGTGGTGGGCTCCGGCATCATGGCCGAGCGCCTGGCCGGCGGCAATATGGCCATTGCCCTGCTGGCCAACGCAATCGCGACCGGCGCCGGTCTGGTGGCCCTGATCCTGATGTTCGGAACCATCTCGGGCGCGCACTTCAACCCGCTCGTCACCCTGTCGGAAGCGTGGCAGAAAAACCTGCCGCCCGCGGAAGTCATGCCCTACATCGCCGTGCAGGTGGCCGGCGCCTTCGCCGGCGTGGCCGCCGCACACCTGATGTTCGATGTCCCGGTGTTCGCCGCTTCGGAACACGTGCGCACCGGCGCCGGACAGTGGTGGAGCGAATTCGTCGCGACCTTCGGGCTGATCGCGCTCATCATCGCCTGCTCGCGCAGCCGGCCTGGCGTGACGCCGTTCGCGGTCGCTGCGTACATCACGGCAGCCTACTGGTTCACCGCGTCGACTTCGTTCGCCAACCCCGCGGTGACCCTGGCCCGCAGCGCGACGACTACCTTCGCCGGCATTCGCCCCGCGGATGCCGGCGGTTTCATCCTGGCCCAGCTTCTTGGCGCCGCAGCCGCAACGCCCCTGTTCTGCTGGCTGTACCCGGCGGCGCATCGCGATGCGACGGTGGCCGGCACGGTGGCGCCCAGCGATTTTGTGAATGCAGCAGACCATCCGGAGGCCAGACATGGCTGAAACGCTACCGAATCTCCCCAACATCAAGCCGGCGCTTCTCGACCTGCCCACGTCCGAAAAGCTCGAGCCGGCCGGCGCCATGGACCACCCGCCGCGCATCCTGATGCTGTACGGCTCGCTGCGCGAACGCTCCTTCAGCCGCTTCCTGACCTGGGAGGCCGCGCGCATCCTGGAACACTTCGGCGCCGAGGTCAAAATCTTCGACCCGATGGCGCTGCCGATGGCCGGCAGCGTGCCGGAGACGCACCCGAAGGTGGTCGAGCTGCGCGAACTGTGCCTGTGGTCGGAAGGCCAGGTATGGTGCAGCCCGGAGCGCCATGGCGCGATCACGGCGGTGATGAAGAACCAGATCGACTGGATTCCGCTGGAAATGGGCGCGATCCGGCCAAGCCAGGGCCGCACCCTGGCGGTAATGCAGGTCTGCGGCGGTTCGCAATCTTTCAACGTGGTGAACACCCTGCGCCTGCTGGGACGCTGGATGCGCATGTTCACGATCCCGAACCAGTCCTCGGTGCCGATGGCGTACAAGGAGTTCGACGACGCGGGGCGCATGCGCCCGTCAGCGTATTACGACCGCGTCGTCGACGTGATGGAAGAACTGGTCAAGATCACGCTGCTGATGCGCGGGCGTACCGGCTATCTGACGGACCGCTATAGCGAGCGCAATGAGCGTGCGCGCAAGGCGATCGATCGTCAGATCGAAAAGCTCTAGCCGCCTCGCACATGACGAACTGTCAAGGCGCCCACGCAACAAAGTCACAAAAGGTATCCACGCGGAAATAGTTTCCATGCGGCATGCATGCTAGGATGTGCTCATCGGTAGCCCACACCCCCGGCGCCGCGTCTCCAACCGGCCCTGACCCCGCCGTTCTCCGCCTGGATTACCGGAGTGGCCATGCACCATCCCATCATTTCTTCCGAACAAGACCGCCTCAAGGCACTCGACTCGCTGGACGTTCTCGACACCCCCGCGGAACAACGTTTCGACCGCTTCACGCGCCTGGCATCGCGCGCCTTCGGCGTGCCGATCGCGCTGGTGTCGCTGGTCGACGGCGAGCGCCAATGGTTCAAGTCGCGCTGCGGCCTGGACGTGGCCGAGACGCCGCGTTCGATCGCCTTCTGCAGCCACGTCGTGGCCCGGGGCGACATGATGGTGATCGAGGATGCCGTGCAGGATACGCGCTTCGCCGCCAATCCGCTGGTGCTGGGTGCGCCGCACCTGCGCTTCTATGCCGGCCAGCCGCTGTTCAGCGATGGCCAGCCGGTCGGCACCCTGTGCATCATCGACCGCGCGCCGCGCCGCTTCGATGAAGAACAGCGCCAGGCCCTGCGCGAGCTGGCCGAGCTGGTCGAGAACGAGCTGCAACACGTGAAGGTCGCCACCGCGCGCCTGATGGCCGAGCAGGCCCTGAAGTCGCTGAACAAGGAACTGGAACAACGGGTCGCGGCGCGCACCGCCGAACTCGAGCGCAAGGTGGGCGAGCTGTCGCAGGAAATCGCGCGCCGCAAGGAGATCGAGGTTTCGCTGCAGCACAGCGAAGACTGGAACCGCACCATCGTCGCCGCCTCGTACAGCGGCTTCGTCGGCGCCGATGCCGATGGCCGCGTGATCGAATGGAATGCCTCGGCCGAGCGCATTTTCGGCTGGCCGCGCGCGCAGGCGCTGGGGCGCAAGCTGTCCGAGCTGATCGTGCCGCACGCCCTGCGCCATGCCCATGAAGCGGGCATGCGGCGCTGCCTCGAAACCGGCCATGGCAGTGTCTTGAACAGCAAGATCGAGCTGCCGGCGCTGACCGCGAGCGGCCGCCAGATCACGGTCGAGATGACCATCAGCAGCTACGAATGGAAGGGAAAACGCTGCTTCGGCGCCTTCCTGAACGACATTTCGGAACGCATCCGTACCCGCCAGCAGCTGGAAGAAAAGCAGGAAATGCTGGACGCAGTCCTCGAGTCGATCGACGTCGGCGTGATCGCCTGCGACGCGATCGGGAATCCATCGCTGTTCAACCGCGCGGCGCGCGACATCGTCGGACGCGACCTCAAGACGCTGGTGCCTGCCGAGTGGTCGGCATATTATTCGCTGTACCACACCGATGGCCGCACGCCGCTGGCGATGGACGAGATTCCGCTGGTGCGCGCGCTGAAGGGCGAGACGGTGCGCAACGAGGCGCTGGTGATCGCGCCGGACGGCGGCGCGCCGCACACCCTGCTGGCCAGCGGCCGCCCGCTGCGCAGCGCCGCCGGCCGGCCGCTCGGCGCGGTGGTGGCGATGAAGGACATCACCGAACTGAACGCCGCGCGCGAGCAGATCGAAGCCAGCGAACGCCGCCTGCGCGCCATCACCGAGAACCTGCCGGCGATGATCGGCAAGGTCAATGCGGAAGGCCGCTTCGTGTACCTGAACGGCCACGCGCTGGCGGCCTATGGCAAGAGCGCCGCCGAGCTGCTCGGCCAGGATGTCTCGGCCGCCTACCACCCCGAGGACTACGCGCGCCTGCTGCCCTGCCTCGAGCGGGCGGCGGCCGGCGAGCATGTCGACTTCGAATACGCCGGCGGCGCGCCCGGGCGCGAGCTGCACTACCAGTGCTGCTTCGTCCCGCAGCGCACCGCCGGCGGTGCCCCGGATGGCTATTACGCGATGGCCATCGACGTCACCCAGCGCAAGCTGGGCGAACTGCGCCTGGCCGACAGCGAAGAACGCCTGCGCACCATCACCGACAACGTGCCGGTGCTGATCGCCCACCTCGACAGCGCGCGCCGCTACGTGTTCGCGAATGCCGTGCACCAGTCCTGGCTCGGCAAGCCCGCGGAGCAAATCCTCGGCAAGACCATGGAGGAAGCCTTCGGCGCCGACTACGTCGAGCCCCAGGCCAGGGCCCTGGCCCAGGCCTGGAGCGGGCAGGCTTCGCAGTGCGAACATGAGATCGTGCGCAAGAAGCACACCCGCATCGCCCACACGACCTTCCTGCCGCAGCTGCGCGAGGGCCAGGTGGCCGGGGTCTACGTGCTGACCCTGGACGCCACCGCCTCGCGCCTGCACGAGCGCAGCCTGCACGCGCTGGCGCACACCGACACCCTGACCGGCCTGCCGAACCGGCGCCACTTCGAAAGCGCGCTGCAGGGCGCGCTGAAGCGCACCTCCCGTCCGGAGCGCGGCACCGCCCTGCTCTACCTGGACGTCGACCACTTCAAGCGGATCAACGACCGCTACGGGCACGCCGTCGGCGACGCCGTGCTGGTCGAGTTCGCGCGGCGCCTGGGCAGCGCGGTGCGCAGCTCGGACCTGGTCTCGCGCCTGGCCGGCGACGAATTCACGGTGCTGCTGAACGACGTCGCCGGCGAGGCCGACGTCGAGGCGGTGGTGCGCAAGATCCAGGCCGCGATGCGCCCGCCCTTCGAGCTGGACGCCGTGGTGCTGCAGGTCGGCACCTCGATCGGCGCCGCGCTGGCCGAGCAGGGGGCGGCGCCGCCCGAGCGCCTGCTCGACACCGCCGACCGCGCCCTGTACATGGCCAAGGAAGCCGGCCGCAATACCTGGGCCATGCTGCGCCTCGGGCGCAGCCATCATCTGGCGCTGGCCCACGGCTGACAAGAGCGTCTTACAACCCACATGGCGGCGTTGCGTCGTCTCGCCGTACTAGCGTACTGTCTTCGACGACGCGCCTTGCCCTGTGGCTCGTAAGACGCTCTTGGTTTTCAGGCGCGCCGCTGCCGCCAGTGCAGCGCCGCTTCGATCGCGATCACGGCGGCCGCGCTCCAGGCCAGCAAAGGCATCAGCGCGCACATGCCGATGCCAATCACCACGCCCACCGGCGGCGCCGCGCGCCAGGCGCCGGGCAGCAGCTTCGGCAGCCCGAGCGCGCCGGCGCGGCGGCGCTGGAAGAACATCACCCAGCCCGACACCAGCGAGAACAGCACCCCGGCCGCGAACACGAACAGCAGCAGCTGGTTCCAGACACCCAGCTCGCCGCGGTGGAAGGGAATGCCGACCGCGGTGGCCTTGCCGAAGGCCGTCTGATCGTCCCAGCCGGCCCGGTACAGCACCTGGCCGTCGTAGGCGTTCAGCACCAGGTCGAAGCGGCTTGCTGGATGGCGGCGGTCGGCCGAGCCGGCGCGCCACACCCCGTGCGGCCCGCGCGGCGGCGTCAGTTGCGGCGGCGCGTCCGGCACCAGCGCGCGGGTACGGTCCCAGGCCTGCTGGTAGCTCAGTTGCTGCCCCTGCGGCATCGAATGCAGGCGCGCCGGCGCCTGCGGCGAGGCCTGGCCGGACCAGTCGCGCAGCGCGCGCACGTTCTCGCCCGCGTATTTGCTCCAGGTGATCCCGGTCAGGACCATGGCGAGGCTCAGCACGCCCAGCAGCACGCCGATGAAAGCATGCCACTGCTTCCAGCCCGCCCTCCCGCGCGCGCCGGAGCGCGGCAGCGCCGGCTGGCCGGGCCGGGGCCACCACAAATAGAGACCGGTCAGCAGCATCACCAGCATCCAGCTGGCCGCCAGCTCGATCATCCAGCGCAGCGACTCGCCCTGCAGCAGGCGCGAATGCAGGCGCCGCGCCCATTCGCTGAAGCGGTCCTGGTCGCGCTGGCTGCCCAGCACCTGCCCGCGGTAGGGGTCGACGAACACCGTGATGCGTTCGCCGCCCTGCCCCGGCCGCGCTGCGGGCGCCGCCGTTGCGGCCGCCGCTTCGCCATGCCCGGCATGCGCACCGGCGCCAGGTCTTGGCGGGCCGAAGCCGACCCGGACCGCGTCCCCGGCGCGCGCCGGCGGCGTCACCGCCAGCACCTCGAAGCCGGCCGGCGCCGCCTTGCGCGCGGCCTCGACGGCGGCGTCGAGCGGCAGGCGCGCCTCTTGCGGCGCGACCCGTTCCAGCTGGCCGTACAGGGCGGCTTCGATCTGCGGCGTGAAGATGTAGAGCATCCCGGTCGACACCGCGATGAACGCGAACGGCGAGGCGATCAGCGCCGCCCAGAAGTGGATGCGCCAGAACAGGCTGCGGCGCCGCGCGGCGATCGTCACAGGTCCCATTTCAGCTCCGCCACCCAGGTGCGCTGGGGATAAGGATGGAAGTTCCAGTACTTGTCATTGTTCAGGTTGTCGATGCCGACAGCGGCCGCCCAATGCCGGTCGATCCGGTAGACCATGCGCAGGTCGGCGCTGAAGTACTTGCTGGCGCCCTGGTAGGCGAAGCCGTTCGGGTCCGAATTGTCCAGGGTCGAGTACTGGCGGCCGCTGTAGCGCGCCGCCAGCGTCGCCGCCAGCCGGTCATTGGCGCGCCAGGTCGCCTGGGCCGCCGCGCGCCATTCGGGAATGCGCGGCTGCCACTTGCCGACGCTGGCCGGGAACTTGTCGTTGCGGTCTATCTTCGAATCGGTCCAGGTCAGGCTGGCGTTCAGGTCCAGGCCGCGGATCGCGATGTCGCCGGCGCCCCAGGCGGCTTCGAGGCCCTTGGTATCGATGCGGTCGACGTTCTGGACGTTGGTGACATTCGGCGTGACCAGCACATTGGTCTGCGAGTACAGGGCGTCGCGGGTGCGCTCGCCGAAGGCGGTCAGGCGCAGCTGGCCGGTCTCCAGTTTGCGCTCGGCCGTCAGTTCACCGGTCCAGGATTTTTCCGGCTTCAGGTTTGGATCGTTGTTGATCAGGGCGCCGGCCGCGTTGATGCCGCCCTGGTACAGCTCGGACACCGTCGGCATGCGCACCGCGCGTCCCAGCGAGGCTTTCAGCAGCCAGTCGTCGGTCAGCTGGAACGCCAGCGCGGCCTTCGGCGACAGGTAATTTTCGCTGCGGTTGCCATGGACGACGGTGGCGCCGGCGTTCGAGGTCCGGCCCTCGCGCGCCTCCCAGTGCTCGAAACGCAGGCCCAGCACCGTCTTCCAGCGTGGCGCGAACTTCCAGCTGTCCTGGGCATACAGGGCGTCGATGCCGGTGCGGCCGCTGAAAGCCTGGTTGCGGGCGCCCGGACTGCCGGCGAGCCAGTCCGCCGTCGCGTTCTCGATGCTGCGCAGCCTGTAGGCTTCGCGCTGCCAGCCGAATTCCGCCACATGCGCGGGCGCCGGGCGCCACACGCCCTTGGCCGCGAAGGTATGCCAGCCGGTGCCGCCCTGGTCGACGATGCGCCCCGCCCCGCCGCTGGCGGCCGCCGGCAGCGCGACGGTGGGCGCGCGCAGCTGGTCGCGGTCATAGTTGTACAGGCTGGCGGCCAGCTCCCAGTCGAAGACGCCGTGGGTGTTGCTCTTCAGGGTCAGCCCGTGCATCAGGTGGCGCAGGCTTTCGTTGGACTGGTTGAAGTCCGTGGGCGCCAGCGTGTAGGCGCGGCCGGCGATGTTCACGGCGCCGCTGTAGACCGGCTGGCCGGCGCCGTCGCGCAGATAGCTTTGAGGACGTCCCTGCGCATCGTTGTCCCACAGGCCGAACACATAAGTCGCGCGCAGGCTGGGAGAAAAGTCGTAGGCCAGCTTGGCCTTCAGGTGTTCCTGGGTGGTGTGGTACTGGGTCGCGGCGCCGAGGATCAGCCAGTCGCGCCCCGTGCGGTCCTGGCCGGGCACGGCGCCCGTCACCGCCGCGCCGGCCGTGGATGCCGCCGCGGCCGGGTAGCGGGTCGGGAAGGTCAGCGGCTGACCCTCGCTTTCCAGGCGGCTCAGGTCCAGGTACCAGGACCAGGCGCCGGCGCGGTTGCCGAGCGAAATGCTGCCCTGGCGGCCGTGGTAGGTATCGTCGGTGCCGTACAGCTTGAAGGGCTGGTACGATGCCGCCAGCTTCGCGTGGGCCTCGAAGCGCGAAGGCATGCGGGTCACGTAGTCGACCACCGCGCCCACCGAGTTGCCGCCATAGGCCGCCGAGAAGGGCCCGTACAGCACGTCGACGCGCTCGATTTCTTCCGGGCTGACCATGCCCCAGCGCGGCGCGAAGCTGGCGCCGTTGCCGAGGTAGTTGGACAGCAGGATGCCGTCCGCGTACACCGCCGAGCGCGCGCTGTTGCCGGTGCCGGAAGCGCGGGTGGACAGCACCGCGTGGTTGTAGTCGCCGATGTAGCGCTTCCTCACCAGCAGGCTGGGCAGGTATTTGAGCGCGTCCTCGGCGTCGCTGGCGTTGATGCCGCGGGCGATCTCCTCGCCGGTGACGGTTTCGATGGTGGTCGGGATCCGGGTCGGCAGCGAGGTGGGCCGGTTGCCGGTGACGATCACGGTGCCCATCTCGCGTTCCTGGCGCGGCCCTTCCTGGGCCCAGGCGCTGGACATGGCGGCGGCCAGCGCCGTCAGCGTGCACAAGGCCGCCGTCGTTCTACTTGCATGTTTCATTCTTGTTCCTGGTTCAGTCGCCCGATGGGGCAATCGGCAAGCGTCGAGACCCATCCGGATGCGGACGGTTGGCGTGACGGTGCGCTGCGATGCGGAGCGGCGCAGGGCCGCGATCAGGCGGGAGGCGGCGCGCGCGATTGCGCCAGCGACCACGGGAACAGCGGGCGCGGGGCGTGGTAGTACAGGGGCGGATAGACATCGCGGCCGGCGGGGGCGGCGAAGGCGATGGCGGCAGGCGGCGGCAGGCCGTGGCTGGCCGCGTGGGACACGCAATAGCCGCAGTGGTTCATGGCCTTGTGCAGCTTGCCGGCGCCTGAAGAATCGGCATCGTCCTGGGCCAGGACCAGCGGCATGGTGGTCATGCCCATCGCCGTGCAGACCTCCACCGTCATGGCGGCGGTGGCGGGAGCCGCCATGGCATGCGACACCAGCGGCGCGAACGCATTGAACAGGATGGCCAGGCAGGCGATCCAGGCAATGCGTGCGCGCATGAAGCGATGCCGTGTCGGGGTATGCATGCTTGCATTATAGGCCACGAGCCCCTCCCTTGCGCCACGTTGCCAATGCACAACGAATATTGCCTTCCATTCGCCAGCATGAGAACTTATCTATCGACTTTCGGTATTCCTCCGTATAAAGTCAATCTCGCGCTTCCTGCGTCCACGTTCAGCCCTTTGCCTGCCCCCATGATGCCGCCACACCCGCCTGGCCGTTTTCCCTTCCTTCCCCTGTGCGCGCCCGGCATGCTGCCCGGCGCCGCCGCGGGCGCGCAGGACGGCGGCGCATGGCCGAGGATCCGGCGTTGATCGGCCATACCGGCCGCGCCGCGCCGGACCCGAGCGTGCGCCCGGTGCCGATGGTGCGACGATGAATCGAACCGTCAACACCAGGCGCTTTTCCCGCCGACTGGGCCGCGCGCTCGAAACCCATATCGTGCTGCCGCTGTTCGCGCTGCTGCCGCTGGTCGCGATCTGGATCGCCACCTTCCACTTCATCGCCGTCGAACGGGAGGGCGCCATCGCCGCCGCGCGCGACGAGGCCCGCAAGCAGGTCGACACCTACGAAGCGCAGGTGGTGCGCAGCCTGACCGCCATCGACCAGACCCTGAAGGTGCTCAAGTACGCGGTTGAGCAGCACGGTCCGGATGTGGCGCTCGACAAGCTGCGCGGCCAGGGCCTGCTGCCGCCGGCGCTGGTGTTCGTGGCCGCCATTGCCGACCGCGACGGCCATATCGTGGCCAGCAACCCGGGCTCGGCGCCGCACGACGTGGGCGCCGAACGCTATTTCACGGTGCACCGCGACGGCGCGACCGGCGCGCCCTTCGTCAGCGAGACCATCGCCGACCGCATCAAACCCGAACACCACCTGCATTTCACGCGCCGCATCGACGACGCCGCCGGCGGCTTCGCCGGCGTCGCCATCGTCGAAGTCGACCCGGCCTATTTCACCAGCGCCTACGAGCGCTCGCGCGCCGGCGAGCGCGGCCTCATCGGCCTGATCGGCAACGACGGCGTGGCCCGCGCGCTGCGCGTCGGCGACAAGGTGAGCTGGGGCCAGCGGGTCGCGCTGGAGCGCATGCACGACGACGCCATCGATCCCTACCCCACCGCGCCGGACGGCGTGCGGCGCTTTGCCAGCGTGCGCCGCCTGCATGGCTTCCCGCTGGCGGCCGTGACCGGCCTGGCCGAGAGCGAGGAGATGGCGCAGTATCGCGATCGCCGCGCCAACTACCTCGTCGCGGCGGTCGCCGCCAGCGCCCTGCTGCTGGCCGTGGTCGGCATGATCAGCGCCTGGGCCTGGCAGCTGTCCAAGGCCAGGCGTCGCGAGCGCCGCGCCCAGGAAACCTATGCCGCCGCCTCGGAGGCCAGCCTGGACGCCTTCTTCGTGCTGCGCAGCGTGCTCGATGAAGACGGCAAGGTGGTCGACTTCCTGGTCGAGGAAACCAATTCGCGCGCCGAGCAGGTCACCGGCATCCCCAAGGAACAGCTGCGCGGCCGCCTGATGAACGAGCTGCTCCCCTTCTACCGCGTGAACGGCATGTTCGAGGAACTGGTGGCCGTGGTCACCGATGGCAAGGCTGTCGAGAGCGAATGGCAGGCCGCCACCTCGCCGGCCGTCGGCCGCTGGCTGCAGCGCCAGATCGTGCCGGTCGAAGGCGGCGCGGTCGCCACCGTGCGCGACATCACCGAGCGCAAGCTGGCCGAGGAACGGATCCGCCACCTGGCCCACCACGACGAGCTGACCGGCCTGCCGAACCGCAGCCTGATCCGCGACCGCCTCGACCAGGCGGTGCTGAACGCCCAGCGCAACGGCAAGCACCTGGCGCTGGCCTTCGTCGACCTGGACGGCTTCAAGCTGGTCAACGATGGCCTCGGCCACAGTGCCGGCGACGAGCTGCTGAAAGTGGTCGGCCGCCGCATGGGCGCCTGCCTGCGCCGCAACGACACCCTCGGCCGCCTGGGCGGCGACGAATTCGTGATCCTGCTGCCGGACGTGTCCGGCGAGGCGCTGGCGTTGACGCCGGTGCTGGAAAAGATCCGCCAGGCGGTGACCGAGCCGGTGCTGATCGGCGACCAGGCGGTGCAGGTCAGCTGCAGCATGGGCGTGGTCATGTACCCGCGCGACGGCGAGGACCCGAAGACCCTGATGATGAACGCGGATGCGGCGATGTACCGCGCCAAAGACCTGGGCAGCAACAACTTCCAGTTCTATACGCGTGAAATGAACGCGAGCGTGGAGGAAAAGCTGATGCTGCTGGAAGGGATGCGCAAGGCCTTCGACGCCACCCAGTCGGGCGCCCCGGCGGCGGGCCAGGCCGGCCATTTCTTCCTGATGTACCAGCCCAAGGTGGACCTGCGCACCGGCCGCATCTTTGGCGTCGAAGCCCTGATCCGCTGGCGCCATCCGGAACACGGCATGGTGCCGCCGCCGCGCTTCATCGGCCTGGCCGAGGAGTCCGGCCTGATCGTGGCGATCGGCGAATGGGTGCTGCGCACGGCCTGCCGCCAGGCCCGGCTCTGGGTCGATGCCGGGCTGGATCCGCTGACGGTGTCGGTGAACGTGTCGGCGCGCCAGTTCGAAGAAAAGCACCTGGTCGAGCGCATCGCCGTGGCCCTGCGCGACACCGGCCTGGCCCCGGGCGCGCTGGAGCTGGAAGTGACGGAATCGCTGCTGATGCGCGACCTGCACCAGGCCATCGGCCGCATGCGCGAACTGAAGGACATGGGCGTCTCGCTGTCGATCGACGACTTCGGCACCGGCTATTCGAGCCTGTCGGCGCTGAAGTCCTTCCCGATCAGCACCCTCAAGATCGACAAGTCCTTTGTCCGCGACCTGGCCACCAGCGCCGACGACCAGGCGATCGCGCTGGCCGTGATCTCGCTTGGCCATCGCCTGCACCTGCGCGTGATCGCGGAAGGCGTGGAGACCGAGGAGCAGCGCGAATTCCTGGCCGCCAACGAGTGCGACGAGATGCAGGGCTATCTGTTCTCGCCGCCGGTGCCGGCCGACGCGATCACCGCGATGCTGCGGGCGCAGTTGCAGCCGGCGGAGCCCGCATGAGTCCGGCGGGACTGTCCCGGCTCCTGTTCGGCGCCGACCCCAAGCTGCGCCGGATGCTGTCCTACTGGGGCGCGACCGCGACCCTCTACTCCGCCTTCATCGTCATGCTGCTGAACGTGGGCAACCGGCACCTGATCGAGCGCCAGGCGGTGCTCGGCCTGGCCGTCTATGGCGCGTGCGGCATGGCCGCCACCTATCTGCTGGTGCGTTTCGGCAGCCGCCTCGGCCTGACGCCGACCGTGCTGGCGGCGCTGCAGGGCGTGTTCGGCATCAGCTGCAACATGTATGCCTATTCGATCGCCGGGCCGCTGCGCGGCGCCACCCTGATGGGCCTGATGGTGGTGGTGGTGTTCTGCACCTTCGCGCTGCGGCCGCGCCAGACCCTGGTCCTGGCGGCGGCCGGCCTGGCCTGCATGGGCCTGACCATGTGGTGGCACCAGGCCCGCGATCCGGTTCATTACCCGCCCGCAGTGGAAGCGGTCACCTTCGCGATCATGGCGGCCTGCTCGCTGACCGTGACCCTGCTGACCGGCGAGATGACCAAGCTGCGCGCCCGCCTGAAAGCCCAGAAGGAAGAGCTGATGAAGGCGGTCGAGACGATCCGCACCCTGGCCACCATCGACGAACTGACCGCGCTGGCCAACCGGCGCCACATGAACGAGGTGCTGGCGCAGGAAGAGCGCCGCCATGTCCACGGCGCCGGGGCGCCGGACCGGGCAAGCTGCATCGCCCTGCTCGACATCGATTTCTTCAAGCAGATCAACGACCGCCACGGCCACGCCGCCGGCGACGAAGTGCTGCGCGGCTTTGCCGCCGCCGCGCGCACCGAGCTGCGCGCGAACGACGTGCTGGCGCGCTGGGGCGGCGAGGAATTCCTGCTGCTGCTGCCGGATACCGGCGAAGCGGCGGCGAAGTCGGTGGTCGAGCGCATCAGCGCGCGCGTCGGCAGGCTGCTGGTGGACGGGGTGACGGAGGAACGCGGCATCAGCTTCTCGGCCGGCCTGACGGCGCGCCGCGGCGCGGAGGCGCTGGCGGATACCGTCAACCGCGCCGACAAGGCGCTGTATCAGGCCAAGTCTTCAGGGCGGGACCGGGTGGTCGTAGCGTAGGGTGGGCACGGAGTGCCCACCCTACGCCAAAGGTTCGATACGCGGCGGCGCGGCGGCTTGCAGCTTCGCCACCAGCGCATCCGGATCCGCCTCCAGCATCATCAGGCCGGCATGCGCCGGCCGCACGAAGCCCTGCTCCACCATGTGGTTCACGAAGCCGGCCAGGCCGTCATAGAAACCCTGCGCGTTCAGCAGGCCGATCGGCTTGGCGTGGATGCCCAGCTGGGCCCAGGTGACCATCTCGAACAGCTCTTCCAGCGTGCCCATCCCGCCCGGCATGGCGATGAAGCCGTCCGCCAGGTTCGACATCATCGCCTTCCGCTCGTGCATGTCCTTCACGACGAACTGCCGCGTCAGGCCGGTGTGGCCGACTTCGCGCTCGAGCAGCGCGCGCGGGATCACCCCGGTGGCTTCGCCGCCGAGGCGCAGGACCTCGTCGGCGATCACGCCCATCAGGCCGACCTTGCCGCCGCCGTAGACCAGGCCGATGTTACGCTCGACCAGCACCCGCGCCAGGCCGCGCGCGGCTTCCGCGTACACAGGGTCGAGGCCCGGCGAGGCGCCGCAATAGACGGCGATGGCTTTCATGCTTTCCCTTCCAGCGGCAGCTGCTTCAGATAGTCTTCCGAGAGGCGCTGGAACAGCTCGCGGGTCTCGCCGCGCAGGTAGGGGCCGACCATCGACAGCACCTGGTAGCAGCCGCGCGCGAGGGCGTCGGCGATTGCCTGCTGCTCGCTGTACTTGCGCGGATTGCGGACGTATTCGTAGGACAGCCAGTAGGTCGCCACCACCACCATGTTGGTCGCCATGGCGCCGATCTGGGCCTCGCCCGCTTCCAGCGAGCCTTCGCTGCGCAGGTCCTCGCACAGCTGGCGCGCGACCTTGATCTTGTGCGCCAGGATGGCCTTGAAGTGCAGTTCCAGCTTGCGGTTGCGCGACAGGAGGTCGTTCAGGTCGCGGTAGAAGAAGCGGTAGCGCCAGATCAGTTCGAACATCATGCGCAGGTAGAGCCAGACGTCTTCCAGGTTCGAGCGGCGCCCGGCCGGCACGGTCAGCATGCGCCCGATCTCGGCCTCGAACTGGGCGAAGATCGAATTGACGATGTCGTCCTTGTTTCGGAAGTGGTAATACAGATTCCCCGGAGAGATGTTCATCTCTTCGGCGATCACGGTGGTCGTGATGTTCGGCTCGCCGAATTCGTTGAACAGCCTGAGCGACAATTCGAGAATTCGTTCGCGGGTCCGGCGGGGAGCTTTCTGTTGCATGGAAGACGGCATGGTTGAACTCACCCGCAAGGATAACACCGACGGTCGGCCGCGGCCACATCGGCGGCGCGCCTTTGCCTCAATGCCTGGCGGCGCGCGTGCGCTGCAGCTGGAAGGCGGCGCGCAGGTCGTCGCGCAGGGCGCCGGCGGCCCAGGGCTTGACCAGGTGGCGGTCGGCCTGGCCGGCGGCGCAGGCGCGTTCGATCGCTTCGAGTTCGGAGGGCCCGGACAGCCCCGACAAAATCAGGCGCACGGTATGCGGATAGTCGCGGCTGACGCGGGCCATCAGTTCGCTGCCCTGCATGCCGGGCATGCTCTGGTCGGACAGCACCACCTGGATCGGATGGCGCGCCAGCAGCGCCAGCGCCTCCTCGGCCGAGCCGGCGCTGAGGATGCGCCAGGGTTCGCTCTCGAGGGCGTCGACCAGCACCTCGCGCATGAAGGCGTCGTCGTCGACCACCAGCAGGGTCGGCAGCGCCGGCGCCGCCGCTTCGGCGGGTGCGGCCGGCAGGAAGGCCTCGACCTCGGCGACGAAGCTGGCCGGTTCGATCGGCTTGCACAGGTAGCCGTCGAAGCCGGCCTGCCTGACCCGCTCGCGGTCGCCGTCCTGGACCAGGGCGCTCACGGCCAGCAGCGGGATGTGCGCGCAGCCGGCATCCGCCTTGAGCGTGCGCGCCACCGACCAGCCGTCCAGCGAAGGCAGGCGCAGGTCGCAGATCAGCAGGTCCGGGCGGGTGGCCAGGGCCAGCTGCAGGCCGGCCGCGCCGTCGGCGGCATCGCTGACTTCGTGCCCGGCTTCCCGCAGCAACAAGGCCATCAGCTCGCGAGTGGAAGGGTCGTCTTCGACGATGAGTATGCGCGCGGGCATGGCTGTCTCTCCGTGGGTGTTTTTGTATTTACTGTCTTTTGTATTTACTCTAACACCGCGGGGCTCAGGAAACCAGTGCGGCAAGCTCCCGCATGACGGCGGCCAGAACGCGCGGATTGCTGCCGAGGGCGACGTGGCCGACGCCGCCGAATTCCAGGTTGCGCGCCCCTTCCAGGCGGCTCGATTCCCGCGGCGAGACGATGTTGTCGTGATGGGTGTAGAGCGAGCTGACGAGAGCCCGTGTGGCGGCATCCTCGCCGTCCGCCAGCGCGCGCAGCCAGGCGCTGTCGTCGCGCATCTGCAGGGCGTTCCGTCCCAGGCCGAAGCGCGCCAGCGCGGTGCCGTGGTGCGGCGAACCGAGGGTGATCACGCGCGCCACCGCGGCCGTGCCATGCGCGCGCATCCAGGCGCGGGCGACCAGGCCGCCCATGCTGTGGGCGACGATCGCGATTTGTCTGGCGCCTGTCGCTGCCTGAAGCGCGTGCACCGCGCGTTCGACCAGCGGCACGTAGCCGTCGATGTCGCCGGCCACCGGCTCCAGGTCGACGCTCGCATGGCTGATGCGGGCGGCGTCCAGCAAGGGCGTCAGGTGCGCCCAGTAGCCGCTGTTGCAGCCGTAGCCGTGGATCAGAAGTACAGGTGGGTGGCGGCTATCCGGATAGATGCGGGTGGCGGCGCCGGCGCGCGGCAGCTGCCAGGAGGTGACCAGCATGCTGGCCCTGAATTCTTCGGCGAGCAGGCGCAGTCGGCCCATGAAGCCGAGGTGGAAACCGGGCGGCGTGGCGCTGGCGAAGCGCGCCGCCATCGCGAAGTTGTTCATGTTGATGAGCAGGCGCACCAGCACCACGCTGGCGGCGCCGGTCAGCGCCGCCTGCCAGCCGGCCATCCCGAAGCGCGCCATTGCCGCCCAGGCGATCAGGGTCGCCGCGCCCAGCTGCACCAGCAGCAGGGTGCGCGACAGCTGGCGGGCGCTTTTCATGGCTTCACGCGGCTTTGATCGGGATCGGTCCGGCGCCTGCGCCGGACGCGGCCGGCGCAGGCGCCGCTGCCGGACGCGCCGCCGGATGGCCGGTGAGCGTCTGCGCCAGCTGGCTGGCCAGGCGCGCCGTGATGCCGTAGATCGACAGCTGCGGATTGGCGCCGATCGAGGTCGGGAACAGCGAACCGTCGTGCACCGAGAGATTCGCCAGGCCGTGGTAGCGCCCGTCCGGGCCGGTGACGCCGGCGCGCGGATCGCCGGCCATCATGCAGCCGCCCATCACGTGGGCCGAAGCCACCCTGGCCAGGTGCGGCTTGTACGGCAGCGCGGCGATGCCCTGCTGCGCCTCTTTCCACGACAGATAGCGCGGCGCGCTTTCGTGCGCCACCTGCACGCCGCCGGCGCCGGCCGCGAACTGGATCTCGGACATGGTCAGCAGCGCGCGGCGGGCGCCATCCCAGAGCGGCTCGTTCAGCGGGTAATCGAGCAGCGGCGCGCCATTCTTCAGTTCCACCGCGCCGCCCTGCGAATCGGGATGAAAACCGTCGCGCAGCAGCGCCAGCGTGCCCTGCAGGTGCGGGAACTGGCGCATCATCTCCGCGTGCTGGACGCCGAAGCCGGTCATGGTGGTCGACAGCAGCACCGGATGCAGCGGCGGCGCTTCCAGCTTGTAGCCGATCGGGCCGTCGATCGCCTGGGTGTGCAGGAAGTGGTCCGAGTAGACGGTCTGCGGTGCGCCGGCATAGCCGTCGACGCGCTGCGTGAACAGCCCGGCCGAGATCAGGGTCGGGTGCAGGAAGGTGCGCTTGCCCAGCAGCCGGTTCGGATCGGGCGCCTTCGAGCGCAGCAGCAGCGCCGGCGAATTGATGGCGCCGCCGGCCAGCACATAGTGCCTGGCGCGCAGGCGCAGCCGGCGGCCGGTCGCGTGGATGCCGGCGGCGTCGATCGCACTGCATTCGAGGGCCTCGATCTTCTCGCCCTGGATCAGGAAGCGCTCGGCGCGGGCGCGCGTGACCAGGGTGGCGCCATGGTCGAGGGCCGACGGTATCGTCGAGACCAGCATCGACTGCTTGGCATTGGTCGGGCAGCCCATGCCGCAATAGCCGAGGTTCCAGCAGCCGTTGACGTTGCGTCGGATGAAACCGGTCGGGATGCCCAGCTTTTCCGCGCCGCGCCGCAGCAGGTCGTTGTTTTCGTTGGGCGGCGCCTGCCAGTCGCCGACGTGCAGGCGGGCTTCCATCAGTTCGAACCAGGGCTTGAGTTCCTGTTCGCTGTAGCTGGTCAGGCCGTAGCGCTGCTGCCAGAACCTGAGCGTGTCGGGCGGGGTGCGGAAGCTCGAGGTCCAGTTGACCGTGGTCGAGCCGCCCACCGTGCGGCCCTGCAGGATGTTGATCGCCTTGTCCTTGGTCTTGCGCGCGGCCGATTCCTGGTAGAGCGTGGGATAGGCCTCGGCTTCGCGCATGCGGAAGTCGCGCGAGGACTGCAGCGCGCCCTCTTCCACGATGATGACGGACAGGCCGCTGAGCGCGAGAATCTCGGCCGTCACGCCGCCGCCGGCGCCGCTGCCGACGATGACGACGTCGGCGTCGAGACTGCGGTCGGCATCCAGGCGGGCGCCGTCGACGACCTTCCAGCCGCGCGCCAGGCCGGCCTCGATCGGATCGGGGATGATGTTCGGGTTGCTCATGCCAGCTCCTTCAACGGACCAGGATAGCCGATCGCCGCCCAGTTGGCGGGATCGCTGTACCAGCTGCCCAGCACCAGGTCGTGCAGCGCCTGGTAGGCCGTGCGCAGCAGCGCCAGGCGGTGGGTGCGCCAGTCCTGCAGCCAGTTTGCCACCTCGGCGCCGGTGGCCTCGCTCCAGCCGTGCGGGATACCGGTCAGCAGGCGCCGCGCCGGTCCCAGTGCCAGGAGGCCGAACAGGTCCTGCACCTCCTGCTGGGTGGCCAGCGGGAGGCCGAGGATGGTCTGGTTCAGGCGCTCGGCGGTCGCCGCGATGGCCTGCTTGCGTGCGCTCGCTTCCGTCGGCAGCACCCCGGCCAAAATCGCCGGCACGATCGCCTGCATGGCGGCGCGCGCCTCGCCGTCGAGCACGAAGCCCTTGGGCGGCGGCGGATTGGCATAGCGGTAAATGCCGCCGCCGGCGGCAAGCACGAGCGCAGCCAGGGCGCCGGCCTTGAGGAAGGATCTGCGGCTAGTCTCCATGTCGAACCTTTAACTTGCTTTTTTGCCTAGTGTAAGCGAAAGATTCGTGTGGAAAACACCGAAAACTAGAGCCCTTCGTCTAGCCGCCCACATTCGGGGTCAGACCACTAACGGCAGCCCAGGGACCGAATATCGTGTGCCCCATGGCACGGAAAGGCAAAGTTTCTGTGCAATCCGTTCCTAGGCACCATTACCAAAAAAAGGGGTCTGACCCCGAATTCACGAATTCATTCGCGGTGTTTTTGCATGTGGCGGGCGATGCCGCGGAGGATGTTGACTTCTTCGGTTTCGAGCTGGGTGCGGGCGAACAGGCGTTTCAGGCGCGGCATCAATTTCTTGGGGTTGTCGGCATTCAAAAAGCCGATCGCGACCAGGGCTTCTTCCAGGTGGGCGTACATGCCTTCGATCTGGGCCATGCTGGCCGCTTCGCCCTGGAAGCCGACGCCGGCCTGGGTCCGGTTCTCCCCTTCCGCCGCCAGGCGGCATTCGTAGGCCAGCACCTGGGCCGCCTGCGACAGGTTGAGCGAGGAATAGGCCGGGTTGGCCGGGATGTTGATCAGCACGTTGCAGCCGGCGACGATGTCGTTCGGCAGGCCGGCGCGCTCGTTGCCGAGGATGAGCGCCGGGCGCAGCTCCGCCGCCGGGGCCACGTGCGCGGAAAATTCGCGCGGGCTCCAGACCGGCGGCGAAAATTCGCGCAGGCGGGCCGACACGGCGGCGGCGAAATTGCAGCCTTCCAGCGCCTCGGCGACGCTGCCGACGATGCGCGCGCCCTCCAGGACGTCGATCGCGCCGCTGGCGAAAGCCACCGCTTCTGGATCGCTCAGCGGATTTGCGCAGCGCGGCGCCACCAGCACCAGCTCGGAAAAGCCCATGGTCTTCATGGCGCGCGCGACCGAGCCGACATTGCCCGCGCGGCTGGTTTCCACTAGCACAAAGCGTAGGCGTTTGAAAAGAGAGATGTCAGTTTCGGTCGGGTTCATTGTAAAATAGCGCCATCGCGCGGTGACGAGCGGTTGAAATGCGGCCTGGATCAAGTATCCGGCGGCGATTTTAACGGTTTCGGCACCGCTTTGCTCTTTGTCATTCTCATCGCTATTTGATCGTTCACGGCTCGCAGGCATTCCACTGCGGCAGTGGGCGTCAGCATTCTTCAGGAAGCTCTTATGCACCCAATGCTCAATACGGCCATCAAGGCCGCCCGCCGCGCCGCCACGGTCATCAACCGCGCTTCGTTCGATCTCGACCGCATCACCATCAGCGAAAAAAACCACAACGATTTCGTCACCGACATCGACCAGGCATCGGAGCAGGCGATCGTCGAGACCCTGCTGAAGGCCTACCCCGACCACGCCATCCTGGGCGAAGAGTCCGGCCCGACCGCCAACCTGAACGACGATAGCGAATACGTCTGGATCATCGATCCGATCGACGGCACCACCAACTTCATGCACGGCTACCCGAACTACTGCGTCTCGATCGCGCTGCAGCAGCGCGGCGTGATCACCCAGGCCGTGGTCTACGATCCGGTCCGCAACGACCTGTTCACCGCCACCAAGGGCGCCGGCGCCTACCTGAACGAAAAGCGCATCCGCGTGCGCAATCCCGACCGCATCAACAAGGCCCTGATCGGTTCCGGCCATGGCGCCGACCCGCGCGCGCTGGCCGAATACCTGCGCATGTATGAAGTCGTGGCGGCGCGCTGCCACGGCGTGCGCTCGAGCGGTTCGGCGGCGCTGGAACTGGCCAACGTGGCCGCCGGCCGCGTCGACGGTTACTACGAAAAGGGCCTGAAGATCTGGGACATCGCCGCAGGCTCCCTGCTGGTGACCGAAGCGGGCGGCATCGTCGGCGAATTCAGCGGCGAATCCGAGTACCTGAACAAGGGCGACATCATTGCCGCCGGCCCGAAGGTCTTCGCGGGCATGGTCCAAGTGCTCAAGCCGTTTGCGTGATAGAGGGTCGGCAAACCTGCTGCGCGTTGCGGTTCCGGCCTGCGATGCGCGCGACGGTTTGCCGCCCCCTCCGAAACGATATTGGCCCGCGTGCAGCGGACTTGATCGCTTTCGCGTAAAATACCTGTCTGCTTCCGGCGCCCTGCACCGTTGCACTGCGCCGCGTCTCCCTGCCTCATCAGCCCGACGGCTGCGCTAAAATTTCCCTAGCGAAACATTTTGAATTATAATTCGAGCGGTCCTTGACATTTGTGTTGATGGCTGCGACACGGCGTACCGGCACCAGTACCGGCCGCCCTGCCTTGTGTAATCCGATCGGCCTGACTGGCGCCTTCGAAGCGAAAGCGACGCGCCGATCCCTACAGAAAATCTATGTCATTCAATACTCTCGGTCTGACCGACGCCCTCGTCCGTGCCGTAACTGAAGCGGGCTACACCTCGCCGACTCCGATCCAGGCACAGGCCATCCCCGCCGTGCTCGGCGGCGGCGACCTGCTGGCCGGCGCCCAGACCGGCACCGGCAAGACCGCCGGTTTTACCCTGCCCATGCTGCACCGCCTGTCGACCGACAAGGCCGGCATGGCGCTGACCAATAAATCCTCGAAGCGCGCGATCCGCGCCCTGGTGCTGGCCCCGACCCGCGAACTCGCGGCCCAGGTCGAGGAAAACATCCGCACCTACGCCAAGTACACCAACCTGAACTCGGCCGTGATCTTCGGCGGCGTCGGCATCCACCCGCAGATCAAGATGCTGGCCAACGGCGTCGACATCCTGGTCGCCACCCCGGGCCGCCTGCTCGACCACGTCGGCCAGGGCACCATCAAGCTCGACAAGATCGAGATCCTGGTGCTGGACGAAGCCGACCGCATGCTGGACATGGGCTTCATCCACGACATCAAGAAGGTGCTGGCGGTGCTGCCGCCGAAGCGCCAGAACCTGCTGTTCTCGGCCACCTTCTCGGACGAGATCAAGGCCCTGGCCGACAAGCTGCTGAACAACCCGGCACTGATCGAAGTGGCGCGCCGCAACTCGACCGTCGACGTCATCGAGCAGATGATCCACCCGGTCGACCGCGACAAGAAGCACCCGATGCTGGCCCACCTGATCAAGACCAACGACTGGAAGCAGGTGCTGGTGTTCACCCGCACCAAGCACGGCGCCAACAAGCTGGTCGAACAGCTGGGCAAGGACGGCATCGGCGCGATGGCGATCCACGGCAACAAGAGCCAGTCGGCGCGCACCAAGGCGCTGGCCGAGTTCAAGGACGGCAGCCTGACCGCCCTGATCGCCACCGACATCGCGGCGCGCGGCATCGACATCGACCAGCTGCCACAGGTCGTCAACTACGACCTGCCGAACGTGCCGGAAGACTATGTGCACCGTATCGGCCGCACTGGCCGCGCCGGCGCCACCGGCCGCGCTGTGTCGCTGGTCTGCGTCGACGAGCACCAGATGTTGAAAGACATCGAAAAGCTGATCAAGCAGACCTTGTCGCGTGAAGTGATCCCGGGCTTCGAGCCCGACCTGAACGCCAAGGCCCAGCCGATCCAGCTGCGCAGCGGCGCGCCGGGCCACGGCAACCGTGGCGGCCGTCCGGGCGGCGGTCGTCCTGGCGGCGGCAAGCCGCGCGTGGCGGGCGCCACCCCTGCCCCGAACGGCCAGCGCAGCAGCGCCCCGGCAGGCGGCGGAGCGCGTAACGGCGGCGGCGGCCAGCCAGGCAACCGTAACGGCGCCAACGCCGGCGGCCGTGGCAACGGCGGCGGCAACGGTGGCGGCGGCCGTAGCGGCCAGGGCCGCGGCCCGCGTCCCGCAGGCGCACGCAGCGGCGGCGATCGCTGATCGCTGATCGCTGATTCACGCGCACTGAATAAAGCCGCGCTACCTGCAAACGGGTAGCGCGGTTTTTTTGCGCCCCATCAAACCGGGGTCAGAGCCCGATTTTTGGAAATGTCCTGTTGGCTGTTTCTAAAATCCGGGCTCTGACCCCGGTTTGATTTTTGTCGTGTCGGAAATACTTGATAACTCAAGTACTTGCCAAGTGTCGAAAAACAGGGATATACTTGATCAATCAAGTACTCTTCAATTATCAGGAGACCCTCGTGGAAGACACCCTCACCACCGAATTCTGCCTGCGCATGGGCCGCGCCTGGGCCACGCTCTCGCGCCGCCTGGACAGCGCGCTCGGCAGCCATCACGGCATCAGCTTTGCCGACTACCAAATGCTGCTGCAGCTGCAACGCGCGCCCGGCGGCCGCCTGCGCCGGGTCGACCTGGCCGAGAAAATGGGCCTGACCGCCTCCGGCGTTACCCGTTCGCTGTTGCCACTGGAAAAGATCGGCCTGGTCGACCGCCAGAGCGATCCGCGCGACGCCCGCGTCGGCTACGCCATCATCACCGCCACCGGCAGCGAGCTGGTCACGAACGCGACGACCGTGGTCGACAACGTCAGCCGCGCGATGCTGGGCGCCCCTTCGCGGGCCCAGCTGGAAGCGACTTCGAACCTGCTGGCCCAGTTGGCAGGTACCGGACAATAAACGACATCCTGAAGAGACATGAATAATAAAAACCTGCTCCGCGATCCCAATTTCGCCTGGCTGATGAGCGGCGGCGTGATTTCCGCCCTCGGCGACCAGTTCACCATGATCGCCCTGCCCTGGCTGGTCCTGCAGCTGACCCGCGATCCGCTGGCGCTCGGCGCGATGGTCGCCCTGCTGGGCGTGCCGCGCGCGGTGCTGATCCTGTTCGGCGGCGCCCTGGTCGACCGCCATTCGCCCAAGCGCGTGCTGATGCTCACCAAGCACGTCAACACCGTGCTGCTGGGCCTGCTGGCCGCGCTGGTGCTGAGCGGCCGTGCGACCTTGCCGCTGGTGACGCTGCTGGCCGTGATTCTCAGCCTGGCTTCGGCCTTCAGCATCCCGGCCGGCACCTCGATGCTGCCGCATGCGGTCAAGCCCCAGCAGTTGCAGGGAGCGAATGCGATGATGATGGCGGTGCGCCAGGTGACCATGCTGGCCGGGCCGCTGCTGGCGGGCCTGCTGTTCGCGCTGGCCGGCGACGGCAGCAGCGGCATGCAGGACGGCCACGCGCTGGGCCTGGGCCTGGCCTTCGCCTTCGACGCCTTCAGCTTCGCGCTGTCCGCCTGGACCCTGGCCAAGGTCAGGCCCCTGATTCCCGGACCGGCCGCCGACCAGGGCCAGGCCGCGCCGGCGCCATCGGTGCTGCGTTCGGTCGGCGCCGCCCTCGGCGCGCTGTGGCGCGACCTCACCCTGCGCACCGCCTTCCTGTACTGGGGCCTGTGCGCCTGCATCACGGGCGGCGTCATGCAGGTGGGCATGCCGCTGCTGGCCAGCGAGCGCCTGCACGGCGCCGCCGCCCTCGGCCTGCTGATGGGCGCGCATGGCGCCGGGGCGCTGGCCGGCATGGCCCTGTCCGGCATTCTCAAGAGCCGCCGCCTGGGCAATCTCGGCCTGACCCTGCTGGTGGTGGACGGCCTGGCCGGCGTCCTGCTCCTGCCGCTGGGCCTGATCACCAGCAGCTGGCAGGGGATGCTGGTCCTGGGCACGATCGGCGTCCTCGGCGGCTATATCCAGGTGGCCGTGTTCACCTGGATCCAGCAGCGAGTGGCACCGAATATGCTGGGCCGCATGATGAGCATTTTCATGTTCGTCTTCATGGGTCTGGCGCCGCTGACGGCGGCGCTGGCCGGCTGGCTGGCCAGCTTCGTCGGCCTGGCGACCCTGTTCATCGGCGCGGGGCTGGGCCTGAGCATGGCGGCGCTGGCGGCCTGGCTGCTCACGCCGATGGCACGCCTGGCCGACGTCATCCCGGAGAAATCCGACACGGCTACGCCCACGCCGACACGCTGACAAGCCGGCATCCGACAGGCAATCGCGCCGTGGCCGCCCACGTCGCATTGCCATTTCGGCTACACTATGGCATGCCAAAATTTGCTGCCAACCTGAGCCTGATGTTCAATGAACGCGGCTTTCTCGAACGCTTCGCCGCGGCCCGTGCGGCCGGCTTCGACGCGGTCGAGTTCCTGTTTCCCTATGCCTTCGAGCCGGAACAGATCGCCGGCCGCTTGCGGCGCTACGGCCTGCAGCTGGTGCTGCACAATTTCCCACCCGGCGACTGGGCCGCGGGCGAACGCGGCTTCGCCTGCGATCCGCGCCGCATCGCCGAATTCCAGAACAGCGTGGAACTGGCCATCGACTACGCCACCGAACTCGGGGTGCCGCGCCTGCACTGCATGGCCGGCAAGCTGCCGCCCAAGGTCGAACCCGAGCGCGCGCACGCCACCTTCGTCAGCAACCTGCGCTTCGCCGCCGAGGCTTGCGCCCGGCACGGTATCGAAGTCCTGATCGAGCCGATCAACGACCGCGACATTCCCGGCTATTTCCTGACGCGCAGCCGCCAGGCCGCGGAGATCATCGCCGAATGCGGCGCGGACAACCTGTTCCTGCAGTACGACTTCTATCACATGCAGCGCATGGAAGGCGACCTTGCCCACACCCTGCGCGAGCGCCTGCCCATCATCCGCCACGTCCAGTTGGCCGACGTGCCCGGCCGCCACGAGCCCGGCACCGGCGAAATCAATTTCCCCTTCCTGCTGAAGCTGCTGGACGAGCTCGGCTATGAGGGCTGGGTCGGCTGCGAATACATCCCCCAGGGCGACACCGTCGAAGGCCTGGCCTGGCTTTCACAGTTTGACTTGATACGAGGCAAGGTAGCCAGCAGGCAACTTTGAAAGAATGGACTTTTCGGGCTCGGCCTTTTGCCGCCTAGAAAGGACCCATGAACATCAAACTGTTTTGGCGCCCTTGGCTGCTTGTCCTCGTCGCCAGCCTGCTGCTGGGCGGCTGCGCCAGCACCGGCGGACCGGTCAGCCTCGCGGAAGTACGGGAATTCGCCGACGCCTCGGCCCGCCTTGGGGGTTATGCCGAGCTGTCGAAACGCTACCGCGACACCTACGAGCGCGAGCAGCCCTATCTGTCGCCGGCCGCCGACCGCATCGCCAGGGAAAACGATACGCGCCGCAAGGCCGTCTACGAGGACTTCATCGCCATCCAGAAGAGCCTGGTGCTCTACATGCAGACCCTCAGCCTGCTGGCCGGCGAAGCCCGCTACGACCTGTCGACCCAGCTCGACGATCTGGGCAATGGCCTGAAGGCGAACAGCGAATCCGGCCTGCAGCAGCGCCACATCATCGCCTATACCGGCCTGACGCGCTTGCTGACCCGGGTGATCGCCTCCGGCTACCAGAACCGCAGCGTCGAGACCATGGTGCGCGACGGCGACGCCGACGTGCAGGTGCTGCTGGAGGCGATGATCAACCTGACCCGCCTGTACGCCAAGACCAACGAAAACGAGAAAAAGACCATCCTCGGCATCTTCGACGTCGAAATTCCCTTCTCGACCAGGAACTCGGACCGCATGCTGGTGACCCTGGCGAAGGTCCATTACCTGAACAAGTCGACCGAATACAAGCTGATCGACAAGCGCTACGACCTGGCGCTGCAGGGACTGACCAAGGTCGCGCTCGCGCACCAGAAACTGCGCGAACACCTGCACGACCTGCGCGCCGACGAGACGCGCAAGATGATCGCCGCCTATGGCCGCGACCTGCGCGCCTTGCGCGACGCCATCTCCGAATAAATCCGAGGAAACCACATGGCTAACGACAAACCCGCTACCCTGCCGGCGGCGCCCGGCAAGCCGGAACCGCAGACCCCGGCCCAGGCCCTCTCCACCGCGAAGCAGGTCGAAGAACTGGCCGATCGCCTGTCCGCCTGCGCCGACAGCATCCACGAACGGGTCATGCGCGACATCCGGCGCAACCAGGAGCAGCACCATGGCGAGGTGCCGGAAGCGGAGCAATCCGTGGCGCGCGCCCTGCTGGACGCCGAGATCGAGCTGCGCCAGCGCGCCAACCGCCTGTATGCCGACGCCGCGGCCTGCATCGTCGCCCCCCTCGGCCAGTCGCAGGCCCATCTGGTGGCGCTCACCGCGGATGCCGCCGACAAGATCAGGAAGATCACCCGCATCGGCGACGGCATTACCCTGGTCGCGCGCCTGCTGGGCCTGGCCGCCGCTGCCGCCACCGGCCAGGTCTTCCCCATCCTGGCCGCGGTGGACCAGCTCAAGACCCAACTGGACGTGGTGGCCGTGCACGCGGCGCCGCCGGCGTAAAGGCATCAAAGCGCTGCGGGTTTGCGCTACACTGGTCTCCGCGAGTTTGTTATCGGGGGGCCATCCAAATGAGCGTCAATCCCATCGTCCAGTCCCAGGCGCTGGACCCGGACCAGTTGCCCCTCCTGAAAGCCATGCTGGAACAGCGCCTGCGCGCGCTGGAAAGCATGGAGGCGGCGCCCGCCGTCGAAGGCGAACTGCCCGTCTCCGAAGTGGAATCTTCCCCGCTCGACCGCGCCACCGTGCGCCTGCTGAACGACCTCAGCCGCGAGGCCGCCGGCCACCACGCGGCCGAGCTGCAGGTCCTGCGCCATGCGCTGGCCAAGTTCGAGGATGGCAGCTACGGGCTGTGCGAAGTCTGCGGCCAGCCCATAGGCGCCTCGCGCCTGCTGGCCCGTCCCGAAGCGCGCCTCTGCATCGCCTGCCAGACGCGCGCTGAACGTACGCGCACCTGACACGACCTCATGGCTGCGTTGCATCGTCTCGCCGTACTGACGTACTGTCTTCGTGGTCTGCCACTGCGGCGATGCGCCTTGCACTGAGGCCGTCTCAGGCGCGCGCCGATGTATTAATGCATGTGCTGCCCGCCATTGATGGCCAGGTTGGCGCCGGTCATGAAGGCGGCCTCGTCCGACACCAGATAGGCCACCAGCCCCGCCACCTCGTCAGGCTCGCCCAGGCGGCCCATCGGGATCTGCGGCAGGATGCGCCCGTTCATGACGTCGGCGGGGACCGCCTCGGCCATCTTCGTGCGCAGGTAGCCGGGCGAGACCGTGTTCACGGTAACGCCATGGCGCGCCATTTCCAGCGCCAGCGCCTTGGTGAAGCCGTGCATGCCGGCCTTGGCGGCGGCGTAATGGGCCTGGCCGAAGGCGCCCTGCTGGCCGTTGACGGAGGAAATGTTCACCACCCGGCCCCAGCGCCGCGCCATCATCGGCTCGATCGCCTGCTTGCTCAGGTTGAAGACGCTGTCGAGGTCGGCCCGCAGCACGGCCTGCCAGTCATCCAGGCTCATCTTGCGCAGGCTGCGGTCGCGGGTGATGCCGGCGTTGTTGATGAGCACGTCCAGCCGTCCCATCTCGGCCAGCAGCTTCTGCATCATCCATTCGCAATCGCCGTAGTCGGTGACGTCGACCTTGTAGGCCTTGAAGCGGTAAGCGTCGTCGCGCTGGGCCGCCAGCCAGGCTTCCGGCGTGGGATTGGACGGCGAATACGTCGCCGCCACCCGGAAACCCTCGTCGTGCAGGCGCCGGCAGATCGCCGTGCCCAGCCCACCCATTCCGCCCGTTACCAAGGCTACTTTCGTCGTCGCTTTGTCATCGTGCATGGCTGTCGTCCTGTCGTCGGTAAGGCCGCACACGCGGCGGGAAATACCGAGTCTAGGAGCGCCATCGGGCTCAGCTTTTGACCTGGGTCAAACGAAAATCTTGCCTAGCGGATGATGTCCGGTGCGCTGCCAGGGTCGAAGTCGGCCCAGTCGCCGTCGACGATATTGCCGCGCGCACGCTCGATCTGGGTCGCGCCCAGGCCGCGCAGCACATCGACCGCCTTGCCTTCCAGGCCGGTGTCGTCGAAGGCCACGGCGACCAGCATGCCGGCATGGCGGTTCTCGACCGGTGCGCGGCCGCCCTCTTCGCGCTCGCCGGCTTCCTTCATCTTGGAAAAGCTGAACAGCGAGCCGACATGCGCGCCGACCAAGCCGCCGACGATGGTGCCCAACGGCCCGGTCACCGGCGCCGTCGCCGCGCCCGCCACCGCACCGACCGCGGCGCCGGTGGCCGCGCCCTGGGCCAGCCCCTCCGGCGTCTCCTTGGCGCCCGGCGACTGGATATGGTCGCCGCCGATCGGGGTCTGGTCGTGCTGGCCCGGCTGGCTGAGATAGAAGCGGCTGATGCGTTCGCTTGCGAAGCCGGCGTCGAGGAGCGCGCGGCGAGCTTGCTCGACCTCCTCCTGCAGCTGGAAGTGCCCTGCAATGATCATGGACATGTGTGATCCTCCTGGATTCGTCAGTACTGCAGAGCATGCGCGTGCGGCGTTTACTTCTCTGTTCGCAAACGCACGCTGTCTACTGCCACTGTCCGTAGACCAGCCCGTGCGGCTCCGCTTCCTGCCATTGCGGCTGCGGGAACCAGGTGCGCGGGTCGACGCGGAAATAGCGTTCGAACTCGGCGTAGAGCTCGGGATGGCGGGCCGCCAGCGCGTGCGGCTGCTCGAAGAAACTCTCGGTGGCGACCGCGAAGAATTCGGCCGGGCTGCTGGCGCCGTAGGGGTCGAGCACGTCGCGCTGGCCCCAGTATGTGTCGCGCTGCAGCAGCGCGAAATCGCGCGCCAGGGTTTCCGACCAGCGCTTGTAACGCGCGGCGCTGCCGAGGACGGGCGCGCCGTTGGTGCTGCCCGATTCGCTGTCCAGCTGGTGCGCGAACTCGTGCAGCACCACGTTCTGCGCGCCTTCCGGGTCATGGCCGGCGCGGCGCACATGGTCCCAGGACAGGATCACGCGGCCGTCGCCCCAGGATTCGCCGAGCAGGTCCTGGCGCGTCTCGGTGACCACGCCGCCGGCGTCCACCTGCTTGCGCGGCACCAGGAAGGCGCCGGGATACACCAGCACCGCATGCAGGCCGGGATAGACGCCGGTCGACCGGTTCAGCAGCAGCAGGCAGGCCTGGGCCGCGATCGTCACCCGCATCTCCTCGGTCAGCTCGAGCCCGGCGCAGCCGACGAAGGTCTTCTCGTGCAGGAAGCGCTTGACCAGGCCCTGCAGCTGCTCGCGCATGGCCGCCGGCATGCCGCGGTATTGCACGACGTTGCGCTCGATGATGGCCAGCTGGGCGCTGCTCAGCGGACGGGACAGCGCCTGGCGCAGGCGCCAGCGCGGCAGGCCCCAGGCCAGCAGCAGCCCGCTTGCGATGGCGGCACAGACGAGGGCGGCGCCGGTGTCCATCAGGATGCCGCCGATGCGTCGGACGCCGGCGCGCCCGGCGCGGGCGCAAAGTGCGCCTCGACCGCCTCCGCGCCGCCGATCCGTTTGCCGCCGATGAAGACTTGCGGCCAGGTCATTTCCCCGGACACGGCGCGCAGCACACTGGTATTGATCTTCTGGTCCTGGGAAATGTCCGTGTAGGTAATCCCTTTCGCCTTCAGCACGGCCTTTGCGCGCGCGCAGTAAGGGCAGCCGGGCTTGGAGAACATGACCACCGGCTCGCGCGGCCTGGCGTCCGGATTGATATGGCGGAGCATGGTGTCGGCATCCGACACCTCGAAGGGGTCGCCTTCCTTGTCCGGCTCGATGAAGATCTTGTCGACGATGCCGTCCTTCACCAGCATCGAATAGCGCCAGGAGCGCTTGCCGAAACCGAGCTCGCGCTTGTCCACCAGCAGGCCCATGCCTTCGCTGAAGTCGCCATTGCCGTCCGGGATCATGGTGATGTTGTCCGCTTCCTGGCTGCGCTGCCATTCGTTGACGACGAAGGGATCGTTGACGGTGATGCAGACGACGTCGTCGACGCCATTTTCGCGCAAAACCGGCGCCAGTTCGTTATAGCGTGGCAGATGGGCGCTCGAACAGGTGGGCGTATAGGCGCCCGGCAGGGCGAACACGACCACGGTCTTGCCCTTGAACAGCTCGTCGCTCGTGATGTCGCGCCACTCGTCGCCGGGGCGGGCCTTGAACGTCACTTGGGGTACGGGCTTTCCTTCCAGCGATGCGGCACTCGGTAACATGGGTTCTCCTTTGTTGGCAGCGCGGCGGTTGCCGCTTCCCGCCGCATATGGGAACCCTTATCGGTTTTTCAATTGCAAAAAAAAACCACCGCCCGTGGGCGGTGGCGTGCATCGTGCCGTTTCCTCGCATGGCAGCCGTCAAGGCCGCTTACGGGTCAGGGCAGATTCTTACTTGGCCATCTGGCTCGGGGCCGGGCCGAACAGGGCGGCGACCAGCGGATCGCGGGTGACCGGGCTACGGTTCACGCGGATGGCGTAATGGGTGTCGTCGGCCAGGATGTGGAAGTGGCGGCCGGTGCCGGCCATGCTCTGCTCGCGCAGGCCCGGACGCTCCTTGCGCGGGGCGGCGCCTTCGCGCTTCGGCTGGCAGATCGCGGCCAGGAAGGCCTTGACGCGCTCCGGATCCGGGGAGATACGGTAGACCGCCTTGCCCAGGTAGGTGGCGGTGCCCTCGATGTAGCGGGCCAGTTCGATCACGCCGGCTTCGCGCAGGTCGCGGATGTATTTGCGGGCGCCCGACGGCGAGAATTTCAGGAACCAGGCGATCTCGTCGGCAAGCATTTCATGCGTTTGCAGCTCGCCAATCAGCTTCTGCATGTTTTCGATACGGCGCTGGGTGGCCGAGGTCGACCGCACGCGCTCGATCGGCGCCAGCGAAATGGGGGCGCGCTCGGTCGGCTGGGGCGGGACACGTTCGATCAGTGCAGAGTTGCTGGACGTGTGCACTGCGCCGATGTCGCCTTGCACCGCATTGTGGTGAGTCGCTGCATGCATGTTGGTTTACTCCATGTTATGAGACTGTGTTCTGTATGGCCCGGACCGGCGTTTATCTGTATGACCCTGAGACAACTTGCCGGTTCCGCTTAACTGGATACAAGATTGCCTGCATCAGACCGGGCCTTCTGTGCGCCAGCCAACATTGCCGAAAATTTCTCAAAGTTATTTTTCCCACACCGTATTGACGCAGCGCAGGCGCTCAATTGCGAAAACCAGGGAAAGGCGACGGTTTTTATGGCATGCCCGGCCAAGGGCTCGCGATAAGGAGCGACGAGCGTCCGCGGCCGGCTGAAGGCTCTTGACTTGCCGATCCATCAATTATTACAAATAGAAACAATTCAATTTAGAAATACTTCCGCGCGATCAATCTTCCGTACAGGAAATAATTAGCCGACAAAGCGCGACGTTGAGGCATCTTAAACCACATTTCACGGCTGAGCAGACGTGAAATGGAACTGCCGCGTTGCGGAATTGTCACAGATACGGATAGCTTGGTGCGGTACCGCACGGACCCTTCGAAAGGCGGGCTTGTATTCTTGACCACAACATCACTGCTAGGCACGCGATGTCTGTACTTTTACAACCTATGGGAGTTACCTGTGAATAATATGAAGAAGATTGCTCTTGCTGCTGCCCTGCTCTGCTCGGCTGGTTCGACGCTGGCTCAAGAAGTCATCAATCCATCGTGGTACATCGCGCCGACCGTCGTCGGCATCAAGCCGGACCACGACTTCGGCGTCGGCGACAAGGACTGGGGCGGCGGGTTGAAATTCGGTAAGCCGGTGACCCCGCTGTGGGACATCCAGATCGGCGCCACCGAAGCGCGTGCCGACAACAATCTCACCAAGTACCGCCAGACCGTGGTCGGCGTCGACGCCCTGCTGATGCTGTCGCGTAAGCAGATTCGTCCGTTCCTGCTGGTCGGCGTGGGCGGCGAGCGTGACCGTGCAACCCGTCCGGGCTTCAAGGCGTCCGGCTGGTCGCCTTACTACACCGCCGGCCTCGGCGTGCAGGCCAGCCTGAACGACCGCTGGTCGGTGCAGCTGGACGGCCGCGCCATGAAGAGCAACCTGAACGACGACGACAAGTTCGGCTTCTCGAAGGCCCTGACCAAGTACGTCAGCTTCAGCCTGATCTACGCCTTCAACCCGCCGCCTGCACCGCCGGCACCGGCCCCGGTGATCGAGCCGACCCCGGTCGCAGAAGCCCCGGCCCCGGCGCCGGAACCGGCACCGGCCCCGCCGCCGCCGCCGGCCCGCTTCGAGAAGGTGACCCTGTCGGCGACCGAACTGTTCGCCTTCGACAGCGCCACCCTGTCGATGCCGCAGCCTAAGCTGGACGACATCGCCGCCGCCCTGCAGGCCGATCCGTCGATCAGCGACGTCGACATCGTCGGCTACACCGACCGCCTGGGTTCGACCAAGTACAACCAGAAGCTGTCGCAGCGCCGCGCCGACGCCGTGCGCGAATACCTGGTCGGCAAGGGCATCGACGCCAAGCGCCTGCAGGCGCATGGCAAGGGTGAGACCAACCCGGTCGTCACCGACTGCAAGCAGAAGAAGCGTTCGGAGCTGATCGAGTGCCTGGCGCCGAACCGCCGCGTCGAGGTCGAGCAGATCACCGTCGAACGCCGCGTGCAGTAACAGGGTCATCGGGAGCGTCCGCGCTCCCGCCATGGCCACATCGACGCGCCTTCGGGCGCGTTCCTGTTTGGAGGAAGCGATATGGATGTCAAAAACTGGGTGCCGTTCTCGAAGAAAGTCGTCCACGTGATGCGTTGCGCGGTGACCGAATGGATAGAACACCGCGCCGCGAGCAAGGGCGCGGCCCTCGCCTACTACTCCCTGTTCTCGCTCGCCCCCATCCTGGTGCTGGTGATCGCCGTCGCCGGCTTCTTCTACGGCACCGAGGCGGCGCAGGGCCAGCTGCTGGGCGAGCTGCGCCGGCTGGTCGGGCCGCAGGGCGCCGAAACCATCCAGGCCATCCTGGCCGGCGCGCGCAACAAGGACAGCGGCCTGTTCGCCACCATCGTCGCCTCGGTGCTGTTGGTGGTCGGCGCGACCAGCGCCTTTTCCGAGCTGAAGGACAGCCTGGACGAGATCTGGGGCGTGCCGCCGCCCAAGGATGCGGGCTGGTGGGACACGGTGCGCACGCGCCTGCTGTCGTTCGGCCTGATTCTCACCCTGGCGCTGCTGCTGATGACTTCGCTGGTGGTGTCGGCGGCCCTGGCCGTGGCCGAAAAATTCATCGGCGGCATGTGGCATGACGCCACCATCATCCTCGGCTGGGTCGCCTGGGGCTTCAGCTTCCTGGTGATCGCCGTCCTGTTCGGCGTCATCTACAAGCTGCTGCCGCGCATCAAGCTGTCCTGGCACGACGTCACCATCGGCGCCCTCGGCACCGCGGTCATGTTCACGCTGGGCAAATACGTGATCGGCCTGTACATCGGCAACAGCGGCACCACCAGCAGCTTCGGCGCGGCCGGCTCGCTGATCGCGCTGCTGCTGTGGGTATATTACTCGGCGCAGATCTTCTTCCTCGGCGCCGAGTTTGCGCGCCAGTACGCGATCCAGATGGGCAGCTTGCGCAAGGACGCCAAGGAGAAGGAAGTATCGCCGCTGGGCGATTTGCCGGATGGCCGGCCGGAGCGGCGGATTCGCGAGCGCAGGACCTCGGGGTCGCGGGACCGGCGTACGGGGGAGTCACGCGATCGGCGTCTCGGCGCGGCGGTCAATCAAGCGGCTTGAGAGGACCCGGCCGGGCCGAATCGTTCCATGACGAGTCTGACTGCCTCGGCCACGCCATCCTCGTTTTTCATCGCGGCCGCCATCGCCCCGGCCTTGGCGGCCATCGACGGCGAGGCAAGCACGTCTGCAATGCGTCGGGCCAGCGCCGCTGCCGTCACGCTGCGCCGCCTTGCCGGTTTGGCGCCGATACCCAGGCGGCGCAGTTCTCCACCCCAATGCTCCTGCTCACCGATATGGGCGACGACGATGGAAGGCTTGCCCGCCAGCGTCGCCGACTGTGTCGTTCCAGCCCCGCCGTGATGCACGACGGCGCGGCAGTGCGGAAAAATCAGGTGGTGCGGCGCGGTGGGGATATACAGGATCTGCTGGTCCGAAACGAAGCCGCAGTCCTGCGCCGAATGGCTCTGGATGATGGCCCGGCAGCCCGCCCTGTGCGCGGCCTCCGTCAGCAGCCGCAGAGCCCTGGCCTGGCCGCCCGGGTCCCTGGGCATCCAGCTGCCGAAACTCATGTAGACCGGCGCTTCACCTGCGTCGAGGAACGCACGCAGTGCCGCCGGAATGACGCCTTCGATGTCGAGGTTCGGCATATCGAGAAAGCCGCACACCCGCACCGATGCCTGCCAATCCGGCTGAGCCTGGCAGAGCTGTGGACTCACGCCAAGCAGGGTCAAGGATTCCGATAGCCAGACCCCGGTCATGATGTCCTTCGCCGGCGGCATGCCGAGCTGGCGGCGCAGGCGGTTCGGATAGTGTCCCAGCGCCCTGTTCAGCAGGAGCCGGGTCAGCTCCCACAGCAGGCGGTGGCCGGTCTTGCCCAGGAAAGGCAGGCCAGCCGGGTGCTTGAACGCGCTGGGAATCGTCGAATGCGACAGCACAACGCTGACGTAGGGCTTGCCCGCACGCTCTGCAGCAATCTGCAAGGGGTGCATGAAGAAATGGCCGATCAACACGTCGGACTCCGCGACCAGGCGCTGCGCCGCCGCAAACATGATGTCCTCGACAGGGGCGAAACACAGGCCGAGAATGCTCGCCATCTGCGTGAAGGGATTACGGATGCCATAGGCGAACTCGGCGATCCTTTCCTGCTGCACCGGCAGGAGCACCGGGGAAGCGAGCACGCTCACCCTGACGCCATGCACCGACACGAACTCCTCGTAAACTGCGCTGTCGACGCAAGTGATCACCAGGTGCACCTCGTTGCCGGCGGCCTGCAGTCCTTCCGCCAGCGCCAGCAAAGGTCGTATATCGCCGTGACTACCCCACGTCTGCATGCCGATTTTCATGTTCCGCCTCAGAAGCTCATTTCAAGCGTGGCGCGGCCCCATGCCTTGCCGGAGTAGGCCGCGGTCGTGTGATGCGAGCCCTGGACGTCCCGATAGGTATGGTCGGACAGCCAGTCCTGCTGCAGGAAGTTGGAGGCCGCCAGGCGCAGTTTGTATTCCGGCGCGATCTGCCACAGGGCGTACAGGTCAATGTCACTGCGACGCGAATCGTAGGTCCACTCGTGTAGCGAAACCCGGCTTTTGCTGGCGGCCCGGTAAGTCACGGTGCCGCCCATGGACAGCGCGCCGGCGCGGTAGTCCAGGCCGAAGGTCGAGGAAAACGGGGCCTGCTGGGCGAGGCGGTTGTCCGGACCGGGAAGGTCATCGACCCTGGACCAGTTGCGGCTGGCGCTCGCCCGCACATCCAGCGCCGGGGCCGCGGCAAACACGCTCCTCAAGGGAAAGCGCGTTTCCAGTTCCAGGGTATGTACCAGGGCATGCCCGGCATTGCGCGGACGCGCGACCCAGCGGCCTTCTTCCAGCATGACCGTCTGCACCACCCGGTCGGCGATGCGGCGCGTCGATCCGCTCAGCGACAGCCGGCTTCCCTTGTCCCAGTCATGTTCCCAGGAGGCGTCCAAGCCGGTCGCCAGCTCGGGCCTGAGGCCGGGATCGCCCATATAGTCGGGGCTGGTGGAAGAATTGAAAATGGCGAGAGAACGGCGCGGCACGAGTTGTCCGGTTTCCGGCGCCTTGTAGGTACGCGTCAACGCCAGCCGCACCTGATCGCTTTTCGTGCCAGGGATCTTGACCAGCGCGTGCAGCAAGGGGCTCAGGACGTTCGAACGCGACGCGCTCCCGGCCAGTCCGTCGCCGCTGGTGCGGGTGCGCACCGTCTCCCAGCGCCCGCCCAGGGAAAGCGACAACAAGGCGTTCAACCGCCATTCATCCTGCCCGTACAGGGCAAGCCTTTCGACGCGGGCCCGGTAGCGTTCATGGGACGGGATAGCGCTTTCAATCTGGTCACGGCCGGTGCCGTTGCTTGCCAGTCCCGTATCCCAGCCGGTGGCAAAGACGTGGTCTTCCCCGACCGGCGCCGAATACTTGCCGATCGACGTCACGCCGCGGTCGTGCAGGAGCGTGTTCACCTTGCGCGCGAACGTCGGATCGCCGTCCGCCGCAAAGTTCTGCTGAGAAGTTTCCTGTTCGATGTTACCGGCACTGCCCGCCAGACGCGTCTCCAGCTTGCGGCCATCGCCGAGCTTGTGGGTCCAGCTCACATCGGTCCGGAAAAGCAGGTTCAGGTTGCGTAGTCCAGTATCCACCATGGGATCGACCGGGGCCATCCCGGCCAGGTAGGCGGTCAGGTTCCGGTTGCCGTAGCGGTTACGGCTGGCATTGAAGAAAGACTGGAAACTCAGGGTGTCGCCGTTTGCCAAAGTCCAGTTCAGGCTTGGGGCCATGTTGAACAAGGCGTAGTCGCCGTCGTCCGAGCGTCGCGTGACATATTCGTAGTTCAGGACGCCGCCGGCGCCGCGATCCCATTCATCGGTGACGACCGGCCGGCGATAGGTATTGCGCGAGAAGCTCAGCGGCACAGCGTACGAAAAGCCGCCGTCGCGATCGGACAACAGCAGGGTCGCCTTGCCCTCGCCCATGCCTTGCGATTTGCCGGCGCCGAGTTTCAGTTCGCGCCGGGCTTTGGACACGGCGCGCATCTGCACGATATTAATGGACCCGGCGATACCCTGGGTCGACATGTCGGCGGTGGCGGTGCGCAGGATTTCGATGCGTTCGATCGTCTCCGGCGCAATCGAGTCGATCGTGAAGCCCGCGGGTGCACGTTCGCCGTTGAGCAGCAACTGCGTATAGCCATTGCCCAGTCCGCGCAATTGCACGAACGAGCCTGCAACCGTCACGCCGGGAGCACGCCTGAGCACGTCGGCAAGCGTGGCATCGCCATACCGATCGATGTCCTCCCGCTTGATGACGATGCGGCTGGCCACATCGTCGCGCCGGGGATCGTAGCTGTCGATACTGCCTTTTACCTGGACCGACTGCAGGGCCGGCGCAGTTTCCACGGTCCGCAGCGCCTGGTCATCGGCAACAGGGAAAGTACGGGCCACTGCCGGCGCAGTGGCGGTCACGACGGCAACGCCGGCAAGTTCCCACACAAGCATTCTCACAGCAGACCCCATCATTGCACTTTAGACAAATAATACCGGATCTACGCGAAAATTTATTCTTCATTGAAAAAATACTTCTCTCCAAGCGTACATTTCACTTCACTCGCCTAGCAACTCGGCCACCACCTCCATTCCCTCCACCCGTTCCGCCACCACCTTCACCACCACCACCATCGGCACCCCCAGCAGCAAACCCCACATCCCCCACAGCCAGCCCCAGAACAGCAGGCTGACGAACACCGCGGCCGGGTTCATCTTGGCGATCTTGCCGGTCATCCAGGTTGTGACGACCATGCCGACCAGGGTCGCGATGGCCAGCGAGGCGCCGGCCACCAGGATCACCATGCGCAGGGATTCGAACTGCAGGAAGGCGACCAGGCCCGTGGCCAGGGTGATCAGCAGCGGGCCGAAGTAAGGCATCACGTGGGCGACGCCGGCGAAGATGGCCCAGGCGCCGGCGTTCTCCAGGCCGACCATGCGCAGCACGCCCCACATCAGCAGGGCCAGCAGCCCGTTGGTGACGAGCAGCATGAACATGTAGTTCTGGATCGAGGTGTTGATGTCCTCGAGGATGTGCACGGTGACCTTCTTGCGTGTCAGCGAGGGGCCGGTCAGCTTGACCAGCTTGCGCTTGAAGGTGTCCCCCGCCAGCAGCAGGAAGAACACCAGGAAGACCACCATGGTGGCCTGCGAGATGAAACTGGCCAGGCCCACCGAACCGGCCAGCAGCCAGTCCATCACGCGGAAGTTGCTGCCGCCGGGCGCGTTGGCCGGCGCCGGGCGGCGCTGCTGGGCCGCGCGCCGCGTGTCGGCGCCCGACGCGTTGGCGGCCGCCTGCTCGATCTCGGCCGCCGCCGCCTGCACCTGCTGGATGGTCGAGGGCTGGCCGTCCGAGGCCTGCGTGATCAGCCTGGTGACCTTGTGGGTGAGCGAGGGCAGTTCGTCGACGATGTTGAAGAATTCGCCCTGCACGCGCTGGATGGTGAGCGCCATGCCGGCCAGGATCGCGGCCGAGACCAGGGTGGCGCCGATCGCGCGCTTGATGTGCCAGCGTTCCAGCCAGCGCACCACGGGGCTGAGCGTATAGGCGATGAAGATGCCGAGCAACAGCGGCACGAAGAAATTCTTGGCCCATTGGAGGCCGAATACGAAAGCGACGGTGGCCAGGATGCCGAGCGACATGCCGCGCGCGTTCACGTGCACGGGCAGGCGCAGGGCGCCGTGCACGGCCCCCAGCTCTTCGCCGGTGGGCGCGCCCTCCTCGTTCAGCAGGCCGGCTTCGCGCGCCGCGTCTTCGGGCGAACGCGGTTCGGGCGGTGCTGGCGGCGCGGGCTGCGGCGCGGGGGAATCGGACTGCCTGGTACTGGTGTTGCCGGGTGGAGCGAGCTGCATATCGTGTCCTGCAAAAAGAAAAGGCCAACCCCAGGGCTGGCCGTCGATTCCATTCCAGCCGACGCGCCGGGCGACCGTTAGCGGGTCGCCCACGCGGCCGGAGTGCGATCCGGCGTCAGCTCATTCTACTGAGTTACTTGACGCGGATGTCGTTCTTCACCGAGCTCACGCCCTTCACGCCACGAGCGATGTCGGCAGCGCGCTGGGCATCGCCCGGCTGGGCGACGAAGCCCGACAGCTGCACCGCACCCTTGTAGGTTTCGACGTTGATTTCGGTAGCCTTGACGTTCGGGTCGGCGGCGAAGGCGGCCTTCACCTTGCCGGTGATGGCGGCATCGTCGAGGTACTCGCCGGTGCTTTCCTTGGTCGGGCCCGATGCGCAGCCGACCATGGTGAAGGCGACGGTGGCGGTGAAGACGGCGGTAGCGATACGTTTGGTCATGTTCATGATGAGCTCCTTGTTGTCAATGCATCACACAGGTGATACGAAGTGGCCGATACGGCCGGTTATAAATCCTTGCACTACTTACTGAATTACTTTCCGAACTGGACTTTGGCATCCGAGACGCACTGGTCCTTGGCTGCGCCGGCAAAGGCGTCGCAGCGTTCCATGGCGATTTTCCAGGCCGCGGCCAGTTTGTCGTCGCGCGCCTCGTTGCGCGCCTCGATGGTCTTCTGGTCGGCCTTGGCGTCGGCGCGCGCTGCAACCAGCGTCGCCTTGGCCTGCGCCTGGCAGACGTCCTTGTCATTGCCCACGAAACCGTCGCAGCGTACTTTATCGCGGTCGTAGTTGGCGTCCGCGATGCGCAGGCGGGCACGGGTAAAGGCATTCAGCGTGTCCTCGTACTTGGCGCGCGCTTCTTCTTCCATGCGCACGCGCGCCGCCTTGGCTTCGGCGATGCACAGGTCCTTCGGGTTGCCGGTCACGGCATCGCACTGGGCGCGGGCATTCTTGTAATTGGCCGCGGCCAGCTCGCGCGCCTGCTGGTAGGCCAGCTTCACTTCCGGCGCGACCCGCCGGATCAGGGGTTCGGCGGCGCGGGCATGGGCCGCCCATAAGGTTGCCGCACCGAGCAGCAAGATGACATGTGGTGGGGTCCGCATTTTTTGTTCTCCTTTTTGCAATGCACAGATGACGTTTTACTCTGCTGTAAGAGAGTGTTCTGTACGGTGCCGAACATTGAATAAAAGTGTTGTATGGACATGGATGAGTTACAAGTAAAGACGGTGCGTCATCGCACAGACCTCAAGTGTCTGGCTGCTTAATCTGACCCTACATCTTTTGCCAGGAGAACAAGTCATGAAAGCTACCCGCTCTATTGCCGCGCTGGTCGCGGTCGGCGCCATTCTCGGCGGTTGCGCCAGCAGCAATCCGGATCCCTACTACGGCAACAACAACGGCTACCGCGACGGCTATAACACCAGCTACCGCGACAGCGCCTCGGCCGGCTACGGCACCATCGAATCGATCCAGGTGACCAATGTCGAAGGCCGTACCAGCGGCGCCGGCGCCATCGTCGGCGGCCTGGTGGGCGCGCTGGCCGGCAACCAGGTCGGCAGCGGTGGCGGCCGTACCGCGGCCACCGTGGCCGGCGGCGTGGCCGGTGCGGCGATCGGCAACAATGTCGAACGCAACCGCGATGCCAACGGCGCCCAGGGCTATGCCGTGAACATCCGCCTCGACAATGGCGAATACCGCACCGTGGTGCAGGACAACGTATATGACCTGCGCGTGGGCAACCGCGTGCGCATCGTCGACGGCCGCGTCTACCGCTATTAAGATGTGATCAAGCCAGCCGGCGCCTTGTGCGCCGGCTTTCGCTCGTCCAGAGGAAGGAGGATGCTATGAGACAACAACAAGGAAGCTGGCGTGCACTTGCACTGGCCGGCATGCTGGCCGCTGCTGCGGCCCAGGCTCAGCCGCAGGCCCAGGCCCAGGCCAACGACGACAGCACGGTCGCCCCGGCCGTGAAAGCGAAACAGGCCAGCGAGATCCAGCGCGGCGATCCGGCGCGCTGGCACCAGGGCGACCCGACGCAGCAGGCGCGCCTGCGCACCCTGCAGAAGGAAATCGGCGCGGCCTATGCGGAAGCGAAGAAGGCCTGCGGCGAGAGCCCGGCGGCCGAGCGCAGCGCCTGCCTGAAGGATGCGCGCGCCACCTGGGAGCAGGACATGAAGAATGCGCCGTCCCAGCTGGAAACGGCGCCGCAAGGATCGGTGCAGACCACCGTCCAGACCACCACCCCTGCCTCGCGCTGATCGACGCGCCAGGCGGCGGCAAAAAGACGGCGTCCAATCCGAAGATTGCGACGCCGCTCAAGCCCCACCATATTTTGTGAGAATTCGCTATCAGTATGCCATTTGCTGCGCGCGTTTGCGCTGTACGTACCATGCGGCAATACCCGCCAGCGCTGCGACGCCCAGTGCCTGTTTACCGAGCTTGCGCTTACGGATGAAGCCTAGCACGGTCAGGGCATAAGGAGCCAGCACCGATACACTAGTGCCGGTCGGTTTCAGCAGCGCGTCGGCGCGCGTGCGCAGGACCCAGGTCGCGTGGTCGAGCACCGAATGGAACATCACTTCGGGACGCGCCGCATGCGAGATCTGGGCGCGCGAATGCGCCACGCCTGCGCGGTAGAACTCGCCGTCGCGCAGCAGCGCGCGCTTCTTTTCTTCGTGGCTGCGATGATCGTTCTTGTCCATGTCTTTTTCCTTTACATCAGCATGTCGCGGTCATTGCGCAATTCCTTCATCGTCTCGGGAAAGGCGAGCTTGCCCTGCTTCAGCATGGACAGGCCCTTGGCCACGAGGATGCCGGTGATGACGAGGAAGACGATGAACATGACCAGCAGGATCTTCCAGCCCATTTCGTCCCAGGCCAGGGCGACGATGGTCGCGGTGCCGTAGGCAAGCGCGAACCAGGTAGCGAGTACGGCCATCGCGAAGATGGCGACCAGCTCGATCGCGTGGTTGCGCACCTCGGTCATTTCGAGCGCGGCGAGCTCCACGCGCGACACCACCAGGCCGAACAGGTTCTTCGCCAGGCCAGTGATACCACCCATGAGGCCGGGGCCATGCACGACAGTTTCCTTATTTTCCATGGCTGCCCCCGGCTCTTGTTATTTGCGGCCCAGAAGGATACCTACCAGCAGGCCGACACTGGCCGCCGCGGCCACGGTGCGCCACGGATTGTCCTTAACGTAGACATCGGCGTTCTTTGCCAGTTCCTTGCCCTTGACCATGGCTTGATCCTTGTACTCGCTGCTCTTGCCCAGGGCGGCGTCCAGCATGCGCATGCCGCGTGCGCGCAGTTCGTCGGCTTTGACGCCGGTCAGGGAAGCGGCCGAGGTCAGCAGCGACTGGGCGTCCTTGACCAGGGTTTTCATGTCGGCGGCGGCGTCGTCCATCTTGTTGTCGATGGAAGAAGCGGTGGCCTTGGCGCGGACGGCGTCGGTATTGGCGCGGATGGAATCGAGCATGTTGTACTCCTTGTTGTTTGCTAGGTGGGTTGAATGGGATTGCTTATGCCAGCAGGTCGCTCATGTCGTCGGCGTGTTCTTCTTCGACGGCAAGGATCTCGGTCAGCATGTGCTTGGTGGTCGGGTCCTTGTCGCCGATCGCCTGGATCATCTGGCGGTAGGATTCGATCGCCACGCGCTCGGCGATCAGGTCGGCGCGGATCATCGCCTGCACGTCTTCGGAATCGTCGTACTCCGCATGGCTGCGCTGGGTCAGCGTGGCCGGGTTGAAGTTCGGCGAGCCGTTCAGCTGGACGATGCGCTCGGCGATGCGGTCGGCGTGGTCCTGTTCCTGCTGTGCATGCTCGAGGAACTCGGCCTTGATGTGGCCGGTGTTCGGGCCGCTGACCGTGTAGTAGTGGCGCTTGTAGCGCAGCACGCACAGCAGCTCGGTGGCCAGCGCGGCATTCAGCATCGCGATCACCGCCTCGCGGTCGGCGGCGTAGCCTTCGGTCACGGCGCCGTCCTCGAGGTTGGCGGCGGCACGGCGGATTTCCTCGATGTCGAAGCCGTGTCCCAGTTTGCTAGTCGTCTCGTTCATGGTCTGTCTTCCCTTCTTCTCAATAAAGCCAATACAAAATCAGCGCGTCGCCGCGCGCGGCGGGATGGACGCGTTCTCGTTCGACAGCACGATCTCGACGCGGCGGTTCAGCTGGCGGTTGGCGGCGCTGTCGTTCGACGCCACCGGATAAGCCTCGCCGTAGCCGCGCATCGCCACGTGGTCGCGCGGCACGCCGAGGCTGGTCAGGGCCTGGGCCACGGATTGCGCGCGGCGCTCCGACAGGTCCTGGTTATGGGCCGTGCTGCCGGTGCTGTCGGTGAATCCTTCGACCAGCACGGTGCGGTCGGGGTTCTGCATCATGACCTCGGCCAGTTTGCGCACGGTCGCCATGCCGTTCGCGTTCAGCTCGGCCCGGTCGGTGGCGAACAGGACGTCGCCGATCGTGACCACCATGCCGCGTTCGGTCTTCTTCGCATGCAGCTCGACCAGGATCGCTTCCAGGCGCGCCGAGCGCTCGGCCAGCTGGGCAGCCTGCTGCTGGGCCGCGGCGGCCTGGGCCTGGGCGTCCTGGGCTTGCTGCTGGGCGTTCTGGGCCTGCTGCTGCGCAACGGCGATCTGTGCGTTGGCGGCGGCGGCTTCGCGCTTGGCGCGCTCGGCCTCGGCGGTGCGGGCTTCCAGCTGCACGCGGTCGCGCTGGCGGCTGGCATCGGCGATCTCCGCCTCGGCCGACTTGGCCTTGGCGATTTCCTGGGCGGTGGCGATACGCTGCTTGGCCACATAGGCCAGGCGATCGATGGCGTCGAGGCTCTCGCGCTTGGCGGCGGCCTGGTTGGCGCGGTCCAGGGCTTCGCTGGCCTGGCGGAATTCCAGCGGCGCGTAGCTCGCAACCGCCGGGTTGTTGCTGGCGGCAACGTAATCGGCGCGCGCCTCGTCGAGGGTGGCGGTGGTGGTCGGGACGGTGCTGCAGGCGCCCAGCAGCACCGCGCAGGCGAAGACCGCCGATTTCAGAAACGTCGATTTCATCGTGCTTCCTTTCTTATTGTGTGTGCCGAAATAGTTATTGCTGATCGGAATTCGCGCGATCCACTTCCTGGCGCAGCACGCGCAGGTCTTCGTTCAGGGCATTCGATGCCGCGGTGGCCTTGGCCGAGCTGGCCTTGGCCTGCGCAAGCTTGGCGTCGGCCTGGGCCTGCACCGCGAGTTCGCGCGCCGTCTTGTAGTCCTTGGCGGCCAGCGCCTGGTTGGCGCGCATCATCTTGTCGCGCGCCGCGGAGATTTCTTGCGGCGCCAGTTCCGGTGCGCCGGCCGACACCGCGTTATCGACGGCGTTGTGCGACACCGCGACGGCCGCCGTGGCCGGGGTCTTTTCCGGGTTGGCGCAGGCGGCCAGGCTCAAGACCGCGGCGGCCGCGCCAACCCGCACCAGCAGGTGCATCGATTTCATGTCCATCTGTGTTCTCCCACTGAAGAAAGATTGTGTTGGTAACGTTATAAGCCTCTTGCTTGAAGAGATCGGTTCGCTGCCGCACATAGAGCGGCCTTGGCGCAAGGCCTGGCCCGCCACGGTGCGGCACCGCACATTGACGGGATGAGCTTTACGTTAATCTGGTCTCAACAGACTCCCACCAGAAGGATTGCCATGACAACCCAACAGCATGAGGAGAACAGGCCGGCGGACGAGACGAACCGCGGCAACGCATCCGGCAAGCACAAGGACCAGCGCCCGAAGTCGCGGGCGCTGAAGGCCGTGCTCTGGATCGTCGGCATATTGATCGCCATCCCGGTCATCGCCATCATCATCCTCCTGAGCTTCGACTGGAACCGCGTCAAACCCTGGCTCAACGCCAAGGTCAGCGAGGCCATCGAGCGCCCCTTCGCCATCGTCGGCGACCTCTCCGTCAAATGGGAGCGGCCTTCCCAGAGCATCGTTCCCGGCCAGCGCACCTGGCGCGACCACATTCCCTGGCCGCACCTGTACGCAAACGACATCCACGTCGGCAATCCGGCCAACATGCAAAAGGGCGACACCGCCAGTGTGCGCCAAATCTCGTTTTCGCTGAATCCCTTTCCGCTGCTCAGCCACACGATCAACATCCCGGTGCTGCGCGTCGACGGTCCGCGCCTCGAGCTGCTGCGTACCGACGCCACGCACTACAACTGGGCGTACAAGCACGAGAAGAAGGCATCGAAGTGGGAGCTCGATCTCGAACGCCTGGTGCTGGCGAAAGGCGTCATCCACATCAAGGATGCGGTCACCGACGCCGACATCACGGCCGACGTCGACACCATCGCCAACGACCCGACCTACGGCATCGGCTTCAAGGTTCACGGCACCTACAACGATGCGCCGGTGACGGGCGGCGGCAAGACAGGGGGCGTGCTGACCCTGAAGGAGAACATGGATGCGCCCTTCCCGATCCAGGCCGACGTGCATTCCGGCCCCTATGCGCTGGCGGTCCAGGGCACGGTCACGCGTCCCGCGAAACTGGCCGGGCTCGACCTGCGCCTGAAGCTGGCAGGGCCGAGCATGGCGCGCCTGTACGCCTTCACCGGCGTGGTGCTGCCCGAGACCCCGGCCTTCTCCACCGAGGGCCACCTGACCGGCTCGCTGGGCGACGGCAAGGACGGCAAGCAGAGCAGCTGGACCTACGAGAAGTTCAAGGGCAAGGTGGGCGAGTCCGACATCAACGGCAGCCTGACTTTCCACACCCACAAGCCGCGCAACAAGCTGACCGGCACCATCCATTCGAACCAGTTGCGCTTTGCCGACCTGGGGCCGCTGATCGGCGCCGATTCCAACGCCAGCAAGCGCGAACGCGGGGTGGCCGCGGTGCAGCCGAATAGCAAGGCGCTGCCGGTGGAAAAATTCAACACCGCGAAATGGAAGGTGCTCGACGCCGACGTGCGCTTCACGGCGGACCGCATCGTCAAGACCGCCCAGCTGCCGCTCAACAAGCTGAATACCCACCTCACCATGGACAACGGCGTGCTGAAGCTGCGGCCGCTGGACTTCGGCCTGGCCGGCGGCACCGTGACCTCGAACATCACGCTGGACGGCAGCGGCAGCGCCGGCAAGGATGCGATCAAGGCCACGCTGGACGCCACCGGGCGCCACATCGAGGTCAAGCAGCTGTTCCCGCAGATCCAGAAGATCCAGCAGGCCACCGCCGGCGACATCTACGCCCAGGCCAAGCTGACCGCCACCGGCGACTCGGTCGGCGAGATGCTGGCGAAATCGAATGGCGAGGTAAAAGGCCTGGTGAGCGAAGGCGTGGTCAGCAAGCTGCTGCTCGAGGAAGCCGGTTTGAACGTCGGCAACGTCATCATCACCAAACTGTTCGGCGACAAGCAGGTCAAACTGAATTGCCTGGCCTCCGACCTCGACGTCAAGAACGGCGTGGCCTCGACCAATACCTTCGTGCTGGACACCGAGGAAGCGATCGTCGACATCAACGGCACCGTCAACCTGAGCAGCGAGCAGATGGACCTGCGCGTGAAGCCGGAGACCAAGGCGCTGCGCCTGTTCACCCTGCGCACGCCGTTCTACGTGCGCGGCACCTTCAAGAAACCGGACCTGCAGCTCGACAAGAAAGTGCTGGCCATGAAGGGCGGCGCCGCGGTTGCGCTGGCGGTGGTGGCCGCGCCGGCCGCCGCCCTGCTGCCGCTGATCAACACCGGTCCGGGCAAGGACAGCCCCTGCGCCGCGCTGCTGGCCGAAGCCAGGGCCAAGCCGCAGGCGCCGCCGCCGGGCAAGCAGAAACCTTGAGTGCGGTAGTGTGAGATGTCGTACAGACCTTGCTTTCGTGCGTTGTTATTCTGGTATCACTGCATCACGCAACAAAGCAAGGACGCAAGATGAAGCAATTCGGATGTACCGCGACGCTGCTGGCCGCCTTGGTGCTGGGATTGGCGACTGTCTCGGGATGTGCCGCAACCGGTAGTTCAACCGGCCAGGCCATCGACGACGCCGCCATCACGACCGGAGTCAAGGCAGCTATCAACGGGAATCCGAAGCTCTCGGTGTCCGAGCTGGATGTGGACACCGAGAGAGGAGTCGTCCAGCTGAGCGGATTCGTCAGCTCGGCGGACGACGTGGCAGCAGCAGCGAACGCTGCCAGAACCGTCAGGGGCGTGAAATCGGTCAGGAATGACCTGCGCCTCAGGTAATGAAACCCACCGTAAGGAGATCACTATGAAAACCATCAAACAAATCGTCGTTACCGCTTCGCTGGCTACCGCTGCCCTGGCCCTGACCGGCTGCGCAGGCATGTCCAACCAGGACCGTAACACCGCTGTCGGCGCAGGCGTCGGCGCGGTGGCCGGCTCGGTCCTGACCGGCGGCTCCGCTGTCGGCACCGTGGGCGGCGCAGCCGTCGGCGGCGTGATCGGCAACCAGACCAGCAAGACCCACTAAGTCTTCCTGGCTCGCGCAAGTCAAGCGCCCCGCTTCGGCGGGGCGTTGTCGTTTACGGGGCGGAATGGGAACAGAAAACCAGGGCCGGGACGGCCCCGGTTCAGACGAACAAGGGTGCGGGCACGCCGGCGCCGGCTTCGCGCACGATCTCGTAGCAGGTGCAGGCCGCCTGCGCCAGGCCCTCGGGATCGAGGATCTCGATATTCCCGCGGCTGTAGTCGATCAGTCCCTGCTGCTGCAGCGCGCTGGCGGCCTTGGTGACGCCGACCCGGCGCACGCCCAGCGCGTGGGCCAGGAATTCGTGCGTCAAATGGAAGCGGTCGGACTGCAGGCGGTCGCGCGTGACCAGCAGCGAACGCGCCAGGCGCGCCTCCAGCACGTGGTAGCGGCTGCAGACGGCAATCTGGATGGCCTGGGCCAGCAGCGTGTCCGTGTAGCGGTAGAGCACCCGCTGCAGGGCCGGGCTGCGCGCGAATTCGGTGCGGAACAGATTGGCGTCGATGCGGCTGGCGCTGCCGGCGCGCTGCACCACGGCGCGCACCTGGGTGGTGTCGTGGCCGAGGGCGACGGTGGCGCCCAGCATGCCCTCGCGGCCGACCAGGCCGACCTCGAGCGTCATGCGCACTTCGGCCACGGCCATCATCGAGACCAGGCAATCGTGTGGAAAATAAATGTGGCGGATGGGGTCGCCCGGTTCGCACAGCACGGCCCCCAGCTCCACCTGGACCTGGTCGAGCGCCGGCAGCATGCGTGCCAGGTCTTCCGGCGGAAGCGCGGCCAGCAGCAGGTTGGCGTTATGCTCGGCGACCATCGGTGCAGCAGGATAATTCATCGGACCCTCGCGGTTGGACGCCAGGGAAATTGCGCCTGGCGTCGCGGTATCATTTGCTAACAACTTTCAGTCAGCGTAACGGCGCGGGCAGGCGGAGTATGTACGGTGACGCACGGAACCGGGTGTTGTTGACAGGGACAATGGCTCCACCAGACTGAAGAAGAAAAGGAACCTCCCATGAACACGCACCCGACACCACCGACATCCCCTGCCCGCAAGGGCCAGCATCCGCTCCTGATCCTGGCGGCGCTGGCCGTCATCCTGTTCTGCGCGGTCGGCACCGCCGCCATCATGGGCTGGCTGCCGAGCTCGAAAGGACGCACCGCGAACGGCGGCCTCAGCGAGGCCGAGCGCGCCGCGCTGTCGGCCAGCCTGCAGCAGCCGGGCGCCCCCGCGCCGGGCGGCATGGCGGCCGGCGCGCTGCCGCCCGCCTACCCGGCCCAGCCGGCCGTCGGCAGCTATGTGCCGGCCACGCCTTCCTCCACAGCCCCGCTGCCGGCCATGCCGCCGGCGACGATCGCGCCGACCACCGCCAGCACCTACCCGCCGGGCTACGCCGTCCCGGCCGGCACGGCCTACGGCAGCAGCGCCGCCGGCGCCACGGCGGCCGGCTACGATGAACCAGCCCCGGTGCGTGAAAGCCATCCGAAGGCCAGGACCACGACCCGCGTGGCGCAGGCCGAGCCTTCGAGCAACTGGTGCGGCAACTGCGGCAACGTCGAATCGATCCGCCAGATCACGACCCGTGCGCAAGGCAGCGGCGTCGGTGCGGCCGGCGGCGCCATCCTCGGCGGCCTGCTGGGCAACCAGGTCGGCAGCGGCCATGGACGCCAGCTGGCGACGGTGGCCGGCGCGGTCGGCGGCGCCGTGATGGGCAACCAGGTCGAAGGCAACATGAAGGCCAACCACAGCTACGAGATCCGGGTCCGCCTGGACGACGGCAGCCTGCGCACCTTCCACCAGCAGAGCGTGCCGGGATGGCGCACCGGCGACCGCGTGCGCATCGTCAAAGGGGCGCTGCGCTCGGCATAAGGACGTTCCATGCATACCGGCCATGCAGGCCGGGTCGTTTCCAACGGGGCTGCGGCCCCGTTTTTAATTTCTTTTTCGCAATGTGCGCCAGCGCACGGAACGCGGCCGTCCGGCGGTCAAGAATCAGGGCAAACCACACGAAAGGGAGTCCACATGAACAGCATCGCATGGATGGGTATCATTCTCTGGGGTCTGCTTCTCACTGCCTTCGGCCTGCTCAGCGCCGGTCCCGCGCCCCAGCCCGGCGCCGAGATCGCGGCCCACGACGTGTTCTTCCTGATCACCGGCGGCATGTTGACCTGCCTCATCGGTTTCATCGGTTTGACGGGCTTCATGGGCTGGGTCCCGGCATTGCGAAAAGAACAAAAATCCGTGGCTTAATGTACGGCAGCGTACGGAGCACAGCCACGGATCCCGAGATACTGAATTCACGGCAAAGACATCGCCGGTTCAAACAAAAGAGGACACTATCATGCTCTATACTATCGCTGTCGTACTCATTATTCTTTGGCTGCTGGGCCTGGTAACTTCCTATACCGTCGGCGGCTTCATCCACATCCTGCTGGTCGTCGCCGTCATCATGATCCTGGTTCGCCTGATCAGTGGACGCGGCATATAAGGCCCGCCACGCATTAGCAGCAACACTGACCGATCCGTTTCGCGGTCGTGCCCAGCCAAGGGGTGCGACTACGAAACGGATACTTTCTTTGAAGGAGCACATCATGCATAAACACACTGCCTTCATCCGGTCCACCCTGTGCGCGACCGCCCTCGCCGTGGCCGCCAGCGGCTGCGCGGACATGAACGCGACCCAGCGCGGCACCGCCACCGGCGCCGGCGTCGGTGCGGGCCTGGGCGCCATCCTCGGCGCCAGCACGGGCGGCGGCGGCAGCGGCCGCGCCACCCGCGGCGCGGTCCTGGGCGGCCTGGCCGGCGCGGTGGCCGGCAACGTCTGGTCCAGGCACATGGAGCAGCAGCGCCAGGCGATGGAGCAGGCTACGCGCGGCACCGGCGTGCAGGTCTCGCAGACCGCCGACAACCGCCTCAAGCTCGAGATCCCGAGCGACATCTCGTTCGACACCAACCGCGCCGACATCAAGCCGAATTTCCGGCCCATCCTCGACCGCTTCGCGACCACCCTGAACGAGAATCCGGCAACCTATGTGACCATCATCGGCCACACCGACAGCACCGGCGGCGACGGCATCAACCAGCCGCTGTCGCTCGACCGCGCCGCCCATGCGCGCGACTACCTGGCGGCGCGCGGCATCGATCCGAACCGCATTACCGTCGAAGGCCGCGCGGCGCGCGAGCCGGTCGCCTCGAACGACGATCCGGCCGGCCGCGCCCGCAACCGCCGCGTCGAAATCTACGTCAACGAACCGGCCCGCGCCGGCTGATGCCGCGCCGGACGCCGCCCGCCCTGGCGCGGCGTCCGGTGAGTTTGCGTGACAATTGCAGCCTTATTGCAATGCAGCGCCGACTATGCGCCTGTCACCAGAATTCTTGTTTCCGCACAAGCAAAATCGCTGTCGCTAAATTGTTTCCAAGGCATGCATATGTGTATGCATTAGTTTTTCTTATGCATATACAGAAATATTGCCATCTCTGCATAGCACCATTACTATTGTTTATACCCGTTGTATTGACCACACAAAATCACGAATCCAATTTGACTTTTTCTCATCAGAAATGGTTTGATCGTCACCCTTGGCAGGAATAAATACCCGCCGAGGTTGACAAAGAGAAGCCCCGGCTTCGAGATAAAGCATTGGAGAGATTTTGACTAAGCAATTCGCAGTTAAGCACAGCGTCATCGCTGTCGCCCTCACCCTGGCAGCCCCAGGCTTCGTATTCGCACAGGCCGAGCAGCCCGTGACCCAGAAGGTCTACGTGACCGGCTCGAACATCAAGCGCGCCGACAAGGAAGACTCCTCGCCGATCACCGTGATGACCGCCAAGGAAATCACCGCCACCGGCGCCAACACCGTTGCCGAACTGCTGCACAACATCCCGGCTTTCGGTTCGGGCACCTCGAACGACATCACCGACGGCGGCTTCTCGAAAGGCGTTTCGACCGCCTCGCTGCGCGGCCTGGGCTCGTCCTCGACCCTGATCCTGCTGAACGGCCGCCGCATCGCCGCATCGGCCTACGCCGACCCGAACAACGGCAAATCGACCGTCTATGACCTGAACAACATCCCGGTGTCGGCCATCGCCCGCGTCGAAGTGTTCAAGGATGGCGCTTCGGCCGTGTACGGCTCGGACGCGATCGCCGGCGTCATCAACTTCATCACCAAGGACGACTACCAGGGCGCGCAGATTTCGGCCTCGACCTCGGCCAACGATGACGGGCAGTTCAACCGCAACAACATCAACGGCGTGGTCGGCTTCGGCGACCTGGAAAAGGATCGCTACAACGCCTTCATCAGCTTCGACGTCGCCAAGCGCGGCCACACCGGCATCAAGGATGTCAAGGACATCGAAAAAGACGAGCTGGCCAAGATCAACAGCCGCCTGAACGGCTACGGCAGCTACGTCTCGGCCAACCCGTTCATCTTCCGTGAACTGACCGCCGGCGCCGCCAACTTCTCGACCAGCGCCGCCAACGGCAAGTACGTCGTCAACAGCACCGCTGGCTGCCAGGGCAACGTCATCACCGGCGGCCCGCAGTACAACATCGCCTCGACCTCGATGCTGTACAACCGCCAGTTCTGCAACTACGACATCTACGACAACTACGAAGCGCAGTCGAAGGGCACCGACGTCAACCTGCTGTCGAAAGTCACGTTCAAGCTGGGCGAGAACGTCACCTCGTTCACCGAAATCGGCTTCTCGCGCGTCGAGCGCGAATACGTCGGCCTGCCGAAGACCATCTCGTCGACCGCACCGACCACCGTGTTCCGCGTCAACGGCCTGCCGACCAGCTACCAGCTGCTGCTGCCGTCCGGCCACCCGGACAACCCGTTCACCGGCTACCGCGCAGCGGCGGCATTCCGCTTCGTCGGCACCGACGCCAGCGGCGAGAACGTCAACAAGGCCTACCGCTTCCTGACCGGCCTGAAAGGCACCACCGGCGCCTTCGACTGGGAAACCGGCTTCCTGTACAACCGCACCGAGCGTGACGATCTGGGCCACGGCTACCTGTACCGTCCGGTCATCGACCGCATCGTGACCGAGAACCGTACCATCGCCGCGACCATCGCCGACCCGAACGCGGTCCGCGACGTCAACAACCTGGGCTTCTCGCAAGTCGCGCAGATCGACGCCAAGGCCTCGACCACCTTCGGCAAGCTGGCCGGCGGCGACATCGGCTTTGCCTTCGGCGGTGAAGTCCGCCAGGAAAAGATCGGCCTGACCTCGGATCCGGAACTGGCCAAAGGCAACATCATCGGCCTGGCCAACTCCGTGATGGACGGCCGCCGCATCGTCAAGTCGGGCTTCGTCGAACTGCGCACGCCGTTCACCAAGACCTTCGAGATGGACTTCGCCGGCCGTTACGACAAGTACCCGACCGCGAAGAGCTTCGTGCCGAAGGTCGGCGCCAAGTGGGAAGCGACCGAGCAGGTCACCTTCCGCGGCTCGTACGCCAAGGGCTTCCGCGCTCCGGCGCTGTCGCAGGTCTCGCCAGGCGGCGTGCAGTCGTTCAACAACGGCTTCGTCGATCCGATCCGTTGCCCGGACGGCGTGAACCCGCTGCCGGGTGCGGACAAGCTGGATTGCTCGCGCAGCATCTCGGCCATGTCGACCCCGAACGCCAACCTGAAGAACGAAACCTCGAAGAGCTACTCCTTCGGTTCGATCATCAACGCGACCAAGAACCTCGACATCCTGATCGACTATTACCGTATTCGTAAGGAAAACGAGACCGCCCTGCTGTCGGCAACCTTCGTGGCCGAGCACCCGGACCTGTACCCGGGCCTGGCGATCCGCGACAACAACAACCTGGTCGACGCGACCGGCAAGGTGATCCCGAATTCGGGCCAGCTGCTGGCGATCAACCGCACCTTCGTGAACCAGGGTTCGACCGACACCTCGGGCATCGACCTCGAAGTCGCACACCGCCTGAACCTGGGCGAGAACGGCCGCCTGTCGACCCGCCTGAACTACACCTACGCGCTGACCTACAAGCGTTCGGAGCGTCCGGGTGAAGTCGCGACCAACGTCGTCGGCACCAACGGCGGCCTGTCCGACTGGGCGACCTCGGTGGGCGATATCCCGCGTCACCGCCTGAACCTGGCGACGACCTGGACCCGCGGCGAGCACGCGGCGACCCTGTCGGCGGACTACGTGTCGTCGGTCTCGCTGATGCGCCGTACCGACAACACCACGACCTACCCGGTTCCGTTCTGCTACTACGGCACCAACACCGTGCCGGTGCCGAAGGGCGTGTCGACCGGCGGCCTGCCGAACTACCTGTACTCGAACTCGGACTGCAACGTCGACGAATGGCTGACCTTCGGCGCGTCGTACTCGTACACCGGCTTCAAGAACTGGACCCTGTCGGCCAACATCAAGAACCTGCTGGATACCAAGGCGCCTTATGATCCGCGTTATCCGAACGAAGGCTTCAACACCCAGCTGCACAACGGTATGGGCCGCTACTTCCGCCTGACCGCTTCGTACAAGTTCAAGTAATTTGCGCTTGGTATGAACAAGAGCCGCCCCGCGCAAGCCGGGCGGCTTTTTTCATGCCCGCGGTGTATGCTCGGCTGACGTCTTGATCGGGAGAGGCCATGGCAGAAGCACGCATCCGCATCGTCGGCGAAAAGATCCTCGCGGACGACCACTATCCGCTGAAGAAAGTGAAGTACGAACAGCTGCGCAGCGACGGCGGCCGGCAGCAACAGGAGCGCGAGATCTACGACGCCGCTTCCGGCGCCGCCGTGCTGCTGTACAACCGCGAACGCCGCACGGTGGTGCTGACGCGCCAGTTCCGCCTGGGGGCGTTCTTGAATGGCAGCGACGGCTTTCTGCTGGAGGCGGTGGCCGGCGTGCTGGAGGGCGCCGCGCCTGCCGACCGGGTGATTGCCGAGGCGCGCGAGGAAACCGGCTACGAGATCGACCATGCCGATCCGGTCCTGCAGCTGTTCGCCAGCCCCGGTGCGCTGACCGAGCGCATCCATTTGTTCGTCGCCGAATACGATCCCTCGAAGCGCAGTGGCCCAGGCGGCGGCAAGCCCGAGGAAGGCGAAGACATCGAGGTGGTCGAAATGGACTTCGACGATGCGCTGGCCCTGATCGACACCGGCGGCATTGTCGACGCCAAGACCGTGCTGCTGCTGCTGCACCTGGAGCGCCGGGTGCTGGGCCGGCACGAGGCCTCCTGAATTCTTTTCCCCCCATCGGTGGTGCTGCCGGGAAACCGGCGCGCCCGCCACAATGCATCCCATTACAGGAGAACATCCCCATGAAGAAACCCCTTGCCGTCTTGTCCGGCGCGATGGTCCTGGCTTGCGCGGCCCTGCCGGCCGGCGCCCAGACCATGAAGCCGGGGCTCTGGGAGCTGAGCAACACGGTCAGCTCCGGCGACGGCCAGATGCAGTCGGCCATGGCCGAGATGCAGAGGCAACTGGCCAGCATGCCGCCGGAACAGCGCAAGGCCATGCAGCAGATGATGGAACGCAACGGTGTGCAGATGAACATCGGCGCCGGCGGGGCGCTGACGACGCGCCTGTGCATGACGAAGGAAATGATCCAGCGGAAGGAATTCCCGGTGCAGGAAGGCGACTGCAAGCAGAAGCTCACCCAGCAGTCCGCCAGCAAGATGAAGATCGCCTTCAGCTGCACCAGGCCGCCCACCAGCGGCGAAGGCGAAATGACCCTGGACAGCGACACCAGCTACCGCGCCAAGATGCACATCAAGGGCACGGAAGGCGGCAGGCAACAGGTCGTGGACATGGACGTCGCCGGCAAATGGCTGAGCGCCGACTGCGGCACGCTCCGTCCAATCGGTATCCCGCAAGCGAAGTAGCAGCAACGACCCCCACGGGATTTCAGCCGGGACTGGCGCAAGCCGATCCCGGCTTTTTTTTAACCTACCTCAAACCGGGGTCAGACCCCGATTTGAGGCAATTTCCCACAAGCCGTTTCCAAAAACCGGGGTCTGACCCCGGTTTGATTCCACGCAAAGTTACGTGGTTTCGGTGTAGGCCATGTACAGGTCGCGTGCTTGTTTTGCGACTGGGCCGGCCGGCAGTTCGCGCGCGTTGTAGCGGACGCAGGGGGTGACTTTGCCGTAGTTGCCGGTGCTGAAGATTTCGCGGGCGGTGTCCAGCTCTTCCGGCTTGACCGTACGTTCTTCGACCGTCACGCCCGCCTCTTTCAGCAGCGCCATCACGCGGGCGCGGGTGATGCCGGCCAGGAAGGTGCCGTTCAGGGCCGGCGTCACCACCGCGCCGTCCCCGGTGACCAGGAACAGGTTCGAGGACGCGAACTCGGCCACGTTGCCGGCCAGGTCGAGCATGATGGCATTGTCGAAGCCGCGGGCGCGCGCGTCGCGCAGGGCGCGGGCGGTGTTGGCGTACAGGGCCGAGGCCTTGGCGTCGGTTGGCGCCATGGTCGGCTGCGGGCGGTGCAGGTCCGACAGGCAGGCCGAGAAGCCGGCGAAAGGCGGCAGCGGCGCGTCGAACAGGGTCAGCGCGAAGCCGGCTTTCTCGGGCACCGGGATCAGGAAGCCTTCGGAGGCGAACACCAGCGGACGGATATACAGCTCGGCGTCAAGCGGGAACTTCGCCACGCCTTCGCGCACCAGCGTTTCCATCCGGTCCACCGACAGCGGGCAGGTCAGCCCCAGCTTCTCGGCCGAGTCGATCACGCGCTGCAGGTGCGGGCGCAGGTCCGGCAGGTGGCCACGCAGGGCGCGCGCGCCGTCGAACACGGAGGAGCCCAGCCATACACTGTGGTCCATCGCGCCGAACAGCGGCGTATTCCCTTCGGCCCATTCGCCGTTGTAGTAAGTCAGATACATATCTTCTCCCTATGTGGACCCCACAAGTGTAACCCGGCAGGCGCAGCACCGCAGCGCCCCGGCCCGCTCAGTTCGGTGGCGTACACAGCGCAGGGGTGTCCGCGGGTACACTAGCCTTCATGCTCGACATCCTTGAACGCCTCGATCCCGACAGCGACCGCGTCGACCTGCTGGTCGGCCTGGTCGACAAGCTGCGCCCGCGCCGCGCGCTGGACGCCGCCTATGCGCGCGCCCAGGTGCGCACCCTGACCCAGCTGCTGAAGGGCGATCCCGCCCACGCCTGGGCCCTGCGCCGCTACCTCACCACCCTGCTCGAAACCCGCCGCCACACCAGCCTGTACTCCGACGTCGGCATCCTGTCGAACGACGGCTTCTTCACCGAGCTGAAAAAGCGCATCGCCTACCGCATGCTGCCGCCGGCCCTCGACGAAATCTACCTGTCCGACACCCTCGACCGCCTGCTGTGCCGCGAAGACGATTACCTCTGGATCCGCGCGGTGCCGAACGCCGACTGGCTGGAGCTGTTCGACACCGTCGCTGACGCCCCGCCGCCCGCGGATGCGTCGACCGGCCGCGCCCGCCACGTCACCCTGCTCGGCCTGCTGGATGCGATCCGCACCCTCTCCTGCCGCGTCTGCGCGCTGGGCCTGGAGCCGAAGCTGATCCATGCCCACATGGAGATCGAGGAAGTCGACTCGCCCTTCCTGATGCAGAACATCGAGGCCAACAACTACCTCGACCAGTACGGCCGCCTGCTGGCCGGCGAGCTCGATCGCATGGAAGACGCGCGCCACCTGCTGGTGATGCTGGACCAGTGCGAAGAAGTGGTGCTGAAAGTACGGCGACGTGCGCTGGCGGCCGGCACCAGCGTCTCCCTCACTTACCTGCTGCTCGCCATCACCCAGAGCGTCGACCGGCTGCGCAAGCTGCTGTTCCTGGTCGACACCAGCGGCGAGCTGCCGGGCGCGCCGAGCGTCGACCTGCTTGCGCTGGCCATCGAATCCACGGCGCCGGCCGAGCCGACGATCTCGCCGCGCCGCGCCGCCGCGATCGACCTGGCCCAGGAGCTGGCCGAAGCCCACAACACCAAGTACCAGGTGCGCGGCCTGGTGCGCGACAACATCGACCTGCTGGCGCGCAACGTGACCGAAAACGCCAGCCGCACCGGCGAGCATTACATCGCCGAGGAGCGCAGCGCGCTGCGCCAGATGTTCAACGCCGCCGCCGGCGCCGGCTTCATCATCAGCGTCATGGCGGTCATCAAGATCCTGATGTCCTACCTGCACCGGGCGCCGCTGATCGAAGCCGCCCTGTACAGCATGAACTACGCGTTCGGCTTCATGCTGATCCACGTGCTCCATTTTACGGTCGCCACCAAGCAGCCGGCGATGACCGCCGCGCGCATCGCCGCCGCCCTGCACGAAAGCGACCAGAAAAGCAGCCGCTACAGGCAGGCCGACGCCGACAGCATGGCGGCCCTGGTCAACAAGGTGTTCCGCACCCAGGTGGCGGCGGTGCTGGGCAACCTGGCCACCGTGATCCCGATCTCCTTCCTGCTGGCGCTCGGCTACTGGTACCTGACCGGGCACCACCTGGTGAATGTGTTCAAGGCCCGCCACCTGATCGAAGACAGCCATCCCTGGCAATCGCTGGCCCTGCTGCATGCTGCCATCGCCGGGGTCTGGCTGTTCGTCTCCGGCCTGGTGTCCGGCTATTACGACAACAAGGCCCTGTACACCCGCATGGCCCTGCGCGTGCAGCAGCTGCACGGCTTGCGGCGCCTGCTGGGCAAGGAACGCCTGGCGCGCTTCGGCCGCTACGTCGAAGACAATCTCGGCGGCCTGATGGGCAATGCGGTGTTCGGTCTCCTGATGGGCGTCACGGCCATGCTCGGCTTCCTGCTCGGCCTGCCGCTCGACGTGCGCCACGTGACCTTCTCCTCTGCCAACTTTGCGATCGGCTTCGTCGGCCTCGACTACCAGGTCGACCGGGAAACCATCGTCATCACGGTGCTGGGCATCGTCCTGATCGCCATGGTCAACCTGCTGGTCAGTTTCGGGCTGGCGCTGTGGGTCGCGCTGCGCGCCCGCAAGATCCGCTTCTACCACGGCTTCGCGCTGCTGCGCGCGCTGGGCCGGCGCCTGCGCATGGCGCCGCTGGACTTCTTCATCGGCCCCAAAGCCGATTTTCTGAACGAACAAGCAAAAGGTGCCGAATGAACTCCCCTAGCAAGCAAAGCCGGCAAGCCTGGCAATCCTGGATAAGCGCCCTGTGCCTGGGGCTGTGCCTGATCGCCTGCAAGTCCCTGCCCGAGGTCGACCCGGCCGCACCGGACAAGGCCACGCCCGCCGTCGCTACGACCCGCGGCACGCTGGCGCCGAAGCAGGCTTCGGCGCTGGTCTCGAAGCGCTGGGCCAGTGCCACGACCGACCTCAAGGCCATGGCATTGCTGGAGGAAGAAGCGACCGGGGTGCCGCTCATCGCCGGCAACCGCGTGACCCTGTTGTTCGACGGCCCAGCCACCATGCGCGAGATGATGGCCGCGGCGCGCGCCGCCACCAGCTCGATCAACCTCGAGACCTATATCTTCGACCAGGACCAGATCGGCAACGAATTCGCCGACGTGCTGATCGAGAAGCAGCGCCAGGGCGTGGCCGTGAACATCATGGTCGACGCGGTCGGTGCGATCGCCACCCCGGCCGCCTTCTTCGAGCGCATGCGCGCGGCCGGCATCCGGGTCCTGGTCTTCAACCCGGTCAACCCGGCCAAGGCCAAGGGCAACTGGGACCTGAACAACCGCAACCACCGCAAGCTGATGGTGGTCGACGGCCGCATCGCCTTCACCGGCGGCATCAACATCAGCTCGACCTATGCCAACAGCTCGCTGTTCCGCTCGAAATTCAAGAAGGAAACCGCGGACGGGAAAAAGGTCGGCTGGCGCGACACCCACGTCAAGATCGAGGGGCCGGCGGTGGCGCCGCTGCAGTGGTCCTTCGTCAACCTGTGGGTGGAGCAGGAAGGCGGCGAGCTGCCGAACGCCGAGTACTTCCCCACCCTGAGCGCCGCCGGCGACAAGCTGGTCCGCGTCCTGGCCGGCAATCCGGAAGGCGACTCGAGCATCTACAAGGCGCTGATGGTCGCCATCCAGGAGTCCAAAAAAAGCATCCACATCACCTCGGCCTACTTCGTGCCCGACCAGCAGATCGTCGACGCCCTCGGCGCCGCCGCCCGCCGCGGGGTGGACGTCAGGCTGGTGCTGCCGGGCGTGTCCGACCACAGCATGATCCGTTACGCCGGCCAGGGCTTCTACGACCAGCTATTGAAGGCCGGTGTGAAGATCTTCGAGCTGCAGGTGGCGGTGCTGCACGCCAAGACGGCGGTGATCGACGGCGCCTGGTCGACCATCGGCTCGGCGAATATCGACCGCCGCAGCTTCCTGCACAACTATGAGTTGAATGTGGTGGTGCTGGATCCGGCCTTCGGGCAGGCGATGGAGAGCGCCTTCAATGAGGATTTGCGGGATTCGAAGGAAGTGACGCTGGAGCGGTGGAAGCACCGGCCGTGGATGGACAGGATCCGGGAGTGGGCGGCAAGGTTGGGGGAATACTGGATCTGATATCGTCGTCCCCGCGAAGGCGGGGACCCAAGTCGGACGAGCAGTCGAAACGCATGCAAACCTGGATTCCCGCCTTCGCGGGAATGACGTTTGTGGGCAGCGGGCCTAGATCCCTGCCGCCAGCATCCCTTCATTCACCTCCGTCCAGATATTCCCGCTCCGCATGAACTTCTCGGTCGCCAGCAACTGGAACTGCTTGTGCACCGCATCCCAGCCATACCGGTCCACCTCGATCTTTTGCGGGTCGGTCCGGATCACATTGAAGGAATTCACCTCGCCCCGGCCCCGGGTCGAGGTCGCGGTCCCGGCCTGCACCACCAGCGCCGCGTACTCGCTGATCTTGTAGCGCGCCTGGGTGTTGCCGGCGTGGCTCTTGTGCAGGTGGCCGGCCATCAGCAGGTCGACGCCGGTCTCGGCGAAGGCGTCCATCGCCATCTGGGCGCGATCGACCAGGTCGTCTTCTTCGGCGCCCTCCGGCAGGTCGAAGGGATGGTGCGTGACGACCACCCGCACCACCCCGGGCGGGAGCCCGGCCAGAGTCTCGCGGATCTTCGCCACCTGTTCCCGGTTGACGCGCCCGTCCTTCCAGGTGAGCGAGCGCGCGGTGTTCACGCCCAGCACCGCCACCTCTTCGTCGATGTAGACCGGGTCGAGGTCGTCGGTGATGTAGCGCTTGTAGCGGTCCAGCGGCAGCACGAAGCGGCGGAACACGTTGTACAGCGAGATGTCGTGGTTGCCGGGGACGATGACCTGCGGTCCCGGCAAGGTGTCGAGCCAGGCCTTGGCTTCCTCGAACTGCTCGCTTTTCGCGCGCTGCGTCAGGTCGCCGGAGACCACCACCACGGTCGGCGCGATCTTGTGGACCAGGTCGCGCAGCGGGTCCAGGAGTTCGGCGTCGACGCGGCCGAAATGCAGGTCAGAGAGGTGTACGAGTGTGCGCATGGGGGTCAAGCTCCTTTCCCGAAGTCTTTGTCGTTGTCGTCGATACGATTGTCGCAGCCGGGACCAGCACCGTCAGTGCGCCAGGCCGCACCCGGTAGCGCAAGGGCGTGTCCATCTGCGTGACTTCGCCATCCAGGGCCACGTGCATCCGCTTGTGATGGGTGCCGATCTCGAAGCCCTCCGCTTCCAGCACGTCGAAGTCGCGCTCGCTGCCCAGCTTGCCCAGCAAGGCGTCGACGGCAAAGCGCAGCAGGCCGAGGCGGGTCGGATGCTGGGCCACGTACAGGCTCAGTAGTCCGTCGTCGAGGCGGTCGCGCTCGCCGATCGCCAGGCCCTGCATGGTGTAGCGGTTGTTGCCGATGAAGACGAAGGGCGTGCGCCGCGCCAGCGTTTCGCCCTTGACGGTCAGGCGCATCGACAGGAAGGGATAGCGGCGCAGCGCGGCCAGGGTCGCCCACAGCGCCGCCGGCCACTTGCCGCGGCCCAGGCGGCGCTGCTGCTTCTCGCGGTCGCGCACGATGTCCGGATACAGGCCGAGGCTGGAGTTGTTCAGGAAGATGCGGCCGTTGACTTCGCCGGCGTCGACCTGGCGCGGCACGCCGCCGGCCAGGTTGCGCACGGCCTCGTCGAGGTCGAGCGGAATGCCGAGGTCCTTCGCGAAATGGTTCAGGGTCCCGAGCGGCAGCACGCCGAAGTGCACGCCGCTGCCCGCCATCACGGAGGCGACCGCGTTGATGGTGCCGTCGCCGCCGCCGGCCGCCACCATCTGCGCGCCGTTCTCCAGTGCGCGCCGCGCGGCGGCGATCATCTCTTCGCCGTCCTTGGCCAGCACCAGTTCGGCGTCCAGGCCGGCCTCGCGCAGTTTGGCGCGCAGGTCCTCCGCGGCCTGGTCGTCATGGCCATGGCCGGCGCCGCCGTTGACGATCACGGTGACCGGTTTCGTGCGCGCGTTCATGCCGATACCTCCTGCCCGCGCGCACGCGCGATGCGGCGCCGGTGAAGGGTCGAGATGGCGGTGATACAGACCGCCAGCCAGGCCGCGCCTTCCGCGGCGGCGGCCAGCACGTCGGACAGGTAGTGCACGCCCAGGTACATGCGCGACAGCGCCACCAGCATCACCATCGCCACGCAGGCGGCGACGATGGCGGCGCGCGCCGGCCAGGTCCGCACGCGGCGCACCAGGTAGCAGGCCAGCAGGCCGTAGAACACGGTCGCGGCCGCCGTGTGGCCGCTGGGGAAGCTATACGTGGACAAGGTCAACAGGGGATCCTCCAGGCTGGGACGGGCGCGTTGAAAAATATTCTTGAGGGCGAGGTTGAGCAGCATCCCGCCCGGCACCGCCGCCAGCACCACCACCAGCCAGTAGTGCGCCTTACGGTACCAGAACCAGGCGGCCAGCAGCACGCCCATGACGCTGGAACCGGCGATGCCGTTCCAGTGCGTGATGAAGAGCATGAGCTCGGTGAAGCCGGCGGTGGCGCGCTCGCGGAACCAGTGCGCCAGCTGGACGTCGATGAGGGTGATCTTGTCGCCCTCGACCACGTCCTCGGCGATCTCACCGAAGGCCAGGGCCGCAAGCAGGATCAGCGCCACGCCGATGGTGAAATGCAGGCCCGTCTCCCCTTCTGGAGAGAAGCGCGCGGCGACGAAGCGGTGCAGTCTGGAGACGGGATTCAGCATGCCGCTCCAGATGGGGCGATTTGGTGAAAATACAACAGTTGCGAAAAAGAACTGGGGATGCGTACAGTAACTGTGGATTTATACAGTACTTGTGATATTCTAGCTTCACTGCAACACAACATTGACCAACATAATTCGATTAAGGGATCGTCATGACTACTCTGAACAGCTCCTTCGGCCTGGAATACGCACCGACCCCGTTCCTTGTCCGCCTTGGCCGCCGCGAGATTCTGGTTACCCGTGATTTCCGCAAGCGTTTCTATGCAGTCAACCCGATCATCGAATTCGACACCGGCGTCGTGCCGGGTCACCTGGAAGTGCTGCTGTTCCGCCGCTGGCTGCTGATCCTGTCCAAGGCGCATTAAAAGTCGGCGCACTGAAAAGCGCATAAGGTTCATCGTTTTAATTCGTTTTCTTTCGCTGAGCAGGAACCTAATCTAAGGCTTCCTCACTGCACCGAAAGAAAACGATGGTTCATAAAAAAATCGCCGCTGCGCTGGCCCTGTTCGCGCTTCTCGGCTCTACCCTGGGCCAGTCCGCCGCCTACGCCGCCGACATCACCCTGCTGAACGTGTCCTACGACCCGACGCGGGAGCTGTACCAGGACTTCAACCAGGCCTTCGCCCGCCAGTGGAAGGCCAGGACCGGCGACAACCTCACCATCAAGCAGTCGCATGGCGGGTCCGGCAAGCAGGCCCGCTCGGTGATCGACGGCCTGTCCGCCGACATCGTCACGCTGGCGCTGGCCTATGACATCGATGCTATCAGCGAACGCGGCCTTATCGCGCACAACTGGCAGGGCCGCCTGGCGCATCGCAGCGCCCCCTACACCTCGACCATCGTGTTCCTGGTGCGCAAGGGCAATCCGAAGGCGATCCGCGACTGGGGCGACCTGGTCAAGCCGGGCGTCTCCGTCATCACGCCGAATCCGAAGACCTCGGGCGGCGCCCGCTGGAACCACCTGGCGGCCTACGGCTATGCCCTGCGCCAGCCGGGCGGCAACGACGCCAAGGCGCGCGACTACCTCGCCAAACTGTACAAGAACGTGCCGGTGCTGGATTCCGGCGCACGCGGCGCCACCACCACCTTCGTGGAGCGCGGCATCGGCGACGTCCTGATCGCCTGGGAAAACGAAGCCTTGTTGGCCGTCAAGGAGCTCGGCCCGGACAAGTTCGAAATCGTCGCTCCCTCCGTCAGCATCCTGGCCGAGCCGCCGGTGGCGGTGGTCGACAAGGTGGTCGACAAGCACGGTACCCGCGCCGTTGCGGAAGCCTATCTGCAATACCTGTACAGCGCCGAAGGCCAGCAGATCGCCGCCAAGAATTACTACCGCCCGGTGGTCGAGCCCTACGCCAAGCAATACGCGGCGCAATTCCCGAAGGTCGCGCTGTTCACCATCGCCGACATCGCCGGCGACTGGACCAAGGCGCAGAAGACCCACTTCGCGGATGGCGGCGTGTTTGATCAGATCTATCAGCCTGGCAAGAAATAATAGTTGACCCGTCGTCCCCGCCTTCGCGCCTTCGCGGGGACGACGTTTTGACGCGTGCGACTTGAATTCCCGGACTTGGTCACGATTGTCGTGTTCACAAGCTAACCACAGGGGGCATTCATGTCAGTGCAATTACGCAAGATCGACGAACAGGTGGTGGTCATCACCGGCGCCACCAGCGGCATCGGCCTGACCACCGCGCGCCTGGCCGCCGAGCAGGGCGCCAGGCTGGTGCTGGCGGCGCGCAACGGCGAGGCGCTGGACCAGCTGGCCGGCGAGCTGCGCCGCAAAGGCACGCAGGTCGCCACCGTCACGGCCGATGTCGGCAAGGCCGAGGACGTAGCCCGCATCGGCAGCACGGCGATGGCGCGCTTCGGCCGCATCGACACCTGGATCAACAATGCCGGCATCTCGATCTTCGGCCGCAACGAGGACGTGGCGCTGGAAGACATGCAGCGCCTGTTCCAGACCAATTACTGGGGCGTGGTGCACGGCTCGCTGGAAGCCGTCAAGCACATGAAGGCGCGCGGCGGCGGCGCCATCATCAACCTCGGCAGCGAGCTGTCGGAACGCGCGGTGCCGCTGCAGGGCCTGTACTCGGCCTCCAAGCACGCCGTGAAAGCCTTCACGGACGCCCTGCGCATGGAGCTGGAAAAGGAAGGCGCGCCGCTGGCCGTCACTCTGATCAAGCCCGCCGCGATCGACACCATGTTCACCGTGCACGCCAGGAACTACATGGAGAAGGAACCGGCTCTGCCGCCGCCCATCTACGCGCCGGAAGTGGTCGCCAAGGCCATCCTGTACGCGGCCCAGCACCCGAAGCGCGACGTCTACGTGGGCGGCGCGTCGAAGGCGATCGCCTCGAGCGGCTTCGCCATGCCGCGCGCGCTCGACAAGTTCATGAACGCCTCGATGTTCGAGCAGCAGCAGTCCGACGTGCCGAGCTCGCCGAACCGCAAGGACGCGCTGCACGAGTTCGATCCGCGCAACGAGCTGCGCCAGCGCCAGGGCATGGACGACAAGCATCATGTGGCCGAATCCAGCGCCTACACGGCCGTCTCGCTGCGCGCGAACAAGATCATGCCCGCCCTGCTCGGCGCCGGCGCCCTGTTCGCCGCGTGGAAACTAAGCCGACGCAATCATCTGCGCAGCGCCTTCTGAACACCCGGATGGGAAAGGAACGACCATGTCAGTCAAACTCAAGAAACTGAATGAACAAGTGATGGTCCTGACCGGGGCGACCAGCGGCATCGGCCTGGTGACCGCGCGCCAGGCGGCCGAGGCCGGCGTCAAGCTGGTGCTGGCCGCGCGCGACGCCGATGCGCTCGACACCCTGGCGCACGAGATGCGCCAGCGCGGCGTCGACGCGATCACGGTGGCGGCCGACGTCGGCAACCCGGCCGACGTCGAGCGCATCGGCCAGGCCGCGATCGAGCGCTTCGGCCGCATCGACACCTGGGTCAACAATGCCGGCATCGGCGTCTACGGCACCCTGGAGCAGACCCCGCTGGAAGACATGCAGCGCGTCATGCAGACCAATTTCTGGGGCGTGGTGCACGGCAGCCTGACCGCGGTCAAGCACATGAAGATGCACGGTGGCGGCGCCATCATCACCATCGGCAGCGAAGCCTCGGACCGCTCGGTGCCGCTGATGGGCACTTACGCCGCCTCCAAGCACGCGGTGCGGGCCTTCACGGAATCCCTGCGCATGGAGCTGGAAAAGGACAAAGCGCCGATCTCGCTGACCCTGGTGAAGCCGGCCGCCATCGACACGCCCTTCCCGGCCCACGCCAGGAACTACATGGAGCACGAGCCCGACCTGCCGCCGCCGATCTACGCGCCGGAACTGGTGGCGAAGACCATCCTGCACGCGGCCGTGACGCCGGAGCGCGACCTGTTCGTGGGCGGACGCGCCAGGCTGCTGTCGGTGATGGGCAATGTGCTGCCGCGTCCGCTGGACGGCCTGATGCGGGCGATGGTGTTCCGCCAGCAGCAGCAAATGGACGTGCCGAACAATCCGGACCGGAAGGATGCCCTGTATGCGCCGGATCCGGCGCGCGAGCTGCGGCAGCGGAACAATTTGCCGCACAAGACCAGCGAGCGCAGCGTGTACCAGGCTTATCAGTTGCGCTCGACACCGGTGAAGGCGGTGATCGTCGGCGGGGCCTTGCTGGCGGCCTGGGGCATGATGCGCCGGCCGACGGCGCGAAACATATGGCACGCATGACCTGAAAAAAAACCGGGCAATGCCCGGTTTTTTTACGTTCGGCAAAACTTCACCGCTTATTTTCCCTTCGGCGGACGGGTCCCCAAAAAGTCCACATCCTCATCCGTCAGGGGCAAATCCGGAATCGATTCGATGTGGTCGGTATCGATATCCGCGCCGTCCTTGATGTTCAGATCGCGCCCCGCGGCGGCGCGTTCGCCGGTGCCGCCGAAGTCGCTGTCGCTCTCCAGGTTGGGATCGCCCATGTCGGCGCCGGCAGTGTCGTGGGCGTAGCCTTCCTCGTTGTCCGAGGTCGTGCCGCGGTCCAGGTCCAGGATCTGGTCATCGTCCAGGTTGCTTGCGAAGCCGGGGCCGCCGACCACGTCGCTGCCGCTGTCGGTCACATCGCTCGGGCCAAGGGCGTCGATGCCGTGGCCTTTGCCCAGGCTACGGTCTGGTGCGCCGGGAAAGTTATCCGGATCTAGTGTGCTCGAGCCAGTCATAGTTCCTCCAATTGAATGCAAAAAATCATGGGGTCAGGCTACCCCAATTTCAAAACGCATGGCGCATGCCGATATTCACCGCGGAACTGCCGTTCGGGTGGGCGATCAGCACGCCATTGCCATTGGTCGTGATCGTGTGCGAGAGCGCCGCGTAGAAGTCGGTCTTGCGCGAAACCACGTAGCTGGCGCCCACCGCGATCTGGTTGGCGTCGCGGTTCGCGAGGTCGCGGTCGTTCTTGTGGATGAAGGACGCCAGGAAAGTCGTCGCGCGCGTCATCGGCACCGCCACGCCCACCAGGGTGTCGCGGCTGTCCGTCGACGAAGTGCTGGCCACGCCCGCGCCGTAGGGATTGTCCGGGTTGTACAGCGGCGAGCTGCCCCAGCCGCGATTCGCCGCGTAGGCCGCGTAGGCCGTGCCCCAGCGCATGCGCAGGTTGGCGGCGATCAGCGAGTTCTTGGCATCCATGTTGGCGCCGGCCAGGTCGTACAGGTGGACCTGGGCCACGTGGCGGTTCTGGTGCGCGGCGCGCAGTGCGAAGGCGCCCATGTCGACGCCCACCGTCATACCCCAGGCACGGTCGCCGGTGGTGTCGCCGCCGAGGGTGTCGACGGTCCAGGAGCTGCCGGTCGACAGGCCCGCGCGGCTGGTGCTGAAGTAGCGCACGTTGTTGTTGGTGGGCATGCCGTTCTGCAGCAGCAGATTGCTGGCGCGGCCCGCCGTGCCGGTGTGGAAAGGATCGCCGACGTCGGCCAGCGCCAGGTATTCGAAGTTGTACTGGCGGCCCAGGCTGAAGCCTTCGATGCCGCCAAGGGGTGAACGGCCGAGCTGGCCGTAGACGCGGCGCGGCGGCGTCGCCCAGTCGGCGCCGCGGGTCCGGGTCGGTACGCCGGTGAAGACGGCGACATCGTGCCCGCCGTCCGGCGTCGAAGCGGCCTCGGCCGGCTGTGCGGAAGATGCGGGCGGATCTCCGGCGGCGGCCGCGTCCTGGGCGAACGCGAGTCGCGCGGCTCCGCAGAATACGATGGCGATGATGGGCGGCGTTTTCATGATCGATTCCTCTATGCGCCTACAGTAGCCGGTCTCTACCAGTCTACTCTGTCCAATATCGCACACATACATACTCAAGTTGGCTCGACTTTTTGTCGGCGAAATCCGACGCTACAGCCACGATCCGGTTTAGAATCGTCCTACCGCTGTAACTAAACTACAGGAAAACAAGCCCAATGAGACAATTGACCCGTACCCTTGCTACAACCGTACTCGCCCTCAGCGGCGCCTTCGCCTACGTTCACGCCGCCGCCGCGGAACCGGACGGCGCACCCGCGCCGGTGAAGCATGTGGCCTGGTCGAAGAACGCCAACCTCTACGAAGTCAATATTCGCCAGTACACGAAGGAAGGGACGTTCAAGGCCTTCGCCGCCCACCTGCCGCGTTTGAAAAAGATGGGCGTCGACATCCTGTGGCTGATGCCGGTCCAGCCGATCGGCGAGAAGAACCGCAAGGGCACGCTGGGCAGCTATTACGCGGTGCGCGACTACACGGCGGTGAATCCGGAGTTCGGCACCCTGGCCGACTTCAAGGCCCTGGTGAAGCAGGCGCACGGTCTCGGCATGAAAGTGCTGATCGACTGGGTCGCCAACCACACCGCCTTCGACAACCGCTGGACCGTCGAGCACAAGGACTGGTACCTGCTGAACGACAAGGGCGAGATCTTCCCGGTCACCTACACGGAAGGCGCGGAGCCGGAATACTGGACCGACGTCACCGGCCTCGATTACCGGAATAAAGCCCTGTGGAAGGGCATGACGGATGCGATGGCCTACTGGGTGCGCGAGACCGACGTCGACGGCTTCCGCTGCGACGTCGCCGGCAAGGTGCCGACCCCGTTCTGGAACCAGGCGCGCGATGCCCTCGACCGCATCAAGCCGGTCTTCATGCTGGCCGAGGCCGACAAGCCCGAGCTGCAGGAACACGCCTTCGACATGAGCTATGGCTGGGACACCAAGGACTTGTTCAAGGATATCGCCAAGGGCAAGAAGGACGCGAAGGCGCTGAAGGACTTCCTCGAGCATCCGCCGAAAGCCTTCCCGCCGGGCGCCTACCGCATGCGCTTCACCTCCAACCACGACGAGAACTCATGGGCCGGCAGCGACGTCGAACTCTACGGCCCGGCCTTCAAGGCGATGGCCGTGCTGGCCGCCACCCTGCCCGGCATGCCGCTGATCTACGGCGGCCAGGAAGCCGGCCTGGACAAGCGCATCGAGTTCTTCGAGAAAGATCCTATTAACTGGAACAACTACCCCTACGCGGACTTCTACGCCAGCCTGCTCAAGCTGAAGCACGACAACCCGGCGCTGTGGAACGGCCAGTACGGCGGCGGCATCGAGGTGATGGAGACCGGCAACGACAAGGTCTTCGCCTTCCTGCGCAAGCGCGAGGGCAATGCGGTGAAGGTCAGCGTCAACCTGTCGAACGCGGCCCAGAAGTTCGCGCTGCCGGGCGGGAAACAAGCTTCGCTGGCAGCCTGGGATTACCGGATCGAGGCGCCCGCCTCGAGCCGCTGATCGCCTTCGGCACGCCACGGGTCGCCCGCCTTCACCAGATAGTGGACGACCAGGTAGCGCCAGGGCAGCACGAAGGGAATCAGCAGCGCGAACGCGCAGGCGAAGGCATTCGCCTGCGTCGCCTCGTCCATTCCGCCGCCCAGCCAGGCCGGCAGTCCGACCGCCAGCAGCCACACCATCTTCCACACGAATTCCCACAGCAGCACCGGCAGCATCTGCAGCGGATAGCGCAGACCGAAGATGGCCAGGGTCCAGAAAGCGATCAGCATGCAGTTCACCACGCCCTGCATCAGCTCCCACGGGCCCCGGTGATGCAGGATGCCCGGCCAGATGAACATGCCGAAGCCGGCGACGATGAACAGATACATTGCGCGCAGCAGGTAAAGCCGGAACAGGGATACCTTGACCATGATGGCCTCCTGGGTTGTCATTCGACTTGCTTCAGAATCTGTTCGACGCTCGCCGTGCGCGACTCCAGCCGCGCCAGCGCCGCGCCGATGGCCGCCAGTTGCGCCGCCGTCTCGGCCTGGGTCTGCGCGGCCTGGGCCGCCAGCTGGCGGTAGGCATCGTCCTGCGCAAACCTGGCCCGCGCCTGCAGCACGGCCGAGACATGCTTGATCGCGAACACCAGCAGCACCGTCAACAGCGGCAGGCACAGGGTCAGCAGATAATTACTTGTGGACATAGGAACCTCTACTCTTCCTTGTTGTTCAGGGTCTTGACCGCTTCCGCGATCAGTCCCGGGGCCAGCGGCAGCGCGAAATCCGCCACCTCGAAATAATTCAATGCCTTGCCGTCCGCCGACAGCTCCATCCGGCTGGTGACGAGGCCCGCGTCCGCCAGCTTCTGCAGGTGCAGGTGCAGCAGCGGACGGCTCAGGCCGATGTCGCGCGCCAGCTGGCTGACGTAGTTCCGCCCGCCCGTCGCCAGCGCCGCGACGATGCGCAGCCGGTGCGGATTCGCGAGCGCCGCCAGCATGGCCAGCAGGCGGTCGCCGTCGATTGGTTTGGTTTCGTCTTTCACGTGTCAATAATTCCTTACACGTGAAAACAAGTCAAGCGATTTTTCGCCATCACAGGCGCGCGGGGATTCGTCCCACGGTGCTTGTCCGGTCTTCCAGCCGCATCGCATAGTTGCTCCATGACTAAGACACGCACCGCCCTTTCCGCCGCACTGCTGCTCGCCTTCCACGCCAGCGCCTCTTCGCAAACCCAGCCCATGCAGCAGGTGACGATCACGGCCAGCACGATCGAACAGCGCGCGCAATCGACCACCACCGCCATCGTCGTCGGCCGCGAGGAGATCCTGCGCCAGGGCGACGCCAGCCTCGTCGAGGTGCTGAAGCGCCAGCCCGGCATCAGCATCGACGGCGCGCCCGGCAAGCCGGCGATCCGCATGCGCGGGCTGGGCGCCGGCTACGTCGCCATCCTGCTGAACGGACTGCCCGCCCCGGGCGGCTTTTCGCTGGAGACCATGGATCCGGCGCTGGTCGAGCGCATCGAGATCATGCGCGCGCCCACCGCCGAGACCAACGGCCAGGCCGTGGCCGGGGCCATCAACATCGTGCTGCGCAAGCCCGGCAAGGCGGCGGCGCCGCAGACCGAGCTGAAAGCCGGCAGCTTCATCGCCGACGGCCGCCGCCTGTCGCCGACCCTGAACGCCCAGCATTCGGGGCGCCTGGGCGCCGTGGCCTACACGCTCACGCTCGCCTACAGCCACAAGCAGGAGAGCTTTCAAGGCCTCGCGACCGAGGAAAGCCTGGCGCGCCCGCTGCTGCGCCACCTGGCCTGGATCGACCGCCAGGTCAACGACCGGCTGGAACTGACGCCGCGCCTGGACTGGCAGCCGTCGCCGCGCGACACCCTGTCCTCGCAAAGCTGGGTGCGCTGGAAGCGCATCAATAACGCCAAGCTCGAACGCGAGGACACGGCCATCGGCGAATCCACCAGCTTCCCGCGCGGCGCGAGCAGCTACCGCGCGCGCTCGCCCGCGCAGGGCTATGCGGACCTGTCCTGGACCCGCAAGCTGGACGCGGGCGCGCGCTTCAGCGCCAAGCTGTCCGGCTATTCGAAGTCCATAGCCGCCGATTTCCTGTACCGCGGCACGGACGCCCTCGACACCCTGCTCGAGACCCACCATGTCGATTCCGGCCAGCTCGAGCGCGGCCTCAACCTCAACGGCAGCTACCGCCGGCCCATCTTCAAGACCCATGCGCTGGCCCTGGGCTGGGACCTCGGCCGCACGCAGCGCGAGGAATTCCGCCGCGAGCACCAGGCCGACGCCGGCGGACGCCCGCTGCTGGACAGCGACGAAGACTTCCAGGCGACGGTCCGGCGCAGCGCCTTCTGGATCCAGGACGAGTGGGACCTGAGCGAGGCCTGGTCGGCCTATCTGGGCCTGCGCCGCGAAGACTTGCATACCGCCGGCGCGGGCAGCGCGCACGCCGGCGTCGACGTCGATGCCGGCGTCTGGAGCCCGATCTTCCAGACCCTGTTCAAGCCCGGCGGCGCCGGCAACAAGGGCGACCAGTTCCGCTTCGCCCTCAGCCGCACCTACAAGGCGCCTGACATCATCCAGCTCATGCCGCGCCGCTACACGGTGGACAACAACAACAGCGCCACCAACCCGGACCAGCAGGGCAACCCCAACCTGCGCCCGGAGCTGTCGCTGGGCGTGGACCTGGCGTGGGAACGCTATTTCGGAAAAGAGGACATGCTCAGCGTGAGCGCCTTCGCCAAGCGCATCCGCGACATCACACTGGACCGCGTGTTCGAGCAGAACGGCGTGTGGATCGTCACGCCGTCGAACGAAGGCGCGGCCCTGGTGCGCGGGCTGGAATTCGAAGCGAAGACGCATCGCGGCGCGCTGGCCGGACGCATGAACCTGGCGCGCAACTGGTCGCGCCTGGAAGCGGTGGCGGGGCCGGACAACCGCATCGCCGGCCAGCCGGCGTGGACCGGCAACCTGGGGCTGGATTACGCGGCGAGCCCGCTTGCCGACCTGGGCGGCACTTACACGGTTCGCAGCGGCTTCGCCTCGCGCCAGAGTCCCCTGCTGGCCGACTACGGCGGCCCCAAACGCCAGCTCGACCTGTACGCCGTGTGGAAGCGCGACGCCCGCTCCAGGCTGCGCCTGTCGGTGTCGGACCTGCTGCACCCCAACTACCTCGGCCGCAGCGTGTATGCCGGCGACCCGGACCTGAGGACCAGCTACGTATACCGCAACCGCACCGTGTGGCGCGTGCAATGGGAGCAGAGCCTTTAAAGTCCGAGCGCTTCCGCCACCTGGGCGCGCAGCAGATACTTCTGGATCTTCCCGGTGACCGTCATCGGAAAGCCCGGCACGAAGCGGATGTAGCGCGGCACCTTGTAGTGCGCGATCTGCCCCTTGCAGAAGGCGCGGATCTCGTCCTCGGAGGCGGCCATGCCCGGACGCAGGACGATGCAGGCGCACAGCTCCTCGCCGTATTTCTGGTCCGGCACGCCGACGCACTGCACGTCGAGCACCTTCGGATGCCGGTACAGGAACTCCTCGATCTCGCGCGGATAGATGTTCTCGCCGCCGCGGATCACCATGTCCTTGGCGCGGCCGACGATGGCCGCATAGCCGTCGTCGTCGATGACGGCCAGGTCGCCGGTGTGCATCCAGCCGGCGGCATCGATCGCCTCGCGGGTCTTGTCCTCGTCGCCCCAGTAGCCGAGCATCACCGAGTAGCCGCGCGTCAGCAGCTCCCCTTTCACGCCGCGCGGGACGATGCGCCCTTCCGTATCCACGATCTTGACCTCCAGGTGCGGATGCACGCGGCCGATGGTCGACACGCGCAGCGCCACCGGGTCATCGGTCGAACTCTGGAAGCTGACCGGCGAGGTCTCCGTCATGCCGTAGGCGATCGTGATCTCGGCCAGGTGCATCTTGTCGATCACGCGGCTCATCACCTCCGCCGGACAGGGCGAACCGGCCATGATGCCGGTGCGTAGCGTGGACAAATCGACGCTGTCGAAGTCCGGATGATCGAGCAGGGAAATGAACATCGTCGGCACGCCATGCAGGCCGGTGCAGCGCTCGGCCTGGACTGTCTTCAGCACCGCGGCCGGCTCGAAGCTCTCGCCCGGGAAGACCATGGTGGCGCCATGCGTGACGCAGGCCAGGTTCCCGAGCACCATGCCGAAGCAGTGATACAGCGGCACCGGGATGCACAGGCGGTCGCGGTCCGTGAGCTTCATCGCCTCACCGACGAAGAAGCCGTTATTCAGGATGTTGTGGTGGGTGAGCGTGGCGCCTTTCGGCGAGCCGGTGGTGCCGGAGGTGAACTGGATGTTGACCGGGTCGTCGAACTGGAGGCTGGCTTCGATGGTTTTCAGGTCGGCCAGTTGTGCTTCGTCTGGCTTCGTGAGCAGGTCGTCGAAATTCCACATACCCGGGGTCTGGCCTGCCCCCAGCCTGATCACATGTCTTAGATGCGGCAGGGCCCTGGCTTGCAAGCTGCCCGGCTGGCTATCGGTCAGCTCCGGCACGACATCGCCGACGATGGCGAGGTAGTCGCTGGACTTGAAGCTTGGGGCCAGGATCAGGGCGGCGCACTGCACCTTGGCGAGCACGTATTCGAGTTCCGAGCGGCGGTAGGCCGGATTGATGTTGACCATCACCAGCCCGGCGCGCGCGGTGGCGAACTGCACCAGCACCCACTCCGCGCAGTTCTGCGACCAGATGCCGACCCGGTCGCCGGGACGCAGGCCCAGCGCCAGCAGGCCGGCCGCCAAGTTCGTGACCCGCTCGTCCAGCTCCGTGTAGGTCCATCTGACTTGCTGGTGCGGCACGACGAGGGCCTCGTTGCCGCCGTAACGTTCCGCGATATCCGCGAGGAAGCTGCCGATGGTCTGCCCGATCAGCGGGACATCGTGGGCGCCGTGCACGTAGCTTGGTCTGGCTTGCATCTCGTCGTCTCCCTTTTCAGGCCTGGTCAGGCCTGGTCAGCGCCGCAGCGCAGTGAATGCCGCCGGCTCCCACTCGCGCAGCGCCAGCAGCAGGCCGCTGCCGCGGCGCTTGGGCAGCGGCGAGGCCAGGCTCTCCTGGTGCAGCTCGGCGAAGCGGGCGCGCAGCTGGCGCAGCTCGGCCTGCATGCGCGCCAGCGCGCTCTCCGTCAGCATACCGTGCGTGAAGGCCAGCGACTGCTCCGGTTTGTCGAAGCCGCTGTCGAGGAAATCGTCCAGGCCCTCGGTACGGAAATAGCGGCGGATCGGCCCATCCGGCAGCCAGTCGAAATCACGCGCCACGTTCAGCCGGATGCGGTTGCCGGGCATCAGGGCGATCAGGTGCAGGCGGTCCAGGTGCAGCAGCTTCTGCAGGCACTCCGCCTCGGTCAGCTTGTACACGGCCAGCATGTCCTGCAGGGTCCAGTGGTTCAGCGCGCACACCGCGATTAAAAGCAGCCGCGTGTCGGAGACCAGATCCTTTTCCTGTGCCGTCGTCAGCGTCCTGAGGCGCGTCCCGGTCAACGCGGCTTCCTGGGCCAGCTCGGCCAGCGTGAAGCCCAGCATGTTGCCGATCTCGATTAAGCGGTCGACGCCGAGCGTGTCCGAGGTAAGGAGGCGCTTGACGCTGGCTTCCGACAGCTGCAAGGCGGCGGCGACGTCGCGGTAGGTCTTGCCCTGCAATTTCAGCTGGCGCTTGATGGTGTTGAGGAGTTGGGAAACTTCGGACATTGCGGTTGGGTTTCTTCTATGACAATATCAGTGTTAAATTACATCATAACAACAATGGAGACGCCGAATGGATTTTGCCGATTACCTTGGGTGTGATGCGACTGCCCTCGCCCAGCTTGTGGCGCGGGGCGAGGTGAGCGCCGGCGAGCTGCTGGATGTGGCGCTGGCGCAGAATCGGCGGGTGCATGGGGATGTGAATGCGCTTGTGCGCTTGATGGAGCCGGAGGCGCGTTCGCAGCTCGCGGCCGGTCCGCTGAGCGGGCCGTTTGGCGGCGTGCCTTTCCTGCTCAAGGATCTGGTGCAGGACTATGCCGGCATTCCCACCACTTACGGCAGCCGCACGATGGCTGGCGTGGTCCCGTCCAGGCACGCGCACGTGGTCGAGCGCTACCTGAAGGCGGGGCTGGTCATCTTCGGCAAGACCAACCTGCCCGAGTTCGGGATTCGCGCGGTGACCGACCCCGAGCTGTTCGGCCGCACCAACAATCCCTGGGATTTGACGCGCACGCCTGGCGGGTCCAGTGGCGGCGCGGCGGCGGCTGTCGCGGCGGGCATCGTGCCGATGGCGGCCGGGAACGATGGCGGCGGGTCCTTGCGCATTCCGGCGGCCTGCTGCGGCCTGTTTGCCTTGCGTCCCTCGCGCGGGCGGGTGTCGCCTGGCCCGGAGATCGGCGAGGTGTGGTTCGGGGCCTCGAGCGAAGGCGTGATTTCGCGCAGCGTACGGGATTCGGCCCTGGCGCTGGATGTGCTGCAGGGCGCCGAGCCGGGCGATCCGTTCGTGATCGCGCCGCCTGCGGCGCCTTATGTGCAGGCGATGCAGCGCGAGCCGGGGCGCTTGCGGATCGGTTTCACGTCCGTTTCGCCGATCGGGACGGCGGTGCATCCGGAGGCGGTGCTTGCGGTCGAGCGCACGGCCAGGCTGTTGGCCAGTCTCGGCCATCATGTCGAGGAAGCCGCGCCGCGGATCGATGGCGCGGCGCTGGCGCAGAGCTATCTGCACCTGTATTTCGGGCAGATTCCGGCGGCGGTGGCGCGGGCCAGGGAGCTGGGTGGAAACGCGAATGACCTGGAGCTGATGAACCGCATTCTCGTTACCCTTGGCTCGAGCGTGTCCGCCACCAAACTGACCACGCAGCTCAACAAGTGGAACGAGTTTTCACGTGCGTTGGCGGCATTCCACGCGCAGTACGACTTGCTGCTGACGCCGACCTTGGCCGCGCCGCCGGTCAAGCATGGCACCGGTGATCCTTCGGGCTTCGAGAAGTCCTTGTTCGGCTTCCTGCACGGCACCGGCATCATGGGCCTGCTGGCGAAAATGGGGCTGCTCGACGCCACAGTGCAAAAGATCGCCACCGACAACCTGCGCCATGTGCCCTTTACCCAGCTGTCGAACCTGACCGGTACGCCCTCGATGAGCGTGCCGCTGCACTGGACCGCAGACGGCCTGCCGCTGGGCGTGCAGTTCGTCGGCCCCTTCGGCAGCGAGGACCGCCTGCTGCAGTTGGCGCACCAGCTCGAACAGGCGCAGCCCTGGTTCGCGCGCCTGCCGGCCTCCGTGACCGGCAGCGACATTCACTGCCCGCGCTCCACGGTCTCGGGCAGGAACCAGGGCAGCGCCATGCCGACGATGTAGATGCAGCCAAAGGCCATCGCGGTCGGGGCGATGCCGCCGAAGGCCTTGATCATCGAACCGGCCGCGATCGGGAAGAACCAGGCCACCAGGCGCGCCGAGTTGAACACGAAGCTGACCGCGGTCGAACGCACCGCGGTGTTGAACAGCTCCGACGGATAAATGGCCAGCCAGGCGAAGGCGCAGCCCAGGGTAAAGAAGCCGTTGATGGGTGAGAACACCAGCACCTGCAGCGGCGTCGTGGCGAAACCGTAGATCAGGAAGGTCGTGACCAGGGAGCCGGCAAAGGTGAGGAACAGGAACCAGCGACGGCCCATGCCGTCGGCCATGAAGCCCGAGACCATGTAGGCGACGATCGCGCCGACCGTGTACAGCAGGGACACGTAGGAATCCCAGTGGAATCCGCCGCCCTGCGCCGCGGCGAGCGTACGGGTGTATTCGGTCAGCCAGCTCGACACCGCCCACCAGCCGGCGATGCTGACGACGGACAGGATCGAGGTCAGGACAATGCGGCGCACTGCTTCGCGTTCCGTGAACAGCTGTTTCAGGGTGAAGGGACGCTTGCCACCCTTCTCTTTCGACGCCTTCGACGCTTCGGTCGCGCCCCACTGCTCGTTCTTGACGGCGGCGATCCACTCTTCCGATTCGTCGACGTCCTTGCGGATGTAGAGCACGAACAGGGCCGGCACGGCGCCAACCAGGAACATGATGCGCCAGGCGTCCACGCCGAGCGGACCGACCAGCTGCAGCAGATACCAGATGAACGCGGCCGCCAGCGTGCCCCAGCCGAAGCCGGATTGCAGGAAACCCGCGCCTTTCGCCTTCGCTTCCGGCGGCCAGGTCTCGGCCACCAGGGCGATGCCGGTGCTCCATTCGCTGCCCATCGCCAGGCCGGTGATGAAGCGCAGGGCGCACAGCATGGCGATGCTGTCGGAGAACGCGGTCATCCCGGTGAACAAGGCATACAGCAGGACCGACCACATCATCACCGTCTTGCGGCCGACATAATCGGCCAGCACGCCGCCGATCAGGCCGCCGATGCCCCAGCCCAGCAAGGTCGTGCCGATCACCAGGCCGGCGTAGAAGGGTTTCGAGGCCGCCTGCGCCGGCGTCATCAAGGACGCCAGCAGCGGCGACAGTACCACCACCAGCGCCAGCGCTTCATAGCCGTCGAAAATCCAGCCCAGGAAAGCGCCCCTCAGGGTCTTCCAGTGCTTCGGGGTCAGCCGCGCATTCCACTTTCCTTGCGCCTGCGCGAGTTGCTGCGTTTGGGTTGCTTCCAACATCATCGTCTCCTCTTCCGCATTCGGAATGTTTATTTTCTGAGCCAGTGTTCCTGTGCGAAGCGGCGGCTTTCCAGCGCTTCGATCGCTGCTCTGTTCTCCGCCAGGATGCGGTCGATCTCGTCCAGACCCTGGCTCAGCGTGGCCTTGTGGCGCTCCTCGATCCCGAAGCCGTGGTGTTCGACATGCGCGCCATCCTCGACGCTCAGCTGCTGGGCCTCGAGGTCGATGCAGACCTGCAGCCGGGGGTTCGCCGCCAGTCGCGCGAACAGGCCATCGACGACATCGGCTGGCAGCCGTACCGGTAACAGGCCGTTGCGGATGCAGTTACCGTAAAAGATGTCGGCAAAGCTGGGCGCGACCAGGGCGCGGATGCCGTACTGCTGGATCGCCCACACCGCGTGCTCGCGGCTGGAGCCGCAGCCGAAGTTCCGGCGCGCCAGCATGATCTGCGCGCCCTCGTAGGCGGACTGGTTCAGGGCGAAGTCCGGATTCGGCGTCCGCCGTGCATTGTCCTGGCCGGGGGCGCCGGGCTCGCGGTAGCGCCAGCTGTCGAACAGGTAGTCGCCGAAGCCGAGCCGGGTGATGATCGCCATGTACTGCTTCGGCAGGATGGCGTCGGTATCGACGTTGTCGCGGTCGATCGGCACCAGGTTCGAGCACAGGGTGTCGAAGGGCTTCATTGCAGTTCTCCCGGCAGGCAGAAATGCCCGGCGATGGCCGTCGCCGCCGCCACTGCGGGGCTGACCAGGTGGCTGCGGCCGCCATGGCCTTGCCGCCCTTCGAAATTGCGGTTCGAGGTGGATGCGCAGCGCTCCCCCGCCGACAGGCGGTCGTCGTTCATGCCCAGGCACATCGAGCAGCCGGCGTCGCGCCATTCGAAACCGGCGTCGATGAAGATGCGGTCCAGTCCTTCGGCTTCGGCCTGCTGCTTGACCAGGCCGGAACCGGGCACCACCAGCGCCTGCTTGATGCTGGCGGCGACGGTCTTGCCGCGCACGACCTGGGCTGCCGCACGCAGGTCTTCGATGCGCGAATTGGTGCAGGAGCCGATGAAGATCTTGTCCAGTCTGATGGCACGGATGGCCTCGCCGCCACGCAGGCCCATATAGGCCAGCGCATTCTCGGCCGCCTTGCGCGCGGACGGGTCGGCGATGCTGTCCGGGGTCGGCACCGTTTCGTCGATCGAAGCCGTCATCGCCGGGGTCGTGCCCCATGTGACCTGCGGCGCCAGCGTGTTCGCATCGAAGCGCAGCTGCTTGTCGTAAATAGCGCCGGGGTCGGAGTTCAGCGTCCTCCAATAAGCTGCGGCCGCATCCCATTCGGCGCCGCTCGGCGCCAGCGGGCGGTCCTTGAGATAGGCAAGCGTGACCTCGTCGACGGCGATCAGCGCGGCGCGGGCCCCGGCTTCGGTCGCCATATTGCACAAGGTCATCCGTGCTTCCATGCTCAAGGCCGAAATGGTGCTGCCCGAAAATTCCAGCACGTGGCCGGCGCCGCAATCGGTGCCGAAGGCGCGGATGATCCCCAGCGCCAGGTCCTTGGCGAACACGCCTTCCGGCAAGAGCCCGTCCACCTGGATGTTCAGCGACTTGAGCTTGGGCATGCTCAGGGTCTGGGTCGACAGCACCTGCTCGATATCCGAGGTGCCGACGCCGAAGGCCAGCGCGGCGAAGGCGCCGTGGGTGGTGGTATGCGAGTCGCCGCAGGCGATGGTGGTGCCGGGCAAGGTGTCGCCGAGTTCCGGCGCCACCACATGCAGAATGCCCTGGCGCGGATCCTGCAGCGAAAAGTAATTGACCTTGAATTCGGCGCAATTCCCCTCCAACGCCTCCAGCTGCTGCTGGGCTACGCGGTCGTGCATGCCGGCCTGCCGGTTCTTGGTGGGAATGTTATGATCGGCCGTTGCCATGACCGAATTCGGACGCCACAGCATTCTGTTGGCAAGCCGCAGTCCATCGAAGGCCTGGGGACTCGTCACTTCGTTGACGAGGTGCTTGTCGATATACAGCAGCGCCGACGATGCATAATCCGCGACGACATGGCGCTCCCAGATTTTCTCGAACAGTGTCTTTTGCTTGGGCATTTCGGATGTCTCCTGTCTGGTAGGAAGACTAACAGGGTGCATCCTTGACGTGGAGTGATGATTCGTCAGCGGAGCTATCGCAATTCGGCAAATCACTGGATATCAATGCGCTACGATCTGGATACCTTGCGCCTGTTCGTGCTCGTCGTCGAGCACGGCAGCATTTCCGCCGCCGCCGAGCCAGGCAATGTGGTGACCTCCGCCATCAGCCGCCGCCTGTCGGAGCTGGAAAACGCTGCCGGCGTCGCCTTATTGCGGCGCAAGAGCCGGGGCGTGGAACCGACTGCGGCCGGCCTGACCGTCTACAAGCATGCCAAAGCCATCCTCGGCCAGCTGCGCCAGATGGACTGCGACATCAGCGAGCACCACGCGGGCGTTTCCGGCAGCGTGCGCGTGTGGGTGAACATGACGGCGCTCTGCTATTACCTGCCCCCGCAGCTGAATACCTTCATGGCGCAATACCCGGGCGTCTCGGTCGAACTGGTGGAAAAGCTGAGCGATTCGATCGCCCATGCCGTCAAGGCAGGCGAAGCCGACCTGGGCATCTGCGCCCCTTCCGACAGCGTGCCCGGCGTCTCGGAAGCAAACTACGTGACCGACCAACTGGTGCTGATCGTCCCGCGCGCCCATCCATTCGCCCAGCGCAAGCGCATCGCCTTCGAGGAAACGCTGGACGAAAAACACATCATGATGCAGAGCGGCGCCTCGATCCACACCATGTCGCAGGCCGCCGCCCAAGTGCTCGACCGCCAGATCCAGAAGTCCGTCCTCGTCACCAATTTCGAGGCCATGCGCAACATGGTGGCCGAAAGCCTGGGCATCGCCCTCATCCCCGAGATCGCCTTGAAAGGCGTGGACAACGCGCGCTTCCGCGTCGTGCGGCTGGTCGACAAGTGGTGCGTGCGGAAATTCAAGATTCTTTGGAACGAGCATTTGCCGCAGTCGCCGGCGGCGGCGCGCTTGTTGAAGCATTTGCAGAGCGATGGAGAGTGAGAGCGCCTATTTCTTGTCGAGCGTCTCGCACACGACGCAGGCGATCCCTCGCTTCATGTTGCGATAACGGGTTCCGATGAAGAGGGCGGATGCGATTGCGGCCCAGATCAGTGCCGAGGGCCAGGCGCGGGCGAAGGTTTCGTCGCGCATCAGGAGGTCGATGACGAGCAGCAGGCCGAACATGGAGACGACGGCGAACAGGTACTGAACGATCCAGTGCGATGGTTTGGGCATGGCCTTGGTCCTCGGTGGGTTCATGGGATGTAAAGCATGCTTTACATCCTAGGCGTGCTTGGGCTGTATGTCAAGTAGCCTTTACATCGCTTCTTTGGTACGGCAAGCGCACGATGGCGGGCGCCGTGCCGGGCTCCGGCAGGGATCGGTCTGGCTCAGGCGGTCTTGACGCTCTCCTCGTCCTCGTGGCCGCCCTTCCATTGCATGAGCATCCAGGCAAACGCTTCCTCGATCTTTTCGCCGATGTGCAGGAAATGCGCCCCCAGCGGGAACAGCGCGTACTCGACCCATACCATGGGCCCGAGTTCGAGCACTTCATAGCTCACGTAGATCAGCAGGAATACGACGGCGAGCGCCGCCGTGCCGAACATCAGGCCTGGCACGAGGCGAGAGCGCAGGCTGCGGCCGATCGCGCGCAGCAAGCCCTTCAGCCGCCTCCATGCCGTAGGCTCGACATGGTCTTTATCGGCGATCCCATGCGATGCGCTCCTCGCTTCGTCACTGCCCTTCTTCAGCCTCGGCGACACCCTTTCCTTGACCGCAATGAAGCCGCAAATCACGACCAGGGCGAACAAGGTGAATGCCGTGACCGCGCCACTGCCCGGCTCCGCGAACTCGCCGGCCCGGCGCGGCCTGCCCTCGAAGGACAGGAGGTTGTCCAGCGCCATCGCGTGCAGGTAAGCGCCGGCGACGCGTCCGTGGTAGGGGGTCGTGATGGTGTCCGCAGTGCTCTGCAGATGGGTGCCGTAAATGACGTATTTGCCGGCCAGCGCCTTGTGCAGTCCACCCGCATCGAGTCCGTTTGCGAGGTTCAGGGTACGCAGCGGCAGCGTGCGCTGGTAAGGGCACAATGGCGGCCCCATTTTCCCGAACGGCAGCACGCGCCACATGCTCCAGTTGGCAGCGCAGGGCCGGCCCGTGCCGACATCATGCTCGTCGTTGCGCATCCAGGAAAGATTGAAGGGATCGGTTTTCATTCCCCACACCAAGGCCATCGGCTCCTCGAGGACTTCCTTGTCGAGTTGGTGATCGATGGCATACAGGCGCGCCGCCGGCGAGGGATAACGCACTGCGTCCGCATGGCGCCCATGTTCGGCTTCGTGCCCGTCCTGACTGCCTTCGGGCAGGCCGACGTCGTATTCCCACACCGACTGGTCGAAGCCGTCGATCTTGAGGTTCAGGTAGGCCGCCTCGATGCAAGGCAGGCTCTTTCCTTGCACCTCGACGCGGCGCTTGAGCATTTCCGTCTCGACGCGCGACGGCGTCAGTCCTGCGTTGGCAAACGATCCGATAAAGACAGGCACGCCCTGCTGCCTGGCGCGGCAGGCAGTATCGATGAAACCGTCGAGATCGGGATCCCGGCGGTCGTCCAGGAATGCGATGTCGAAGAACACCGCTTTCGGCCCATACTTCAGCAGATGCTGCAGGCGGCGCTGGTGAAATCCGAGCGACACCGGCCACATCTCTTCGTATTGGCGCAAGTCGAGGTCGTCGATCAGCATGACCGTCACCTGGTCGCGCCCCGTGGCGGGATAGGTCTGGGTAACCACCGGCCCCCAGATGCGGGTGACGATGCGCTTAGCGCCCTCGCTCGAAGGCAACCATTGCGCAAAGAACGCGAACGCCACGCCGATCACCAGATTGATCGTGAACGCTGCGCCCCAGTGCAATTTATGCGAGTGATTCGAATGACTCATTTGATTTGCGAAGCCTTCGCGCATTCGTCGCGCATGTCGATGTATTTCTTCTGGCAGAGACTCACCAGTTCGGTAGCGCGCTCGGCCTTGCCGGCGCGGGCGTAGAACCCGATGGTCCCGGGCAGCGTGCTGCGCGCGAGCTCGAATTTCTTGTCGGTCCTGGCCAGGATGGACAAGGCAAGGTCGCTATGGCCAGATTGCAAGGCCAGTTTGATCCGGTCCTGATAGGGCTTGAAGCTCATGGCGGTTTCACCCACGGTCAATGCTTCTTCGACCTCTTCCAGTTTCAGCACCGGCGCGGCAGCCGGACTCGCCTTTTTGCGTCCGGCCTTCGGTGGTGGCGCCGCCGGCAGCGCGGACGCCAGCGGCGCTTGCTGGCCCAGGTCCGAGGCGTAGCGCATCGTGCGCGCGTATTCGTAGAACAGCAGCCAGTTGTTGCGGTCGACGTTCTTCAGTCCGACCTTGCGTGTCAGCTTTTCGCCCTTGCCCAAGGCCTCGCGCACACCCTCCGTGGTCAGGGAAGCGAACATGCCTTCGAGCTCGAATGCGCCGTTGTACATCTCGATCAGCTCGAGGTTGTCCTTCGACATCGCCACCTTGCGGTATTGATCGGAAACCGGCGCTTCCGCATCCTCGATCCATTCGCGGGGATAGAACTTCTCCGCATAGGCACTGGTCTTCGTGATGCGCGCGGTCGAGTCCGGATGCGTCGCCGTCAACAGTCCTTGCAGTTGCTGGCTGAGCTGGGTGCCGATGCCATTGATCGCCACGTCGACCTTGCCGACCTTGAGCGAGGCGTCGACGTCCGCCTGCAGGGCCGCGAGACGGGCCGTCTTGCGCTGGTTCTGGACTTCTTCCGCGCTGTTGTTCAGTTCGAGGAAGCGCTTCACGCCTTCCTGATAGGTGTAGCCGGCGGCATGGGTCAGGTCGATGGCGAAGGCGTCGGCGTCTTCTTCCTGCCCGCGCTTCCAGGCGGGGTGCGCCATCGAGTCGATGATCTCGACGACATACTGCATCTTCACGAGATTCTTCTTCGCCTGTTCCGGCAAGGGGATCTGGCCATCGAGCTTCTTTTCGAGGGCCGCCTTCACCAGCATCGCTTGGGCGTAGTAGCTTTGGGCCCATTTTGCCGCGTTGGCGAAGAAATCGCTGTTGTGGTGGCCGAGCGCGATATGGCCCAGCTCGTGCGCCAGCAAGGCGGCCAGCGTGTCTTCCTGGCCGCGCTTCAGGCGCGGATTGTTCAGGTTGTCGAACCAGCGGTAACTAATGAAGATGTTACCGTCCGCGGTCGTCTGCGCCGCCATGTCGTCGGTGGCCGAGATGTAGACGGTTCCCGGCAGGCCAGGAATGCCGGAAGCCTCCTTCAGCTTGCGCAGCACCGCGTTTGCGTACTGCTCCAGGGCCGGCGCCGACACCAGTCCGTAGCCCGCTGCGCGGCGGTCGAGCAGGTCGAGGTCCACGCCGATCGCCTGGTTGGACGTTTGATACGGTACGCCGCGCAGCTTGCTCAATTGGGTCTTGTCGGCACCGCCGAAAAACCTGGACAGGAAGTTCGATTCGCCGGCCGGCTGCGCAGGCGGCGTTTCCTGGGCAGAGCAGATGCCGGCCAGCGCCAGAAGCAGCGCCCCTGCAAGCGATGCCGGCCTCATTTCTTGCAGCCTTCGTTTGCGCCGCGGATCGTCGCCCCCTCGACGGGTGCACTGGCCTGCGCCAGGCAGCCAACGGAGACGGCCCGTGTCACGGAAACCTGTTTACGGCTGAGCCAGTAAACTTCGCCGTCGAGTTTGACCTTCAGGAACCTTTCTTCCTCATCCGTTTCATTCACAGGCAAGGGCAGCTTGATCTCTTCCTTCGGCACCTCCTTCACCTTCCTGGCCTGCGCCGGCCCCGAATATAGCGCAAGCTTCGACGACGTGACTGCGCTTACACCGGTAATCGCCCCCTCCTCGCTACCGGATGCCATGGCGACGGGGGCGGCCAATACCGTCATGGTCGCCAGGATTACCATCAGCTTGCCATTCAGTGCCATTCTGATCTCCACCGGAAGTGTTAGGTCGTTGCAAAAATGACAGTTTATTGTTTGTTCGATATTTACTCAATTTATTATTAACGCATAGCAAGAGGGGTGTTGATTTCTTGCAACGCCATGCTTCCGGGGTAGTGGTTGATTCCGTGGCGAAGCTGTGGCGCGACAGGTGCCAAACGCGGGCCGAATCGCCGCACTTTATGCGGTGAATGGAGGGCGTAATCGCCGCATTGGCGGTGAGTGCAAGGATTGGCGCAACGCCGATTGGCTTGGCCATTTCTGGACACCTGGACTCGTCGAAGCGAAAAAAAGCCCCAACTTGTGGGGCTCTGGTTCAATATGCTTGGCGGAAGCGGTGTCAGCAGTAGTTTGTCTATGAAAATCGAGACATGTTTTTTGGTCTACCCACCTGGGTGCCCACTGGGCCATTAAGGTTGCGCGTGCGAACTAGTTGCCAATATGGATTCGCTAAGTTTTTTTACCGAAGTATACTTTTCCGTGGATTCAACTGGTGAACGCACTATTTTATGACGACTGTTAGGCATTTTTAGTCATCACATCTCAGTTGCCACTGATACGTAGCGGCATAGCAACCGCGGACAAAATAAGTCTCTTAAACTGGGTGCTTGACTCATCGCTCCCCAGTCCCCTCTTGAGCACGCCAAATATTACGGACGAAGGTGCGCGCATCCTCCAACTCGGGATCGTTCTCCAGATTACGCTCCTCGAGAATCTTTTCCACGAATGCAGGCCCATGTTTCGCCTCAATGCTACGACAGAAACCCTCGAGTTCTCCTACGGGAACAATCCAAAGCCCTTTCTCTGCACATTTAGAACATAGCTGATCGAACTGGCCGATCGTACCGCCTCCCCGCAGTGCACTACGCCCGACGTGCTTAACGTTATCCCAGGGCGATAACATACTAAAGATGCTTTTGATGCCTTTCTCAACATCTTTCGGGAAAGTTGCCATCCCATTAATATTTTCAAGCTTCTCAAGGATTAGAGACTTTACCTGCTCGGCCCGCAGTGGCGGCCCTAGCGCCTCTACACTGTTTTTTACTGTTTGATAATGAGCACGAATATCCTCCCAAGTGCCACCGAGGGTTTCGTAGAGTCGACGAAATGTCCCCTCATCATTAAGGATGTCGATATCAGCGATAACCGACAATGACACGTCTAAATCGCGCAACGTGGAAGCCAACTTACCCATACGATGCTTTCCAGAAGCATGAATGAACAAGACATCAGGGTGAATATCGCCACTAATAGACGGAAGATTCAAAATCGAATTATAGAATAAGCAATCACCGTCAGACTCTGTGATAAACACATGCTTATAAAAGATGCCAGCAAACACCCCGGAATATTGGGTCAACGTATCGTTCGCTATGGCCGCAGTTTTTTCGCGGCTTAGCTCTTTCACTTTATTGATATTACCACTTCGTTGCAATCGAATAATCCGAACCTTATTATTACCCCCTGCGATTAATCCATCCAAGATATCAGTACTATGGGTAGCAATGAAAAGTTGAGAACGAGTACGCCGATGCGCCGCAATGTACTCACCCAACAATTTAGCCTGCGGGGGATGCAGGAAAGCCTCAGGTTCATCCAGAAATTGCACAGAGTGATTCTCTGTCGCGAGTGCGTGAATTAGCACGGTGGCGAAACTTCTCATGCCATCGCCTTGTGTCTGAAGCGGAACTGCTGTCGCAAGCAGCTTATCGATGTACGATCTTGAAAATTCCGTCTCGCCGTCATCCAATAATGGTTTCTCTCCGACATACAAAGGAAAATGAGAGCCGCCATTACGAAATACAATTAAGTCCTTACCGAATGCGCGCCTGAAAAGCTCGCTAATAGATGCCGTGAGCTTATCATCCATTAAGAGATAGTGGATGGGATGTGAGGGTGCATCTCGGTATAACGCAATAGCGCCACCGGGGTCTGCACCATTAATGCGATTCTCCGTAGCTACCCGACTACAAAAAAATGGCGATATAACGTGAAAGTTTTGTTCGGTTTCAAAAAACTGCAAGTGTGTATGATGAATTGAAAAGCCTAACCCCCCATACTGCACATTTTCAAGCGGGCCAATCTTCTGGGTATTGCGTTCGAGATATTCGCGGAATTGCTCCCCGGTCCCAACTTTCTTTATCCTCGCATCTTTTACGATCATCTGAGGCGTAGGTATACCAAGCCGACTCTGCAACTCACGTAGGGTTGCACTCTTCCCTGCATTGTTCGGCCCGACAAATACTACAATCTCATCCTCTTCAAACGAAAGGGTTTGTCCGTCAGAAAAGGTAATACTAGAAAAAGAAATCGCGGGACGCTCAACAATTGGCGCTACTGCCCCGTAACCAAGAATTTCGGTCATCAGTGAATAACCTACGATGAGTTAATAAAAATTTTGATTGTGCGGTACCACAACAGCAATCGAAGAGCATTCGACCTTCCGATATTTGCTATCGACAACATAAACTACAACTCTACCATACATTTTGTTAAGCCGGGAATGCGCCAAAGCGATTTAATTCTTGCAAGAAATAATTGTCATTTTTTTCACATTTGATGCCGAAATTGCGGAGACTTGCCGTCCTCCTAAATGATTACGTTACGACCATTGGCTAAGTATGGGGACCCGCATGTTTAATCTCGTAGAGATTAAACATTTAAGACGTTAGTCTATCCTGCCTGCCTGCCTGCCTGCCTGCCTGCCTGCCTGCCTGCCTGCCTGCCTGCCTGCCTGCCTGCAAAACCTAAACCCCAATAAACCGTCTTCAACGCGTTCGATCCTTCTGCTATGAAGCGTGCACAGGTACTGGCGCAATGTCTCAGCAACCACATGACGTCAAACTGGTACGCATTGTGGGTACTCGACTCTATGTCTATCGGTAAGCCTTATAGACACAGGAATATTTCGGTCCCTGACCACTGGCCTGACGTAGCCACGACGTCTCATTCACTTTCGTTTGGAGGCATCCATGGATCAACTAGCTCCTAATGTTGCTGTAGAACGCCGTGTATTGAGTAGTCGCCCAGCCGTGCAATTCATCAGACTCAAGGAAGTGCTTGCCATCTGCGGAAGATCGCGCAGCAGCATCTACGATGCGATCAAGAAAGGAAATTTCCCGAAACCTGTGAAGCTTCAAGGCAGGTCGTCGGCCTGGATCAGATGTGAAGTCGAACAGTGGGCAGTCCAGTGCATCCGCGCCAGTCGGCCTGATTCGTAGCGCAGCACGTGGAGAAAAAAGTTCGTCATGACGAACTCCGCGATTTCGTCATGACGAAAATTGGACGCCGCCGACAAGCCGGTACCGCCCTCAATCCGCGTCAACTTGTCACAATACTCAGGGTAGTGGAGACACTGGCCGTCTCACCAAGTCATAGCTTGTACTGCGCCCGCCAGCACCGGACCGCTGCAGGATGCCCACCTCAACCAACTCGTTGATGTCACGCAGCGCAGTGTCCATCGACGATTTCGCGATCGCAGCCCACTTGCTGCTAGTTAGCTTGCCCTCGAACCCATCGAGCAGCCGATTGATGATCTTAACTTGCCGCTCGTTGAGCGCCACGCCCGAGACCCGCTGCCAGAAGTGAGCCTTCTCCAGCACGGCGTCGAGCGCATGGTGGGCCAGGTCCACGGCCTCGCCGAGCATCTGCAGGAACCACAGCAGCCATTCGGTCACGTCCATGCCGGCCTTTTGCGTGCGCTCGAGGATGTCGTAGTACGCCTTGCGCTCGCGCTGGATCTGCGCCGACAGGCTGTAGAAGCGCTGCGGGCTGCCATCGGCACGCGCCAGCAGTAGGTCGCCGATGGCGCGCGCGATACGGCCGTTGCCATCGTCGAACGGGTGCAGGGTCACGAACCAGAGATGCCCGAGTCCGGCGCGGATCAGTGCCGGCTCGGCCTGGACCGGTGCGTTGACCCAAGCGAGGAAGCGCTCCATCTCGCCAGCCAAGCGCTGCGCCGGTGGGGCTTCGTAGTGGACGCGCTGCCGCCCAATGGGTCCGGACACGACTTGCATCGGACCGTGAGCATCGTCGCGCCACATGCCGGTACTGATATTGCTCAGGCCAGAGTAGCCGGTCGGGAAAAGCGCGGCATGCCAGGCAAACAAGCGCTCCGGGGTCAACGGCGACGAACTGTTGATGGTAGCATCGAGCACCATCTCGACCACGCCCTCGACGTGCCGGTCGACCGGCGCCAGCGAACCAATCTCGACGCCGAGGCGCCGTGCAATGGATGAACGTACTGAGGCGACGTTCAAGTGCTCACCCTCGATTTCGCTGGTCTTGATGACGTCGTCGGTCAATGCGGCCAGACTGGCCTGATCGCGCAGGCCCAGGCCGATATCGGCAAGCCTGCCCAGCAGAAGGCCCTGCCGCTGACTGACCTGCGCAAGCGGCGACACCAGCGCCGCCAAGTCGTAGCGCCAGTTCGGCCAGTCCGGAGCCTGCCAGATATAAGTGTAATCGCCGCAATTCATGCGGTGATTGTACGGATTAATCGCCGCATTGCCAATGCCGAAGAGAGCAGCCGTCTACTCCACGCTGCCGCAATAGTCGGCCCACGCCTGCATCAACACTACCCGCTTCTCGAGCAGGTCGCCACGTCGGTACGCCGCCTCGACCTTGTCCGGCAAGCCATGCGCCAACGCATGCTCGCAAACCTCGCGCGAGAACGAGTTCTTATCGTACTCCGAGCACCAGTCGCGGAAGGTCGAACGAAAGCCGTGCACGGTGATATCCGTCCTCCCCATGCGCCTCAAAACGCTCGTAAGGCTCATATCGGAAAGAAGCGTCTCCTTGTCCCGGCCGGGAAAAACAAAGCCGCTACGGCCCTCTATCGCGGCCAGGATGAAAACGGCGCCGGTAGACAGCGGAACCCGATGCTCCTTCCCCGCCTTCATGCGCTCGGCCGGGATCGTCCACAGCTTGGCGTCCATGTCGATCTCGGACCAGCGCGCCCCGCGCACCTCTCCCGACCGGCATGCGGTCAGGATGGCGAACTCAATGGCCCGCGCCGACACGCCCTCCCGTTTGCGCAGCTCCGTGATGAACGCCCTGATCTCGCGCCACGGCAGCGCCGGATGGTTCTTGACCGGCGCGATCTTGTTCGGGTTGGCGAGCAGGTTCTCCAGATGCCCGCGCCACCGCGCCGGATTTTCGTCATGACGAAATTTGTGTGTCGTGGCCCAGTCGAGGATGGACTCGATGCGTCCACGCAGGCGCGTAGCCGTCTCGGTCTTCGTAGTCCAAATCGGCCTGAGCACCTTGACGACAAGGGCCGTGTCCACATCGGCCACCGGCATCGCACCGATGATGGGGCTCACGTAGGCCGCGATCGTCGTCTCCCACTGCGCCGCATGCTTGGCGCTCTTCCAGCTGCCGCGGTGCGCCGAGATGTAAGCTGAGGCGCATTCGTCGAAGGTGACGCGCTTGGCCTGCTGGTGCACATACTCGGCCCGCGCCTTATCGCGCTCATCGATCGGATCGCGCTTTTCCAGCAGCACGAGGCGGCATTGCTTCGCCTTCTCGCGCGCCAGCGCCAGGTCGACGGTGTGACAGGAGCCGAGCCCCATCTCGCGGCGCCGGCCACAAAAGTCGTAGCGGAAGATCCAGCTTTTGGCGCCACTCTTCGACACCTGCAGCCAAAGCCCGGCGCCGTCGCCGTACATGCCAGGCCGTGTCACCGAACGGACCTTGATCGCGGAAAGCTTGTTGATCGTGTAGCTCATCGGTATCTACCCACCTTTCGGCATGGTCTCCGCCAAGATTTTCACTCTTGAAACGACCCATATTCCTACCCACCCCTCGTGCGTGGATGTGGGTAGATTCTAGTGGACGTCGGTGGACACCGATTTTGACTTTTCCCCTATGAGAAGACGAAAAAAAGCCCCATCGTGTGGGGCTCTTGTTCAGTATGCTTGGCGGAAGCGGTGAGATTCGAACTCACGAACGGGTTCCCCCGTCGGCAGTTTTCAAGACTGCTGCCTTCAACCACTCGGCCACGCTTCCTGGGGAACCGCATTATACATAAATCGTTGCTTGGCAGGCAGGGTTCGTGCTGTCGGCGGTTCAACCAAACTTGGATTCCCGCCTTCGCGGGAATGACGGCGTGGAGTGCGCGAGGATGACGGCATAACGTGCGAGGGGACGACGGCGCGACCGCCTCACGCGACGAGCAGCCAGTTCTCCCTGAGCGCCTTCTCGAAGTCGTACGCCGCCATCGGCTTCCCATACAAATACCCCTGCACCTCATCGCACCCGGCCTGGCGCAGGAACTCCATCTGCTCCAGCGTCTCCACACCCTCGGCGATGACCCGGTGCCCCAGCTTGCGCCCCATGCTGATGATGGTACTGGCAATCGCACAGTCACTGACGTCCGAAGGAATCCCGGTAGTGAAGGACCGGTCGATCTTCAAGGTGTCGATCGGGAAGCGCTTCAGGTACGAAAGCGAAGAGTACCCAGTCCCGAAGTCATCCAGCGACAGCGCCACGCCCAGCGCACTGATGTGATCCATGATCCCGATGACGTAATCGATATCATGCATCAGCGTACTCTCGGTAATCTCCAGCTCCAGCCAGGACGCATCGATGCGATAACGCTTCAAGGTATCCGCCACCCGTCCCGGCAGCGAAGACGTGAACTCGCGCGCCGACACGTTCACCGCCAGCCGGAACGGCGGCAGGCCGGCGCGCTGCCAGATCGCGGCCTGGGCGCAGGCCTGCTCCAGCACCCACTCGCCCACCTGGACGATCAGGCCGGTGGTCTCGGCCAGCGGAATGAAATCGCTGGGCGGGATCATGCCGCGCTGCGGGTGCATCCAGCGCACCAGGGCTTCGGCGCCCACCAGGCGCGAGCTGCCGATCTCGAATTTGGGCTGGTAGTGCAGCAGCAGTTCGCCGTGGCCCAGCGCGTGGCGCAGGCCGGTTTCGATCTGCATGCGCTGCTGCATGCCCTCGTTCATGTCGAGGCGGTAGAAGGCGACGTTGTGGTCCGGGTTGTCGACGCGCTCCTTGGCACGCTGCATCGCGATGTCGGCCATGCGCAGCAGCGTCTCGGCGTCGGCGCCGTCCTGCGGGTAGACGCTGATGCCGATGCTGGCGCCGACGCGCAGGTCGTGGCCGCCGATCAGGAAGGGGGCCTCCAGGACCGCCTGCAGTTTCTGCGCCACCGTGGTGGCTTCGAAGTGCTGGCGCACGTCGAACAAGCCGATCGCGAATTCGTCGGCGGCCAGGTGCGAGACCACGTCTTCGTCGCGCAGGGTCTTGCGGAAGCGCTGGGCGACCTGGCGCAGTAGCTCGTCGCCGACGGTGCGGCCGAGGGTGCCGTTGATCAGCTTGAAGCGGTTCAGGTCGATGTACAGCACGCAGGCCGTGCCCTCGTTGCGCTGGGCGGACATCAGGCCCTGGTCGACCAGGCGCGCGAACAGGGTGCGGTTCGGCAGGCCGGTCAGCTCCTGGTAGTAGGCCAGGTGGTGCAGGCGTTCCTCGGCCAGCTTGCGCTCGGTGATGTCGGTCAGGTAGGCGATCAGGCCGACCGGGTTGTCCTCGAGGTCGCGCAGCGGCGACAGCGACAGGCTGGCCCAGAAGATTTCGCCGGACTTCTTGCGGCGCCGGACTTCCATCATGCGGCCGCCCTGCTCCGCGAAGGCGTCCGGGAAGTCGGCGCCCTCCTCGCCGCCGTCGTCGACGTAGAGGAACAGGACGTGCCGTCCCACCGCTTCCACCGCCGTGTAGCCGAACAGCTGCTCGGCGCCGCGGTTCCAGCTGGTGATGTAGCCCATGCGGTCGGTGGTCAGCACCGATTCGTGAATCTGGTCGAGGATCTGCGACTGGTGCGCCAGCTGGGCCTCGACCTGGGCGTAGGCGTGGGTGGTGCGCTGGGCCAGGCCGTGCATCTGCAGCAGGGTGCCGGTCAGGGTCGCCAGGGCGTCGAGCTGGCGCCGGTCGGCGTCGCCGAAAGTGCGGCCGCCGAGCTGGTAGTGGCCGAGCACATCGCCATTCAACATGACCTGCGAAGCCAGCACACCATCGCCCGCATCGCTGCAACCGGCCACGAACACCGCCAAGGAACAAGCCAGCAGTTCGCCGGCGACGCGTCCCAGTTCCGCGTGCAGCGCGTCGCCGCGCAGGCCGAGTACCGCCTGGCAAAGCGCAGCGCTGCTGGCGGCGATGTCAAATGGCGGCACTGGCGGCGCGGGCGGCAGCTTAGACATTGCGCGCCACCTGTATCGCCCAGTGATAGGCACGGAGCTGGGCCTGCCACCAGGACAGGCTGTCGACGCCGGCGCCGTCCAGCACCGCGCGCGCCGGGCGGGAGATCTCGCACAGGCGCAGGCGCTGGCCGAGGCGGCCTTCGCGCGCCAGCAGGGCCGCTTCGACGTCCGGCGGCAGGTTCAGGTCGCGCAGCAGCGCGGCCATCGGGGTCCGGAACAGGCGGTCGAGCAACGAGAACACGCCCGTCATGAAGGCCAGGTCCTGTTCGTCGCGGTCGCCGCCGTCGCGCTTGCAGAGTTCTTCCAGCACCGCGCCGCGGCGCGCGGCGACCGGCAGCAGCAGGTTGGGCGGGCCGTCCGGGTCGTGGCGCGCATACAGCAGCAGTTGCAGCCAGCGCTGCAGCTGGCGCCGGCCGATGCGGCTGATGGCCTGGCCGAAGCTGGTGATCTGCAGGCCGCTCGAAAACGCGGCCGAGTTGACCAGCTTGAGCAGGTGGTAGGACAGCGCCGGGTCCTGCTTCAGCTGGGTTTCGAGTTCGTGCGAATCGGCGTCGCGCGAGAGCAGCGCCAGCATGGTCATCAGGCGCCGGCGCGTGGTGCCGTCGTCGTGCTGCTGCGGGTCTTCGGCATCGGCTTCGGCCTCGTCGAGCGCATAGCCGCCCGAGAACCAGCTGAAGCCCGCGTTCGCGCAGGCGCGCAGGGATGCCAGCGTGTCGACGCCGCGCGCCAGGTGCGGCCCGAACAGGGCCGGCAGCGAGGCCGGCGGCGGCGGGAAGGCATCGCCGCCCACCAGACGCGACACGCTGCGCAGCGCCAGCGGCGGCGCCGTCCCCTCGGGCAGCGGGCCGTCCAGCAGCACGCGGTAGCCGTCCAGCTGCAGGCCGGCCAGGCGTTTCGCCACGCCCTCCTCCGCCAGCGAGCGGGCGTCGACCGCCAGCACCACGCGGTTCGGCGGCAGCAGTTTCAAGACGGGAGGCGTCAGCAGCGCCGGCGAGTCCAGCAGCAGGATGCAATCCAGGGGCGCGACGGCGGCCAGCAGGTCGGGCGCGCCGAACATGGCCTGCAGGGTGGCGTCGTCGAAGCTGCCCTCGGCCGCGCGCAACAGCAGCGCGACCCATTCGTTCTGCGCGTTGGCCACGGAACGGATGTCAACCAACGGGAATGGGACAGCAGGCATTAGCTATTGATGTTTATGCATGATTGGTCAATTCATCAATATTAGTGCAGGCATTATCGGAAAGCAACTCAAATGTTTCCACATGGATACACTTTATCCGAGAATATTTACAATGCGTGCTGGACCGCGAATTTGATGAGCTCAGCCTGCCCTTCGATGCCCAGTTTGCGCTTGATGTTCAGGCGGTGGGTCTCGACGGTGCGCACCGACAGGTCGAGCGCGCGGGCGATCTGCTTGTTCGATTCGCCGTTGGCGATATGCCGCAGGACTTCCTGTTCGCGCGTGGTCAACTGGTTGTCCGGCATCGCCGGGCGGGCAAGCTGGCGCGCCACCGGGGCGCTGTAGTAGATGCCGCCGGCCATCACGGTGTCGATCGCCAGCACGATGTCCCTACCCGGCGCATCCTTCAGCACGTAGCCGCGCGCGCCGGCCTGCATCGCCTGGCTCACGTATTCGAGCTTGTCGTGCATGGACAGGATCAGCACGGCGACTTCCGGGTGGCTGCGGCCCAGCTGCGCGGTGGTCTCGATGCCGCTGCCGTCGCGCATGGTGATGTCCATCAGCACCAGGTCGACCCGGGCGCCGGCGACCATCGCGAGGGCCTCGGCGCCGGAGCCGGCTTCGGCCGCCACGCGGAAGTGCGGCACCGCTTCCAGGCGCGCGCGCAGGCCGTCGCGCACCAGGGGGTGGTCGTCCACCAGCATGATATGGACGGGCTTGTCGGAGAGTTCAGTCATCGTGGTTCCAGTGGCTTAGGTCGACGGTCGCGCGCACCGTGGTGCCCGTGTTCGATGATGCGATCCGGAGCGCGCCGCCGATCGCGTCGAGCCGCTCCATCATGTTGCGCAGGCCGATGCCGCGCTGCGGGTGCACGGCGACGTCTTCCGTGTCGAAGCCGGCGCCGTCGTCGGCCACCGCCAGCGTCAGTTCCTGGCGCCGCCGTTCCAGCGACAGCGAGATCGTCGATGCATGCGCATGCCGCTCGATATTCGTCAGCGCTTCCTGGGCGATGCGGAATAGCACCGTGCCCACCACCTGCGGCAGCTTCTCGACCCGGCCGGCCGCCGTGAACGACACCGGCATGCCGCTGTGCTGGCTGAATTCCTCGGCCAGGTGTTCCAGGGCGGCGCCCAGGCCCATGTCGTCGAGCAGGGTCGGGCGCAGGTCGTGCGAGATGCGCCGCACTTCGCCCAGCACCTTGTTGAGCTCCTCCGCGGTGCGCTCGAAGCTGGCGCGCGCCTGCTGTTGCTGTTCGGCGTTGCCGGCCAGGCGGATCACGCCGGCCTCGATCTGCAGCTTGATCGACACCAGCCACTGGCTGATGCCGTCGTGCAGGTCGCGCGACAGGCGCGCGCGTTCCGTCTCCTGCGAGTCGACCACGCGCTGGGCCAGCACCTTCAGCTTGGCGTCGGCGACCCGCGATTCGCTCACGTTCAGCGCCAGCCCGGAAGCGCCGATCGCCAGCGCCGCCAGGATGGCCAGGCCGGCGATCCACCACATCGTGGTCTCGATATTCTTCGACTGCTGGACATCGACCTTGGCCAGGGCGGCGTCGACGTCGTCCAGGTACAAGCCGCTGCCCATCATCCAGCCCCAGTCGGCGATCGGCACCACATAGCCCAGCTTGGGCGCGGCCACGCCGCTCGAGGGCTTGGCCCAGTTGTAGCGCACCAGTCCCCCGCCCTTCCTGGCCACGGCGATCAGGTTCTGGATGGTCGGCGCGCCGAACTGGTCGTGCAGGTTCCACAGGTCGCGCCCGACCAGCTCGGGCTGGCGCGGGTGCATCAGGTTGCGGCCGTTCAGGTCGTAGACGAAGAAATAGCCGTCGTTGCCGAAGCTGAGCGAGGCCAGCACGCGCTTGGCTTCCTCCAGCGTGGCCGGGTCCTTGCGCCCGGAGGCGGTCAGATGCGCGATGGCGTGCGAGGCCAGCTCGACGTAATGCTCGAGCTCGGCCTGCTTGGTGGCCAGGTAAGCCTGCTGGATGGTGGCGCGCTGCTGCTGGGCCAGGGTCACGGCCTGCTGGCGGATGAACAGGGCGATCGCGCACAGGGCCAGGATCAGGGGCGCGATCGCAAGAAAGATGAACTTCTGCCGTAACTTCATTCCGTGCGCATGGATTTCGTCGTAACATGAAATTGTACGCCTGATCACGCGGCCGGCCCTACGTAATGCTACGGAGGCGCCTGCGTAATCATGCGCTTGTTGTCAGCAAGGCGGTGCAAGATACTCACCGATAGCTTGTCAGTAATGTAGGCAATAAAAAGCATTTACAGAATAAGCAATCACTTGGAGGAGTCATCATCATGAATCGTCTTACGAGCCGGCTCGGTTGGGCCGCGCTTTCGCTGGCGGGCGCCATTTCGCTCGCCTATGTCGCGTTGAACCGCGGCGAATCCATCAATGCGGTCTGGGTGGTGGTCGCCGCCGTGTGCGTCTACCTGATCGCCTACCGCTTCTACAGCCTTTATATTTCCGACAAGGTGATGGGCCTGGACCCCCGCCGCCAGACCCCGGCCTACAAATTCAACGACGGCCTCGACTTCGTGCCGACCAACCGCTACGTGCTGTTCGGCCACCACTTCGCCGCGATCGCCGGCGCCGGCCCGCTGGTCGGCCCGGTCCTGGCGGCCCAGATGGGCTACCTGCCCGGCATGCTGTGGATCCTGTCCGGCGTGGTGCTGGCCGGCGCGGTCCAGGACTTCATGGTGCTGTTCATGTCGATGCGCCGCGACGGCCGTTCGCTGGGCGACCTGATCAAGTCCGAGATGGGCGAGATTCCCGGCGTCATCGCCCTGTTCGGCACCTTCATGATCATGGTGATCATCCTGGCCGTGCTGGCGCTGATCGTCGTGAAGGCCCTCACCGGCTCGCCGTGGGGTTCCTTCACCGTGATGGCCACCATCCCGATCGCCCTGTTCATGGGCGTCTACTCGCGCTTCATCCGCGTCGGCCGCATCGGCGAAGTCTCGCTGATCGGCTTCGTGCTGCTGATGCTGGCGATCATCGGCGGCCAGTGGGTCCACGATTCGCCGACCCTGGCCCCGATGTTCACCTTCACCGGCGTGCAGCTGACCTGGATGCTGATCGGCTACGGCTTCGTCGCGTCCGTGATTCCCGTGTGGCTGCTGCTGGCCCCGCGCGACTACCTGTCCACCTTCTTGAAGATCGGCACCATCGTCGCCCTGGCGCTGGGCATCGTGTTCGTCGCGCCGATGCTGCAGATGCCGGCGCTGACCCGCTTCATCGACGGCTCCGGCCCGGCCTGGTCCGGCAAGCTGTTCCCCTTCCTCTTCATCACCATCGCCTGTGGCGCCGTCTCCGGCTTCCACGCGCTCATCTCCTCGGGCACCACGCCCAAGATGATCGAGAACGAATCCCACGCCCGCTTCATCGGCTACGGCGGCATGCTGATGGAGTCGTTTGTCGCCATCATGGCGCTGGTGGCCGCGTCGACCATCGATCCGGGCGTCTACTTTGCGATGAACAGCCCGGCCGCGCTGGTCGGCACCACCGCCCAGACCGCAGCCACCGCGGTGTCCAACCTCGGCTTCGTGATCACGCCTGAAACGCTCACCCAGATGGCCAAGGACGTCGGCGAGAACACCATCATCTCGCGCGCCGGCGGCGCCCCGACCCTGGCGGTCGGCATGGCCCACATCCTGTCCAACGTCATCGGCGGCAAGGCGATGATGGCCTTCTGGTACCACTTCGCGATCCTGTTCGAGGCCCTGTTCATCCTGACCGCGGTGGACGCGGGCACCCGCGCCGGCCGCTTCATGCTGCAGGACCTGCTGGGCGCCTTCATGCCCTCGTTCAAGCGCACCGAGTCGCTGCCGGCCAACCTGATCGCCACCGGCCTGTGCGTGGCGGCCTGGGGCTATTTCCTGTACCAGGGCGTGGTCGATCCGCTGGGCGGCATCAACACCCTGTGGCCGCTGTTCGGCATCGCCAACCAGATGCTGGCGGGTATCGCGCTGACCCTGGGCACGGTCGTGCTGTTCAAGATGAAGCGCGGCCAGTACGCCTGGGTCACCATCGTGCCGACCATCTGGCTGCTGATCTGCACCCTGACCGCCGGCTGGCAGAAGATCTTCGATCCAAACGTCAAGGTCGGCTTCCTGGCCCACGCGAACAAGTTCCAGGCCGCCCTCGACCAGGGCCAGGTGCTGGCGCCGGCCAAGAGCCTGGACCAGATGGGCCGCGTGATCTTCAACGACTACGTCGACGCCACCCTGTGCGGCTTCTTCATGTTCGTGGTGGTCGCCGTGCTGCTGTTCGGCATCCGCACCGCCATGCAGGCGAACAAGCAGGCTCGTCCGAGCGCCAAGGAAACCGAGTATGTGCCGGCCGAGCCGGCGGTCGAGGCATAGCATGTTCAGCACGCTCGCACAGGCAGGCAAATACCTCGGGCAAAGCATGCGCCTGATGGTCGGCCTGCCGGAATACGACACCTATGTGGCGCACATGGAAAAGACCCATCCGGATCAACCCATCATGAGTTACGAGGAGTTCTTCCGCGAGCGCCAGCAGGCACGCTACGGCAACGGCAAACGCGGTGGATGCTGCTGAGATGAATCCGTAACGCATAGCCAACAAAGGGACGCCAATGTGCGTCCCTTTGTACTTTGATGCACCACAAATGCGGGGAACAAACGCTCCCCTATAGTCCCTTCTTGCGGGAAAGCTCTTTCCCTATGGATTTGCGGACTATGCCGACATTCGAGCGTTCCAGCCTCAGCCATAAACTGACGACCATGTGCCTGCTGTCGGCCGCGAGCGCATTGCTGATTGCGTTCGCCGCGTTCGCGCTGGCCACCGTGTCGGAGCATCGCCGCAACGAGACGGCGGGCCTGAGCGCGCTGGCCCAGGTGCTGGCCCGCAGCAGCCAGGATGCGCTGCAGTTCAACGACCGCAAGCTGGCGGCCCAGATCCTGTCGGCCGCCCAGGAAAGGCCGGCGCTGCAGTCGGCCGTGCTGTACGACCGCAAGGGCCGTCCCTTCGCAAGCTGGCGTGCGGAAGGCAGCGAGAGCGTCCACCTGGACTCCCTGCCCGAGCTGGGCCAGAGCGCGCTGGACGAAGCGACCCTGGCCGCCAGCCGTCCCTGGCTGCCCAGCATGCGCGTCTACCGCCAGGTGGCGCCGGACGCCAGCGGCCAGCCTGCCGGCGTGGTGATGGTCGAAGCCGACCAGCGCCCGGTCTGGCTGCGCCTGGCGCGCGCGATCGGCGCGATGGCGGTGGCGCTGGCGAGCGGCATGCTGGTCTCCTGGATCCTGGCGCGGCGCATACGGCGCAGCATCGCCGACCCGATCGCCAAGCTGATCAACACCGCGCAAAAGGTCGCCGCCAGCCAGAACTACACGCTGCGCATCGCCCACCAGCGCGACGACGAGCTGGGCGCCCTGATCGACAGCTTCAACAACATGCTGGCCCAGGTCGAGGGCCGCGGCCAGGCCCTCACCCACCACCGCGACGAGCTCGAACGCCAGGTCTCGGTGCGCACCGAGCAGCTGGAAAAGGCCAAGAACGCGGCCGAAGCGGCCAGCCGCGCCAAGAGCGCCTTCCTGGCCACCATGAGCCACGAGATCCGCACCCCGATGAACGGCGTGCTGGGCATGGCGGAAATGCTGCTGGGGACGGAATTGAGCGAGACCCAGCGCAACTACACCCAGCTGGTCAAGCAGTCGGGCGAGCACCTGCTGGTGATCATCAACGACATCCTCGATTTCTCGAAGATCGAGGCCGGCAAGCTCACCGTCGAGTACATCAACTTCAACCTGTGGGACCAGCTGGACGACATCCATACCGTCTACACGCCCCAGGCCGAAGCCAAGAACATCGCCATGCACTTCGATATCGCCAACGACATCCCGGTGGCGATCTGCGGCGACCCCAACCGCCTGCGCCAGATCATGGCCAACCTGCTGGGCAATGCGATCAAGTTCACCAACGAGGGGCGGATCCTGGCGCGGGTGCGCATCGCCAGCGAGGACAACCAGGCCGTGATGCTGCGCTTCGAGGTGCACGACACCGGCATCGGTATCTCGCGCGATGCCAGGGGCCGCATCTTCGAAGCCTTCTCCCAGGCCGACGACTCGACCACCCGCAAGTTCGGCGGCACCGGGCTCGGGCTGGCGATCTCGAAGCAGCTGGTCGAACTGATGGGCGGATCGATCGGCGTCGACAACGCGCGCCCGCAAGGCTCGGTGTTCTGGTTCACGGTGGCCTTCGACAAGCGCCGCGTCGATCCGGACGCGCCGGGCGACCACCAGCACACCATCGACGGCCTGCGCGTGCTGGTGATCGACGAGAACGAGAGCAGCCGCGTCGGCCTGGAGCGCCACCTCGCCGCCTGGCATGTCGAATGCGACGGCGCCGAATGCGCCGACGAAGCCCTGGAGCGCCTGCACGACGCCGCGCGCGAAGGCCGCCCCTACGATGCCGCGGTGCTCGACATGGAGCTGGAACAGGTCAGCGGCCTGCTGCTGGCGGCGTCGATCAAGAGCGAGCCCGCCACCAGGGCGACGCGCCTGATTTTACTGAGTCCCGAAAAGCTGGCCGCCGACCCGGTCCAGCGCCGCGAGGCCGGCGTGGCCTACCAGCTGATCAAGCCGGCCCGCGCCGCCGACCTGTTCGCCTGCCTGGCGACCCGCCCGCGCGGCCAGGTGGCGCCGGCGCCGCGCTTCGTGCCGCCGAATCCCCTGCACCAGGACGGCAGCCGTCCGCGTGCGCGCCGCGTGCTGCTGGCCGAGGACAACCCGGTCAACATCGAGGTCGCGCGCGCCATGCTGGAAAGCCTGGACCTGCGCGTCGACTGCGCCCGCAACGGCGAAGAGGCCCTGCACGCGGTGCGCGCCGGCGCCGATGCGGCCCAGTACGACTGCGTGCTGATGGATTGCCAGATGCCGGTGATGGACGGCTTTGCCGCCACCGCCGCGATCCGCCGCGAGGAGCGCGAGGCCGGCCGCGGACGGGTGCTGCCCATCATCGCGATCACCGCCAACGCGCTGCAGGGCGACCGCGAAGCCTGTCTCGCCGCCGGCATGGACGACTATTTGTCGAAGCCTTTCTCGCAGCAGGACCTGGCCGCCGTGATCGGGCGCTGGATGGCGCTGCCGCTGGCGGCCACCGTGCACCACGACGACGAGCCGCCGCGCCTGCCGCGCGAATCGGTCGAGGTGATCCAGCGCGACGTCATCAACCGCGCGGCGCTGGAAAAGATCCGCATGCTGTCGCGCGAACGCGGCGACGCCCTGGTGCAGAAGGTGATCAACGCCTACGTGGACGACACGCCGCAGCAGCTCTCCACCCTGCGCCGCGCGATCGGCGTCATGGCCACCCACGACGTGCGGCGCATCGCCCACACCCTGAAATCCGCCAGCGCCAACGTCGGCGCCGAGGCCCTCGCCGCCCTGTGCAAGGAAATGGAGCACCTCGGCCGCGCCGACACCACCGAAGGGGCGGATTCGCTCCTGACCAATATGGAACAGGAGTTCGAGGCCGTCCGGGACTCGCTCACCGCCCTCCTTGAGAAGGAAACCTGACATGCCAGCCCCTTCCTCCAAACACCGCGCGAACCGGCCCGGCGTCGTGCTGGTCGCCGACGACGATCCGGTGATGCGCTTGCTGATGGTCGAGATGCTCGATGGCGTCAACCTGGACGCCATCGAGGCCGAGGACGGGCTGCAAGCGGTGCAGCTCGCGCGCGAGTGCGCGCCGGACCTGATCCTGATGGACGTCGAGATGCCGCACATGGACGGCTTTGCCGCCTGCCGCGCGATCCGCGATTCCGAGAACGGCGCCACCGTGCCGATCGTGATGGTGACCGGCGGCGACGACCTCGAAGCCGTCACCAATGCCTACGAGGCCGGCGCCACCGACTTCGTCTCCAAGCCGATCAACTGGCCCATCCTCGGCCACCGAGTGCTCTACGTGCTGCGCGCCAGCGACGCCATCGTGCGCCTGCGCATTGCCGACGCCCAGAACCGCGCGGTGCTGGCGGCGATTCCCGACACCTTCTTCCGCATGGACCAGAACGGGGTCTATCTCGACTATGAGACGGGACATACGGGCGGCCGCCATATCGGCAACCGGCGCGAGAGTGCAAGCGGCGAGGATTTCGCCGCCGACGAATGCGTGGGCAAGCATGTGAGCGAGGTGCTGCCGCGCGATATCGCCGAGCGCATGCTGGAGCAGGTCGAGATCGCGCTGCGCATCCGGCAGGTGCGCTCGGTGGAATATGAGCTGATCCGCTTCGGCCAGGTCCAGCACTACGAAGCGCGCCTGGTCGCCACCGGTTCGTCCGAGGTGCTGGGCCTGGTGCGCGACATCAGCGAACGCAAGCGCGCCGAAGAGCAGATCCGACGCCTGGCCTACTGCGACAGCCTGACCGGCATCCCCAACCGCCAGGCCTTCCTGGAGATGCTGGAGCGCGAGCTGCAGCGCTCGAAGATCGGCAACAAGAAGTTCGCCGTGCTGTTCATGGACCTGGACGCCTTCAAGCGCATCAACGACACCCTCGGCCACAACGTCGGCGACCAGCTGCTGCAGCAGGTCTCGGACCGCCTGCGCGACACCATCCGCCCCAGCGACCTGCTGTCGCGCGGCGACTCGCTCACCCGCGAAGGCTTTGATCCACGCCCGGACCAGGGCAGCAACCTGGCGCGCCTGGGCGGCGACGAGTTCACGATCCTGATCCCGGACCTCGACCGCGTCGAGCATGCGCTCAACGTCGCCCATCGCGTGAAGGATGCGATGCGGCGTCCCTTCATCATCGAGGGCAACGAGATCTTCGTGACCGCCTCGATCGGCATTTCGCTGTTCCCGGAAGACGGCGACGATTGCAACTCCCTGCTGAAGTTCGCGGACACCGCGATGTACCACGCCAAGAACTGCGGCAAGAACAACGCCAAGCTGTATTCGTCCTCGCTGACGATGCAGATCATGAGCCACGTGAAGCTCGAAGTCGGCCTGCGCAAGGCATTGCAGAACGACGAACTCTACCTGCTGTACCAGCCGCAGCTGGACGTGCGCTCGTCCGAGATCGTCGGCGTCGAGGCCCTGGTGCGCTGGCGTCACGCCGAACGCGGCATCATCTCGCCCACCGAATTCATCCCGCTGGCCGAGGAGACCGGGCTGATCGTGCCGATCGGCGAGTGGGTGCTGCGCACCGCCTGCAGCCAGGCCCGCGCCTGGCAGAAGCTGACCCGGCGCCCGGTGCGCATGGCGGTCAACCTGTCGGCCAAGCAGTTCAAGGACGAGAACCTGAGCCAGATCGTGCTCTCGGCCCTGCACGACACGGGGCTGGACCCGCGCCTGCTGGAGCTCGAGCTGACCGAAGGCACCTTGATGGACGACGCCAAGGCGACCCTGGCCACGCTGGAGCAGCTGCGCGGCATCGGCGTCTACCTGTCGATCGACGACTTCGGCACCGGCTACTCGTCGATGAACTACCTGAAGCGCTTCGACGTGCGGGCCCTGAAGATCGACCGCAGCTTCATCAGCGGCCTGCCGCAGGATTCCGAGAACGCCGCCATCACGCGCGCCATCATCGCGATGGCGCACGGGCTCAAGATGGTGGTGGTGGCCGAGGGGGTGGAGACCGGCGAGCAGCTGGTGCTGCTCGAGCAGTACGGCTGCGACCTGGTGCAGGGCTTTTACCTTGGGCGGCCGTCGCCGGCGGAGTCGGTGACCGGGATGCTGCAGTCGCTCTGGGTGCCGGTGGCGGAGAAATAGCGCAGGGTGGGCACCCCGTGCCCACCCTACCTGGAAAACACCAGCGTATGCTCGGTTGGCCCCGGCAGCAAAGGCGTCGGCCTCCCTTTCACCCAATCCTCATGCCCCCGCAGGAACCACGGCGACAGCGGATGCCCGCTCTGCCCCCCGGGCATGTCGAACAGCCCCTCCTCCTCCCGTCCCGGCGACACCGTCAGCCGCTCCGACTGCCCGAACTTCGGCCCCGCCACGCGCGGCATGTTGGCGTCGCCGGGCAGTTGATCCGGCGGCGCGCTCAGCCAGCGTTTCAGGAAAGGCAGCGCCATGCTGATCGGATGCGCGATCGCCGCCGTGTTGCGCTTGCCCCAGGTGGCCTGGGCCAGCGGCGAGCCGTCCTTCGTGACATCGAGAATGGTGCGGTCGATGGCCGCCAACTGCAGGTCCTGCCAGCTGGCGTAGCCCGGCGGCAGCCAGGCGGCCGGGCGCTCGTCGAGCAGGCGCGCCAGCACCGCGCCCCAGCGCGAGGTGGCGCCCAGCACGCTGGCCTTGGGATCGAGCTTCTCGATCTCCGCATTCGCGCCGGCGAACACCAGCTCGTACAGCGACCAGCGGAACTGCTGCGCCAGGCGGTAGCCGCTTGATGCGGTGCTGGCATGGCCATCCCAGCTCTCCTTTAAAAGCCGCCGGAACTCGGCGCGCGCCGGGTGGCCGGCCACGCCGCGCTCGTCCAGCGCCGCCAGCGCGCGTTCGCGCCAGCCTTCCACGTAGAGCGCGCGGTCGTCGAGGGCGGCGCGGAAGGCGGCCGGTACATCGGTCTTGTCGCCCAGCTTGCGCACGCCTTCGCCCAGCTGGCGCGCACGGGCGCCGAGGTCGAAGCCGCCGTCGCCGAGCAGCTGCGCCTCCGCGCCGGCCAGCTGGCGGCTGTTGGCGGTGACCAGCTGGCCGCCGGCCGGATTCACCACCCGCGGATGTTCGCCCGGCGCCAGCAGCGCCTGCCAGCTCGGCACGGCGCCGTCCGCGTCGAGGGGGAAGGACACGGCCAGGCCGCGGGCGGCATCGCCGCGCTGCGGCAGCGCGCCGGCGACGGTCCAGCCGATGTTGCCGCGGTCGTCGCCGGCCAGGATGTTCTGCGCCGGGATGCCGTCGGCAGCCGCCGCGGCGAGGGCTTCGTCCAGCGTCGTGGCGGTCTCCAGCTTCAGGTGCTCGAGGTTCAGCGCCTGCGGCGAATGCGCGACCCAGTGGACGGCATACAGTGCGCCGCCGGCCTCGCGGATCGGACCGAGGCTGGTCTCGCGCACCACCAGGCGCTCGGCCGGCTGGCCTTTCACCAGGATGGTTTCAAGATGCTCGGCCGGGGTCTCCCAGCCGGCGGGCGTGCGCACCTGGCCGGCGCGCGACGCATCGGTATCCAGGCGCACCAGGTCGAGCGTATCGGCGTAGCTGTTGGTGAAGGACCAGGCCACGTGGCCGTTGCTGCCGACGATGACCAGCGGTGGCGCGCCCGGCAGGCTGACGCCCACCACGCGCCGCTGGGCGCCTGCCGCATCCGGGAAGCGCAGCGCCAGCCGGTACCAGATGTTCGGCAGTTGCAGGCCCAGGTGCATGTCGTCCGAGACGATCGCCGCGCCACTGGCGGTGCGCGTGCCGGCCACCGCATAATTGTTACTGCCGACGGCATCGGTAAAGCCGATGCCGGCGACCTGGGTCGGGGGCAGCGCATCCTTGCGGCCCCACCAGCCGGGCGCCGTGGCCGGCACCGGCGCCGGCGCCGCGGCCAGGCCGGGGGCGTCCAGCGGCGCGTCCCAGCTGCTCGCCTCCGGCATCAGGAAGGCGCGCTGCTCGGCCGTCGTGTGGCGCGCCAGCCAGCCGCGCGCCAGCTCGCGCGGCTCCTGGTTGCCTTGCAGGTCGAAGTACATGGCCCACACCACCAGCAAGGAATCGGCCGCGGTCCAGGGCCGCGGCGGCGCGCCGGTCAGCGCGTATTCGAAAGGCCGTGCGCCCAGCGCGTTCACGCCGTCGTTGACGCCGGCGGCGTAGCGCTCGACGAACTGGCGCTGGTCAAGCGTCATGTGCGCCAGGATATCTGCGGCGCGGGCGCGGAAGCGGTGCAGGCGATGCGCGCGGTCGAGCGGCAGGGCCTTGGGTCCGAACAGCTCGGCCAGCTCGCCGGCGGCGCTGCGGCGCAGCAGGTCCATCTGGAAAAAGCGTTCCTGGCCATGCACATAGCCGGTCGCATAGGCCAGGTCGAGGCGCCTGGCGCCGCTGATGGTGGGCACGCCGCTGGCGTCGCGCGTGACGGTGACGGCACTCGACAAGAGCGGCGATGTCACCTTGCCGTCCAGCTGGGCCAGGCTGGCGCGCAGGAACAGCCACACGCCCAGCAGCGCCAGCACCAGCAACGCGGCAAGCAGCAGCAGAGTGCGCCGCCCCCAGATCAGCCAAGCCCGTCGCGCCATCTTCGTCTCCCCTGTGGAAAACGGCGATCTTGCCAGAAATCCTCTTGCTCAGCGAGTCTTGCGCGTCCGCCTGCGCCCGGGCGCACGCGTCCGATTGCGCGAATCCGTGCACGTCCGGCCCGCCTGCGCTATGCTCGACGCATGGCGCATGGCGCCGTCTACACGGAGGCAATCATGTCCTTCCCCACACTTCGAACACCATCGCCCGCCGCTGCCGGCGCCCTGCTCTGCCTGGCCCTCGCCACGGCAGCCTGCAGCACGCCGCAGGAACGCGCAGCGCAAAAGCAGGCCGAGATGGCGAACCTCATGCAAATCTACGGCCCTGCCTGCGCGCGGCTGGGCTATGCGCTCGATTCCGACCCCTGGCGCAGCTGCATCCTGAGCCTCAGCACCAAGGACGAGATGCAGCGTTACGGACCGGGTCCGGGCTGGGGTCCGGGTTACTGGGGAGGTGGAGGCTACTGGGGCCGCCGCTGGTGACGCTTTCGGCGCCGGCCAGGCGCCGTGCGCACTCGGCCTTGGTGACGGCGCTGCGCCGCGCCAGCAGCTTTTCCAGCACGCGCTGGGTATGGCGCATCAGCTCGGGATAGCGCGCGTCCGGCGGATGCAGGCTGAAACGGACCAGGGGCGAGTCCGCGAGCATCGCCGCGGTGGCGTCGGCGACTTTCGGCGACAGCCAGCGGCCGCTGCGGTTGCGCGCCGCGTAGACCATCGACGGCGATTTGATCGTCGGCCCATCGCGCAGGCAGTGGAAGTGGCTGAAGGTGGTCGTGTAGGCGAAAGGGGCTTCGCGCAGCGCCTGCCAGGCGCCCTCGCCCAGCAGCCAGGCCGGCGGCACGAAGCCGGCCGGCGTCCAGCCGCGTTCGGCAAACCAGCCGAGTCCCAGCCCCAGCCGGCGCCGCGCCTCCTCCAGGCTCAGGGCCGCGAACTCGCCTTCGCGCCGCGTGTACACATTGCGCAGGAAGCGCGCGCGCAGGCCGCCTTTGTCGGCCTCGGTGTCGAGGTGGCTGTAGCCGTGCAGCGCCAGTTCGTCGCCGCGCGCCAGCGCCGCATCCAGCCCCGCTTCCATCGCCGCCGAGCGCTCGGGCCGGAAGTGGTAGTGCGGCACCACCAGCCAGGTCAGCGGGATGTCGGCCACGGCGCGGATCGCCTGCACCAGGCGCTGGCAGTCCGCCCAGGTGGCCGGCGCCACGTCGTGGATCGACACGCACACCATCCGCGCCCCGGCGCCGGCGGCGTCAGTGGCGTCAGTCGGTGACACAGATGCCCTCCGGCGCGCGCGGGATGGGCCGGTAGCCGCCCAGCAGGCTGTCGTAGCGGCCCAGCACCTGGGGCAGGATCTCGTTCCAGTCGTAGCGCCCGGCCGCCTTGCGGCGCGCGGCCTGGCCCATGCGCGCCATGTCGCGGTAATAGATGGCTTCGATGGCGCCGGCCAGGCTGTCGGCGTTGTCCGGCTCGGCCAGGATGCCGGTCTCGCGATCGACCAGTTCGGCCACGCCGCCGCGCCGGGTGCCGACGATGGGCAGGCCGCAGGCCATGGCTTCCAGTACGATCAGGCCGAAGGTCTCGCAGTCGCCGGGGTGGACCAGCATGTCGCAGCTGGCCAGCAGGCGCGCGAGCTGGCGCTGGTCGCGCTTGTACGGGATGATGGTCATGTTGTCCGCCAGCGGCAGCACGCCGCCGCCGCCCACCAGCACCAGGTGGTAGCGCGCGCCCAGCTTGCGCACCGCCTCGACCAGCACGTGCAGCTTCTTCTCCGGCGTGAAGCGGCCGGCGTAGACCAGCAGGCGGGTGCCGGGATCGAGGCCGAGCTGCGCGCGCAGGGAATCGTCGCGGCGGTCGGGATGGAATACGCTGGCGTCGATGCCGAGCGGCTGGTGCACCGCGCCGCGCACGCCGATCTCCTCGAGCTGCTCGACCATCACGCGGCTGGGCGCCATCACCAGGTCGAACTGGCGGTACAGGTTGACCAGGTAGCGGCAGGTGCCGCGCGCGATCCAGCGGCCCAGTCGCGGCCGCACCAGGCGCGGCAAATCCGAATGGTAGAAGGCGACGGCGGGAATGTCGTAGCGCTTGCGCATGCGCAGCGCGGCCCAGGCACAGTGGCCGGCGTCGCCCGCCTCGACCAGGTCGGGGCCAGCGGCTTCCAGCAGGCGCGCCGGACCCGACACCGAGAGCGGCATGCGGAAGCCGTGGAAGCCCGGCAGGTTGGCGGCGGGAATGCGCACCAGCGCCGGTACGGCGTCGTCGCAGGTCTCGACGTTGGAGCTGAGAATGGTGTGTTGAACCTGGCTGCGGCGTGCCAGCCATTGCGCCTTGGCATTCAGGTAGGTGCTGACGCCACCGCCTTCGGCCGCGTAAAACATCGTGATGTCGACAAGGTGCATGCTCGATTCCTGTCAAACTGCGGTCAGGAGGCCCACGATATCAGCGGACCCGGCATGCAGTTTGCGTACCGTCAACCGTGAACCGCTACCGCAAGAGATTCCCTTTTGGGAAGATCATTATGCACTGCGCCTGTCGAGCATGGCGCGCGCAATCGTGCCCGCGTCCACGTATTCGAGTTCCCCGCCGACCGGAACCCCGCGCGCCAGGCGGCTGACCTTCAGCCCGCGCGCCTTCAGCATTTCGCTGATGTAATGGGCGGTGGCCTCGCCCTCGTTGGTGAAATTGGTGGCCAGCACGACCTCGCTGACGACGCCATCGGCGGCGCGGTTGACCAGCTTTTCGAGGTGCAGGTCGCGCGGGCCGATGCCGTCCAGCGGCGACAGCCGGCCCATCAGCACGAAGTACAGGCCCTTCCAAGTCAGGGTCTGCTCGATCATCAGCTGGTCGGCGGGGGTCTCGACCACGCACAGCAGCGCATGGTCGCGCTCGGGGTCCGCGCACAGCTCGCAGATCTCGAGTTCCGAGAAGGTATTGCACATGGCGCAGTGGTGCACCGCCTCGACCGCCTGGTAGAGGGCGCGCGACAGCATGGACGCGCCTTCGCGGTCGTGCTGCAGCAGGTGGAAGGCCATGCGCTGCGCCGACTTCGGTCCGACGCCCGGCAGGCGGCGCAAGGCCTCGGTGAGGAAGTCGAGCGATTTGGACATAATGGATCCCGGTTCCCGGTGAAGCGCCTTACCCGGCGCGGAAGGCGGCCAGCGCCTCGGCCGTCATGGTGGGCACGAATTCGGTGATCTCGTAGCTTGCCACGCCGGCATGGTGGAAAGGATCGTCGCGCAGCACGGCGTCGAGCTCGGCGCGGCTGGCGGCATGGGCGATGATGATGCCGCCGTCGCGCGGCTCCTTGCGCCCCGACATCAGGAACAGCCCGCGCGCATACTGCTCGGCCAGGAAGGCGCGGTGCGCCGCCAGGTAGCCGTCGATGCGCGCCAGCGGCGCCGTGTAGGTCAGGGCAACGATGAACATCAGAACGGCATCTTGAAGCCTGGCGGGATCGGCAGGCCGGCGGTCAGGCCGCTCATTTTTTCCTGGGTCGTGGCTTCGGCCTTGCGCACCGCGTCGTTGAATGCGGCGGCCACCAGGTCTTCCAGCATGTCGCGGTCGTCGCCCAGCAGCGAGGGATCGATCGCGACGCGCTTGACGTCGTTCTTGCAGGTCATGACCACCTTCACCAGGCCGGCGCCCGACTGGCCTTCGACTTCGATCAGCGCCAGCTGGTCCTGCGCCTTCTTCATGTTGTCCTGCATGGACTGGACCTGCTTCATCATGCCTGCGAGCTGGTTTTTCATCATGGTGGTGTTCTCCAAAAAAGTCGGTGAAACGAAAGAGTATCAGGTGCCGATCGGGCGCACCGAACCGGGCACCACGAAGGCGTCAAAGGTGTTTTCCAGCGCCTGGATGAAGGGGTCGGCGCCGACCGTTTCCTCGGCTTCGCGCTGCAGCTGCTCGCGGCGCGCGCGGGCCTCGGCGCTGGCGGTGTACCAGACCGGTCCGATCTCGGTGTCGATGTTCACGCGCACCGCCGGGAAGCGCTCCTGCAGGGCCGCGCACAGCTTCTCGCTGTTGCCGCTGGCGCGCAGGGTATCGACCGGCACGCGCAGGCGGAAGGTGGCGGACGAGCCGTCCGAGGTACAGCCGATCAGCTCGGTCTGGAAGGCCAGCTGCTGGGACACGCCGCGCAGCGGCAGCGAGGCCGCCAGCGCCGGCCAGTTGCCGTCCCAGCCGATGGCCGGCACCGGCGTGACCACATAGGCATGCGTGGGCGCGCTCGGCGCCTGCGCGCGCGCAGGCGGCGGCGCGGTCACCGCGGCCGGGGCCTCGGCGGCGACGGCGGTGTCGTCGGAAAATTCCGTGACCCAGGATGGCGGCTCGTCGTCGGCCACCGCCTGGTCATGGCCTCCCTGCTGGGCCTGGGCTTGCGGCTGCGCCTGGCGCATTGTGGCTTGCGGCTGGGCGGCGGATTGGGCCTGCGGGCGTGCGGCCGGCTGGTCCCAGGGCGCCGGTGAAGACGGGCGCGCGGCTGCCGGCGCGGCGCTGGCCATCGGGGCCGGGCCGGGATGCGGTGCCGGAGCGGGAGCCGGGGCCGGCGCGGCGGCCTGTGCGGCCGGCGCTTCGGACGGTCCCGGGCGCGGGCGGGCGGCGGCGCCCCGCATGCCCGAGGCGGCGCGCGCCGCTTCCAGCGCGGCATTGATGGCGGCGCGGGCCGGGCTCAGGGCGGCGCCGGCGCCGGCTGGCTGGGGCGCCGCCGGCGCTTGATGTGCTTGCGGCGCAGGCCGCGGCGCCGGTGCATGCTGTGCCGCCGCCGCGGCCTGCGCGGATGCGGAGACAGGCGCGGCGGCGGCCTGCGCAGCCGGGCGGGCCGGTGCGGACGCGGCCGAGGCAGCCGCCGCGGCCGGGCGCGCGGCCTGGGCCTGCGGCATGCTACGCGCGATCGCGGCCGGCGCCGGGCTGGCTAGCTGTTCCGCCCCGCCCTGTCCCGGGCGGAAGGCCAGCATGCGCAGCAGGGTCATCGTGAAGCCGGCGTACTCGTCCGGCGCCAGGCCGATCTCGTTACGGCCGTGCACCGCGATCTGGTAGTAGAGCTGCACTTCCTGCGGATCGAACACGGTCGCCAGGCGCTGGATGTCGGCCAGCTCGGGCAGGTCTTCCGGCACCGCGGTCGGCACGGTCTGGGCCAGCGCGATGCGATGCAGCAGCGTGCCGAGGTCCTGCAGGGCGCCGTTGTAGGACAGGCTGCGGCTGGCCATCTCGTCGGCCACGGCCATCAGGTCGGCGCCGTCCTGGCGCGCCAGCGCATCCAGCAGGCGCACCAGGTAGGACTGGTCGAGCGCGCCCAGCATGCCCTGCACGGCGTCGAGCGTGACGGCGCCGGCGGCGTAGGCGATGGCCTGGTCGGTCAGCGACAGCGCATCGCGCATCGAACCGTGGGCGCCTTGCGCCAGCAGGCGCAGGGCCGGCTGCTCGAAGGTGACGCCTTCCTGGCCGAGGATGTTTTCCAGGTGGCCGACGATGTGACCCGGCGGCATCTGCTTGAGGTTGAACTGCAGGCAGCGCGACAGCACCGTGACCGGGATCTTTTGCGGGTCGGTGGTCGCGAGGATGAATTTCACGTGCTCGGGCGGTTCCTCCAGCGTCTTCAGCATGGCGTTGAAGGCGTGGTTGGTGAGCATGTGCACCTCGTCGATCATATAGACCTTGAAGCGTGCATTGCTCGGCGCATACACCGCCTGCTCCAGCAGCTGGGCCATCTCGTCGACGCCGCGGTTCGAGGCCGCGTCCATCTCGACATAGTCGACGAAGCGGCCGGCGTCGATCGCGCGGCAGGGTTCGCAGACCCCGCACGGCTCGGCGGTGATGCCGCCCTGCCCGTCCGGGCCGACGCAGTTGAGCGACTTGGCCAGGATGCGCGAGAGGGTCGTCTTGCCCACCCCGCGGGTGCCGGTGAACAGGTAGGCGTGGTGCAGCCGCCCGGTGCGCAGGGCGTGGCTCAGCGCACGGACGACGTGCTCCTGGCCAACCAGCGTTTCGAAGTTCCGGGGACGGTATTTGCGGGCGAGGACTTGATAGGACATACAGGAATTTTACCGTAGACCGGGCCTGCGGAGCCAGAAAACAAAAACAGCTGCCGAGGCAGCTGTTTTCAGGGAATTAAGAGGCGAGCCTTGTCTGCGGCACTTGCGGTGAACGGCTTTGGCTGCTTCGTTCCCGACCTGACCAGGTAAACCATGCCACAATGCGCAGGGGCCCGCCAGCAGTCATTATAACTGACAACGGGGTGCGGGGGCAACGCACCCCGTTGTCGTCCCCGGCATTGCCGGATACGACTCCCCGCGAAGGCTGGGACCTTCCTTGCATGCCGGCACCATATATATATTAGTTACAGCCCCAGCTGCTGCCAGATGTCGTCCACGCGCGCCTTCACTTCCGGCGCCATGACGATGGGCGTGCCCCACTCGCGGTTGGTCTCGCCCGGCCACTTGTTGGTGGCGTCGATGCCCATCTTGCTGCCGAGTCCGCTAATCGGGGAGGCGAAGTCGAGGTAGTCGATCGGCGTGTTATCGACCAGCATCGTGTCGCGGGTCGGATCGACGCGGGTCGTGATGGCCCAGATTACTTCCTTCCAGTCGCGCACGTTGACGTCCTCGTCGACGACGACGATGAACTTGGTGTACATGAACTGGCGCAGGAAGCTCCACACGCCCATCATGACGCGCTTGGCGTGGCCGGCGTACTGTTTCTTCATCTGCACCACCGCCATCCGGTAGCTGCAGCCTTCCGGCGGCAGGTAGAAGTCGGTGATCTCGCTGAATTGCTTCTGCAGCAGCGGAATGAAGACTTCGTTCAGCGCCACGCCCAGCACGGCCGGCTCGTCGGGCGGTTTGCCGGTATAGGTCGAGTGGTAGATCGGATCGCGCCGCATGGTGATGCGGTCGACGGTGAACACCGGGAACCAGTCCTGCTCATTGTAATAGCCGGTATGGTCGCCGTAGGGGCCTTCCAGCGCGTGCTCGAAGCCGCTCGGGTGGTTTGCATCTGGATAGATATGGCCTTCCAGCACGATCTCGGCGGAGGCCGGCACCCGCAACTCGCTGCCGATGGCTTTCGTCAGCACCGTGCGCTGGCCGCGCAGCAGGCCGGCGAACTGGTATTCGGACAGGGTGTCCGGCACCGGCGTCACGGCGCCGAGGATGGTGGCCGGGTCGGCGCCCAGCGCCACCGCCACCGGATAGGGCTTGCCCGGGTTGGCGATGGCGTGCTCGCGGAAATCGAGGGCGCCGCCGCGGTGCGCCAGCCAGCGCATGATGAGCTTGTTCGGCCCCAGCACCTGCTGGCGATAGATTCCCAGGTTCTGCCGCTTCTTGTGCGGCCCCTTGGTGATCACCAGTCCCCAGGTGATCAGGGGCGCGACGTCGCCCGGCCAGCAATGCTGGATCGGCAGGCGCGCCAGGTCGACATCCTGGCCCTCCCACACGATTTCATGGCAGGCCGCGCCCTTCACTTCCTTCGGCGACATGTCCCAGACCGCTTTCACGAGCGAGCCCAGGTCCATGATGTCCCTGAAGCCCTTGGGCGGCTCCGGCTCCTTGAGGCGCGCCAGCACGTGGCCGATCTTCTTGAGCTCGCTGACGTCGTCCGCCCCCATGCCCAGCGCCACGCGCTGCGGCGTGCCGAACAGATTGCCGAGCACGGGAACTTTATGACCGGTCGGGTTCTCAAACAGAAGAGCTGGCCCACCTGCCCGGAGCGTCCGGTCGCAGATTTCGGTCATCTCAAGATTCGGCGACACCGGCACCGAAGTACGTTTTAATTCACCAATCGCTTGCAACTTGGCAATAAAATCTCGCAAATCTGAATAGTTCATCTAGTTTTTAATTCTTTTTTACATCTTTTGAGCAAGGCTAACAATCGGCGGCAAGTGGTTGATTTGCCAAAGAATTGATGAGCTAGGCAAGAAAAGTTAGATTTAAAAGTAATAAAAGCCTATCGTGCTAGTATTGACTTGATATAAACCAGCTTCTACAATCCGGCTACCAAGTGAGACAGGCCCGTCCAGGACGTGATTTTAGCCGGTCTCATTCTTTCACGGGGTCGGGGCCCCAAATGACATTTTAGGAGTGTTTTCACTGGGCGTCTGCCCAACCTAACCCCGAGACAGTTGTTAGCCACTGGGCACCTCCACTGCAGCGCTGCCCAGCTGTAGCAAGCAATGACGGCGTTCCTCGACCGCTACGAGCGGCGACGGACGGTTTTCTGATGCACGGCATTAGGTACCCAACGAGCAGCGCTTTTGCGCCGCATGGGGACGCTTTTTCCGCGACAAAGGAGAGACGATGATCCATCGCTTCATCGGCACGAGCGCAAAGCTTGTCCAAAACATGGCCAGCCAGCCTGTCACGTGGTCTTCCGTGACGAAAACGGTACGTGGTCTGTTAACGACCGCACAACATACCCTGACCGTATTCGGTCTATCCGCAGTTGCAATGCTTGCCCTGCTGTACAACCGCCCCGATCTGGCAAAACGGGTGTCGGGTTTCCTGAGCCCGCAACAAAGCGTCCAGGCCGCGGTTGCCCCTGCCCGCGCCCAGCTGGTCGCCAAGGGCCGCGACGCCGTCGAAATCGGCAACAGCGACGACAAGCAGGGCGTGCGCGCCACGCGCCAGCAGAAGTACGTGACCGAATGGCTGTCGCGCCGTTACCGCGTTGCCGGTGACGCCGCCAACATGCTGGTCGCCACCGCCTACAGCACCGCACACGAGATCAAGCTCGACCCGCTGCTGATCCTGGCCGTGATGGCGATCGAATCGGGCCTGAATCCGTTCGCGGAAAGCCCGATGGGCGCCCAGGGCCTGATGCAGGTGATGTCCAAGGTCCACAGCGACAAATTCGAGGAAGTCGGCGGCTCGAAGGCCGCCCTGAATCCGGTTGCCAACATCCGTGTCGGTTCCCAGATCCTGAAGGATTACGTGACCCGCACCGGCTCCGTCGAAGGCGGCCTGAAGACCTACGTCGGCGCCGCCGCGTTCGAGGACGACTCGGGCTACGGCAACAAGGTGCTGGCCGAGTACCGCCGCCTGAAGCAGGTCGCGAGCGGCAAGAACGTCCCGATCTATACCCCGCCGTCGGCGCCTGCCCCGCAACTGGTGCAGAAGTCCGCACCGGCGCCCGCCAAGGCCGACATCACCACCGTCGACGCCGCGCACGGCGCGAGCGAGGCTGGCGAGACTGTCGCCGGGCTGTAAGCGACCTCAGTACCGATCCCTGGTCGAAGGCCACTGTCGGCGCAAGCCGCGGTGGCCTTCTTTTTTGGCCTGCGGCCTCAGCACGTCATTCCCGCGCAGGCGGGAATCCAGGTTCAGCAAACAAACTTGGGTCCCCGCCCGCGCGGGGACGACGGGCAAAAAAAACCGCCCCGGTCTCCCGGGGCGGTTTTCACTCATATATATCCAGCGAACCGATCAGCGCTTCGCATCCGCCGCCGCCTCATCCGGCCGCAGCTTGCCCGCCATGCGGTCCAGCACGCCATTAACGTACTTGTGACCGTCGATGCCGCCAAAGGACTTGGCCAGCTCGACCGCCTCGTTGATCACGACGCGGTAGGGGATCTCGATCTTGTTCTTCAGCTCCCAGGCGCCCAGCAGCAGCACCGCGTGCTCGATCGGCGACAGCTCGGTGATCGGGCGGTCGACGGTCGGGGCCAGGGTTTCGCGCAGCTCGACCGATTGGGCGATCGTACCGTTCAGCAGCTCGGTGAAGTACTCGCTGTCGGCCTTGTCGAAGCCGTGGGCCGAACGGATGTGCTTGGCGACCGTGGCGGCCGGCTCATTGTTCAGCAGCCATTGGTACAGGCCCTGCAGCGCGAACTCGCGCGCGCGGTGACGCGGCGTGCGGTTCTTGTTCGGGTTGGCGTGCGTGCTCTTGTCAGTCGTATTCATGGTTCGATGCTCACTCTTCCTCGGCCTGCAGCTCGTCCAGGCCGAGCAGCAGGTTGGCCATCTCGACCGCGACGCGGGCGGCGTCGGTGCCCTTCTCCGCCATGCGCGCTTCGGCCTGCTCGTCGTTCTCGGTGGTCAGCACGGCATTGGCGATCGGCATGCCGTAGTCCAGGCCGACGCGGGTGATGCCGGCGCCGGACTCGTTCGAGACCAGCTCGAAGTGGTAAGTCTCGCCGCGGATCACGGCGCCCAGGGCGACCAGGGCGTCGAACTGCTGGGTTTCAGCCATTTTTTGCAGGGCCAGCGGGATTTCCAGGGCGCCCGGCACGGTCACGTGCAGGATGTCCTCGTCGGCCACGCCCAGGTGCTTCAGTTCCGACAGGCAGGCCGACAGCAGGCCATGGCCAACGTCGGCATTGAATCGCGCCTGCACGATCCCGATGCGCAGGCCTTCACCCTGCATATTGCTTTCAAAAGTTCCTACCGTCATGGCTGCCTCTTTTTCTGTTTACTGTAAATGAATAGTTGAATGGTACCGCGCGGGCTGTCCAGCCCGCGCCTGATTCGCTCAGGCCTCAGGCTTGGCCAGGTAACCCGTCACTTCCAGGTCGAAACCGACCATGGAAGGCATCTTGCGCGGATTCGCCAGCAGCTTCATCTTGCGCACACCGACCTGTTTCAGGATCTGGGCGCCGATACCGTAGGTGCGCAGGTCGAGATTGGCCGCGCGGCCGGCCGGGCGGGCCGCCGACTTGTCCTCGAACTGGCCGAACAGCTGCTCGGCCGTCTCGCTGCAGTTCAGCAGGACGATGACGCCGGCCTCCGCCGCCTTGATCGCCTGCATCGCCGCCGACAGGTTCCAGGAGTGCGAGGTTGCGCGCTTGTCCAGCAGGTCGAGGATGGACACCGGCTGGTGCACGCGCACCAGGGCTTCCTTGTCGCCCTGCGGCTCGCCGTGCACCAGCGCCAGGTGGGCGCAGCCGCTCGGCTTGTCGCGGAAGGCGACCAGGCGGAAATCGCCGTGCTCGGTCGACAACTGGCGCTCGCCCACTTGCTGGACCAGCGATTCGGTCTGGCTGCGGTAATGGATCAGGTCAGCGATGGTGCCGACCTTCAGGCCATGCTCCTGCGCGAACTCGAGCAGGTCCGGCAGGCGCGCCATGGTGCCGTCTTCCTTGATGATCTCGCAGATCACCGAAGCCGGGCGCAGACCCGCCATCTCGGTCAGGTCGCAGCCCGCTTCGGTATGGCCGGCGCGCATCAGCACCCCGCCCTTGACCGCGCGCAGCGGGAAGATGTGGCCCGGCTGCACCAGGTCTTCCGGCTTCGCGTTCTTCGCCACCGCCACCTGGATGGTGCGGGCGCGGTCGGCCGCCGAGATGCCGGTGGTGACGCCTTCGGCCGCCTCGATCGAGACCGTGAAATTGGTGCCGAAGGAGGTGCCATTCCGGGTCGTCATCATCGGCAGCTCGAGGCGGTCGCAGATCTCTTCCGACAGGGTCAGGCAAACCAGGCCGCGCGCGTGGCGAATCATGAAGTTGATCGCTTCCGGCGTCACGTGCTCGGCGGCGAGCACCAGGTCGCCCTCGTTCTCGCGGTCTTCCTCGTCGACCAGAATGACCATGCGCCCGGCGCGCAGTTCCTCGACGATTTCCTGGGTAGTGGAGATGGGCATGCGAAATCCTGTGCTGAAACCCGTTATTTTAATGGATTTGCCAGTCTTTCACCGGGCCGGATGGCGGTAATCGCGGCCGGCCGCGCCCCATGCCGGCCATGGCCGCGGCATCTTGTTGCATTCTGACAACGACCATTGCCGCCATCCTGCACTGCGCTGGTGCAAGAATGGTGTTCAGCAATAACTGTGCAGCACGATGCACAGGTTAGAATGGTTTTTTATTGCTCAACCGGAGCACCTGCGCATGACCGCCCGCCTTGTCCGTATCACCCTGATTTCCGCCATGTTGCTCGCATCGTCCCTGGCCGCACCGCTTGCCTGGACGGCGCCCCTGGACCTGAACGCCCCGCTGCCGGTCGCGCCCCAGCTCAAGGTCGGCAAGCTGCCGAACGGCCTTACCTATTACATCCAGAAGAACCGCAAGCCCGAGCACAAGCTCGAGCTGCGCCTGGTGGTGAAGGCCGGCTCCATCCTCGAGGACGAAGACCAGCAAGGCCTGGCCCACTTCACCGAGCACATGGCCTTCAACGGCTCGACCCACTTCAAGAAGCACGAACTGGTGTCCTACCTGCAGTCGATCGGCGTGAAGTTCGGCGCCGACCTGAACGCCTACACCTCCTTCGACGAAACCGTCTACGTGCTGCCGGTGCCGGCCGAGCGCAAGCAGGACGTGGATAAAGCCTTCCAGGTGCTGCAGGACTGGGCCCAGGGCCTGACCCTGAACGACGCCGACATCGACAAGGAGCGCGACATCGTGCTCGAGGAACTCCGCCTCGGCAAAGGCGCGGGCGACCGCATGCAGAAGGTCCTGATGCCGAAGATGTACAACGGCTCGCGCTATGCCGAGCGGCTCCCGATCGGCAAGGAAGACACGCTGCGCAGCTTCGCGCCGGACGCCCTGCGCCGCTTCTACCGCGACTGGTACCGTCCCGACCTGATGGCCGTGGTGGCGGTCGGCGACATCGACCCGGCCCAGGCCGAGCAGCTGATCAAGCGCCACTTTTCCGGCCTGAAGAACCCGGCCTCACCGCGTCCGCGCAGCTACGCCCAGATCCCGCCGCGCGCCGGCACCGAGGCGGTGGTGGTCACCGACAAGGAAGCCGGGCCGGCCTCGGTCCTGATCCGCTATCCGGTCACGCCCTTCAGCGAGCGCGCCACCATCGGCGGCTACCGCGAACAGCTGATCGAAGGCCTGTTCGCGGGCATGCTGAACCAGCGCCTGTCCGAACTGGCGCAGCTGCCCTCCCCGCCCTTCATGGGCGCCAGCAGCGCGCTCGGGCGCCTGACGCCGCGCTACCGCTCCTACAACGCGGCGGCCGCGCTGGGTGAAAAAGGCGCGACGCCGGCCATCGACGCGCTGGTGCAGGAGAACGAGCGCGCGCGCCGCTTCGGCTTCGGCGAGGCCGAACTGGATCGCATGAAGAAAGGCGTGATGCGCAACTACGAACGCATCTACAACGAGCGCGACAAGACCGATTCGGGCGCCCACGCCGCCGAGTACATCCGCAACTTCCTGGAAGGCGAATCGATCCCCGGCATCGAGAATGAATACCGCTACGCGAAAGAGCTCCTGCCCGGCATCACGCTCGATGAAATCAACGCCTACGCGCGCCGCACGATTCCCGCGGACTCCGGCAAGCTGGTGATCTATACCGGCCCGGCCAAGCAGGACGCCACGGTGCCGACCGGCGAGCAGCTGCTGGCCGCCGTCTCCGCCGCCGAGCGGCTCGAGGTCAAGGCCCACGACGAGAAGGCCGTGGCGGCGCGCCTGATGGACCAGCCGCCCGCGCCGGGCAGCATCGTCGGCGAAAACCGCGACGAGCATCTCGGCACCACCAGCCTGCTGCTGTCGAACGGCGTCAAGGTGATCCTCAAGCCGACCCGCTTCCGCAACGACCAGGTGCTGATGAGCGCCGCCCGTTTCGGTGGCCAGAGCCTGTTCGACACCGAGGACATGTACAACGCCCGCTATGCCGATTCGATCGTCGCCGCGATGGGCCTGAAGGACTTCTCGCCGCTCGACATGCGCAAGATCCTGGCCGGCAAGGCGGCCGCCGTCAGCGCGGGCCTCGGCAACAACACCGACGTCGTCGCCGGCACCGCGGGCGCCACCGACGTCGAGACCATGCTGCAGATGGTATGGCTGAAGTTCGCCGGCGTGCGCCGCGACGAAGACCTGTACAAGTCCTATCTCGGCAAGCAGATGGAGCTGGCGCGCAACCGCGCCTCGCAGCCCGGCGCCCATTTCGGCGACGTGCTGATGTCGACGCTGTACGGCGACAACCCGCGCGCGCCGCGCGCCCTGCGCCCCGAGGACTTCGCCAGCATCAACCTGGACCGCGCGATCGCCATCTATCGCCAGCGCTTCTCGAGCGCGAAGGACCTGACCTTCATCTTCGTGGGCAGCTTCGACGTCGCCGCCATCAAGCCGCTGCTGGCGACCTACCTGGCCAGCCTGCCGACCCCGGACATCCCGGTGGCCTACCGCGACCTCGGCATCCGCCCCGTCAAGGGCGTGGTCAAGAAGGAAGTGAACAGCGGCTCGGAAGACAAGAGCACGGTTTCGCTGACCTTCACCGGCGCCACCGACGTCAACGAACTCGAGGAACTGCGCCTGTCGGCCCTGGCCGAGGTGATGAACATCCGCATCATCGACCTGCTGCGCGAGAAGCTGGGCCTGATCTACGGCGGCGGCATGGAAGCCTCGATGACGCGCATCCCCTACGCCCACTACACGGTCGGCGTGACCCTGCCGACCGGTCCGGACAACGTCGACAAGGTGGTCAAGGCGACCTTCGACGAGATCGAGCGCATGCGCACCCAGGGCCCGGACCAGGCCGACCTCGACAAGGTGAAAACGAACTGGCTGCAAACCTACCGCAAGTCGCTGCAGGAAAACGGCTACTGGCTGGCGGCGCTGCAGACTTCGCTGACCGAAGGCACCGACCCGGCCACCATCCTTACCTTCGACAAGGAAGTGCAGAACCTGAGCGTGGCGGACCTGAAGCTGGCGGCGCAGCGCTACCTGAAGCCGGACAACTATGTGCAGGTGGTGCTGAATCCTGAGAAGGCGCAGGCGCCGGTGCAGATGGCGGCTGGGGCGCAAAAAGCCCCGCAGTAACGCACCACCGTCGCCCCCGCGCAGGCGGAGGCCCAATTCCGCCAACGATTCCTTAGCCCACGCAGAACTTGGGTCCCCGCCTTCGCGGGGACGACCAGCGATATGGTTTAAATCTTCAACTCCAGCCTGACCCCCAGCGTCGTATAAGTCCGCACGGACGTATCCAGCGCCTGCACCAGCTCGCCGAGATCGACCACCCGCGCCGTTTCATAGCGACGCGGCAGCAGGTTGCTCCCCGAAATCCGCAACTGCGTATTCGCGCTGAACTTCCACAAGCCGTACAAATCCAGCTGGCGCTTCATGCCGGTCGTGACCAGCTCGGCCACATCGGCCTGGACCAGCGTCAGCGGCGTCCAGTTGAAGTTGCCCCCTATCGTCAGCGGCGCCGCCTTGGTGCGGTAATCGAGCCCGAAGTTGGCGGTCTGCTTCGCCTGCCGCTCGAGGCGGTTGTTCGGGCCGGGGATGTCGTCGACGCTCGACCAGTAGCGGCTGTAGTTCGCGCGCAGGTCCAGGTCCGGCGCCCCGGCCATCACTTCGGCCAGCTGGAACTTGGCTTCCAGCTCGACACCGCTGGTACGCGCGTGGCCGATATTGGCCGGCGTGGACACCCAGCGCGGGCCGATGCTGGTCGATTGCAGCGAAGTCTGGCGGCGCATCAGGTCGTCGATGTCGCGCAGGAAGGCGCTGGCCGACAGGATGCCGCTGCGGCTCAGGTAGTGCTCGTAGGCCAGGTCGACGCCGGTCGCCAGTTCCGGCTTCAGGTTCGGATTGCCGGTGCGGTCCGGACGGGTCGGGTGGTTATCGCTGGTGAAGGACGGCGCCGCGACCAGGTCGTCCAGGGAGGGCGCCTGGTAGCTGCGGGTCAGGCTGGCGCGCACCTGGTCGCGCTTGGCGCCGGGAATGCGGTACACGGTGTGCAGCACCGGGCTCCATACGCTGCTGGTGTTCTTCACCGCGCGGCCCGGGCTGTCGCTGGTGCTGCGGATGCCTTCCCAGCGCAGGCCCAGGTAGCTGGACCACTGGCTGTTGATGTCCCACTCGTCCTGCGCGAACAGGGCCAGGCGGCGGGTGTCGGCGGACAGGTTCGCGCCCGAGGCCTCGTACAAGGCGGTGCTGTCGCCTTCGGCGCGGTGGACCAGCGCCAGGCGCCCGGCCTCGCCGTCCCAGCCGGCCGCGAAGTGATGGCCTTCACCCAGCGGGCGGCTGTATTTGCCGCTGTTCGAGACGCTGTGCTGGCGCTCGCGGTCGACGTCGGTCAGGACGCGATTCAGCACGCCGCCCTCGCCGTAGTTGTTGCGCAGGCTGTCGCTGTCGCTGCGGTTGATGCCGGCGCTGAACTTGAGCTCCAGCTTGGCGCCGCCGGCCATCTTGTGGGTCCAGTCGCCAAGTCCGCGCGCCATCGTCGCGCTCGAACGCGAGTCCGCGTGCTGGAGCACGAATTCCGGCGGAACGATGCCAAAGACCTGGTCGACCGGGGCGTCGTTCACGCTGTGGTTGCGGCTGGCGGAAACGAAGGGCTGGAAGTTCAGCGTGTCGCCGCTGTCGAACTTCCAGGACAGGCGCGGCGCCAGGTTCAATGCACGCGACCTGCCCTCGCCTTCGCTTTTGATCAGCTGCAGGCGTTGATAGCGACCGTCGGCCAGCAGGTCGGCGTCGCGGGCGCTGACGTCGGTGTGCGGCCGGCTTTCCGACACGGTGGCGTTCAGCGTCCATGTGAGCTGGCCGCTCTTGCCCGGCACGGTCACGGACAGGTTGGCGCCATGGCGGCCCTGCTGGATATTGTCGGCGATGCGCAGCTGCGTGTCCTTCTGCCGGTAGCCCTGGCGCAGGATCACGTTGACGGTGCCGGCGATCGCCTGCGTGCTGTGCTCGGCGACCGGGCCGCGCATGATCTCGATGCGCTCTACCTGGTCGGGGGGAATCGACTCCACCGAGAAGCCCGGCGGCGGGCGGTCGCCATTGACCAGCACCTGGGTGTAGCCGTTGCCAAGGCCTCGCATCTGCACGCTGCCGCCGGTCCCCGGCGCACCGGACATCGTGATGCCGGGCAGGCGCTTGAGCACTTCGCCGAGGCTGGTGTCGCCGTTGCGCTCGAGCTCCTCGCGCCCGACGACCAGCTTGGCCGCGGTGGACAGGCGGCGCGTTTCGGTATCGTCGGCGCGGGTGCCGGCGACGGTCACTTGCTGTACGCTCTGCTGCGCCTGGCCCTCGGCCTTGACGGGGGGCGAGTTGGCGCTGTCCTGCGCCAAAGCGCCGCCAGCCCCGCACATGGCGAGGCAGGCGGCCGGTAAAAGCTTTTTCATCGCGTTCTTATTTCAGGTACTTGTTGAACCAGCCGATTTCGCGCGCGCGCAGGTCCTTCTGGTGCTCCGGCTTGCGGAAGGCATGGCCTTCGCCTTCGTAGATCACCAGGGTGGTCGGCACGCCCATCGCCTTCAGGCCGTGCCAGAACTCCATCGACTGCGCCGGCGGACATTCGACGTCGCGCTCGCCCACGTAGATCAGGGTCGGGGTCTTCGCCGCCTTGATTGATTCGATCGGCGAGGCCGCGCGGTAGACGGCCGGGTCGTCGTACATGGTGGCGCCGAAGAACGGGACCATCCACTGGTCGATGCCGTTCTGGCCGTAGTAGCTGATCCAGTTGGCGATGCCGGCGCCGGCCACCGCGGCCTTGAAGCGCGTGCTGTGCGTGACGCCCCACATGGTCATATAGCCGCCGTAGGAGTGGCCCATCAGGCCGAGGCGGTTGCCGTCCACCGGCGCCTGCTTGATGGCGGCGTCGACGCCGGCCAGGATGTCGCGCCAGTCGCCGCCGCCGAAGTCCTTGCGGTTGGCGCTGGTGAAGCTCGAGCCCTGGCCGTAGCTGCCGCGCGGGTTCGGCATGAACACGAAATAGCCCTGGTTGACGAGGTCGCGCACCAGCGAATTGCCGCCCTCGCCGCCGGAGATGTAGCGCGGGGTGCTTGCCGCCGCCGGGCCGCCGTGCACCTGCACGATCATCGGATGCTTCTTGCCGGCGTCCACCTGGCGCGGGCCGACCAGCCAGCCCTGCACCTTGTAGCCCTCGTTGGTCCAGCTCACGCTCTGCGCCGACACCACCGGCGCGAAGGATTCGTTGTCGCGGGTGATCGCGTTCATCTCCGGCAGGCGGCCGGCGACGATGCGCGGCGCGTGCTCGTAATCCTCATGCACCGAGGCCGCGACCTTGCCATCGAGGCTGAACACGAAGCGGCCGTCGCGCGATGCCGAGGCCGAGACCGGCCCTTTCCACAGCACGCGGCTGCTGCGCGCCGCGGGGTCGATCGCCACCACGCCGGCGTCGGCGCCGGCCAGCACCGAGGCCATCACCTGGTTGCCGCGCCAGGCGATGCCGTTGAAGGTGCCGGCAAAATTCGGGGTCACGTCGACCGGCTCGCCGCCATTGATCGAGACCGTGTAGACGTCGCCGCCGACCGAGCCGAAGTCGCTCATCAGGCCCCCGATGAAGGCGACCGTGCGGCCGTCCGGCGAGACGTGCGGCATGTTCATCTGCATCTTCGGCGCGGCCAGCACACGGAGCTTGCCGGACGCAAGCTCGACGTGGCCGAGGGTCGCGATCCACCAGTTGTTGTCGCCGTTGCCCTTGGCGCTGGTGACGACAAAGCCCTTGCCGTCCGGGGTCCAGTCGTATTCGTAGATGAAGGTGTCGTTCGGGGAAACCAGTTTGTAATCCCCGCCCGATGCCGGGACCACGGCGATGCGCTGCTCGTCCTCCTGCTCGGCCACGCCGATCTCGCCGATCTGGCGCGCGCCCGCTTCCACCGCGCCGGTCAGCTTTTTGGCGCCGACGGTGGCGAGGAAGGCCAGCTGGCGGCCATCCGGCGACCAGCGCACGGTGTTCGCCACGCCCTTGACGCTGGCGACCGCGCTCAGCTTGCCGTCGCGCAGGACATTGACGGTGGCGACGCCGGTCTTCGCATCGGTGCTGATCAGCGCCATCGCGCTGCCGTCCGGCGACCATACCGGCGCCTCGATGCGGCAGCCGCTGCAGTCGGATTGCTGGAAAGTCGAGACGATCTTGCCGGTGGCGGTGTCGCGCACGACGATGCGCGGGCCGTTCTTCGCCTCGCCCTCGACCGCTTCCAGCGCGGCCAGGCGTTCGCCATTGCCGGACATCGCCAGCGAACGGTAGCTGTGCATGCCTTCGGCCGAGCTGATGCCGGCCGCGGTCAGCAGCGCCAGCAATACCAATGGCTTCACGCCACGCATCCTCGTGTTCATCCTGGTCCCCTTTGTTTTATTCTGTAGTAAATACAGGCGAGCGAATGCCCTGCCTACTGATGATGTTGCCAGCAGGCAGTCTACGCCAAACGGAAGAGAAACGGAGAAAATTTGTCCGGCCGAGGTTGGACATAAGAGCGCCCAAGAAACCTCCAGGGCAAGGCGCATCGCCGCAGTGGCGGACCACGAAGACAGTACGTTAGTACGGCGAGACGATGCAACGCCGCCATGGAGGATTTATTGGGCGCTCTTGCTTACTTGGCGGCCGTGAGCATGCGCTCCACGTAGCGCGCGATCAGGTCGATTTCCAGGTTCACTTTCGCGCCCGCATGCAGGTGCTTGAGGGTGGTGACGGCGATCGTGTGCGGGATCAGGTTGATGGCAAAGCGGCAGACCCTGGCGCCGTCCGCTTCCAGGTCCTCGACGCTGTTCACGGTCAGCGATACGCCGTTCACCACAATCGAGCCTTTATAGGCCAGGTATTTGCCCAGCTCCACGGGCGCATCGATCACCAGTTTATAGGATTCCCCGACCGGCTCGAAGCTGTGGACCGTGCCCAGGCCGTCGACGTGGCCCGACACCAGGTGGCCGCCCAGGCGCTCGGCCAGGGTCAGCGCCTTTTCCAGGTTCACTTCGCCCGGCTGGTCCAGGCCCGCGGTGCGGTTCAGGCTTTCGCGCGAGACGTCCACGGCGAAGGCGGTGCTGGTCTTTTCGACCACGGTCATGCAGGCGCCGTTGATGGCGATCGAGTCGCCCAGCGCGACGTCGTCCAGCCCCAGGCCGCCGGCCTCGATCTGCAGGCGCACGCCCGCGAACGAACCGCCTTCGAGCGGCTTGACCGATTGGATGCTGCCGACGGCAGCGACGATTCCAGTAAACATCCTTATCCTTTCGAATGATTAAAGCGCGCCAGGATGCGCAGGTCGGGACCGACCTGCTGCACGCCGTGGAAGCGCAGCGCCAGCTTGTCCTGCAATTGCGCCAGCGGCGGCAGCGCGAACATGCCCTGCCCCGGCCCGATCAGGCTGGGAGCCAGGTAGACCAGCAGCTCGTCGACGCAGCCTTCGCGCACCAGCGAGGCGTTCAGCTTGCCGCCCGCCTCGACGTGCAGCTCGTTGATTTCGCGGCGGCCCAGCTCCAGCATCAGTTTCGGCAGATCGACCTTGCCGGCGCCGTTCGGCAGCATGATCACCTCATGGCCCGCGCTGCGCAAGGCCGCTTCCTTTTCCGTGTCGGCCTGCGCCGCCACGATCCAGCACGGCGCGCCCTGCAGGATGCAGGCGCCGGTGTCGATCTCGAGGCGGCTGTCGACGATGACGCGGCGCGGCTGCATCGGGGTCTCGATGCCGCGCACCGTGAGCTGCGGATCGTCGGCCTTGACCGTGCCGATGCCGGTCAGGATCGCCTGCGCGCGGGCGCGCCAGGCGTGGCCGTCGGCGCGCGCCTCGGGGCTGGTGATCCACTGGCTCTCGCCGCTGTCCAGCGCCGTGGCGCCATCCAGGCTGGCGGCCGTCTTCAGGCGCACCCAGGGCTTCCCGAAACGCATGCGCGTGAAGAAGCCGATATTCAGTTCGTAGGCCTGGTCCGCCATCGGGCCGGAGGCGACCGCGATGCCAGCCGCTTCCAGCTGCGCCAGTCCGCGTCCCGCCACCAGCGGGTTCGGATCTTCCATCGCCGCGACGACCCGCTTGATCCCGGCCTGGATCAGGGCGTTCGAGCACGGCGGCGTGCGGCCATGGTGGCTGCAGGGCTCCAGCGTGACGTAGGCGGTGGCGCCGCGGACGTCGTTGCCGCGCGCCTGGGCGTCGCGCAGGGCCTGGACCTCGGCATGCGCCTGTCCGGCCGGCTGGGTATGGCCGGCGCCGATCACTTCGCCGTCACGCACGATCACGCAGCCGATGCGCGGGTTCGGCGCCGTGATGTACATGCCCCTGGCTGCCCATTCCAGGGCCAGGGCCATGCTTTCGGTATCGCTCAGTATCAGCACTTTTTCATTCGCTCAAGTTCATGGCGGCGCCGCGGGACCGTCGCAGGACGCGTCGCGTGCCGGGTCGCAGCTGCGGGCCCGGCCCAGCATGTTGATTTTAATACGGCGGATGCCGCCGCCGTGGAACAGCGACAGCGTGCCATAGCGCGCAGCCGCCGGGTTGCTGTCGCGGCAGCTGCGCCCGGCGCCATTGTAGGCGATATAGAAAGGCGGCGCCGGGGTGGTGAAGGAAAAGCCGACCGCGATGTCCTGCGCCAGCGGGCCGTGCTCGGCCAGGATGGTGTCGCCGGGGCCGGGCTGGCGGTCGCCGTCGCGGTCGAGGAACACGGTCCAGCCTTGCCGCCAGTCGGCGCCGCCGGCGCCCTTCGGCAATACGCTCACGACCTCGCCGCGCGCCAGCGCCTGGGCGCGCGCCTGCCCGATCGCCGCGAACAGGTCGGCCGCGGCGGCTTTCAGTTGCTGGTTGCGGATGAACTGGCGCAGGTCGGGCGCGCCGGCGGCCAGCAGGATGGCGGCGATCGCCAGCACCGCGAGCAGTTCGATCAGCGTGAAGCCGCTCCGGGGCTGCCTGAAGCGCGCACGCTTCATGGCCAGCAGCGGCCCGCCCGCTCCGAACCGTGCACACCCAGGCTGTCGAGGCTCAGTGCGCCGCAGTCCTGGTCGCGAAAGCGCCCGTCGACCTTGGCCGTGCCCGGGATGGCGCGGACTTCGACGCAATCGGCGATGTCGCGGCCCGGACAGGCGTGCGCCGCCAGCTCGTAATAGCTGACGGCGGCGCTCACGCCCGACCACCAGGGAAAGCCCGCCGGCGCCGCATCGCCGCTGTCCGCGGAGAATTCGACGTAGGTGTTGTGCTGCAGGTGGTAGCGCTCCTGCTGCTGCATGGCGTCGATCAGGGCGATCTGCCCTTCGGTGCGCCTGGTGCGCGTGATGTGGCTGGTGTAGCCCGGTATGGCCACCGCCGCCAGGATGGACAAGATCGCCAGCACCACCAGCATTTCGATCAGGGTAAAGCCGCGCTTCATGTTCATGCCTTTCTCGCTTTTTCGTCCGGGTTCGCGTTCGTGTGCTGGCATTGCCTACTCCAGTGCCTGGGCGTGCAGCTGCGGCCAGTTGGCGATTTCGCGCCAGCCGATGCGGCCGGCCAGGAGCTGGACCGCTGGCGGCGCGGCCTCCGGCGGCCCCGTCCCGCCCGCAGGCGCCGGCGGCGGCTTGCGCACCACCGACTGCAGCACCACGCGTGTCGCATCCCGGCTGCCGAAGCCGATCGCCGTGATCCGGTAAAAGCTGCCGAGCGACGCGCCGGCGCCCGGCGGCGCGATCTTTTCGATGAGGTATGCCGGCGGGCGGGCCGGCAACAGGCCGCGGCCCGTCGCCAGGCTCGCGCCGGTGTAATACCCGTAGGGCACCAGCGCAGGGTTATCGGCGTCGGCCAGGTCCTGCAGCTGCCACGCCGGCGGCGAGCTCGCCAGGCACAGTCCGCGCGCCGAGCCGGCTTGGCCGCAGCCGTCGACGAAGCTGGCGGCGCCGGCTTCCGTGAACTGCGTGGCCCGGGCCGGCGGGACGATGCCCGAGGCCGCGGCGATGTCCCGCTCGGCATCGCGCAAGGCGGCTTCGGCGGCCTCGTGCGCAATGCTGCGCTCGCGCTCGGCGCCTGCCGAGGCAATCGACGCGAAGACCGTGCTGCATACCGAGATGCCGATCAGCATGGCCGCCATCATCAGCATCAGCGCGCAGACCAGGGCCGCGCCTCGTTGACGCCGTGGCCGCAGCCCGCAGCAAGGCCCGCGCGCGCTCATAAAGCGCCCGCCGGCAAGGCGACCGTCATCGTGAACAGCCTGCGCTCGCGCCGCCGCAGGCTGTCCGGCAGCGCATCCTCGCGCACCACGGTCCCCAGGTCGCCGTCCCCAAGACTGGCCGCATGCACAGCCCCGAACAGCTGGAACTCGCCATCGCCACCCGCAGGCCGCGTGGCCCGCGTACCGTGCAGCAGCAGCCCGATGCGCACGCTGACCACCCGCTTCCACCATGTACGGCGGTTCAGCTCCGGTGCCGGCAGGCCGGCGTAGGCCGCGTCCAGCGCCCTGATCGCATCGGCGTTCAGGTAGCGGTTGGCGGCGCCGTCGCGCGGGGTGTCGGTATCGAGGCCGTACAGGACCTGGAAGCTGTCGACGCCGGCGAGCACCGCGTCGGCGCTCCAGTTGGCGGCGCCGCGGTACTTGCAGCGCAGCTCGGGCTCGCCGGCGCCGTTGTTCGCGACGTAGAAGATGCTCCAGCCCTCCTCGCCCGAGCCGACCGCAAAGCCGGCGCAATTCACCACGCTGCCGTCGCCACTGGCGCCGCCGCCGGCGCCGGGAAAGCGCACGGCCAGCACGTCGCTGCCGTTCGCCACCGCGGCGAGGGGAATGTCGATGCCGCTGCTCGTGCTGCCGAGCGAGCGCGCATCCAACCCCGCCAGGCGGGCCGGCAGGACATCGACGGGGCCCGACAGGTCCAGCTGGAGCGGATCGGCATGGGCGGCCTGGCGCACCGCGCGGCCGACGATATCGAGGGCGTAGCGGCCGGCATCTTCGAGGACGGCCGCTTCCATCTGCGCGGCGTAGGCGCCGTTGGCCAGGCCCAGCAGCCGCGCCGCGGCCAGCACGACCGCCAGGCCGATGGACATGGCCACCATCATCTCGACCAGCGTGAGGCCGGCCTGGCGCAGGCGGAGACGGCGGCGATGCTTCATGGCGCCCCCGCCCCCAGCGTCAGGAACACCGCCGGCGCATAGACAGTGTCCGGCGCCGCCTGCCGGTCGCGCCAGCCCAGCTTGATGGCGACGGGCGCGCCGGGTCCGCCGCTGCAGTCCCAGGCCAGCAGGCCGCCTGCGTCGGGCTGCTGGGCATCGCGGCAGACGCGGATGCGTCCTCCGGGAAAGCGGCTGCCTAGCTGGGCCGAAGTCTCCATCAGGTCGAAGTTCGCCAGCTCGACCGGGCCGCAGCCGGACGCGCCGTAGCAGGATGCAGCGGCAGCCGACGGGGCGCCGGCCGCGGCATCGAACTGGAGATAGGGATTGTCGGCATCCGGCAGCGCCATCGCGGCGGGATTCGCACGCATGCGCTCGGCCAGCGAAGAAGCCAGCCGCAGGCCGTCGGCCAGGCGCCCGGCCTCGCCCGCGGCGCGCACCGCCACCGCCTGCACGGCCGCGGCCCCGGCAAGGCCAAGGGCGACGACGAACAGGGCCACCAGCACTTCCACCAGCGTAAAGCCGCCGGGGAAAGCGCCAGCAAGTGAGCGGCCGCGCATGCCACACCTCCAGGTCTCGGATCAGGGAGACCAGAAGGTAGCAGGCGGACTCAGGTCAGCCGTGGCGGGCGCTCAAGCCCATGGAGGGAACTTCTTCAGCCGGGATTGGTTTTCGCGCCGGGACCGACTTCCGCAATCGCTTCCTGGAACTCGGCCAGGTCTTCGAAGTTCTTGTAGACGGAGGCAAAGCGGATATAAGCGATCTTGTCGAGACGCTTGAGTTCCTGCATCACGAGTTCGCCGACGTAGACACTGTCGACTTCGCGGCGGCCGCTGGTGAGCAGTTTTTCCTCGATCGAGGCGATGGCGGCGTCGATCGCGCCGGCGGCGACGGGCCGCTTGCGCAGGGCCAGCATCAGGCTGCCGCGCAGCTTGGAGGCTTCGAATTCGGTGCGGCTGCCGCTCTTCTTGACGATGATCGGCATCGAGAGCTCGACCCGCTCATAGGTGGTAAAACGTTTGTCGCATTGGGCGCAGCGGCGCCGGCGGCGGATAGAATCGCCCTCCTCGGATACGCGGGTATCGAGGACCTGGGTGTCTTCATGCTGACAGAAAGGGCATTTCATCGTTGCCGGCGCCGCTGTGCGATCGAGAGATTACGAAGCGTAGACCGGGTACTTGTCGGTCAGCTTCTTCACCTCAAGCTTGACGCGCTCGATGGTCGCGGCGTCGTGCGGGTTGTCCAGCACGTCGGCGATCAGGTTGCCCACCGTGGTCGCATCTTCTTCCTTGAAGCCGCGGGTGGTGAAGGCCGGGCTGCCGAGGCGGATGCCGGAGGTCACGAAAGGCTTCTGCGGGTCGTTCGGGATGCCGTTCTTGTTGCAGGTCATGTGCGCCTGGCCCAGGATCGCTTCCGCTTCCTTGCCGGTCAGGCCTTTCGAACGGAGGTCGACCAGCATCACGTGCGACTCGGTGCGGCCCGAGACGATGCGCAGGCCGCGCGCGATCAGCGCTTTGGCCAGGGCCTTGGCGTTCTTCACGACTTGCTGCTGGTATTCCTTGAATTCCGGTGACAGCGCTTCCTTGAAGGCGACGGCCTTGCCGGCGATCACGTGCATCAGCGGACCGCCCTGGATGCCCGGGAAGATCGCCGAATTGATGGCCTTCTCGTGCTCGGCCTTCATCAGGATGATGCCGCCGCGCGGGCCGCGCAGGGACTTGTGGGTGGTCGAGGTGACGAAATCGGCGAACGGCACCGGGTTCGGGTACTCGCCCGCGGCGATCAGGCCGGCGTAGTGGGCCATGTCGACCATGAAGTAAGCACCGATTTCCTTGGCGATCTTTGCGAAGCGCTCGAAGTCGATGCGCAGCGAGAAGGCGGAGGCGCCGGCGATGATCAGCTTCGGCTTGTGCTCGCGCGCCAGGGCTTCCATCTGCTCGTAGTCGATGTCTTCCTGCTCGGTCAGGCCGTAGGAGACGACCTTGAACCATTTGCCCGACATGTTCAGGGCCATGCCGTGGGTCAGGTGGCCGCCTTCGGCCAGCGACATGCCCATGATGGTGTCGCCCGGCTTCAGCATGGCGAAGAACACGCCCTGGTTGGCCTGCGAGCCCGAGTTCGGCTGCACGTTGGCGGCTTCGGCGCCGAACAGCTGCTTGACGCGGTCGATCGCCAGCTGCTCGGCGACGTCCACGTATTCGCAGCCGCCGTAGTAGCGCTTGCCCGGATACCCTTCGGCGTACTTGTTGGTCAGCTGGGAGCCCTGCGCCTGCATCACTGCCGGCGAGGTGTAGTTCTCGGACGCGATCAGCTCGATGTGATCTTGCTGGCGGGTGTTTTCCTTCTGAATGGCATCCCACAGTTCCGGGTCGACGTTGGCGAGCGTGTGATCTTTTGCAAACATGAAAAAAACTCCAATCGATGTGAATACCAGGCGGCAGGCAGCGCTGACTTGAGGCGGGAGCCGGTGAACGGCCTACGGTGATGCGTAATGGAACTGTCGATTGTAAGGGATGACACATGGGGTAAGCAATGATCATTTCGGCTACAATCTTGCAGTTCCATCTTCACCATCCATCATCCGGGATCCCATCATGATCGTATTCATTACCGGCGCATCGGCCGGCTTCGGCGCCGCGATGGCGCGCACCTTCGTCAAGAACGGCCACCAGGTGGTGCTGGCCGCAAGGCGCAAGGAACGCCTGGAGTCGCTGGCGCGCGAGCTGGGCGAATCCGCCCTGCCGGTCGCGATGGACGTCACCGACAAGGCCTCGATCGAGGAAGCGCTGTCGATGCTGCCGCAGTCCTGGCGCCAGATCGACGTCCTGATCAACAATGCCGGCCTGGCGCTGAACACCAAGCCGGCGCACGAAGTCCCGCTGGAAGACTGGGACACCATGATCGCCACCAACGTCAAGGGCCTGGTGACCATGACCCACGCCGTGCTGCCTTCGATGGTCGAGCGCGGCAGCGGCCTCGTGATCAACCTGGGCTCGGTCGCCGGCCACTACCCCTACCCGGGCGGCAATGTGTACGGCGCCACCAAGGCCTTCGTCGAGCAGTTCACGCTGAACCTGCGCGCCGACCTGGTCGGCACCGGCGTGCGCGCCACCAATCTCGCGCCCGGCCTGTGCGGCGGCACCGAGTTCTCGAACGTCCGCCTGAAGGGCGACGACGCCGCAGCCGCCAAGGTCTACGAAGGCACGCAGCCGCTGACCGCCGAAGACATCGCCGAGACCGCCTACTGGATCGCCACCCTGCCTCCGCACGTCAACATCAACCTGATCGAAATGATGCCGACCTGCCAGGGCTTCTCGCCTTTCAACATCAAGCGCACCCAGGCTTGACGGTCATAAACCGGGGTCAGACCCCGATTTTGGGCAATTTCCTAAATTCGGGGTCTGACCCCGGTTTGCGTTCGCTCAGCCAAATGTCGGGAGCGACGAAGCTTGTTAGAAAGTGTTACAGTTGTTGGCTGAGTATGCATGCTTAGCGTTTACTCATGCCCGCTAATCATCGAGAGTTTATGTACGCGACCGCACATAAGCTTTTCGAAAATCGCGTAAAATGTTTCCCATTTTCATTTATGGCAGCTGAAATGCCTTCAGTTTTCACCTGGACGGTACGGGTCTATTACGAAGATACGGACGCCGGCGGCATCGTGTACTACGCCAATTACCTGAAGTTCTTCGAACGCGCGCGCACCGAATGGCTGCGTTCGCTGGGCATTCATCAGCAAAGCCTGCTCGACGAGGAAAGCGCCGCCTTCGTGGTGCGCAGCGCAGCCGTCGACTACCTGGCGTCCGCGCGCCTGGACGATGAAGTGACCCTGACACTGCACGTGGAAAAGCTCGGTCGCGCCTCGGTCCAGTTCGCCCAGCAAGCCTGGCGCGGCGAAACCCTGCTGTCGACCGCGAACGTGAAAGTGGGCTGCGTCGATGCCCAAACCATGCGCCCCCGTTCCCTTCCTGCAAGTACCGCTGTTAAAATGCGGACCGACTGACACATTTGAACAAATATACTGATGAACGCAGTCCAAGACCTCTCTTTCGTTGAACTGATCCTTCACGCGCACTTCCTCGTCAAGCTGATCATGCTGCTGCTGTTCGCGATTTCCGTGATCAGCTGGACCTATATTTTCCGCAAGGTGTTCGCGATCCGCGCCGCCCGCCGCCTGACCGAGCAGTTCGAGCGCAGCTTCTGGGCCGGCGGCAACCTGCACACCCTGCACCAGAGCGCCAGCACCCAGCGCGACCAGAGCGGTCCGCTGGCCCGCATCTTCGAAGCCGGCATGGGCGAGTTCATCAAGGGCAAGCAGGCCGCCCGCGACGCCCTCGATGTCGGCGCCGTGCTGGATGGCGCCCGCCGCGCGATGCGCGCCGCCTTCCACCGCGAACTGGATCACCTCGACACCCACCTGAACTTCCTGGCCTCGGTCGGCTCGGTGTCCCCGTACATCGGCCTGCTCGGCACCGTGTGGGGCATCATGAACGCCTTCCGCGGCCTGGCCAACGTGCAGCAGGCCACCCTGGCCGTGGTCGCCCCCGGCATCGCCGAAGCGCTGATCGCCACCGCGATCGGCCTGTTCGCCGCGATCCCGGCCGTGGTCGCCTACAACCGCTTCACCCACGATATCGACCGCCTCGCGATCCGCTTCGAAAGCTTCGTCGAGGAATTCTCGAACATCCTGCAGCGCCAGTCGCGCTGAACGCAACGGGATAGTGAGGTAAGAACATGGCATTCAACAGCAACCTGCGCAACGGACGCCGCAAGCTGAAGTCCGAAATCAACGTCGTGCCCTACATCGACGTGATGCTGGTGCTGCTCATCATCTTCATGGCGGTGCCGCCGGCGCAGAACCCCAGCGAGATCAAGCTGCCCAGCGCCGAGCGCTCGACCCAGCCGCCGGACGACTACATCAACATCTCGGTGAAGAGCAATGCCCAGCTGCAGATCGGCATCAATGGCAAGAACAGCAGCGCGCCCGAGGACATGTCCAGCCGCAGCGCCGTGATCGAGCGCCTGCGCGCGATGCACGCCGAGCATCCCGACTATCCGGTGATGATCTCGGGCGACCGCGAAAGCAAGTATGACGATGTGATCCAGATGATCTCGGAAGCCAAGAAGATGGGCATCAACCGCGTCGGACTGGCCACCAAATAATGTCGGCAACGAAGCACAACGGCAAGGCCATCGGCGGCTCGCCCTACCAGGTGCCGCCGGAACCGAACCGCATGTCCTCGATCGGACTGGCGGTGGGCGTGCACGCCCTGCTGCTGGCTTTCCTGGTGATCGGCATTAACTGGACCAACAACCAGCCGATCGCGGTCGAAGCCGAAGTGTGGGATACCAGCGTCCAGCAGGCCGCCCCGCCCGCGCCGCAGCCGCCGCCGCAAGTTGAACCCGAGCCGGAACCGCAGCCGGAAACGCCGCCGCCGACGCCGCGCGTGGTCGAGCCGCCGCCCGTGGCCGAGCCGGCGCCGCCGAAGCAGCCGGATATCGCCCTCGAGCGCGAGAAGAAGCGCAAGCAAGAACAGAAACGCAAGGAAGAAGAGCGGGTCGAACGCGAGCAGGAAATCGCCAAGCAGAAGCGCGAGGAAGAGAAGAAGGAAAAGGCGCTGGCCGAGAAGAAAGCGCGCGAAGACCAGAAGAAGAAAGAGCAGGAGCTGGCGAAGAAAGAAGAAGAAGCCCAGAAGAAAAAGGAAAAGGCCGAAAAGGAAAAGGCCGAGAAACTCGCCAAGGCAAAAGCCGAGAAGGCGGAAGCCGACAAGCGGGAAAAAGCGCGAGCCGATGAAATGAAACGTCTGATGTCGGGCGCTGGCAATCCGGGCAGCAGCGGAAATGCTGCGAAGTCGACCGCGCCGCGCATCGATCAGGGCTATCTGGCTTCCCTTGCCGCACAAATCAAGAGCAATACGAGTTATCCGGGCAGTACCGATGTACCGGGTAATCCGGAAGTCGTTTTCCAAGTGGAGCAATTGCCGACTGGTGAGATTCTTTCGGTACGCAAGGTCAAGAGCAGCGGCATCCCTGCGTTTGACGATGCCGTTGAACGGGGCATTAACAAATCGTCACCGCTTCGAAAGAAAAAAGATGGTACGGTAGAGCGATCACTTCCAGTCAGCTTCAAACTGAAAGACCTGAACTGATCGGCTCGAACCCAAACTTAGCTGAGACATTATGAAGAAGAAACTACATTCCCTGCTGTTTTCGGCCACCCTGCTGATGGGCGTGGCTGCACATGCCCAGGTGCGCGTCGAAATCGCCGGCGTGAGCGGCACCCAGATTCCGGTCGCGGTGGCGGCCTTCGCCGACGAATCGGTGGCGCCGGACCAGATTTCAAGCATCATCCGCGCCGATCTCGAGCGCAGCGGCGTGTTCAAGGTGATCGATGCGCGCCAGGCCATTTCGGATTCCGCCAGCGTCGACCTCGGCGCCTTCAAGGCCAGCGGCGCCGACGCCCTGGTGGTGGGCTCGGTCAGCCGCATGCCCGACGGCCGCTTCCAGGTGCGCTACAAGCTGATGGACACCGTCAAGCAGACCCAGCTCTCGCAACTGTCGGACGCGGTCGGCGCGCGCAACACGCGCCTGGAAGGCCACCGCATCGCCGACGACATCTATGAAAAGCTGACCGGCGTACGCGGCATCTTCTCGACTCGCATCTCCTACGTGAAGGTCAACCCCGGCAGGGGCAACCACAGCTACGAGCTGGTGGTGGCCGACGCCGACGGCGAAAACGAACAGATCGCCGCCTATGGCCGCGAGTCGATCTTCTCGCCGTCCTGGTCGCCCGACGGCACCAAGGTCGCCTATGTCTCGCTGGAAAAGCAGAAGCCGATCGTCTACGTGCAGAACCTGGTGACCGGCCAGCGTCAGATCCTGTCCAACGAAAAGGGGAACAACTCGGCGCCGGCATGGTCGCCGGACGGCACTAGGCTGCTGCTGTCCCTGTCGAAGACCGGCAATACCCAGATCTTCATCGTGAATGTCGACGGCAGCGGCCTGCGCCGCCTGACGAACGGCGCCGACATCGATACCGAAGGCCAGTTCTCGGGCGATGGCCAGACAGTTTACTTCGTGAGCAACCGCAGCGGTGGCGCACAGATTTACAAGATGAGCGTGAACGGTGGCCAACCCACCCGCGTCACGTTCAATGGTCGTGAAAATATTTCCCCTCGCATTTCCCCGGACGGCAAGACGCTGGCGTGGATTTCGCAACGCGATGGGGTGTACTGCCTTTACGCGATGGACCTGGCCAGCGGCCAGGAACAGCGCCTGGCCGAAGGGGCCACCGAACCGAGTTTTTCGCCGAACGGCAAATACATCATGTATGCCAACAAAGGCGGCGGGCGTGCCTCGCTGGCTGTGGTGTCCGTCGACGGTCGGGTAAAGCAGCGTCTATCGACGCAGGCGGGAAACATCAAGGAGCCCAGCTGGGGCCCCTTTATGAAGTAAATATTTTTTGACCAGGAGAAAACCCATGCGCAACATTAAAACCGTAGCCTTCATCGCGTCGGCCGCAGCCCTGCTGTCGGCTTGCTCGTCGACCAAACTGCAAGAAACCCCGGTGGTCGAAAAGACCCCGGTCGCCCAGACCCAGGCGCCGGTCGACGACAGCCGCAACGTCCGTCCGATCGAGACCACCGCTGTGGACCCGCTGAACGACCCGAAAGGCGTTCTGGCCAACCGCAGCGTCTACTTCGACTTCGACAGCTACGTCGTCCGTGACGACGGCAAGCCGGTCGTCGAGAACCACTCGGCTTACCTGACCAAGAACAAGCAGCGTAAAGTGCTGATCCAGGGTAACACCGACGAGCGCGGCGGCACCGAGTACAACTTGGCCCTGGGCCAGAAGCGCGCCGAAGCCGTGCGCAAGTCGATGGCCGCCCTGGGCGTGTCGGACAACCAGATGGAAGCGGTCTCGCTGGGCGAAGAAAAGCCGAAAGCAACCGGCAGCAACGAAGCCGCCTGGGCTGAAAACCGCCGCGCCGACATCGTCTATCAATAATCGGTCATCCGGTTGATTGACAGTGGGGCGGGATGCAGTGCAGACTGCATCCCGCCCCGTATCGCTTAGGAAGAGCCAGAAATGATCAAAACGTCCCAGTCCCGCCTTGCTGCCCTTGCCCTCGCCTTTGCCGCCTGGCTGCCCCTGCATGCGAGCGCCGGCATCCTCGACGACGATGAAGCGCGGCGCGCCATCCTCGACCTGCGCGCCAAGGTGGATGCGCTGTCCCGCGACGTCAACGCCCGCCTCGACACCAAGTCGGACAAGACCGCGACCATCGAGATCCTGAACCAGCACGAGCAGACGATGCAGGAAATCGCCCGCCTGCGCGGCCAGCTCGAAGTGCTGGCAAACCAGATCGCCGGCGCGCAGAAGAACCAGAAAGACCTGTACGCCGACCTCGACGCCCGCATCCGCAAGCTCGAGCCGCGCCAGGAAGTCGTCGACGGCCAGACCGTCGAAGTCAAGCCGACCGAGAAGCAGGCCTACGATACCGCCATGGACCTGTTCAAGTCGGGCGACTACAAGGCCGCCGCCAACGCGCTGCAGGACTTCGTCCGCCGCTATCCGGACTCCGCCTTCGCCGCCAACGCCCAGTATTGGCTCGGCAACACCTATTACGCCCAGCGCGACTACAAGAACGCCATCGCCGCGCAGGAAGCCGTCGTCTCGAACTACGGCAACAGCACCAAGGTGCCGGACGCGATGCTCAACATCGCCAGCAACTACATCGAGCTGAAGGACAACAAGAAGGCCAAGAAGATCCTGCAGCAGCTGGTGTCGAAGTACCCGGACACCTCGGCCGCCGCCACCGCCAAGGATCGCCTGGCCAGCCTGAAGTGACGACGCTCCGGCGCATTTGACAGCCCGGCAGATAGCCCCTATAATCTTGTTTCTTTCGGGTCGTTAGCTCAGTTGGTAGAGCAGCGGACTTTTAATCCGTTGGTCGCAGGTTCGAGCCCCGCACGGCCTACCACGAATATGCAGTATCAAATCAAGGCGTTACGAGTGATCGTGACGCCTTTTTTTGTATCCCCTCTTCTACCGACAGTGCCGCGTTTGTGACGCGCAGCAGTCCCTCTACGTATCGCTACGCCATCGCGGCCGACCTCCACTCGCCCATCGCCTGCACGTTGTACAACGGGCTGCCGTTTTGGATCGCCCATCCGGCCTAAGTGCGTCCCAAATCGTGCCAGCGGAAATCTGCAATGCCGACTGGCTTCCTCGTATTACGCCAAGCCTTGGTGTTCGTGCAGCTGAGAATGGACACCCGTTGCCATTATGCCTCCTGCCATACAAATGCTGAATCCAGCTTTTGCTTTTTATCAAGGTCGCCCAAAACCTGTTCGTTACCTTAACCGATGGAAAATTTGATAGCCGTTACACCATCGGAGGCCCTACATGATTGGCAGCCAAGCGATCGCGGCGGGAGCTGCGCTGTCGGCGTTCAGTCTCGATGCGCAGCACGACCGCCTGATGCGCCTGGATTTCCCTCGCAACGACGGGCCGGATCGCATCCTCCTGCCGAACCGCTTGAAAGCGCACGAGGAAGTCTCGCGCTGCTTCCGCTTCGAGGTCGAACTCCTGTCGGACAACGTAGAGATTCCCCTGAAGGCGATAATGGCCAGGATGGTCACGATCTCGCTCGTGCGCGAAGACGGCTCGCTGCGCTACTTCAACGGCTACGTCACTGAATTATTGGCTTTGGGTACGCGCTGGCTAAAGATAAGGCTAGCCGCAATCCGTTGGATCTGTTCTGGATGTCAAATCTGAACGTTATCGGCGGTCCGCCTATAGGAGTAACAGACGTGTCGCCAAAACGTTGGGGAGCGCCTAACGCGGCCATGCTTGAAGAGAAAGAAGTTATTCGCGTGGCCAACTGTCTATATCCAGTCCATGCAATGGGATATAACTGGCTCCAAAGCAACGCTGTGTCCGCCAAGAAGACGGCTGTCCGTATCAGAGATCTCATCAAGACATATCAAGCACATGGTCACAAGTGTGACAAAGTGATTCTGGTTACCCATTCAATGGGTGGCATCCTGGCGCGCGCTCTAATTCATCCTGAGATGGGCGGCTTGAATGATTGCGTTCTAGGCATCTATCACAGCGTACAACCGGTTTACGGTTCTGCAGCAGCATACAAACGCGTCCGTAGCGGAGTAGACGGCCATTTGCCTGCTCCGGCTATCATCGGAAATACGGGGCAGGACGTCACCGCGGTATTTGCCAATGCCCCCGGCCCTCTTGAACTTTTACCAACGCCAGAGTACGGCCATAACTGGTTAAAAGTCCAAGACCTCAATGGGAAAACCTTGGCGCAGTGGCCCGCAGACGCGGGCGTATCGGCACCACCCTCCAACGCAACCAACGCGATGTCGATGAGTGGAGTACCACTGTCCGATATTTACACGCAGAAACCTGAAAGCTGGTGGCGCTTGATCAATCCTGAATGGATAAACCCGGCAGGGAAGACATTAAAGGTGTCATCGACAACGAAGTTGGTTAATGAAAGGATCGCCGACGCCCAGGCATTTCACGCCAAAATCAAAAATACGTTCCACGCCCATACGTACGCCAGCTACGCAGCCGATGTAAAAAACCCGACACATGGCAGCGTGATTTACAAAATCGAGCCTTTATCCCATGCAGACATTCACGTCAATGCGGCAATTGCAGCTGCAAAAGAGTCGCCACTGTTGTGGAGACTGGTAAGCGAGGACGGGACAGGCGATCTGATCGTTTCCTTGAAAGACCAGCGCAGGTTTAAATTGAAACTCCTGCCGCCGCAGGACGCGGGAGATGGTACTGTCCCTTCCGATTATTCGGCAGCGAAAGTGAAAGCGGCTGTGCACTTTGTCCAGGCCGGGTATGACCATCAAGGGAGCTACAAGGCGGATGCGGTCAGTGTCTCGATGCTATATGCGATGATAAAGATTGCCAATACCGCCGAGGGGTGGAAGACCTGAAGCGAATATGGACGTACTCTGTTGTAAAGACCTGATTCAGCAATTCAAAAAGAATCAGGACATCGTTGCCCAAGTAGTTTTCTCATTCATCAAAAATGACGAGCCCTATTTCAAAATCAGAATCAAAAAAACGACTTATCTTCACGGCCTTAGCTGGTGTCGTCGCCGCTGCAGGCCTCTACCTCTTTCTTCATCATCAGGCCTATTCTTACGAGGACACTGGCGTGCCAACTCAAACCGAAATGTCTCCACGATTGAAAAAATTGTTTGCAAGAACAAAAGCTGTCTGTTTTGGCCGGTATGTGCTCGAAGTTCCTGAAGAAGCGCAGCTCATCCTAGGCAATCAAGAAATGCCAGCAGAAATAGTTACGCATCAGAACGCGGCTGGAAAAGAGAAAGATCTGGTAGATGCATTTCGCAAAGAAACTCTTATGAAACGAGAGAACGCGGAATTTACATCCCTCTCAGCCGGCCCGGTTCCAAATAGCTTGTTACTGCGTTACTTCGGTAGCCCTTATCTGAAATCTGTTGGCGGTGAAGGAATTATAAATTTCGTCCCCGCAGGCACCCATGTTTTCGAGTTCGGCTGGGGATCCGGAGATGAAGAAAGTGCTGATCAAATAATAAGAAAATCGGCTGACATTGCGCGCAGCCTGCGCGCTCGAGATAATGAGGAAGTACCAGCGGGTCCAGGTGTTTGCATCGACTTGGGATTCATTGCAGAAGCCACCGGACAGTTCCAGGAGATATTCTCGGCTGGCTTGCATTTTCCAAGCCTGCCCGATGTGAGTTTCTCCGTAATGTCAAATAAAAATGCCCGCACCGATGGCCCCAATGGCGTAGGCATCATCGCGCGTCACGAAGCAGCCATGCGGGATCAAGGCGTTGTTTTCCCAACTGATTCCGATCTAGCACGTCTGCGCATCGGCAAGCATATCGTCAATGGTTGGAATGGCGAAGAAGTCTTATTGCGGCATAACGGAAAAGATGGCGTGATGATCCACGAGTTCATGTGGGAGGCTATCGGAAAAACTGGTGATTTGCGTCATCCCGCGGCTGTCGACATCAATCTCGATACCGGTGTGGCTGCAAACACAAAGTACGCAACAAAAGGTTCACTGACGGATGACGAAGCCGTTGCTCTCTGGGACAAACTTCTTTCTAGCCTCCGTTTTCGGGATTGATAGGCAAAGGCATACCATCCGTTTTAGTAACTACTGGATTTAACCAGCAGCGTGGTCGAAATAATGAAACTGCTGCGGAGAGGGTGCGAAACATGTCAATGAAAATCATCGTCGTGGGCGATTCTACCGATCATGGCGGCAAAGTGATCAGCGGCTCGCCACAGCATGACGTAGACGGGAAGCCCATCGCGCGGCTTGGCGACCAGGTGGATTGCCCTCAGTATTACCCAGGTGGTAAACCACACGGAGTCAACAAGATCATTACCGGCCACTCCAGCGTGACCGTGGGAGGTATAGCGGTAGCCGTGGAAGGCTGTGTCACGGAATGTGGATGCAAGCTGATCGGCTCGCACCGGGCCAGCGTGGGCTGACCGGGCTCGATTACTGTGCCGCGAGCCCACCATGTGACGTACTTGTGACGTGACTCCCGATAAGTTACCATCCCTCCCCTTTAGTGTGACTGGTTATCGCATCTGGCAAGCATTACAAGTCATTGATCAATAAAGAATGTCCGTACCGACCCAGCGACTTTTAATCCCTTGGTCGCAGGTTCGAGCCCCGCACGGCCTACCAAAGAATTTAGTTGTAAGCATTGAAGGCGTTGCGATTTTTTCGTAACGCCTTTTTGTTTTGGTCGCCGCAAAAGCTGCGAGCCGCCGGTTGGCGCTAGCTTTCGAGCACCCTCAGCGCCTCGATGCTGTCCGGGTCACGCTTCAGCTTCTGCGCCGCCGCCCGGATCTTCTCGTAATACACCCCGTTCCTCACCCCGCGATAATCCCTGTAGGCTTCGGCGACCGGGTCCGCGCTTCCCTCCCGCCTGGCCTTGTCGATCAGGGCCTGCAGGTAGCGGGTGCCGAGGCGGATATTCGTCGCCTCGTCGACGAAGGCCGGGCTGTCGTGGAAGACGTCCGCGTCCCGGTACAGCAGGGCTTCGGGCCGGCGCGCAGCCGAGGGCTTGCGCAGATTGTCGAGACGGCACAGCTCGCGGTTCGCCACCTTCAGCAGCTGCATCAGGCCGCGCGCGCTGCTGCCCTCGGCCCGGGCGCAACTGTCGAAGCGCGATTCCATATAGATCTGGCAGACGATCAGCTCGGTACTGAGGCAGGACTGGTTGTTCTCCTCGACCAGCTTGCGGATCGCCCGCAGGCGCGCCAGCTGCTCGTTTCGCGTATCCATGTTCGGCTCCTTGCAAACCCGGCAGTGCGATGGTCTCGCCGTCGGCGCCGGGCACGCTTGAGCAGACGCAAAGGCATGCGATATGGGTAAAACGCAAGACCTCGCCGTCCATTGCTCGCCCTCAAAGGAGGCCTGAATTCTCCTCCATTCATTTCCCCTTGGAATATTCTTATGGAGCCAAGCCGCGTCCGACCTTCCTGTCGGGTAATATCCGATCAGCGCTTTACTCAACCACACAACCGCCATGCCCCTCGACCTCACAGACACCCTCGTCGTCGGTATCTCCGCCACCGCCCTGTTCGACCTGGCCGAAGCGGATGCCGTCTACAAAGCCAAGTACGCGAAAAACCCGCAGAACGCCCTCGATGAGTACCGGGCCTACATGCTGGAGCGCGAAAACGAACCGCTGCGCGACGGCACCGGCATGCCGCTGGTGCGCGCCCTGCTCGGCCTGAACCGCTTTGCGCCATCGGAATCGAAGCCGTTGGTGGAGGTCGTGGTCATGTCGCGCAACAGCCCCGAGACCGGGGTCCGGGTCTTCAACAACATCCGCTCGCGCGGACTGCCGATCTCGCGCCACGCCTTTACCGGCGGGACCTCGGTGGTCGATTACCTGGATGCCTTCGCGGTCGACCTGTTCCTGACCACGAACGTCGAGGACGCGCAGCGCATCATCGACGCCCAGGCCTGCGCCGCCGCCGTACTCAAGCCGCCGCCGCATTCGGGCGATGCGCCGCTCGAAGACCAGGTGCGCATCGCGTTCGATGGCGACGCCGTGCTGTTCGACGATTCGAGTGAGCTGGTCTACAAGACCGAGGGCCTGGGCCGCTTCCACACCGTCGAGGACGAGAAGCAGAACGAGCCGATGAACGACGGCCCCTACGCCATCCTGCTGCGCAAGCTGGCCAAGCTGCAGGAGCGCCTGCCCTTCGGCGCGGATGCCTCGCCGGTGCGCATCGCCATCGTCACCGCGCGCAGCGCGCCGGCCGAGATGCGGGTCATCAATACCCTGCGCCACTGGGGCGTCTACGTGAACGAGATCTTCTTCCTGGGCGGGGTGCCGAAGTCGAAGGTGGTGAAGGCCTTCCGCGCCCACATCTTCTTCGACGACCAGGACCTGCACCTCGATCCGGTGGCCAGGCACGTGCCCTCGGGCCGCGTGCCCTACCGTTCGGACTCGCCGCTGTTTTCGCCGCTGCCGGCGTCCCTGGACATGACTGGCCTGGCCGACGATCCGCCGCTGCTGGTCGAGAAGGTCGAGACCAGCTGAGCGTTTGCGCGCACCTCGAAACGGGCGCTCGCCAGCATGCGCCCGTCCTGTCCCACCAGCTTCAGTTCATGCTTGCCCGGCACCGGCGCCCAGCCGCCGTCCACCGCGGCCTGCCCCACTTCTTCGCCGTCCAGCACCCACACGAGTTCCCTCCCGCCCTGGGCTAAAAAACGCACGCGCTGCAGCGCTTCCGGGATGTCGGGATCGAGCGCGATCAGGCTGGAGTCGGCCGGGTACACGATCTTCGGCTGGCGCTGCGACGGCGCCAGCAGCTCCACCGATGCGGTCTCGCTGCCGCGCACGAACCACTCGCTGCGCGGCGCCTCGACGGCCGGCGTGAAGGCGACCGTCTGCCGCACCAGGCCTGGAGGCGCGGACGGCGCGCGGCTCGGGCTGTCGCGGTGCAGATAGTCCATCAGGTCGCGCCACACCGGGGCCGCGCCGGACACGCCGGACACGTCCCACATCGGCTGCCCATCGAAGTTGCCGACCCAGACCCCGACCGTGTAGCGGCTCGACCAGCCCACGCACCAGTTGTCGCGCATGTCCTTGCTGGTGCCGGTCTTTACCGCGCTCCAGAAGCTGGTGGCGAGCTCGTTGCGCAGGCCGAAGGTCACGCTGCGGGCGCCGCGGTCGGACAGGATGTCGCCGACGATGAAAGCGCCTTTTTCATCGAGCACCCGGTGCTTGCGTTCCGGGACGCGTGCACGCAGCGTGACGCTCCCTTGAAGACCGCCGTTCGCCAGCGTCCGATAAGCGTTGGTCAGTTCGAGCAGGCTGACGTCGGCCGAGCCGAGGGCCAGCGAGTAGCCGTAGAAGTCCGCCGCCTCGGTCAGGCTGGAGAGCCCGGCTTCGCGCAGGCGCTCGTGGAAGCGCTCCAGCCCCGTCAGCATCAAGGTGCGCACCGCCGGGATGTTCAGCGAGCCGGCCAGGCTGGTGCGCACGCTCGCCACCTCGTGGTAGCGGCGGTCGTAGTTCTGCGGGACATACAGGCCGCCGACGGTCGGGATGTCGACCGGCGTATCGTCCAGCAGCGAGGCGGCGTGCAGCAGGCCGCGCTCGATCGCCAGCTCGTACAGGAAGGGCTTCAGGGTCGACCCCGCCTGGCGCAGCGCGGCCACGCCATCGACCTCGCCCGCGCCGCTGTTGGCGACATAGGCCAGGATCTCGCCGCTGTCGTTGTCCAGCACCAGCACCGCGCCGTCGCCGACGTTGCGGCCGGCCAGCTCGGCCAGGTGGCGGCGCAGGGTCATGGCGGCAAAGCGCTGCAGCTGGCCGTCGATGGTCGAGCGCAGCACGCGCGGACCTTTGCCGCCGTCCAGCAGCAGGCGCGCGAGCCGGGCCGGCGGCTGCTGGAAGGCCGCGCCCTGACGGCTCAAGGCCACCTCGACCTGCCATTCGATGGTGGCGCAGGGCGATGCCGCCTTCAGCTCGGCCGCCAGCGCGCAGGCGCGCCTTGCGACTTCGCGCACGGAGGCGCCCGGCGCGCGCAGCAGGCTGGCCAGGATCGCCGCTTCGCCGGTATCCAGGCCGGACGGCGCCTTGCCGAACAGGCCGCGCGAGGCCGCGCCAACGCCCTGCAGCTCGCCGCGGAAGCTGGCCAGGTTCAGGTAGGCTTCCAGGATCTGCTGCTTGCTCCAGCCGGCTTCCAGCTCGCGCGCGGCGAGCGCCTGGTCCCACTTCTGGCGCCAGCTGCGGCCCGCCGCGCGCGAGGCCAGCGCCGGGTCCAGCAGGCCGGCCAGCTGCATGGTGATGGTCGAGGCGCCGCGCAGGCGCGCCTGGCCGCCGCGCACGCGGAACAGGTTGTCCCAGGCCGCCTGGCCGACCGCCTGCAGGTCGATGCCGCCGTGCTCCATGAAGTGCTGGTCCTCGGCCTGCATCACCGCACGGCCCAGGCTGGGCGAGATTTCGGAAAGCAGAACCCAGGGCTGGCGCCGCGCCGCCATGTCGATGCGCACGCTTTCCAGCGGCTGGCCGTGGCGGTCGAGCAGCTGCGCCTCCGACGGCTGCCAGGCCGCCCTGACTTGCGCCGGCGTCGGCACCGCGGCGATCGCCGGCGCCGCCAGGACCGCTGCAAGCAGCAGGGCGTACCGTTTATTCACGGCCCCACCGCCACCGCCGCATTCGGCACTTCGCCGAACATCTCCGGGTTGTACATCGCCTCGACCCGCGTCACCGGCATGCTGAAGCGGCCTTCGTTATTCAGGCGCACCGTGTACTCGACGCTGAAGCTGCCTTTCGGGACGAACTCGTAGTAGGAGCGGAAGGCGCTCTGCGTCCGTTCCTGGAAGGCCGGCCACACCCAGCCGCGGGCACGCTCGCCCGAGGCCGCGATCTGGCTGTCGCGTCCCAGGCCGGTGCCGAGGATGCTGGCGCCGGCCGGGATCGGATCGTCGACCACGACCCAGGTCATGTCGGCCTGGGCGTCGATGTCGAGGCGCACGCGGTAGACGTCGCCGCGCGACCACTGGCCCCTGGTCTTCTGTTCGACCGGCGTGATGCTGCGGCTGATGCGATAGCCCGAGGACAGCGGCGCCTTCAGGGGAATCGCCGCCAGGCTGCGCACCGTGGCCCAGGGCTTGCCGCTGCCCAGCTGGCGCAGCTTCAAGGTCGCCGGCCCTTCCGGCCAGGCCTGCAGCAACGTGGACGGCACCGTGCCGGTCCAGGAGGCCCCGCCCAGCGTCAGCTGCGCCTTGCCTTGTACCGGCTCGGCTTCGTACTTGCGCGAGAAGGCATCGATCGCCACCACGCCCCAGGCGTTGGCGGTGGTCGTCTGCCAGCGGCCGTGCTGCTGGCGGCCCAGCGCGCCGCGCGCCAGGCGGCCGATGTCGGCCTGCCAGAAGGGGTCGTTCATTGCCGCCAGCAGCAGGCGGTTGGCATTCGCGTCCGTGGACGCCATCAGCCACCACCATTCGTCGCTGCGCTCGGTCGAGAAGCCCATCGTCGTGCCCTGCAGGTTCATGCGCGCGCGCAGCACCTGGCGCGCCTGGGCGAGCGCCTGCTCGCGCTGCGGCAGGCCGGCGCCGCGCATCAGGATCTGGTACCAGTCGAGCACCGCGGAGGTCGGCCACAGGTTCGGCTGGACCGTGATCGATTCGAGCAGCGCCGGCGCGACCTGCCCGCTGCGCGACAAGGCCTCCAGCGCGGACAGCTTGCGCACCGTGAGCTCGCCGCTGGCCAGCAGCGGCGGACGCGCGATCCGTCCCTGCACGAAGGACGTCAGCCCCGCTTCCATGCGCTGCTTCAGGTCTTCCGGGATTTCGTAGCCTGCTTCGCCCGTCAGCGACAGCACATAGGCGGTCAGGACATCGCTGCCCTGGTCCATGGTCGCGAAATACTTGACCAGGCCGTCGGCGTCAAGGTGGGCCGGCAGGGTCGCCACCGTCGACTCCCACAGCGCCTTGTCGCGCAGCGCCACCGAGCGCGAGGTGCGCTGCTCGAAGCAGGTGTAGGGATAGGCCTGCATGTAGTCGCGCACGCCGGGCAGGTCGCCGCCGAGGCGCGCCGTGAGCAGGGTCTGGATGCCGCCGCGGCCCGGCAGCGCATCGCCTGGACGCTGCACCGGCAGGGTCTTTTCGCCGTCGAGCTGGATCAGCGTGGCCTGCAGGGTGCGCACCGGCACGGCGGGGCTGACTTGCTGGCGGATGCGCATGCGGTCCTGCGCGCCCTCGCCGGCTGCACCTTCGACTTCCCACTGCAGGGTCTTGACGCCCGCCGGCGCCTGCACCGTCCAGCCTACCTCGCGCGACTCGCCCGGCGCCAGCCTCAGGTCCAGCGGCGCCAGCGCCTGTCCCCTGGCGCCGTCGGCGGCCATGCTGGCGCTCAGGCGCACCGCCAGTTCGCGCTGGGAGGCGTTGCGCACCGTGAAGCCGGCGCGGAAGGCGTCGCCCTCGCGCACGCTGGCCGGGAGGCCGGACAGCAGCATCAGGTCCTGGGTGGTGCGGATGTCGGCCGTGCCGGTGCCGAACAGTCCCGCGCCGCCGGCAGCGACCGCGACGATCCTGAAACTGCCCAGCGTGTCGTTGAGCGGCACCTGCACGCTGGCCTCGCCGTTCGCGTCCAGCGTCACCTTGCCCTTCCACAGCAGCAGGGTCTCGAACAGTTCGCGGGTGGCGCTGCGCCCGCCCCCGCCGCCGTGCGGGAAGGCCTTGCGGCCGAAGTGGCGCTTGCCGATCACCTGCATCTGCGCGGTCGCGGTCTGCACCTGCAGGCTCCGCTCGCGCATCATGGCCTCCAGCAGGTTCCAGCTGGTGTTGGGCATCAGCTCCAGCAGACCGGCGTCCACCGCGGCCAGCGCCACCTCGGTTCCCGCCGGCAGCTTGCGGCCGCCCGGCGCTTCGACCTTGATCTTCACGCCCGCCTGTTCGCGGACTTTATACACCTGGCGCTCCGTGCTCACCTGCACCTTCAGTTCGTGCGGCGCCCAGCCGACCTTGATCGGCGCGATCCCCAGTTTATAGGCCGGCTTGCCGAGGTCGACCAGCGCGGCCGGCTGCACGCCCGCCACGCGCCCGCGCACGACGAAGGCGGACACGAACACATTCGGCGCATAACTCGCCTTGACCGGAATGCGCACCAGCTGCTCGCGACCGGACAGGCGCCGCACATAGCTGTCGAGGATGCCCTCGCGCTCGACCGTCACCAGCACGGTCGCGTTGCGGAAGGGGCTGCGCACTTGCAGGGTGGCGGTGTCGCCGGCTTCGTAGCGCTTCTGCGCCGGCAGCAGGTCGATGCGGTCGTGGTCGCCGCCCGCGAACCACTGTTCCTCGTCGCCGCCGATCCAGACCTCGCGCTGGGTCGCCGCCACCCGTCCCTGGGCGTCGCTGGCGCGGGCGCGCAGGATCAGGTCTCCTTCCGCAGGCGCCTTCACGTCGCACGGCAGCAGGCCGCGCGCATCGGTGACGCCGCTGCAGGCCTCGCCGAGGCGCTTGATCTCGCTGCTGTGTTCATAGGCGTAGAAGCCGCCGACCAGACGCCGCCGGTGCGAGGTGGTCTGGCGCACGAAGAAATCGACGCCGACCGGCACGCCGGCTACCGGCTTGCCCGCCACGTCCAGCACCACGGCCTGGAATTTCACGGCGTCCTTCTTCAGCAGCCAGCCTTCCGGTTTCAGGCCGACCACCCAGGCGGACGGCCACAGCGCCACGCGCGCGGCCACCGTCGAGGTCTCGCCGTTCGCGTCCTGGTAGGAGAGCTCGGCCAGCAGGCTTTTCGGCTTGTCGAGCTGCGGCAGCCTGTCGACCGCGATGCGGGCGCCGCCGGCACGGTCCAGGTTCAGGGACTGGGTGCGCGCGGCTTCCAGCTGGCTGCCCTCCTCTTCGCTTTCCGGCGCCGCGCCTTCGCCCTCGTCCTCCTCCCCGCCCATGCTGCCCTGCGCCACCACGCCTTCCCTGACGTCGCCCAGGCCCAGGCTGAACTCCTCGTAGCCGGGAAACTGGATGCCGGTATCCTGGACCACGCTGCGCAGCTTGACCGGCGCCTGGCCGGCCGGGCCGCCTGCTAGAAAACCGACCTGTGCATCGAAGCTGACGCTGGACGGCGCCACCTGGGCATCAAGCGGCGCCTTCAATATCGCCTTCATGGTCGGCACGCGGAACTGCTCGACGCGGAAGGAGCCGGACAGCAGGCCGCCGACCAGCACCTCGTACACGCCCAGCTTCGCATCCTGCGGAATCTTCCATTCGCCCTGGGCGGCGCCGTTCGCGTCCCAGGCCAGGGCAAGTTCCGTCTTCTCGCCGCTGCCCTGGTGGACCAGGAAGGCCTTGGCCGGCAGCGCGGACTTTTCGGCGTCGGCATCGGCGTCAGGCCCGCGATTGCGCCATGCCTGGCCTGCGTCCGGGGCTTTGTCGCCGGCGCGCAGCATGGCGAAACCGGCCATGGTCTGGCGGCGCATGAAATGCTTCATGTGGACGGTCTCGCCGGCGCGCAGCAGGCTGCGGTCGAATACGGTGGCGGCGATGCGGCTGTCTTCGAAGCGCCCGCCGGCCGGCAGGTTGAAGCGCCAGTTCTCGATGCCGTCGTGCCAGTCGGACAGGGTAAACGTGAAGTCCTCGCCGCTGCGCGCCGTGATGAAGTAGTTATCCTGGCCTTTGCAGCGCGAGGGCGGCAGCTCCTTGCGGATGCGCGCGATGCCCTGGGCGTCGCTGGCGCCGCTCCACAGCAGGCGCGCCGCGCAGTCGCGCACCTCGACCTGGGCGCCGGCCACCGGCCTGCCCTTGTCGAGCGACGTCACCCACACCAGCGAAGACTGGGCGCCCAGCTTGAAGTGGGCGGCCAGGTTGGTCACCAGGGCCGCGCTGCGCACCCAGGCGGTGCGTCCTTTCGGGTTGAGCGCGGCGCCCAGGCGCGGGCTCTCCAGCTCCACCACGTAAAAGCCGGGATCACGCAGCGGGATGCCGATGACCTCGAAGGCGCGCCGCCCGTTCGGCTTGGGCAGGGTGAACCGCTGCAGCGTCTCCTTTTTCACGGCGCCGCCGGCGAACACGGAGACTTCCAGCTGTTTGCCGGACGGCTGCGAGGGCATCCAGCCGCCCCAGGGGCCGGACAGTTTGTGCAGCCAGTCGATGATCTCCTTCTCGCGTCCGGCCTTGAGCTGCAGCGCCGCGCCGCTGCTGCGCATGGTGCCGGCCAGCTTCGCTTCGACATTGCGCACCGTGACCGGCAGCATGCGGTCCCCTTTCGCTTCGAGGATGCCGAAGGGCGCCGCGAACTTGACCAGGGGCGGCGCCTCGCCGGTGCGCACCGGCAGCGGGAAGCGCGCGGCATTCACCAGCGGACGCCCGGCATCGTCCTTCAGCCCGGCCGGCAGGTGCAGGGTCAGGCTGGCCTGCTGCGGGAACGGGCCGGGCAGGCTGACCGTGCCGACGGTATTGGTCCTGTCCGCCTCCTTGCCCAGCGCCGCCGGATGGCGCTTGCCGCCCGCCTCTTCCAGGTAGATCGCACGCGCGTCCGCCACGGCGATGGGCGCGCTGAAGTTCACCCGCATCGGCAGGAAGGGAATGCATTGGGCGCGCGCGCTGACCCGCTCGCAGCTCAGCCTGGCGCTGAAATCCGGCCGGGTTTTATAAGCGAGCATCTGGTCGGTGGTGGTGGCGGCGCCGTTGGCGGCGGCGATGCCCGCGCCCCAGGCCAGCGCCAGCTTCGTATCGGCCGGCAGCGTGCGCTGGCATTGCAGCACCAGGAAGCGCTCCAGCTTGCCGGCCTTGTCGTCGGCCCGCAGCTGCGCGAGCGTCCAGGGTTTGCCGGGCGCCCGCGTTTCTTCATCCTGCAGGGTCCGCTGCAGCAGCCCGCGGCTGGCGAACAGCGCCTGCGCGCGCGCCTCGCCTGCCAGGATGCGCACGCCGATCTTTTCGGCGATGCCGTCGGCCTGGCACCAGGCATGCGCAGTGACCGAAGCCGGCGTGGCCGGCGCCGACAAGCCCAGCACGAAGGCCTGGCGCTCGTCGATGGATCCGCTGCCGTCGTAGGGCTGGCTCTGCAGCACGGCGGGGCCGCCGGTCATCAGCAGGAAGTCGCGCTTGCCCTCGACCGGCTGTCCGGCCAGGTCGCGCAAGTCCTTGCGCAGCTGGAAGCGGCAGCGCAGGGCGCCGGGCAGGTCGCGCTCGAAGTCGTAGACCCAGGTGCGCTCGTCGACCCAGCGCCCGGCGCCGGGAACCGGACAGTCGACCTCGATCGGCGCCGGTGCGCGCAGGTCGCCGAAGGGCACCATCGCCGCGCTGAAGCGGGCGGTGGCCTGGCGCACCTCGCGCACCGCGCCTTCGGGCGTGAATAATTCGATGGCCGTGCGCGCAGGCGGCGCGGGCGGCGGACTTTGCGCCCAGGCGCCGGCGTACCAGCACGTCAATACCAGGACCAGCACCTTCAGCAAGCTCATGCCACGCATCTCGTCTCTCCCGTCCGAAGCCAGCCGAGTCTTGCAAGATTGAATAGTACTGTCAACAACATTTACAAGAGGACAGCAAACGCGCCGGGAAAAGCGGTGCTGTCATGCACGCCATGCATAAATCACTATAAAATGCGTCAGTTATATTTCCGGTACGCATATGAGCCTCCCACTGATCCTGAACCTGGCCATCGCCCTCGCCGTCTGCGCCCTGCTGTTCGTCATGCAGCAGCGCCACGCTTCCTTCACCAAGCGCGTGTTCACCGGCCTCGGCCTCGGCGTGCTGGTCGGCGCCGGCTTCCAGTTGGCTTACGGGCTCGATTCCCCCGTCATCGCCCAGACCAATGCCTGGCTCGACGTGGTCGGCAGCGGCTACGTCAAGCTGCTGCAGATGATCATCATCCCGCTGATCATGGTCTCGATCATCCAGGCCATCCTCAAGCTGCGCGACGCCTCTTCGCTGGGCAAGATCAGCGCGCTCACGATCGGCACCCTGATGGTCACCACGGCCATCGCCGCTTCGATCGGCATCCTGATGGCCAAGCTCTACGGCCTCACCGCGGTCGGCCTGACCTCGAGCGCGGCCGAAGTCGCGCGCGGCGCCTACCTCGAAGGCAAGCTGGCGACGGCCCAGCAGCTGTCGCTGCCGAACACCATCCTTTCCTTCATCCCGGAAAACCCCTTCCTCGACATGACCGGGGCGCGCAAGACCTCGACCATCGCGGTGGTGCTGTTCTCGATCTTCATCGGCGTCTCGGCGACGGGCATCGCCGCCAAGCACGCGGACGTGTTCGAATCCTTCGCCCGCTTCGTGCACGTGGCCCACGTGATCGTGATGCGCATGGTGAGCCTGGTGCTGCGCCTGACGCCGATCGGCGTGTTCGCACTGATCGCCCAGGTGCTGGACAGCTCCAGCATGCAGGACATCCTGAAGCTGATCAATTTCGTGGCGGCCTCGTACAGCGCGCTGATCCTGATGTTCTGCGTGCATCTGCTGATTGTCTCCGGCGTCGGCCTGAACCCGTTGCGCTACGTGAAGAAGATCTTCCCGGTGCTGGCCTTCGCCTTCACCTCGCGCACCTCGGCCGGCAGCATCCCGATGAACGTGCAGACCCAGACCGCGCGCCTCGGCACGCCGGAAGGCATCGCCAACTTCGCCGCCTCCTTCGGCTCGATGATGGGCCAGAACGGCTGCGCCGGCATCTACCCGGCCATGCTGGCGGTGATGATCGCCCCGACCGTCGGCATCGATCCCTGGACCAGCGGATTCCTGCTGCCGCTGATCGGCATCGTCACCATCGGCTCGGTGGGCGTGGCCGGGGTCGGCGGCGGCGCCACCTTCGCCGCCCTGATCGTGCTGTCGGCGATGAACCTGCCGGTGGCCCTGGCCGGCCTCTTGATCTCGATCGAACCGCTGATCGACATGGGCCGCACCGCCCTCAATGTGAGCGGCTCCATCACGGCCGGCACCCTCGCCAGCCGCGTGCTGGGCGAAACCGACATGCGCGTCTTCAACAGCGACGCCGCGATCAACCTCGACGGCGACGAACAGGTAGCCTGAGCCCCCGTCCGCGCGCCAGTCCCAGGGCCAGGCCGGCCGCCAGCAGGGCGAAGGTCGGCGGCTCGGGCACGGCCGACACCAGGTCGAGCCGGACCGCCTGGCAGACGCCCGCCCGGCAAGCCTGGGCGGCGATCTGCTGCAGGTCGTTGATGGCGTTCGCGTCCGTGATGGTCCAGCCCGAGGCCGGATCGATCAGCGTGTTCAGGTCGACCATTTCGCCGTCTAGATAGAGGAAGGCAAATCCGGCATCTGCGCCGCTGGCCCAGCCGACCACCTGGCCCAGGTTGTTGATGTCGTTGGCACCACTGCTCCAGTTCGCCGGCACGCCTTCCAGCATGTGCATCTGCCCGTTCTCGTACAGGAAGGCGGACCTCGGGTAGATGTCGCCGGGGTTTCCCGGAAGCGAATCGACGCCGAGATAGCCCACCACCTGCCCGTTGTCGTTGATCGAGTTTGCCGCGCTCCAGGGCCCGCCCAGGTTGCCCAGGCCGGTCATTACCCCGTTGTGGTAGACGAAAGGATCCTCCGGCCAGTTGGGCGCACCGTGGAACATGTTCGCGGCGGCGCCGACGACATCGCCATGGCTGTTGATGGCGAAGGCACGGCTGCCGTCGCCGTAGGACAAGGTGCCCAGGTCGGTCAGGCTCCCGTTCGACCAGGTGAAGCCATGCCAGTAGGTGTCGTCGGGCGTCCTCACGAGCATCGAACCGGCAATCGTGCCGCTGTTGTTGATGCCGTAGGCCTGCATGGAATCGCCGCCGGAAATCGCGCTCATCGTGCTGCCGCTGTAGATGAAGCCATGGGCGAAGCCGTCGGCGTTTTCGGCATTGCCGACGACCTGCCCGAGATCGTTGATGGCGTTCGCGCCGCTGTTCGCACCGCCGAAGGTGCCGATCTCGGTCAGGACGCCGCCGCCATACACGAAGCCATGATAGGCCGAGCCCGTATACATCGAGCCGACCACCTGGCCCTGGTTATTGATGTCGCGCGCCCAGCTGTCGGCGCCGCCGACCACGGTGACCGCATAGCGAGGATCGGCCGACGCCAGCAAAGGCGCCGCCAGCGCCGCCGCGGCAATCAGGGACTGTAGAAATCGGGTACGACGCATGGGAGCCTCCGCCTGATGAATGGATGCCGGAGTATGGCGTGCAGCCGATGCGTGCGGCATGAGCACGCTCAGCGCGGAAGCGGATGAGGCGCATTCCTACATGCCCTTTCTCGCACACTGCCGGCTTTCGTTTTCAGCCGGAATCGTGCGCAGACGTCTTGCCGAATCCGTCTATGATCATGTCATGTCAAAATCACAAACAGGTTGGTGATGGATCAAAAGTGGCCTCAGGAAATCTGGCTGGTCAGGCACGGGCAAAGCGCCGGCAATGTCGCGCGCGATGCCGCCGAAGCAGCTGCCGGCTTGCGTGTGGATATTGCCGAGCGCGACGTCGACGTGCCCCTGTCCGCACTCGGCATGCAGCAGTCGCAGGCGCTGGGCGCCTGGTTCGGCGCCCTTCCCGAGCACACGCGGCCGAACGTCGTGCTGTATTCGCCCTATGTGCGCGCGGTCCAGACCGCCAAGTTCCTGATGGAGCGCCTCGACCGCGAAGACCTGCTGGCCGTGCACGCCGACGAACGCCTGCGCGAAAAGGAATTCGGCATCCTCGACCGCCTGACCGTGCGCGGCATCGCCGATCAATTTCCCGACCTGTATGAACAGCGCCGCCACGTCGGCAAGTTCTATTTCCGCCCGCCCGGCGGCGAGAGCTGGTGCGACGTCATCCTGCGCCTGCGCAGCGTGCTGGACACGCTCACCCGCGAATACTGCCGCGAGCGCGTGCTGATCGTCGGCCACCAGGTCATCGTCAACTGTTTCCGCTACCTGATCGAGCGCATGGACGAAGCCACGATCCTCGAACAGGACCGCCTGGGCGACGTGCCGAACTGCTCGGTCACCTCCTACGCCTTCGACCCCTCGCTGGGCAAGCGCGGCAAGCTGGCGCCGCGGCTGGTCAATTTCGTCGCACCGCTCGAAGCAACGGGTACCCCCGTCACCACCGGCAAGGATGTGCCGGCGGCGGCGAAGGCTTGAGGCGCACTTCATGACGCTGCAATCCAACGCCCGTCCGCGTGACCTCGATGCAAGCATGCTGCGCAGCTGGCCGCTGCCGATCCCTTCCCACGACGCCGACAAGGAAGAGCGCGGCCACGTGCTGATCCTGGGCGGCTCGCGCGAAATGCCGGGCGCCGTCATCCTGGCCGCCGTCGCCGCCCTGCGCGCCGGCGCCGGCAAGCTGACGGTCGCCACCGGCAACAGCGTGGCCCAGCTGGTGGCGCTGGCGATACCCGAGTCGCGCGTGCTGGGCCTGGCCGAGAACGAAGCCGGCGGTTTCACGGTCGAAGCGGTGGCCGCGCTCGATCCGCTGGCCGACCGCATCAACGCGGTCCTGATCGGTCCCGGCATGCAGGACGAGGAAGCCACCGCGCGCCTGGTGCACGCGCTGCTGCCGCGCCTGCACGGCACCGACACCAGCATCATGCTCGACGCCAACGCGATGGGCGCGATCCTGCATCCACCGGCCGGCGTCAACCCGCCCTTCCGCTTCGACGTTCCTGTACTGGTGACGCCGCACGCGGGCGAGATGGCGCACCTGACCGGCATCGCGAAGGAAGAGATTTCCGCCGGCGACGACCGCCTGGCCCTGGACATGGCGCAGCGCTGGAACGCGGTGGTGGCGCTGAAGGGGGCGCGCACCGTGATCGCCACGCCGGACGGCGAACGCTGGCAGCACGAAGGCGGCAACGTCGGCCTGGCCACTTCCGGCTCGGGCGACGTCCTGGCCGGCATCATCGCCGGGCTGGCGGCGCGCGGCGCCGGACTGGCCCAGGCCGCGGGCTGGGGCGTGGTGCTGCATGCGCGCGCCGGCGAACGCCTTGCGGCGCGGCTCGGCAAACTCGGCTACCTGGCGCGGGAACTGGCGGACGAGGTCCCCGCGCTGCTCGAACAAGCCGCCGGCGATACCGCCGACACGGCGACCAGACCATCCGGCAGTTTCGCCGGTGGAACGAGAGTGGAACGCTGATGGTTCGGCTCTCAATGATAAAGGTGTGCAATTCGGGAACCGGGAAGCGCCATGTCAGGTCTACCGGAGTCGAATTCGTCCACCACAATGGGGCCGCGTTCTGCGTCGGTTCCACCATGGTTCCTTGAGAGGCCGAAAGGTCCTGTTGGAACTAACCTGGCGTCGTCGACCCTCCAGCGCCTCACCTGGAGACGGCGGCAAAAAAAGTAGACGTGAACGAGGAGTAAAACAAATGAAAGCTCTTAACAACGCATCGAAGATCCTGTTTGCCGCAGCCCTGATGGCAAGCCTGGCGGCTTGCAAGAAAACCGACACCACCAGCACGACCGGCACCGGCGACACGGCGGCCACCGCGCCGAGCAGCACCTCGGGCACCAGCGGCACCGGCAGCACCGGCGCGGCGGGTGACACCGCCACCGGCACCGGCACCACGGGCACGACCGGCACCGGCACCACCGGCGCTACCGGCACCATGGGCGATACCGGCACCGGCGCAACCGGCACCGGCGCCACCGGTACCGGCACCACGCCGCCGGTCGACGGCACCGGCACCGGCACCGGCGCTACCGGTACGGGCACGACCGGCACCGGCACCACGCCTGCCACCGGCACCGGCACCGGCCATTAATTGCAGTCAAGCACGGCGCATTCGCAAAGGGCCTGGAACGGGTCCTTTGCAGCGGCGAAAAAAAAGGCCTGCGCGAGCAGGCCTTTCCATTTGCGGCGGTGCAACCGTGCTTATGCGGCCGCAGTCCCCTCGCGGCGGCCGGTCGCAAAGCGGCCCGCCTTGACGATCATGCGGAACACGAAGCGCACCATCACGATGGTCAGGATCGCTTCCACGAAGGTCATCACGAAGGCCGGCAGCGCCGTGAAGCGCAGCGCGCGGCGGCGGAACTTGGCGCCCATGCGGTCCTTGGCGATCTCGATGCTGTCGTAGAAGGTCGGCACGACCAGCAGGGTCAGCATGGTCGAGGTGATGGTGCCGCCGATGATGGCGATCGCCAGCGGACGGTAGAACTCGCCGCCCTCGCCCAGGCCCATCGCCACCGGCAGCATGCCGGCGATCAGCGCGAAGGTCGTCATCAGGATCGGACGCAGACGGGCGCGGCCGGCTTCCATCAGCGCTTCCTCGCGGTCCATGCCTTCGGCTTCGCGGGAACGCGCCGCATCCAGCAGCAGGATCGCGTTCTTCGCCACCAGGCCCATCAGCATGATGATGCCGATCAGGCTCATCAGGTTGATCGTCGAATTGCTCAGCAGCAGAGCCACGACCACGCCGATCAGCGACAGCGGCAGCGACAGCATCACGCCGCCCGGCGCCGTGAAGGAGCCGAACTGCATCACCAGGATCAGGTACATCAGGCCGATACCGGACAGCAGCGCGATCACCATCTCGGTGAACAGTTCCTGCTGGTCCTGGCCCATGCCGCCCAGCTGCAGGCCATAGCCCGGCGGGAAGTCCATGCTCTTGGCCAGTTTCATGGCGTCGGCGGTGACTTCACCGTTCGAGCGGCCCTGCACGTTGGCGGACACGGCGATGATGCGCTTGCCGTCCTTGTGCTCGATGGTCGACGGGCCCTTGCCCATGGTGATCGTTGCGATCTGGTCCAGCGGCACCAGCATATTGCTGCCGGTAACGGCGATCGGCAGGCGCTCGATGTTCTCGGTCGCCACCCGGTCGTCCGGATGCAGGCGCACGGCCACGTCGCGGGTTTCGCCGGTCGGGTCGACCCAGTCGCCGACTTCGATGCCGGCAAAGGCCACGCGCAGCGCGCTGGCGGCGTCGCCGACCGAGATGCCCATCGAGTTCGCCAGGCCGCGGTCGAGCACGATCTGCAGCTCGTCCTTCGGGTCCTGCTGCGACAGGCTGACGTCGACCGCGCCCGGCACCTGGCGCAGCTTCTCCATGTAGGCGGTGGTCAGTTCCATCAGCTTGCGCGAATCCGGACCGGTGAACTCGATCTGCACCGGCTTGCCGCCGCCGTTGTTCAGGTCGTCCTGGACCACGAACTCGGCGCCGACCAGCGGCTTGAGGCGCTCGCGCAGGTCGGCCGCGATTTCGGCGGCGCTGCGGGTGCGCTCGGTGCGCTTGCCGATGTCGACGTAGACGCGGCCGCCGCTGGCGCCGATGTAGTCGTTGGTTTCCTTGGTTTCCTTGATGCCGCGGGCGATTTCGGCCGCTTTTTCCATCTTCAAGTGCGCATATTCGACCGACGAGGATGGCGGCGTGCGCACGTCGATGGCGATGTTCTGCTGGTCGGACTTCGGCAGGAAGGACGAGCCGCCGAATTTCATGTGCAGGGCGATCGCGCCGACGAAGCTGGCGACGGCGATCACGGCCATCGACTTGCGGTGATGCAGCGCCCAGGCGATCACGCGGCCGTAGCGGTCGGCCTGGTGGTCGAACCAGACGTTGAATTTCGCCAGCGCCTTCGACAGGCCTTTCTTCGGCGCGTGGTGGTAGCCCGGCGGGTCGCCCCAGAAGGCCGACAGCATCGGGTCGAGGGTGAAGGAAATGAACAGCGACACCGCCACCGAGGCCGTCACGGTCAGCGCGAACGGGCGGAACCATTCGCCGGACATGCCCGGCATGAAGGCCACCGGAATGAACACGGCCATGATCGAGAAGGTGGTCGAGGCCACCGCCATGCCGATCTCGGCGGTGCCTTCGAGGGCCGCGGTGCGGCGGTCGGAACCGTTTTCCATGTGGCGCACGATGTTTTCACGCACCACGATCGCATCGTCGATCAGCACGCCGATCGCCAGCGACAGGCCGAGCAGGGTCATGAAGTTCAGCGTGAAGCCGCACAGCCAGACCGCGATGAAGGCGGCCAGCACCGAGGTCGGCAGCGACATCGCGGTGATCAGGGTCGAACGCCAGGAGTTCAGGAAAGCGTACACCACGAAGATGGTCAGCACGGCGCCCAGCACCAGCGATTCGATCACGTTGTTCAGGCTGTTCTGGGCGTTCTTGCCGCCGTCGCGCACGACTTCGATACGCGTACCCTTCGGCAGATCCTTCTGGATCTCGTCGACCATCTTGCGCACCTTGTCCGCCACGGTCACCGTGGAGCCGTCGCGGGTACGGGCGATCTGGATGCCGACGTTGTCGTTGCCGCTGCGGATCGACAGGCCGTCGACGTCGGCGAAGCCGTCCTTGATCTCGGCCACCTGGTTCAGGCGCACGATCTGCTCGCCGTTGCGCTTGACCACCACCTGCTGGAAGTCGTCCGGATGCTCGATGCGGCCCACCAGGCGGATGCTCTTCTCGTCGAGCACGCCGCGCACCTTGCCTACCGGGGCATTGGTGTTCTGGCGCTGCAAGGCGCTGGTGACATCGCCGACCGACACGTTGTATTCACGCAGCTTGTCGGCGCGCAGCAGGACCGACAGTTCACGCTTGAGCGAACCGTTGACGGTCACGGTGGACACGCCGTCGATGCTGCGGAAGCGGTCCGCCAGCACGTCCTCGGCCAGGCGCGAGATCTCGGCCTTGCTCTGGGTGCTGGACGACAGCGCCACGTTCATGATCGGCTGGGCCGACGGGTCGAAGCGGCGCAGGATCGGCTCGCGCATCTCGATCGGCAGCTTGTAGCGCACCGCCGCGATCGCATTGCGGATGTCGTCCGAGGCTTCGATGATGTTGCGCTTGAACTCGAACTGGATCCAGAACTGGGCCGAGCCCTCGTTGGCGGTGGAGTTCATCTCGTGCACGCCGGGAATGCTCTGCATCGACTTTTCGAGGCGGTTGATGATCTCGCGCTCGACCGTCTCGGGCGACGCGCCCGGATACGGAATCATCAGCATGATCGCGGGCATCTCGACGTCCGGGCTCTCGTTGACGCGCAGCTTTTTCAGCGCGAGCAGGCCCAGGCACATCATCATCACGATCAGCACGATCGTGGCGATCGGCTTCTTGACGCTAAAGTTGGAAAGGAACATGGTGGTTCGCCTTATTTTCCTTGTGCGCCAGGATTGCCGACGCTGGCCAGCGCCTGGGCCTGGGCCTTGGGCGCCGCCATCACGATCGCCTGGCCATCCTTCAGGCTCGAATTCGGTGCGCGCAGCACCAGGTCGCCGGCGGCGAGGCCGGATTTGACTTCGTAGGCGCCGGTGCGCTGGTCGCGCGCGCCGATCCCCAGGTCGGCCTTGACCAGCGACTTGCCGCCGGCGCCGATTTTCCAGGCGTAGGTATGGTCGCCGGACTTCACCAGCGCGCTCTCGGGCACCATCAGGACCGAGCTGGTTTCGGCGTCGATGCGGCCTTCGGCGTACAGGCCGGACACGCGCGGCTGCTCGCCGGTCAGGCCGACCAGCACCTCGACCTGGCGCGTCACTTCGTTCGCGGCCGGGTCGATGCGCTTGACCACGCCGGTGAACTGGCGGTCGCCATAGCCGTTGATGCGGTAGCTCACCCGCTGGCCCACCTTGACGGTGCTGATCTTGTCGGCCGAGACGCGGCCTTCGTAGCGCATCGAGGTCGGGTCGATGACCTTCAGCAGTTCCTTGCCGATGGCGGCGGTGTCGCCGGCGGAAACCTTGCGGTCGGAGACGATGCCGTCGAACGGCGCCCTGACGACGGTGCGGCCGACCTGCTGGCGCGCCGCGGCCAGGCGCGAGCGCGCGGCCGAGACTTCGCTCTGGGCGGTGTTGCGGCGCACTTCGGCGTCGTCCAGGGCCTGGGCCGAGGTCATGCCGGAGGCGCGCAGGGTCTTCAGGCGGTCCAGCGCGCGGGTCGACTGCTCGAAGGCCTGGTCGGCGGCGCGGACGGAGGCCTCGGCCGACATCAGGCTGTCGCGGATCGAGGTCTCGTCGAGCTTGACCAGCACGTCGCCGCGCTTGACCGGCTCGCCGTTCTCCTTCAGCACCTGCAGGACCACGGCCGAGACTTCGGCGCGCAGGTCGGCCTTGCGTTCCGGCTGAATCGAGCCGGTGATCACGGGACCCGAAGCGAGCGCATTGCTCTGCACCGTCAGCACGTCTTCCGGCTGGACCAGCAGCTGGACAGGCTTGCCATCTTTCTTGGCATCCGCCTGCGCAGTCGCAGTGGCCGGCTTGGCGGGTTCCTTGTCACTTTTGCCGCAGGCGGCAAGCGCCGAAGCAATGGCAAGGACGAGTAGGGTTTTGCGCAGCATTTCGTGGTTCTCCCGAGTGGACTCGCTACCTGTAAATATAAGAATATAAAAAGCCAGCGCGCAGTATCCGTGAGCCTGACAGGGCAGTCAATCGGCGATCGGCGGAGCGTGGTTTTCGAGGGATGAACTGCGTTTTTTGGCGATGAACTGCAGTTGAGCGGGGGTGAAATGCGTCCGGATGCGGACAGTTGGCGGACAGTGCGGACAGTGATGACGCTAATGGCAGATCGCGCAACTTGGATTCCCGCCTGCGCGGGAATGACGAGCCAACACCGTCGTCCCCGCGCAGGCGGGGATCCAAGTTGACGTTCAGCTTTACTTCACAAACAAGTGATACACCAGGTTCCCCATCAAAATCCCGGTAAGGATCCCCCCGCCGATCTCGACCAGGGTATGCCCCATGCGCTCGCGCAGCTTGCGGAAGCCGTCCCTGCCCTCGGACAGGCGGTTGATGGCGGCGGCCTGGCGGCCGACGTGCTGGCGCAGGCTGTTGGCGTCGATCATGACGATGAAGCACAGGGTGACCGCGACGCCGAACGCCGGATGGCTGATGCCCTCGCGCAGCGCGATCAGGGTCGCCATGCTGGTCACGGTAGCGCTGTGGTTGCTCGGGAAACCGCCGTTGCCGACCAGGTTGAAGGCCCAGGCGCGCTGGCGCGCACTGTTGATCAGGAATTTGATCGGGCCGACCACCAGCCAGGTCAGCAGCGGGGTCAGCAGGTAAGTGAAGTCCATGTGAGTTCCAATGTGTTATTACAAACGTAATGCCGGGCAGCATTATCGCAGAAGCGATGCGCCTGCCATACAGGGAAACCAGTATTATCCCGTCCAGTGTGGTTTATTAAGCAAGCTAGTACATAAGGAGAATTGAATGCAACATTTCAAGCTGTCTTTCGCAGTGACGGTGGTCCTGCTGGCGCTGGCCGCCTGGTGGGGCTACAGCCACGGCGGCGCCGGCGGGCTGGTGCAGGCCCTGTGGATCGCGGCGGTACTGGGCGTGCTTGAAGTGTCGCTGTCCTTCGACAACGCGGTGGTCAACGCCACCGTACTGCGCAACTGGAACGCATTCTGGCGCAAGCTCTTCCTCACGGTGGGCATCCTGGTGGCCGTGTTCGGCATGCGCCTGGTGTTTCCGCTCCTGATCGTGTCGGTGGCGACCGGGCTGGGCCTGGTCGACGTCTGGCACATGGCCGTCAACACGCCGGACGAGTACGCGCGCCAGCTCACGGCCCAGCACGCCGAGGTGGCGGCCTTCGGCGGCGCCTTCCTGCTGCTGGTCTTCCTCAACTTCCTGTTCGACGAGGAAAAGCAACTCCACTGGCTGGGCTGGATCGAAGAAAAGGTCGGCGAGTTGGGCAGCGAGGGCCTGGCCATCCTGCTGACCCTGGTCGCCGTGTTCGGCTGCATGAGCCTGATGCCCGAGCCGCAAAAGCTGCCGGTGCTGGTCGCCGGCGTGGTCGGCGTGATCGTCTACGTGGGCGTGGACTGGATCAGCGGCCTGCTCGAAGAGGAGGAACACGATCCCAAGGTCGGCAAGCTGATCTCGCAGGGCAGCATCGGCGGCTTCCTCTACCTCGAGGTGCTGGACGCCTCGTTCAGCTTCGACGGCGTGATCGGCGCCTTCGCCATCACCAACGACGTCGTCATCATCATGCTCGGCCTGGCCATCGGCGCGATGTTCGTGCGCTCGCTGACGGTGTTCCTGGTGCACAAGGGCACGCTGGACGAGTTCGTCTATCTCGAGCATGGCGCCCACTACGCGATCGGCATCCTGGCCCTGATCATGTTCGCCAGCGTCGAATACGAGATCCCGGAATGGTTCACGGGCCTGTCCGGGATCGCCTTCATCCTGGTGTCGCTGTGGTCTTCGGTGCGCCACAAGCGCCGCGAACAGCTCGAAACCAGCACCTAATCAAAAAGAAAGGAACATCATGGCGATCAGTCTGCAAAAAGGCGGCAACGTCAATCTGTCCAAGGAAGACCCGAGCCTGAAAAAGGTCATCATCGGCCTGGGCTGGGACCCGCGCGCCAGCGACGGCGCCACCTTCGACCTCGACGGCAGCGCCTTCATGCTGCGCGGCGACGGCAAGGTGCGCGGCGATGCCGACTTCATCTTCTACAACAACCTGCAGTCGAGCGACGGCTCGCTCAAGCACACCGGCGACAACCGCACCGGCCAGGGCGAAGGCGACGACGAGCGCCTGCTGGTCGAGCTGTCGCGGGTGCCGGCCGACGTCGAGAAGATCGCCTTCGCCGTCACCATCCACGAAGCCGACCAGCGCCGCCAGAACTTCGGCCAGGTGGCGCGCGCCTTCATCCGCTGCCTGAATGCGGACGGCGAGCGCGAGATCGCACGCTACGACCTGTCCGAGGACAGCTCGACCGAAACGGCGATGATCTTCGGCGAACTCTACCGCTACGGCAGCGAATGGAAGTTCCGCGCCGTCGGCCAGGGCTACAACGGCGGCCTTGGTCCGCTGGCCCGCTCCTTCGGCGTCAACGTGTAGGCGCATGCGCTTTTGACAATCCGCCCGCTCATCGGCAGAATGGGCGCGACTTCATTCACGCCCATCACTCACGCCCCTACCCCATGCCCTCGACCATTCCACGCCGCGCCAGTGTCCTGATTGCCTCCGTCCTCGTCGCCGCGATTGTGCTGTTCGCGCTGTACACGGCGCTCGTGCTGCACTGGTCGTATTCCGAGGGCGAACGCGCCGGCTACCTGCAGAAGCTGTCGCGCAAGGGCTGGCTGTGCAAGACCTGGGAAGGCGAGATCCTGCTGTCGAGCATGCCGGGCGCCATCCCCGAGCGCTTCGCCTTCTCCGTCCGCGACGAAGCCGTCGTCAAGCAGCTGCAGGCCGCCATGGGCCAGCGCGTGCAGCTCAGCTACGCCCAGCACGTCGGCCTGCCGACCAGCTGTTTTGGCGAGACCAGCTATTTCGTCGAGAAAGCCGTGGTCGGCGGCAACAATCCGGCGGCGCCGAATCCGGGCACTTGATACGCAAAAAGAATCAATAGCCGAGTTATCGATACTTTTTCATATCAGGTGATGCCATGAGAGGACGGGCTGCGGGATGTCTGCTGGCGCTGTGCGGTGCGCTCGGCGCCGCCCAGGCCTCCACCATCGTCGACTACACGCTGCTGCGTCCCGAAGGCCGGCGCCACTACCTCGTGGTGGAGCCGGACCGGCTGGCGCGCAGCAACCGCCCCACCGTGATCCTGCTGCACGGCCATGGCGCCTCGGCCGCCTTCATGGTCGGCCTCGAATCGTTCGGCCTATATAAGGCTCAGGACTGGATCCGCCTCGCCGAGCGCGAGCGCGTGATGCTGATCGCGCCGGACGGCATCAAGGGCGCCGACGGCAAGCAGGCCTGGAACGATTGCCGTGCGGACGCCGCCAGCAATGCCACCAGCGACGACGTCGGGTTCCTCGCCTCCCTGATCGACACCGCCGTCAACGAACTGGGCGCCGATCCGGAGCGCATCTACGTGTTCGGCAGCTCGAACGGCGGCGGCATGGTCTACCGGCTGGGCATCGAACTGGGGCCGAAGCTGGCCGCGATCGGCGTGCAGAGCGCGCTGATGCCGATGCAGAGCCGCTGCAAGGCGCCGGTGTATCCGATCTCCGTGTTCGTCTCGCACGGCACCGCCGACGACATCGCGCCCTACTACGGCGGCAAGGTCGGGCACTGGCTGCTGCGCGACCGCGGCAGCGGCGTCAGCGCCGACGAATCGGTGGCCATGTGGCGCCGCGCCGCCGGCCTGCCGGAAGCGCCGATGCGCTTCCGCCTGCCGCACCTGCAATCCTCGGACCCGACCTCGGCCACGCGCTATGTCTGGGGCAGCGACCCGGCCCGGGTGCAGGTCGAGTTCATGCGCATCGACGGCGGCGGCCACACGCACGCCTCCAAGGCCGAGGAACTGCCGTGGATCCTGCGCAAGCTGGTCGGCAACATGAACCACGACCTCGACACCGCCGAAGAGGCCTGGAACTTCTTCAAGGACAAGCGGACGACGGGCGTGCGCTGAGGCGCCGGCTGCGCCGCCTGCTTACGCTAGAGGCAGGCGCAATTCGCAGGCGAAGCTGCCGTCGGCCTCGGCGCGCCAATGGCGGGGATAGTATTCGGTGCAGGGCCGCGTGAAGTCGGCCGACCGGCCGCTGGCCGGCAGCCATTCGCGCAGCAGCCATTGCCAGGCGCCCGGCACTTCCCAGGCCTGGCCCGAGAACGCGGCCACCGCGTTGACGCCGCCCGGCAGCAGGGTGATGAAGACGCCGGGCGGCGCCGTGAAATCGGCATCCACCTCGACGCCCGCATCGTAGCGGCAGTCCTGCGCCGGCGTGACGGCCGGGTCGTCGTGGCCGATGCCGTAGGTGGCCGCGCCGAGCAGGCCCTGTTCCCGCAGCCAGGGGCGGAAAGCCGCCATCCAGAAGCGGCCGATCTCCGGTCCGTAGGGCCCGGTCTTGCGCATGGTGGCGATGCGCACCGGCGGCAGCGTGGCGATGTCGACCTTCATTTCCGACGGCTCCTCAAGAAAGCGGTGAGCCCATTCTAGGCGCGCCGCGCGGGCGCCCCAACTGGAAGATCCTACAGGTGGGTCAGCCGGAACTCAGCTTTCGCCGCGCTGCCTGGCCACCGCCTCGGCCAGCCGCGCCGCCGCCTGCTGCGCCGAAGGCAGCTGCGAGAAGCGCCCCAGCACCTCGCGCGCCAGGTCGGCCGATTCGGCGCGCTGCTTGGCCTCGGCCTGCAGGGCGTCGACCTGTTCGCGCAGCGCGCCCAGTTCCGCCACCTGCTCTTCCTGGCGGCCGGCTTCCAGTTCCACCAGGCGGCGCTTGGCTTCCATCATTTCCTGGGTCGCCTGCAGGGACTTGCGCTGCATGTCGGCGGCCTGCTGGGCGTGTTCCAGCAACGACCGCTGGGCTTCGCGCTTGTCGATGGCCGCCTGGGCCGCGGCCTGCTCGGCCAGCTCGCGCATCTTCGCCAGCTGGGCGTGCTCTTCCTCGGCCTTGGCGCGCGCTTCGGCAGCGGCGACGGCCGCGTGCTCGGAGGCGATGCGCGCCGCGGCGGCCTCGCTGGCGCGGGTGTCGAGCGCGGCCTGCTGGCGCTGGGCCGACAGCTTCTGCTCGAGCAGCAGCAGGGCTTCGCGGGCGGCGTCGGCGCCCGCCTGCTCGGCCGCCAGCAGTTCTTCGGCCAGGGCCTGCTGGCGGGCTTCGTGGCCGGCGCGTTCCGCCTGCGCGCGCGCCAGCGCGGCCGCTTGCGCGGCCGCGGCCCCGGCGTGCTCGGCGGCGGCGGCCGCCTCATGCTGCTGGGCGGCGGCGATCGCCTGCTCATGCTCGACCTGGCGCGCCGCATCCATCACGGCCTGGCGCTGGGCCTCGACCGCCGCCTGCTGCGCGGCCAGGCTGCGCTGTTCGTGTCCGGCCTGGGCGCGCAGCAGCGCTTCCCGTTCCTGCTCGGCGGCGATCCTGGCTTCGGCGGCGGCGGCCAGCGCGCGCTCGGCTTCCTGGCGCTGCGCCAGCGCGGCCAGCGCTTCCCGCTCCACGTGCACGCGTTCGCGTTCGGCGGCCGCCAGCGCTTCGGCTTCCCGGGCGCGGCGCTCGGCCAGGCCGGCGGCTTCGCGCTGCAGTTCCGCCAGTTCCGCCTCGTGGGCGAGGCGCGCCTGTTCGGCCGCGTTCTCGGCGGCTTTCGCCTGGGCCGCGGCGGCCGACTGGGCCGCGCGTTCCTCTGCCAATGCCCGTTCGCGCCCCTGCTGCTCGGCTTCCAGCGCCGCCGCTTCCAGCGCCTGGCGGTCGGCATCGGCGCGCTGGCGCGCCTGCTCGGCGGCGACGCGCTCGGCGTCCAGCCGGGCCTGCGCCTGGGCGGCTTCGTCTTCCTCGGCCTGGGCGCGGGCCAGGGCCACTTCGCGCAGCTTGCGGTCGGCTTCGATGCGGGCCTCGGTCGCGGCCAGGATCCGCGTTTCGGCTTCGCGCCGCGCCTCGAGCGCAGCGGCGGCGCGCTCCTCCAGGCGCTCGCGGTGGACCGCGGCGTCGCGCAATTCCTTCTCGGTCTGCAGGCGCATGCGCAGCGATTGCGCGGCGGTGCGTTCGTACTCGGCCTGGGCCACGGCGATCGCTTCGCGCTCCTGCTCGATGTGGGCCAGCGCCCTCGCCTCTTCCAGCGCCCTGGCCTCGGCCGCGGCGCGCGCAAAGCTGGAGGCCAGCGCGACCTGGTCGGCGCGCTCGCGCTGCAGCGCCAGTTCGAGCGCCTCGGCTTCCGCTTCGGCCAGCTTCTCGGCGGTCAGGCGCGCGGCCTTTTCGGCACGCTCGCGTTCGCGGGCCAGGATCGCGACCCTGGCGTCGGCGCTGGCGCTATGGCTGACCTCCTCGCGCGCCGCGTGCACGGCGGCGACCCGCTCGGCGGCCTGCAGGCGCGCCTGTTCGGAGTGCTGGGCCAGCTCGTCGGCCTGGCGCGCGGCGTGTTCCGCCAGTGCGGCGTCGCTTTTCGCCTGCTCTTCGGCGCGCCGGCGCGCCTCTTCCTGGGCGCGGGCCCGCGACTCGGCCGCCAGGCGGATATGGGTGTCGGCTTCCACACGTGCGCGCAGCTCGGCGGTTTCCTGGCGCATCGCTTCCAGGCGCTCGGCCGCGGCCCTGGCGGCGGCGCGCAGGGTGTCGATGCGGTCGCGGTTGGCCTCGATCGCCTCTTCCGAAGCCTGGGCGTTGGCCAGCGCGGCGGCCGCGGCTTCGGCGTCGATCGCCGCCCGTTCCTCGGCCAGGCCGCGGGCGCGCGCCTCGGCATGGGCGCGGTTCTCGGCCGCCACCGCTGCCTTGGCCTCGGCCTCGACCCGCGCGATGCCTTCCTTGATCGCGCGCTGTTCCAGGTGCTCGCGCAGCGGTTCCCGCATCTCCTCATTGAGCGGGGCCGCATGCTCGTGGGAACCGGGCAGCATGTCGATGGTGAAATCGGCGTCGTCTTTGTGGTCGGGATGGTCGGTCATGGCTTTTCGAGGGCGGACTAGGGCTTAGCGTGATTATGCGTCACGGCTGGAAATCCTGTCACGCCGAACACAGCGGCGTTTGCCCGCCAATTCAGGCGATCAAACCGGCCACAGGGGCGGCTCATCCATTAATGAGATCTGTTCCCGCAGCTCCAGAATCCGGTCCTGCCAGTAACGCTGGGTATTGAACCAGGGGAAAGCCGCCGGAAATGCCGGGTCGTCCCAACGCATCGCCAGCCAGGCCGAATAGTGGATCAGGCGCAGGGTCCGCAAGGCCTCGACCAGATGGAGCTGGCGCGGGTCGAAATCGCAGAAGTCTTCGTAGCCGGCCAGCACGTCGCCCATCTGGCGCACCATTTCCTGGCGCTCGCCCGAGAGCAGCATCCACAGGTCCTGTACGGCCGGGCCCATGCGTGCATCGTCGAAGTCGACGAAGTGCGGGCCGTCGCCGGTCCATAGCACGTTGCCGGCGTGGCAATCGCCGTGCAGGCGCAGCAGCGGCAGCTCGCCGGCGCGGTCGAAACAGCGCGCCACGCCGTCCAGCGCCTGGTCGATCACGCTGGCGTAGGCGCCCAGCAGTTCGTGCGGGATGAAACCGTGGCCCAGCAGCCAGGCGCGCGGTGCGCGGCCGAAGGTGTCGAGGTTCAGCGCCGGGCGCTGCCCGAAAGCTTTCAAGGCGCCGACCGCGTGGATGCGGCCGATGAAGCGCCCGGTCCACTCCAGCACCTTGGGGTCGGACAGCTCGGGCGCCCTCCCGCCGCGGCTGGGGAAGACGGCGAAGCGGAAGCCGCCGAACTCGTGCAGCGTGCGGCCGTCCAGCACCTCGGCCGGCACCACCGGCACCTCGGCCCGCGCCAGCTCTTCGGTAAACGCGTGTTCCTCGAGGATGGCGGCGTCGCTCCAGCGCTCGGGGCGGTAGAACTTGACCACCACCGGCTGGCCCTCTTCGCGGCCGACCCGGTAGACCCGGTTTTCGTAGCTGTTCAGTGCCAGCAGGCGGCCGTCGCCGCGCAAGCCCACGCTGTCGACCGCATCCAGCACCATCAGCGGATCGAGACGTGAAAAAGGATGTGTTGCCGTTTGATCTTCCATGCCGCCATTGTAAGGCCGGCGGCAGATGGGCGCACCATGCATTCAGTTTTGCTGAATTTATGCATCAGCCCGTTTCAGAAGGCCATATTTTTTCTATAAGGCATCGAATCGAGAATAAATTTGCCGGTTTTGACAGGGATTGCGCTTGCAGTGTGCGTGGACGTACCGAGAAATCGCCGGCCCCCGGGTGTCATGGAGGCCTGAACCCATTCTGGAGAAAACATGACAAGGACCGCCTTCACACTGAGCGCGCTCGCCGCCGCCCTCGCCTGCAACGCCGCCATGGCCCAGGACGCCGCCCAGCCGCCCAAGGCCGAAGCCCATATGCAGAAGGTGCTGGACGCCCTGAAATCGCTGAACGGCAAGCCGATCGAAACCCTGAGCCCGGAGGAAGCGCGCAAGCAGCCGACCCCGGCCGACGCGGTCAGGAAGGTGCTGGCCGACGAGAAGAAAAGCACGGCGCCGGAAGCGGGCGTGACGGTCAAGGACATGACGGTGCCGGTCGAGGGCGGCAGCATCCCGGTGCACATCTTCACGCCCGAGGGCAAGGGCCCGTTCCCGGTGATGGTCTACTACCACGGCGGCGGCTTCGTGATCGCCGATACCAAGGTCTACGAGGCCTCGCCGCGCGCGCTGGCGAAGATGGCCAAGGCGATCATGGTCGCGGTCGACTACCGCCAGGCGCCTGAACACAAGTTCCCGGCCGCGCCGAACGACGCCTACGCGGCCTACCTCTGGACCATCCAGCATGCGAAAGAATTCAACGGCGATCCGGCGCGCGTGGCGGTCGGCGGCGAATCGGCGGGCGGCAACCTGGCCACCGTGGTGTCGATGATGGCGCGCGATAAAAAGGCGCAGATGCCGGTGCACCAGCTGCTGGTCTACCCGGTGGTCGACAACGACATGAACAATGCTTCCTACCAGCGCAACGCGAATGCCAAGCCGCTCAACAAGGCGATGATGGCCTGGTTCTTCAAGCACTACCAGGGCGACCCGGCCAACGCCTACGCGCTGCCGATGAAAGCGGCGACGCTGAAGGGCCTGCCGCCGGCCACCATCGTCGCCGCCGAGATCGACCCGCTGCTCACCGAGGGCAAGGCCTACGCCGACAAGCTCAAGAAGGACGGCGTGAAAGTCGACTACAAGGAATACAGCGGCGTGACCCACGAATTCTTCGGCATGGGGGCCGTGGTGCCGAAGGCTAAGGACGCCGAGCAGTATGCGGCCGACGCCCTGAAGAAGGCCTTCGACGTCAAGCACTGATAGCGCAGCACGCAGCGACATTCACAGGTTTTCCGTTTGCGCGCCGACGGCTTCATGGTCCGTCCGCGCGCTTTTTTACGCCAGCCCGCCGCCGCAAGGGTTAAACTGGCGCCTTCAAAGAACGGAATCACCTGGAACACACATGCAACTCGAACAGCCCCTCAGCGACAAAGAATTCGACGATCTCGACAACTTCCTGCTGTCCGAACGCAGCCCGGAAGGCGCGATGACGATGGATACCCTGCACGGCTACCTGACCGCGATCGCGATCGGCCCGGAATCCATCATGCCGGCCGAGTGGCTGCCGCGCGTCTGGGGCGAGGACGGCGCCGCGCCGAAATGGAAGAACCCGAAGGAAGAGCAGCGCATCGTCAACCTGATCATGCGCTTCATGAACGAAGTGCTGATCACCTTCGAGGTCGCGCCCAAGGAATTCGAGCCGCTCTACGTCGAGCATGAAGTCGACGGCGAGACCCTGATCGACGCCGAAGCCTGGTGCTGGGGCTTCTGGGAAGGCATGGACCTGCGTCCCGGCGCCTGGGACGAAATCTGGGACTCGGAAGCCGGCGCCATGATGCGCCCGATCTACCTGCTGGGCGCCGACGAGATCGAGGAAAGCGAACTGCCTGAAGTCGAGGACCCGCGCCTGGCCCACAAGCTGGCGCTGGACATCGAAGCCAACCTGCCCGCCATCCACCGCTTCTGGCTGCCGCGCCGCAAGGCCGCGGTCGAAACCGTGCGCCACGAGCAGCCGAAGGTCGGCCGCAACGACGACTGCCCCTGCGGCAGCGGCAAGAAGTTCAAGAAGTGCTGCGGCGCCGAGCAGGCCTGAGCTCCGCTTTGACTTCCACCCTGCCCGTCATCACCGGATGCAGGGTGCAGAGGTCGTCGACACTCTCCCCTGGCGCAGCACCTGGCGCCAGCTGCGCCCCGGTTTCAGCTCGCCCGACTTGATGCCCGCCGCGGCCGCGCCGCCGTCTGTGAGCGACTTGCTGGTGGTCTCCTAAAAACCGGGGTCAGAGCCCGATTTTTGGAAATATTTTCCGAGATCTTGCCAAAATTGGGGCTCTGACCCCGGTTTGATTTTACGCAGTGTCCATCAGCTTGCCCTCGAACAGCGCCGCCAGCAAATCCGATTGGCTGACCACGCCGGCGAAGATGCCGCGGGCGTCCACCACCGGGATGTGGTGCAGGCCGCGGTTGCTCATCAGGGGCACCAGTTCCGCGATCGGGTCGTCCACGGCCACGGTCTGGACCTGGCGGTGCATGATCTCGACCACTTTGGCGGGGCGCTCGCCGCGCATGGAGAACAGGTGGCCGACCACGCCGCGCAGGCGTTCGCCCAGGGTCTGGTAGTCGTCCAGGCCCAGGTGGTGCAGGAAATCGTTCTGGCCGACCACGCCGACCACGTGCCCGGCCTTGTCCAGCACCGGCAGCGCGTGCAGGGCATGGCGGCGCAGCAGGGTCCAGGCATCAGGCAGCGGCATGCCCGGCCGCACCGTCACCGCATCCTTCGACATGATGGCGCCGCAGGTCACGACGCCGAAGCGGCGCCCGTAGGCCTGGGCTTCGGTCTCCAGCAGGATCTCTTCGAGGTCGTCGCGGCTGATGTCCAGCACCTGGCCGTAGCGCGCCAGCGCAGCGTCCAGGTCTTCCTTGGTGAAGCCGATGCGCGCGGTCGGCACCGGGTCGCGCGTGGCGTGCACGTTATTCAGCATCGACTGCTGGGTGTGCGGATAGCGCCGCCCGGTCAGGTTGTTGAAGACCAGCGCCACCAGCACGATCAGGGCCGAGTTCAGGCACACCGGCACGAAGGCGAAGCCGAAGCCGGCGGCGTGCACGGCCGGGCCGCCCAGCACCGTGGTCAGCGCCACCGCGCCGCTGGGCGGGTGCAGGCAACGCAGCAGGAACATCACCAGGATCGCCAGCGAGCCGGCCAGCGGCGCCGCCAGCAGCGGATTGCCGATCGCCTTGGCGCAGGCGATGCCGACCAGGGCCGAGATGGTATTGCCGCCGATGACCGACCAGGGCTGGGCCAGCGGGCTGGCCGGCACGCAGAACAGCAGCACGGCCGAAGCGCCCATCGGCGCAATGAGAGGCAACTGCGGGGCCAGCGGCAGGGTCGCCGTGCCGAGCAGGTGCATGCTGAGACCGGCGGTCAGCAGCAGGCCGATCAGGGCGCCTGCCACGGAACGCATCCTTTCGTGACGCGGGACGGTATTACGTTGCGGGACGAAGGCGCGCAACCAGTTCAATGCGTGATCCAAGATGGGACTTCTTCAAAAAATACATCACGATATGATATATTATTCGGCTCCTCCCTGCCAGCACACCGCCAAGTGAAGAAGCCCCTCGCCAAATCCGATTTCGCCGCCCTCTCCGAATTCCGCTACCAGATGCGCCGCTACGAGCACTTCTCGGAAAACGCCGTCCAGGCGGAAGGCATCACGCCGCTGCAGTACCTGCTGCTCCTGCACATCAAGGGTTATAAAAACCGCGAGTGGGCGACCATCGGCGAGCTGGCCGAGCGCCTGCAGGCCAAGCAGCACGGCGTGGTCGCGCTGGTGACGCGCTGCGAGGAAGCCGGCCTGGTCGAACGCCGCGCCAACCTGGATGACCGGCGCCGCGTCGAAGTGCACCTGCTGCCCGCCGGCGAAGACATTCTCACGCGCCTGGCCGAAGTCCACCGCGCCGAACTGCGCGCCCTGCAAGGCGTCTTCACGATTCCCAACCTGCCCTGACCGAGTCACGAAACCCGACATGTCCGTACCCCATCACCATCTACCCGAACGCCGCGACTTTTCCGGCGACCTGCGGCTGCTGCGCATCACGGCGATCGCCGCCGTCATCGGCGGCCTTGCCGTGCTAGCCGCCCACGTGCTGCTGCTGCTGATCCGCTTCTTCACCGACCTGTTCTTTTACCAGCGCTTCTCGATCACCGACCTCTCGCCCGCCAACCAAACGCTGGGCGCCTGGGTGATCGCCGTGCCCGTGATCGGCGGCCTGATCATCGGCCTGATCGCCCGCTACGGCACCGAACAAATCCGCGGCCACGGCATCCCGGAAGCGATCGAGGCGATCCTGTTCAAGAACAGCGCGATGTCGCCCAAGGTCGCGGTGCTGAAGCCGCTGGCTTCCGGCATCGCGATCGGCAGCGGCGGCCCCTTCGGCGCCGAAGGCCCGATCATCATGACCGGCGGCGCGATCGGCTCGCTGATCGCCCAGCACTTCCACCTGACCGGCGGCGAGCGCAAGTCGCTGCTGGTCGCGGGCGCCGTGTCCGGCATGACGGCGGTGTTCGGCACCCCGGTGGCGGCGGTGCTGATGGCGGTCGAGCTGCTGCTGTTCGAACTGCGTCCGCGCAGCCTGCTGCCGGTGGCCGTGGCCTGCGCGGTGGCCGGCTTCCTGCGCCCGCTGGCGATGGAAGCGGGTCCCTTGTTCCCGCTGCAGACCATGCCGGTGGCGCCGGTCGCCCTGCTGTCCTGCCTCGTTGCCGGCCTGCTGTGCGGCGCGCTGTCGTGGACCATGTCGACCATGCTCTACCGTGTCGAGGACTGGTTCCACAAGCTGCCGATCCACTGGATGTGGTGGCCGGCGCTGGGCGCGCTGGCGGTCGGCATCGGCGGCTATTTCCAGCCGCGCGCGCTGGGCGTGGGCTACGACGTGATTGGCGACCTTCTGCATAACCACCTGGCGATGGGCGCGGTGCTGGCCCTGCTGGCCGTGAAGTTCGTGATCTGGCTGATCGCGCTGGCCTCCGGCACCTCGGGCGGCGTGCTGGCGCCGCTGCTGATGCTGGGCGCCGGCCTCGGCTCCCTGCTTGCGCCTTTCCTGCCGGGCGCCGAGCCGGCCCTGTGGCCACTGGTGTTCATGGCCGCGACCCTGGGCGGCATGATGCGGGCGCCGGTGATGGCGGTGGTGTTCGCCTTCGAACTCACCCACGATGCCAACGCCCTGCTGCCGCTGCTGGCCGCCGCCGCCGGCGCCTACGGCTTCACGGTGCTGGCGATGGGCCGCTCGATCCTGACCGAGAAGATCGCCCGCCGCGGCCACCACATCTACCGCGAATACGGCATCGATCCGCTCGAACGCCACAGCGTGGCCGAGGTGATGACGGCCCAGGTGCTGAGCGTCGACGCCGGCGCCACGGTCGCGAGCGTGCTGGCCTCGCACTTCGGCGCCGGGCAGAAGCACCGCGGCTTCCCGGTCACGCGCGGCGGCCTGCTGGTCGGCATGCTGGACCGCGATGCGCTCGAGGGCCAGGCGATGGACACCAAGGTCGGCCAGCTGTTCGGCATCAACAAGCCGCCGCATGCGCTGGCCGGCGAAACCTGCCGCATCGTCGCCACCCGCCTGGCCGTGCATGGCATCGAGCGCCTGCCGGTGGTGGCCAGCGCGGCCGAACCGCGGCTGTTGGGCATCGTCAGCCGCAGCGACCTGATCAAGGCGACCGCCGGCCTGCATGTCGAGGAGCACGAGCGCCGCGTGCTGCGTCGCGTGCCGTTGACAAAGCCGCGCTGAGCACTGCGCCGGCTCCAGCTTTTTGCTGAACAATCATGTACGATAGGCAACACGCGCATCCGCGCGATTGCCTATTTTCACTTGAGGACAAGAACATGATGAAACCGCTCAAGCGCACCCTTTCCGCCGTCGCCGTCGCCGCGGCGCTCGTTTCCGCCGCCCACGCCGCGGCGCCGATGGTCAAGACCCCGGCCCCCGGCTTCTTCCGCGTGATGGTGGGCGACGTCGAAGTCACCCCGATCAGCGACGGCACCGTCGACCTGCCGATGGACCAGCTGCTGCGCCAGAAGCCCGAGCAGACCAGGTCGACGCTGGAAAAGAACTTCCTGAAAGTGCCGACCGAAACCTCGGACAACGCCTTCCTGGTCAATACCGGCAGCAAGCTGGTGCTGGTGGACACCGGCGCCGGCGCCCTGTTCGGCCCGACCCTCGGCAAGTTCGTGCAGAACCTGAAGGCGGCCGGCTACCAGCCGGAGCAGATCGACGAGATCTACATCACCCACATGCATGGCGACCACGTCGGCGGGCTGGCCCGCGACGGCCAGCGGACCTTCCCGAACGCCGTGGTCCGCGCCGGCAAGGCGGACGCCGACTTCTGGCTGAGCCAGGCGAACATGGACAAGGCGCCGAAAGAGAAGAAAGGCTCCTTCCAGGGCGCGATGGCCTCGATCAATCCCTACGTCCAGGCCGGCAAGTTCAAGGCCATCGACGGCAACGGCGAGCTGGCGCCGGGCATCTCGGCGGTGGCGGAACCCGGCCATACGCCGGGCCACACGACCTATGTGGTGGAAAGCAAAGGCCAGAAGCTGGTGCTGATCGGCGACCTGATCCACGTGGCCGCGGTCCAGATGGACAATCCGCAGGTCACGATCGGCTTCGACAGCGACGAAAAGGCCGCCGCTGCCTCCCGCAAGAAGGTGTTCGACGACGCCGCCAAAAACGGCTGGCTGATCGGCGGCGCCCACCTGCAGTTCCCCGGCCTGGGCCACCTGCAGACCCAGGGCAAGGGCTACCGCTGGGTGCCGGTCAACTACACCCAGATGCGCTGATACTCAGGCCTTCGTGGCGGCGGCCAGGATCGCCGCCAGCTTGTCCAGGTCGACCGGCTTGACCATATGATGGTCGAAGCCGGCTTCCAGGGCGGCGCGGCGGTCCTGCTCCTGCCCATAGCCGGTGACCGCCACCAGCAGCATCGCCCGGGTGCAGGGCTCGAGACGCAGCCTGCGCGCCAGCTCGTTGCCGTCCATCTCGGGCAGGCCGATGTCCAGCAGGCCCACGTCGGGGCATTCCTTCTTCGCCAGCGCCAGCGCGCGCAGCGAATCGTTCTCCACCATCACCTCGTAGCCGCAGGCTTCCAGCAGCATCGACAGCGTGGCCGCGGCGTCGACGTTGTCGTCCACCACCAGCACCCGCAGCGGACTGCTGTCCTGGGCCACGGCGCCGGCAGCGCCCGGCTCGACATCGCCGCGCGCCGGCTGCCGCATCAGCGGCAGCGTCACGGCGAAGGTGCTGCCCCGGCCCGGTCCCGGGCTGCCGCACTCCACCGCGCCGCCATGCAGCTCGACCAGGTTCTTGACCAGGGCCAGGCCCAGTCCGAGCCCGCCCTGCGAGCGGTCGGATGAGCGCTGGGCCTGGGCGAACAGCTCGAACACGCGCTCCGTCAATTCCTTCTCCATGCCGATGCCCTCGTCGCGCACCGACAGCACCAGGCTGTCGGCGCCCGCCTCGGCACGGGCTTCGATCTCGATGCGTTTTTCCTCGGGCGTGTATTTCGACGCGTTGTTGAGCAGGTTGGCCAGCACCTGCACCAGGCGCGCCTTGTCGCCGAGGACCGTGGCCTCGGGCTCGACCAGCCTGACCGCCAGCGACTGCCGGCGCGTCTCGAACAGCGGCCGCACCTGCTCGATGGCTTCGTCGACGATGGTGCGGGCCGATACCGGCGCGCGCGCCAGCGTCACCAGCCCGCGCGTGACGCGCGAGACGTCCAGCAGATCGTCGACCAGGGACGTCATGTGGCGCACCTGGCGGCCGATGATGGCGCTGCTCTGGCGCACGCGCTGCTCGTCGAGGCGGCCGATTCTCAGGAGGTCGGCCGCGGCGCTGATCGGCGCCAGCGGGTTGCGCAGCTCGTGCGCCAGCATGGCCAGGAATTCGTCCTTGCGCTGGTCGGCCGCGCGCAGCTTTTCCTCGGCCTGCTTGCGTTCGGTGATGTCGAGGAAGAAGCTGACCAGCCCACCGCCGCTGGTTGGATAGGCTCGCACCTCGTAATAGCGCTCGCTGCCGTCCGCCATGCGGTGCAGGTATTCGGCGCTCCCCGCTACCCGCTGGTCCATGACTCGGCCGTACATGCGCCCGAGTTCGGTGTCCAGTGCTTCCGGCCAGATGTCCCAGTGCTTGTGACCGATCACCTGCGCAGCGCTGCGGCTGCCCAGCCGCAAGCCTTCGGCATTCATCTGCAGCACGGTCCAGTCGGGCGCGATCAGGCCAAAGCCCTCGGCGATCGAATCGAGGATCAGCTGGCTGCGGTCGCGCTCTTCGCGCAGGGCTTCGTGGGCGCGCGCCAGGTCCACCGCGCTCCACAGGCGCTCGGACATGCTGCGCGCCAGCGCGATCTCGGCCTCGCTCCAGCGGTGCGGCTGCGCGTGCCCCAGCGCCAGGAAGGCCAGCAGGCGCCCGGCTTTCACCAGCGGCACCAGCAGGCTGGAACACACGCCCATCGCCGACAGGTAGGCCTGCTGGTAGGGCATGGTGCGCGGGTCCGTGCGGACGTCGGTGATCGCGATGACCTCGCCCGCGCGCCCGCGCGCCGCCACGTCCTCGCCGAAGGCGGCGATCGAGAAGGTCTTGCCGGACAGGGCCGAGCTGCCGCCGGCGGTCCAGTCGCGCTGCACGTAGAAGCTGGCGCGCGCCTCGTCGACTTCGCCGTACATCACGTGTCCGGCGTCCAGCTCGCGGCCCAGCAGCGCGCTGGCGGTGGCGATCGCCGCCTCGCTGGAGGTCAGCGGCCGCAGCGCGTCGGCCAGCGCCAGCTCGAAGGCGGCGCGGCGCTCGGCCTCGACGCGGGCGGTGGTCTCGATGCAGGTGCAGTACACGCCCGTGACCCTGCCATCGCCGTCGTGCAGGGGCGAGTAGGAGAAGGTGAAGTACGTTTGCTCGGTATAGCCCTTGCGCTCCATGGTGAGCGGCATGTCCTCGAAATAGGAGGACTGGTCGGCCATGGCGCGTTCGGCGATCGGCTCGAGGTCGGCCCAGATCTCCCACCAGACGCGCTGGAACTGTTCGCCGAAGGCGGCCGGGTGCTTGTCGCCGAGGATGGGAACGTAGGCGTCGTTGTACAGGAAGACCTGCTGCGGACCCCAGACCAGGAACATCGGGAAGGTCGAGCTGAGGACCATGGACAAGGCCGTGGCCAGCTCGGGCGGCCAGGACCCGGGCGGGCCCAGCGGAGAGGAATGCCAGTCGCGGGCGCCGAGGAGGCGCCGCGTCTCGCTGTCGCCGAGCCCGGCGGTAATGCGCAGAATGTCAGCCATGGCGGAATTATTCCACATTTCTTGTGAAATAATTCACAATTTCCATGCTACATTGCCGTATTTACAGTTTGATGAAGTGCTCGCGGTAGTAGCGCAGTTCCTCGATCGATTCGACGATGTCGGCCAGCGCGGTGTGCTTCTGGGCCTTCTTGAAGCCCGAGGCCAGTTCCGGCTTCCAGCGGCGGCACAGTTCCTTCAGGGTCGAGACGTCCAGGTTGCGGTAGTGGAAGAAGGCTTCCAGCTTCGGCATGCCGCGCGCCATGAAGCGGCGGTCCTGGCAGATCGAGTTGCCGCACATCGGCGATTTATTGGCCGGCACCCACTGCTTGAGGAAGGCGATCAGCTGCTCTTCGGCCTGGGCTTCGTCCACGGTCGAGGCTTTCACGCGGTCGATCAGGCCCGATTTGCCGTGGGTGCCCTTGTTCCAGTTGTCCATCTTGTCGAGCGTTTCGTCGCTCTGGTGGATGGCGAACACGGGGCCTTCGGCCAGGACGTTCAACTCGGCGTCGGTGACGACCACGGCCACTTCGATGATGCGGTCGTTGTCCGGATCGAGGCCGGTCATTTCCATGTCGAGCCAGACGAGGTTCATGTCGTTGGGGCGCGGGGTGACGGTCGGGGTTTGGGTTTCGTTGGCTTGTGACATAATCTGTACTTTGGCTATATTCAGTCGAGGTCAGAGCACAAGCGTGAAAACCGTGCTCTGACCCCGAGGGTAAAGCTTGCATTTTCTCACAGGCACACGATGGTTTCATTCGGGTTTTCGGTTTTGTTCGTCATTTTTTTCATGCTGACCCTGGTGTTGCGGTACTGGCTGGCCAGCCGGCATGTCCGCCACGTCCTGCGTCACCGTGATCGGGTGCCGGCCGAATTCGCCGGCCGGATCCCGCTCGCCGCGCACCAGAAAGCCGCCGACTACACGGTCGCCAAGACCCGCTACGGCATGGTGCACGCGGTGTGGAGCGGCCTGGTGCTGGTCGGCTTCACGCTGCTGGGCGGCCTGCAGGCGCTGTCGATCGCGCTGCTGCAGCTGACCGGGCCGGGCATGGCGCACCAGATCGGCCTGGTCGTGGCCTATGCGGTCATTGCCGGCGTGCTCGACCTGCCCTTCTCGTACTGGTTCCAGTTCGTGCTCGAACAGCGCTTCGGCTTCAACAAGATGACGCTCAAGCTGTGGCTGCTCGATGCCGTCAAGGGCACGCTGCTGGGCGCGGTCATCGGCCTGCCGCTGCTGTGGGTCGTGCTGACCCTGATGGACCGCACCGGCGCGCTGTGGTGGCTGTACGCCTGGCTGGTGTTCAGCGGCTTCCAGCTCTTGATGATGGTGCTCTACCCGACCGTCATCGCGCCGATGTTCAACAAGTTCACGCCACTCGGCGACGAGAGCCTGAAAAGCCGCATCGAGGGCCTGATGGCGCGCGTCGGCTTCGCCTCCAAAGGCCTGTTCGTGATGGACGGCAGCAAGCGCTCCAGCCACGGCAACGCCTATTTCTCGGGTTTCGGCGCCAACAAGCGCATCGTCTTCTTCGACACCCTGCTCGAGCGCCTGGCGCCCAGCGAGATCGAAGCCGTGCTGGCGCACGAGCTGGGCCACTTCAAGCTGAAGCACATCGTCAAGCGCATCGTGGTGGCGTTCGCGCTGTCGCTGGTGTTCCTGGCCCTGCTCGGCTGGCTGAAGAACCAGGTGTGGTTCTACACCGGCCTCGGCGTGCTGCCGCTGCTGGGCCAGAACAACGACGCGATGGCGCTGCTGCTGTTCATGCTGGTGCTGCCGGTGTTCACCTTCCCGTTCGCGCCGCTCACGTCCATCACCTCGCGCAAGCACGAGTTCGAGGCCGACGCCTTCGCCGCCAGCCACAGCGACGCGCGCGAATTGGTCGCGGCCCTGGTCAAGATGTACGAGGACAATGCCTCGACCCTGACCCCGGACCCGCTGCATTCGGCCTTCTACGATTCGCATCCGCCGGCTTCGATCCGCATCCGGCGCCTGCATGAAGCAGGTGCGCTGGCTGGCGCCGCCGGCATGGAGCCCGCATGAACACCGCCCTGCCCTTGAACGAACGCCACTGCACCCACGGCGCGCCGGCGCTGGACGATGCCGCCATCGCCGCTTTGCTGCCGCAGTTGCCGGACTGGCAGGCCGACGGCAAGCGCCTGGTGCGCGAATTCCTGTTCCGCGACTACCACGAGACCATCGAATTCGTGAACGCACTGGCCTTCATGGTCCACCGCGAAGACCACCACCCGGACCTGCAAGTCGGCTACCGCCGCTGCACGGCCGCGTGGACCACGCACTCGGCCGGGCACAAGCTCAGCGAGAACGATTTCATCTGCGCCGCCAAGGCCGACGCACTGTACGCGGGGCGGGCCGGCGCATGAACAAAACCACTGAACTGACCGGCACCATCGTCGCCGCCCACGGCCGCCACTACCTGGCCGACGTCGGCGGCGCGGCTTCGTCCGAATTCCTGCAGTGCGTCACGCGCGGCAAGAAGACCAACGTCGCGGTCGGCGACATCGTGCACCTGAAGCGCACCTCGGACAACCAGGCCGTGATCGAGAAGATCGCCGAGCAAACGACCCTGCTCTACCGCTCCGACCAGTACAAGTCGAAGCTGCTGGCGGCAAACGTCACGCGCCTGTTCATCGTCATCGCCACCGAGCCGAGCTTCGCCGACGACCTGGTCTCGCGCGCCCTGGTGGCCTGCGAGGCGGCCGGCGTCGAGGCCCACCTGATCCTCAACAAGGTCGACGTCGAAGCGCCGCTGGCGCGCGCCCGCGAGCGCGCCGGCCTGTACGCGAGCCTCGGCTATCCGCTGCACGAAGTCTCGGCCAGGACCGATCCGGCAGGCGCGGTGGCGACCCTGATGCCGCTGCTCGAAGGCGAGTCCTCGATCTTCATCGGCCAGTCGGGCATGGGCAAGTCCTCGCTGATCAACCTGCTGGTGCCGGACGCCGACATCGCCGTGCGCGAGATCTCAGAAGCGCTGGACACCGGCAAGCACACGACCACCTTCACGCGCCTGTATCGATTACCAGGCAGTGGCGGCGGCCAGATCATCGACTCGCCGGGCTTCCAGGAATTCGGCCTCTACCACCTGACGGAAGGCATGCTGGAGCGCGCCTTCGTCGAGTTCAAGCCCTTCCTCGGCGGCTGCAAATATTACAATTGCCGCCACCTGGCCGAGCCGCAGTGCGCCATCCTGACGGCGGTCGACGAAGGCAAGATCGCGAAGATCCGGCATGAGCTGTATGCCCAGCTGCTGCACGAGTCGGCCCAAACCTTGTATTGATCGAATATAATCAGGCAGATTCCCGCATTCCCGACATAACATGGCTGTCCAGACCCCCATCAAGCACTTCCTGCAGTTCTCCGACTTTTCCCGCGACGAGTTCGAGTACGTGATCGAGCGCGCGGCCGTCATCAAGCGCAAGTTCAAGGCCTACGAGGTCTACCACCCGCTGGTCGACCGCACCCTGGTCATGGTGTTCGAGAAGAGCTCGACCCGTACCCGTTTGAGCTTCGAAGCCGGCATGCACCAGCTGGGCGGCGCGGCGATCTACCTGAACACCCGCGACAGCCAGTTGGGCCGCGGCGAGCCGGTCGAAGACGCCGGCCAGGTCATGAGCCGCATGTGCGACATCATCATGGTGCGCACCTTCGGCCAGGAGATCATCGAGCGCTTCGCGGCGAATTCGCGGGTCCCGGTGATCAACGGCCTGACCAACGAACACCATCCCTGCCAGGTGCTGGCCGACGTGTTCACCTATTTCGAGCACCGCGGTTCCATCGTCGGCAAGACCGTCGCCTGGATCGGCGACGCCAACAACATGCTGTACTCGTGGCTGCAGGCGGCCGAGGTGTTCGGCTTCCACCTGAACGTGTCGACCCCGAAGGGCTACGACATCGATCCGGCCATGGTGAATACCAGGAACTACACCTTCTTCGAGAGCCCGTCGGATGCCTGCCAGGGCGCGCACCTGGTCAACACCGACGTGTGGACCAGCATGGGCTACGAAAAAGAAAATGCCGAACGCCTGAAAGCCTTCGACGGCTTCATGGTGGACGGCGCCAAGATGGCGCGTGCCGCACCCGACGCGCTGTTCATGCACTGCCTGCCCGCGCATCGCGGGGAGGAAGTGGCGGCCGAAGTCATCGACGGCCCGCAATCGGTGGTGTGGGACGAAGCCGAGAACCGGCTGCACGTGCAGAAGGCGCTGATCGAGTACCTGCTGCTGGGCCGCATCGAAGATAAATAAGGCATCACCCCTAGCTTGATCGTCAGGCCGGGCCCGATGCCCGGCCGGCTGACCATAAATCCCCTCCTCTCTCAATCACTGGAACTCCCATGAGCGACATTAAAAAAGTAGTCCTCGCCTACTCCGGCGGCCTCGATACCTCCGTCATCCTCAAATGGCTGCAGGATCACTACAACTGCGAAATCGTCACCTTCACCGCCGACCTGGGACAAGGTGAAGAGCTGGAACCGGCGCGCGCCAAGGCCATCAAGTTCGGCATCAAGCCGGAAAACATCTACATCGACGACGTGCGCGAAGAATTCGTGCGCGACTTCGTGTTCCCGATGTTCCGCGCGAACACCGTCTACGAAGGCGAATACCTGCTGGGCACCTCGATCGCGCGTCCGCTGATCGCGAAGCGCCTGATCGAGATCGCGAATGAAACCGGCGCCGACGCCGTCTCGCACGGCGCGACCGGCAAGGGCAACGACCAGGTGCGCTTCGAGCTGGGCGCCTATGCGCTGAAGCCGGACGTCAAGATCATCGCCCCGTGGCGCGAATGGGACCTGCTGTCGCGCGAAAAGCTGCTGAAGTACGCGGAAGACGCCGGCATCGAGATCGACATGAAGCACAAGAACGGCGGCGCGCCCTATTCGATGGACGCCAACCTGCTGCACATCTCCTTCGAAGGCCGCCACCTGGAAAACCCGAGCGCGGAAGCCGAGGAATCGATGTGGCGCTGGACCGTGTCGCCGGAAGCGGCGCCGGACCAGGCCGAATACCTCGACATCGAATACGAGCGCGGCGACATCGTCGGCCTGAACGGCGTCAAGATGAGCCCTGCCCAGGTGCTGACCGAGCTGAATCGCCTGGGTGGCAAGCACGGCATCGGCCGCCTCGACCTGGTCGAGAACCGTTACGTCGGCATGAAGTCGCGCGGCTGCTACGAAACCCCGGGCGGCACCATCATGCTGCGCGCCCACCGCGCGATCGAATCGATCACCCTGGACCGCGAAGTGGCGCACCTGAAGGACGACCTGATGCCGCGCTACGCTTCGCTGATCTATAACGGCTACTGGTGGGCGCCGGAGCGCGTCGCGCTGCAGACCCTGATCGACCACACCCAGCAGTCGGTGAACGGCTGGGTCCGCGTGAAGCTCTACAAGGGCAACGTGATCGTGGTCTCGCGCGATTCGAAGACCGATTCGCTGTTCGACATGAACATCGCGACCTTCGACGAAGACGGCGGCGCCTACAACCAGGCGGATGCGGGCGGCTTCATCAAGCTGAATGCGCTGCGCATGCGGATTGCCGCGAAGGCGCGTGCCAAGCGCGGTTAATTCGCCTTGGGTCCCCGCCTGCGCGGGGACGACGTCTATTGGAAGTGGAAATTGGCCGTCACGCTGGCCCAGCGCGGCGCGCCTGGCGTGTAGCGGTAGCCGCTCTTGTTGATGGCCGCCACATAGCGTTTGTCGAACAGGTTGTACACGTTCAGGCGCAGGTCGAGCCAGCGGTTCACTGCGTAAGACGCCATCGCATCCGCCACCCAGTAATCCTCGGTGTAGGCCGGCGTGCCGACCGCACCGTCGGTGCCACGCAGCAGGCGGCCCGAGTAGCGCGCGCCGCCGGCGATCTTCAGGCCGGAGGGGAAGCTGTAGGTGGTCCAGCTGGTGAAGGCCGACTTCGGCGTGTAGGTCAGCGCATTGCTGCCGTTGGCCGCGGTCAGCTTGCCGGCTTCGACGCTGGTGTCCATCCAGGTATAGCCGGCGCTGAGCGACCAGTTGCGCGTGATCTCGCCGATCGCGCTCAACTCGATGCCCTGCACACGCTTGCGGCCGGTCTGGTAGTACTTCAGGTCCACCGGGTCCTGCTCGACTTCGTTCTTGACCTCGGTGCGGAACAGGGCCGCGTTCAGACCAAGGCGCTTCTGCATCAGCTCCCATTTCGCGCCCAGCTCCGTGGTGGTGCTCACCTGCGGATCGAAGATCGGGTTCGATGCGCTGTTCGCGCTGGTGCTCAGGCTCAGGTTGGAACCCGGCGGCTGCTTCGAGTTGGCCCACAGCGCGTACACGCTCGTATTTTCCGACGGCTTGTACAGCAGCGAGAGCTTGCCGCTCACCAGGCTGTCCGCCAGTTCGACGTGGGTCGGAACCGGGGTCCCCACGGGCAGGCTCGGATTCGCCGCCGCGGTCGACAGCGCCACCGCATCGTAGCTGGTGTCGAAGTGGTCGATCCGCGCCGAAGCGCCCAACAGCCAGCGCTCGCCGATGCGGACGGTATCCAGCAGCCAGGCGGCCGCGGTCGTGGTCTCACCCTGCGTGCGGGCGCCGCTGCGCACCAGATTCAGGCCCGTGACCGGCGATGATGGCTCGGGGCGATACAGGTTAGCCGGCAGCAGCGTGCCGCCGCCCAGGTAGCTCCAGTTGCTCTGCTTCTCGTTGGCGAGATCGAGGCCCGACACCAGCGTGTGCTTCAGCGCGCCGGTGCCGAACTCCGTGGTCAGCGTGGTCTGGTTGGCGAGGATGGTGTTTTCCTGGTCCTTGATGGTGCGGGTGGTACGCGCCAGCGTCCAGCCTGAGGGATCGGCCTGCGCCGGCGTCAGGATGTTGGCGGTGTTGCCCATGAAGGCGCTGAGCAGGTAGAACTGCTTTGTCTTCCCGTAGCGGGTGGTGTTCTTCAGGCGCATGCCGCGGCTGAATTCGTGGTCGAGGATGGCGGTGAACATGTCGGCCCGCACGCGGTCGAAGTCCGACAGCGCGCCATAGAAATTCTTCGGATCGACGGTTGCCGCGTTGGCCAGCCAGGGGCGCTTGGGATCGGGGCTGCTGTAGCCGGGCAGGCCGATGGTGGGCACGCCGCCGTCCGGGCGGTTGTCCTGCCTGACGTGCAGGTAGTCGAGATAGAGCTGGGTCGGACCGCGCAGGCCGAAGGCGACCGAGGGCGCCAGCGCCCAGCGCTGGTCCTTGACCGCGTCGCGCGCCGGGTTGCCGCTGTCCTGGTCCAGCACATTGAGGCGCATGCCGATGCCGCGGCGGTGGTCCAGTACGCGGTTGAGGTCGACGGTGCCGCGCTTGCGTTCCGCGCTGCCGGCAACCAGGCCGGCCTGGCCGAAATTCTTGAGCTGCGGCTGCTTGGTGGCCAGGTTGATCGAACCGGTCGGCGCGCTGCGCCCGGTGTCGGTGCCGGCCGGGCCTTTCAGGACGTCGATCTGCTCGATGTTGAAGACGTCGCGCGAGACCGAGCCGATGTCGCGGATGCCATCCACGAACAGGCTGCCCGAGCTGTCGAAGCCGCGCATGTAGATGGCGTCGCCGGTATTCGTGTTGCCGTTCTCGCCGAGGAAGAAGGTGCCGACGCCCGGCGTGTTGCGCAGCGCTTCGGTCAGGGTCACCGCGCCCTGCTGCTCGATCAGCTCCTTCTTGATCACGATGACGGTCTGCGGGGTGTCGACCAGCGGCTGGGTGTATTTGGCGGACGAAGCCTGGTCCGCCTTGAACTCGTTCTCGCGTGCGCCGTGGACGTGGACGCGCTGCGGCGAGCCGCCCTCGGCGGCGCCGCCGGTGGCGGTGGCGGCGCCGTCCGCGGCTTGCGCGGCGAACGGCAGCATCAGCATGGCGAGGGCGGCGGCGGGACGCGGGGTGATGCGGTGTTTGCGGCTGGTGATCGGCTTGTTCATGGTGTTGTCGCTTGGTGTTGTTATGAATGGGTTAATCGAACGCCAGCGACTTTAACAAAACTTTACATGGAAGTAAACGCGAATCATTCTCATTATCGTTAATATTCAATATCGGCTTGTCGTGAGAAATGTGACCAAATGTTGTTGCGGTAGCGCATCATTGTTTCCCCATTATTCGATCGGGATGTTACATTCGGAGCTGGGCGCTATTCCCGTTGCATTCGGCTGCTCGACGGCCGACAACGCCGGGGTCAGAGCCCACCCGAATGAACCGGGCTCTGCCCCTGCGGAAACCGACCCTGCGGCTGCCCCCTCCGGCTGACATCCACCATGCACAACCTGAATATCAAGAAAAAACTGATGATCGGCTTCAGCGGCGTCGTCGCGATCATCCTGCTCATGCTGGTCCTGGCCTATAACAACTTCGCGCGCCTCTCGGAGGCGCGCCAGTGGGATCGCCATACGCTTGAAGTGCTGCTGGAGATCGACCATGTCTCCACCGCGGTGCTGCAGATCCAGAGCGCGACCCGCGGCTACGTCCTGACCGGCAACGAGACCCTGATCGCGCCGGTCCAGAACGAACACGAAAGCGCCCGCAGCCACCTGCGCCGCGCGTTCGCGCTGACGACCGACAATCCGGCCCAGAATGACCGGCTCAAGCAGGTCGAACCGCTGCTGAAGGCCTGGATGGAACAGTCGGTCGGCCCGCAGATCGAAATGCGCCGCAAGGCCGGCAAGGGGGGGCTGGCGCCGGTGACGGCGCAGGTCGAGACGACGGTGTTGTCCGGCACCGGCCACGTCGCCACCATGCGCCAGGTACTGGGCGAGATCGAGGCCGAAGAGAACCGCCTGCTGGCGCGGCGCAGCGAGGAGTCGAGCGCGCTGCGGCGTTCGATGGACCTGCTCCTGAGCCTGGGCACGGCGGTGAGCGTGCTGCTGGCGGTCCTGATCGGCACCCTGCTGGTGCGCGCCATCTCGCGGCCGCTGGCCAGCCTGAGCGAAGCCGCGCGCAAGCTCGGCACCGGCGTCCAGGGCGCGCGCGCCGACGTGGTCTCGCGCGACGAGCTAGGCGCGGTGGCGCTCGAATTCAACCGCATGGCCCAGGCCATCGAGGACAGCCAGGCCAAGGAACTGGCCGCCACCAACGAATTGCGGGCCAAGGTCGACGCGCTGCTGGAAGTGGTCTCGAAGGCCGCGCGCGGCGACCTGACCGGCAACGTGACGATCCGCGGCGAGGATGCCATCGGCCGCCTCGGCGAAGGCCTGGCGACCATGCTGGGCAACCTGCGCAGCCTGCTGAACAACGTGCAGCGCGCCGGCATCCAGGTGGCCAGTTCGGCGACCCAGATCGCGGCCTCCGCGCGTCAGCAGGAAGCGACCGGCATCGAACAGGCCCAGACCAGCGTCGAGGTGCTGGCCACCACCAGGGAGATCTCGGCCAACACCGCCCAGCTGCTGCGCACCATGGAGGAAGCGACCGAGGTGGCCGACTACACCACCAGCGCCACCGCCGACGCCCAGGACAAGCTGAAGCACATGGACCACACCATGCAGCAGATGGTCAACGCCACCGATTCGATCGGCGCCAAGCTGGCCGCGCTGTCCGAGAAAGCCAGCAACATCAACAGCGTGCTGACCACAATCACAAAGGTGGCGGACCAGACCAACATCCTGTCGCTGAACGCCGCGATCGAGGCCGAAAAGGCCGGCGAGGCGGGCCGCGGCTTCTCGGTGGTGGCGACGGAAATCCGCCGCCTGGCCGACCAGACCTCGGTCTCGACCTGGGACATCGAGCAGATGCTGAAGGAGATGCAGTCGGCGGTGTCGGCCAGCGTGATGGGCATGGACAAATTCGCCGAAGAGATCCGGCGCAACGTCGGCGAAGCGCGCCACGTGGCCGAGCAGCTGTCCGGCATGATGGACCAGGTGCGCAAGCTGGCGCCGCGCTTCGACATGGTGCTGCAGGGGATGCAGTCGCAGGCCGTGGGCGCCTCGCAGATTTCGGGCACCATGATGCAGCTGTCCGACGCCACGCAGCAAACGGTGGACTCGCTGAAGGCCACCAGCGAAGCCGTGCACCAGCTGCAGTATGCGGCCGGTGACCTGCAGCAGTCGGTCGCCACCTTCGCCGTGAACGAGTAAACGCCCCATGAAGGTGCTGGTGTTCCACATCGGGCGCGAACGCTATGCCCTGCCCCTCACCGCGGTGCTGCGGGTGCTGCCGGTGGCGCGCCTGAAGCCGCTGCCGGGGGCGCCGCATTACGTGCCCGGCCTGCTCGACCTGCACGGCGAGCCGGTGCCCGTGATCGACCTGTCGCGCCTGGCCGGCAGTCCGCCGGACGCCGTGCGCTACGACACCCGCATCTTGTTGGTCGACGTGCCGGTCCTCGGCAAGCTGCGGCGCCTGGGCCTGAAGGCCGAGCATGTGGCGGGCGTGTCCGATATCGCCGCCGCCTTGCGCGAGGGCGGCGTGGCGGCCGCGCCCTGGCTGGGTGCGGTGGCGGCGGGCGGCGCCGGCGAAGGCGGCGGCATGCTGCAGCTGATCGCCCCGGAGCGCCTGCTGGCGCCCGAGGTGGCCGCGCTCCTGTTCGGCGGGGCCGCGGCATGAACCTGCACCAGCTGCTCAGGAACGACACCGGCCTGGTGCTGCCGGACGAGGCGGTCGAACGCGCCGTGCGCGAGCGCAGGCTGCGGCTCGGCCTGTCCACGCGCGAGGACTACGCGCCCCTGCCCCGCACGCCGGAGTTCGAAGCCCTGGTGGATCTCGTGACCGTGCCCGAATCCTGGATGTTCCGCGACCCCGAGGTGTTCGATGCCGCGCTGCGCTTCGTCCAGCGCCGCCTGCTCAGCCATCCGGGACGGCAGCTGGCGATCCTGTCCCTGCCCTGCGCCGGCGGCGAGGAGCCGTATTCGATGGCGATGGCGCTGGCGCGCGCCGGCATCTCTCCCGCGCAGTGCCGCATCGACGCGCTGGACCTGTCGCAGGCCGCGATCGCACGCGCGCGCCACGGCCGGTACACGCGCAACGCCTTCCGCGGCGCCGACCTGGCCTTCCGCGAGCGCTGGTTCGACAGCGACGGCGGCGGCTACGTGATCGGCGAGACGCCGCGCCGCTACGTGCGCTTCAGCCAGGGCAACCTGCTGGATCCGGCCGTGCCGGCGCGAAACGCCGGCCGCTACGACCTGGTGTTCTGCCGTAACCTGCTGATCTATTTCGACGAGCCTGGGCGCGTCGCGGCGGCGGCCGCCATCCGCGCATTGCTGCTCGACGATGGCCTGCTGCTGTCCGGCTGCGCCGAGGCGCCTGCGTTCTGCCGCGGTGGTTTTGCACCGCAATCGCTGGGCGCCGCTTACGCGTTGCAGAAGCAGGCGCTGGCGACGGTGCGGCTTCGTCCGCGGCCGCCGCCACCCGTTGCGAACGCCAAGCGCCCGCGCGTGGACATGGCGCCCACGCCCACCCCGCCGCAAGCCGCAAGCCCGGCCGCCGTCACGGTCGGCCGCTTGATCGCGCAAGCCCGGCAGCTGGCCGACGCCGGCCGCCTGCTCGAGGCCGACCAGGCCTGCCGGGCGGCGCTGGCCCTGCAGCCCGAGCTGGCCGAGGCCTGGTTCCTGCTCGGCCTGATCGGCGACGCCGGCGGCGAGCCGCGCGCGGCCGAACGCCACCTGCGCCGCTGCCTCTACCTGCAGCCCGAGCACTACGAGGCGCTGTGCAGCCTGGCCCTGTTGCACGAACAGCGCGGCGAGGCCCAGGATGCGGACCTGCTGCGCCGGCGCGCCGCACGCGTGCACGCGCGCGGTGGCAAGCAGGGCGCCACGCGATGAGAAAAGGGGCCATCTTCGACCTGGCCGGCGATGACTGCTGGCGCCGCATCGGCGTGGCGGGCGACCGCAGCTGCGCCGAGCTGGAACGCCAGGTCCACTGCCGCAACTGCGGCGTGTATGCGGCGGCCGCCCAGCGCAATCTGCAGCGCCCGGTCGAGCAGGACTACCGTGACGCCTGGGCGCGCGAACTGGCCCTGCCCGAACCCGCCCCGACGCCCACCGACGCCGCCGCCATGGTGTTCCGCATCGGCGCCGAATGGCTGGCGGTGCCGGTGGCGCTGGCGTCCACCGTGGCGCCGCCGGCGCCGGTGCACCGCCTGCCGCACCGCGCGAACGGCGCCCTGCTCGGCGTGGTGAACGTCGACGGGCGGGTGCTGCCGGCGGTCTCGCTGGCGCCGTTGCTCGGCATCGATACCGCCGGCGTGCCGGCGCCGAGCGGCCGCCACGCCTTCGAACGCCTGCTGGTGCTTGCGCTGTCGAGCCATGGGGTCGCGCTGCCGGTGGCGGAAATGCACGGCATCCTGCGCCATGCATCGAAGGCCATGCGTGCGCCCGCCGCCACGCTCGGCCACCAGCCCTCGCCCCTGCTGGCCGGCGTGATCGCCGACGGCGCCATCGAGGCCGGCTTGCTGGACGCCGCCCTGCTCGAGCAGGCGATCGCGGGGGTGCTGCGATGAGCATCGACCACTTCGGCCAGGACCTGAGCAGCTTTTCGATGCTGGACCTGTTCCGCATGGAAGCCCAGGCCCAGGCGCGCGTGCTCACCGACGGCCTGCTGCGCAGCGAACGCGCGCCGGACGCCGCCACGCTGGAAGCGATGATGCGCGCCGCCCACTCGACCAAGGGCGCCGCCGCCATCGTCGGCATGGCGCCGATGGTCGACCTGGCGCACGCGATGGAAGACGTGTTCGTCGCCGTCCAGCAGGGCCGGCTGGCGCTGGGCGGCGCCGGCGTCGACGTGCTGCTCGGCGCGGTCGACCTGATGCGCGCGCTGGCCGGCTTGTCCGAAGCGGAGATGTCGGACGCCGGCCCGCATGCGGCCCGGGTGGAGGCCGTGCTGGCGGCGCTGGTTGCGCTGCAGGCCGATGTGGCGGCGGCGCCGGCGGTGGCGCCGCTCAGGCCCGCCGCCCCGGCCCCTGCGCCGCCCCTTGCGACCACGCCCGCAGCGGCGCCGGCGCGCGAGGCGCCCGCGCAGGTGCCGCGCAACGAACTGCTCACGCTGGCCGGCCAGGCCCGCCTGCACGCCGGCCGGCTGCGGCCCTGGGTCGATTCCCTGCAACGCTACAAGCGCCAGCAGCGTTGCGCGTTCGGCGCGATCGAACAGCTGAAGGACGCGATCGCCATGAACGGCGATCCGCGCCTGCTGGAACTGGTGCGCCAGCTGGACGAGCGGGCCGCCACCCTGCCCGGGACCCTGCAGCGCATCATCCTCGACGCCGAGCACTACGAGCGCCAGGCCACCGGCGTGGCCACGCGCCTGGTCGACGAAGTGCTGGCGCTGCACATGTGCCGCTTCGGCGACGGCCTGCACGGCCTGCCGCGCATGGTGCGCGACCTGGCGCGCAGCCTGGGCAAGGAGGTGCACCTCGACCTCAGCGGCGCCGACACCCTGGTCGACCGCGCCGTGCTGGTGCGCCTGGAGGCCCCCCTCAGCCAGTTGCTGCGCAATGCGGTCGACCACGGCATGGAAACGCCGGCCGAACGCAGCGCCGCCGGCAAGCCGCGCGCGGGCACGATCCGCTTGTCCGCCCATCACCGCGGCGGCATGCTGTCCATCGAAGTCAGCGACGACGGCCGCGGCGTCGACATCGAGCAGGTGCGCCGCGCCGCCCTCGCGCGCCGCCTGGTCCCGCCGGGCATCGCGCAAGCCCTGTCCGGCGCCGAGCTGATGGAATTCCTGTTCCTGCCCGGCTTTTCGCTGAAGGAGGACGCCAACGCCATCTCCGGCCGCGGCGTCGGACTCGACGTGGTGCATGAGATGGTACAGGCCCAGAACGGCACGGTGCGGGTGGAGTCGACGCCCGGCGCCGGCTTCCGCACCATCATCGTGCTGCCGGTCACCCAGTCGATCGTGCGCGCCCTGGTGGCAGAGGTGGCGGGCGAAGCCTATGCGCTGCCGATCGCGCGCGTCGAACGCGTGCTGCGCGTGCCGGCAAGCAGCGTGCAGGCGCTGTCGGGCCGCCAGTACCTCGAACACGAAGGCGCCCACCTCGGCCTGGTGGCCGCCGCGCGGGTGCTCGAACTGGGCGAAGCGGCTGCATCGGCCGCCAGCGGCGAACTGGCGGTGATCGTCATCGGCGGCGCCCGCGAGCGCTACGGGCTGGTGGTCGACGATGTGCGCGGCGAACAAAACCTGACGGTGCAGCCGCTCGAGCCGATGTTCGGCAAGCTGCGCGACGTCGCCTCGGGCGCCCTGCTCGACGACGGCTCCCCGGTGCTGATCCTGGACGTGCCGGACATGCTGCTGTCGATCGCGCGCCTGCTGGACGCCGGCGACTCGCTGCAGCCGGCGGCGCACGCGCAGGCGGCAAGCCGCGCCGCGCAGCAGGCCGCGCGCCGCATCCTGGTGGTCGACGATTCGCTGACCGTGCGCGAAATGCAGCGCAAGCTGCTGGCGGCGCGCGGCTACCGGGTCGAGGTCGCGCTGGACGGCGTCGACGGCTGGAACAGCGTGCGCGCCGGCGCCTTCGACCTGGTGATCACGGACATCGACATGCCGCGCCTGGACGGTATCAAGCTGCTCGAACGCATCCGCCAGGACCCGCGCCTGCAGCGCCTGCCGGTGATGATCGTGTCCTACAAGGACCGCCCGGAAGACCGCGCGCGCGGACTCGAAGCCGGCGCCGACTACTACCTGGCCAAGGGCGCCTTCCACGACGCCACCCTGCTCGACGCCGTGCGCGACCTGATCGGCGAAGCCCATCCGGAGACGCCACCATGAAGATCGGCATTGCCAACGATGTGCCGATGGCCGGCGAGGCCCTGCGCCGCGTGCTCAAGGCCAGCGGCGAACACGAAGTGGCCTGGGTCGCGCGCACCGGCCTCGACGCCGTGCGCCTGTGCGCCGACCTGCGGCCCGACCTGGTGCTGATGGACCTCGACATGCCCCTGCTCGACGGCGTCGAAGCGACCCGCCGCATCATGGCCAACGCGCCCTGCGCGATCCTGGTGGTGACCGCGCGCCCGCAGGACAATGTCAGCCAGGTGTTCCGCGCGCTCGGCGCCGGCGCCCTCGACGTGGTCGCCACCCCGGTGCTGCTCGGCCGCGAGGACGGCGGCGCCGCGCTGCTGGCCAAGATCGCCACCATCGCCAAGCTGGTGAAAGGGAATCCGGCGCCGTTGCCCGTGCCGGTGCCGGTGAACACTGCGCAGGTGGCGCGCCTGGTCGCGATCGGCGCCTCGACCGGCGGCCCGGCGGCGCTGGCGCGCCTGTTCGCGGACTGGCGCCCGCCGCCTGATACCGCCGCGGTGGTGGTCCAGCACATCGACGCCAGCTTTTCCACCCAGCTGGTGAAATGGCTGGGCGAGCAGACCTCGGCGAACGTCGTCGCGATCGGGGACGGCGACCACCTGGCAGGCGGCGTGGTGCAGGTGGCCGCCACGTCCGACCACCTGCGCCTGGCGCCCAACCACCGCCTGCGCTACGACGCCCATCCGCGCGACGCGATCCACAGGCCCTCCATCGACGTCTTCTTCCGTTCGGTGGCGCAGTATTGGGAACGCAAGGCCACCGGCGTCCTGCTGAGCGGCATGGGACGCGACGGCGCCGACGGCCTGCTGGCCATGCGCAGTGCCGGCCAGGCGACCATTGCGCAGGACGAAGGCACCAGCGCGGTGTATGGCATGCCGCGCGCCGCCGCCGAGCTGGGGGCGGCCCAGTATATTTTGCCGATCGGCAAAATTCCGGCCGCTTTATCGGCGCGGAGCGGTGGGACTACCTGAAGGCGCGGCCCCAGGCGCGCGGCGTCCGGTCCAGCCCTTTGCTACCATCTTCGGGTGACCAAGCCTGGGGGGTGCGATGAAGGATCTGGACAGTTTTCCCGTGACACGAAAATGGCCGGCGCAGCATCCGGACCGCCTGCAGCTGTATTCGATGCCGACGCCGAACGGCGTCAAGGCGGCCATCATGCTCGAGGAAAGCGGCCTGCCCTACGAGGTGCACCGCGTCGCCTTCGAAAAGCAGGAACAGACCTCGCCCGAATACCTGTCCCTGAACCCGAACAACAAGATCCCGGCCATCATCGACCCGAACGGTCCGGATGGACAGCCGCTGCCGCTCTGGGAATCCGGCGCCATCCTGCTCTACCTGGCGGAAAAGACCGGCCAATTGCTCCCGCCCGACGCGGCCGGCCGCATTGAAACCATCCAGTGGGTGATGTTCCAGAACGGCGGCATCGGGCCGATGTTCGGCCAGCTGGGCTTCTTCCTGAAATTCGCCGGCAAGGACTGGGAAGACAAGCGCCCGCGCGACCGCTTCGTCGACGAAGCCAAGCGCCTGCTGGGCGTGCTCGACCAGCGCCTCGAGGGCCGCGACTGGATCATGGGCAAGCGCTACACGATCGCCGACATCATGACTTTTCCGTGGGTGAACGGCTTGCAGTCGCTCGACGGCGCGCGCGAGCTGGTCGGCTTCGACAAGTTCGGCAACGTGGGGCGCGTGCTGCAGGCTTTCCTACAGCGGCCGGCGGTGAGCAAGGGGCTCAAGATACCGGCCGCGCCGGACGCATCAGGATAAGCACGCAAGCCAGCAGCACCAGATGGGCAGCGCCGGAATAAAAGGGCGCGACTGCGGGCTGCACGACATCCGAGCGCGCAAAGGTATCGAGCAGGCCGTTTGCCAGATTCCAGCCCCAGTGCAGGCCCACCGCCGCCCACAGCGTGCCGGTGCGGTACAGCGCCGCTGCATACGCAAGGCCGAAACAGAAGATCGTCAGCCACTCGACAGGCCCCTTGTGCAGCCGGTAGATGTGGTTCAGCACGAACAGCGCGGCGGACACCAGGATGAATGTCCAGCGCCCTGCCAGTTGCGGGAAGGCGCGCATCACGAGGCCGCGCGTCAGTATGTCTTCGGCCAGGGACGCAATGAAGCTCGAGAAGGCAAGAAAGGCCAGCGAACCCGCCAGCGCCATGCCAGGCGCGGCGTCGGCCCAGGCAAGGGTGTACACGCCGGTACGCGCGCCGATGGCGACTGTCGTGAATTTGGCGGCGATCGCCAGCACCAGACCGGTGCCCAGGAGCCGCCACCAGCCCGGCCGCGCGTCCAGGTACCACGCGCGCATGCCGCTGAAGCCGAGGCTGCGCGAGGCCCACCATGCGGCGAGGGGGAAGAGCAAGCGCAGCTCGTACATCCCGATGCCCTCGGGCAGCTGGTAGAACAGGAAAAGTACGGCGGCCACCAGCAGCAGGCGCATCGGGCTGGCCTGGGCCCCGCTCGCCGCCGGCAGCGGGAATTCGTGAAAAGCCATTCGGTTGTCTCTGGGTGAAAGTGAATTCGGGACGATAACACCCGGCTCGCCCAGCCATCCTGCCTTTGCGACAAACCCGTCGAATCGGCGGACAAAACCGGTCCTGTCCAGATCGAAACGCCGGGCGATCGATCAGACCATCACCGGCTCCGGCTCCAGCAGCACCCCGAAACGCGCCTGCACATCGGCCTGGATCGCGCGCGCCAGCGCCAGCACTTCGGCGCCGCTGGCGCCGCCATTGTTCACCAGCACCAGCGCCTGCTTCGGATAGACGCCGGCGCGGCCCAGCGCCTTCCCCTTCCAGCCGCACTGGTCGATCAGCCAGCCGGCCGCCAGCTTTTCGCTGCCGTCGGGCTGCAGGTGGTGGACCAGGTTGGGCCACGATTGCAGCAGCTGCGCGCAGTGCTCGCTTGAAACCACCGGATTCTTGAAGAAGCTGCCGGCATTGCCGATCTCCGCCGGGTCGGGCAGCTTGCGGCGCCGGACCGCGATGACGGCGTCGGCCACCTGGCGCGGGGTCGGTTCGGCGATGCCCTCGAGTTCGCGCGCCAGCTCGGCGTAGCGCAGGTTGGGCGCCCAGGCGCGCGGCAACGCGAAAGTGACGTCCAGCACGGCCAGTTGGCGGCCTTCTTCGTGCTTGAAGATGCTGTCGCGGTAGGCGAAGCGGCAGGCGGCGGCGTCCATGGTCCGCGTGGTCCCGCCGGCGAAGTCGAAGGCCGTGAGCGAGTGGAACAGGTCCTTGGTCTCGGCCCCGTAGGCGCCGATGTTCTGGATCGGCGAGGCGCCCACCGTGCCCGGGATCAGCGACAGGTTTTCCAGCCCGCCCAGGCCCTGCTCCAGGGTCCATTGCACGAAGCCGTGCCAGTTTTCGCCGGCCTGGGCGCGCACCAGGATGGCGTCCGGCGTTTCGCCGACGATCTCCTTGCCCGCCAGCGCCATGTGCAGCACCAGCAGGTCGACTTCATCGTGCGTGATCAGGAGATTGCTGCCGCCGCCCAGCACCAGGCGCGGCAATGCGGCCAGTGCCGGATCGGCGGCGAGCTGCGCCAGTTGCGCGGGATCCTCGACCCGCAGGTAGCGTCTTGCGCGGGCCGGAATGCCGAAGGTGTTGAATTGCTGGAGGGCGATGTCGTGTGCGATGGGCAGTGCTAGCATGGCTGGGTCCGAAGTTGGCCCGCTGATTATAGTGGGAAACTCGCGCCGCCGCGGCAGCGGTCCGTTACAATATCGCCATCTGTCACCCTATAAAAAAAGGAATTACGATGCCATCGTTTGACGTCGTCTGCGAAGCAGACATGGTCGAAGTGAAGAACGCCGTCGAGAACTCGAGCAAGGAAATCGAGACCCGCTTCGATTTCAAGGGCACCTCGGCCAAGGTCGAGCAGAAGGACAAGGAAATCACCCTGTTCGGCGATTCCGACTTCCAGATCTCGCAGGTGAAGGACGTCCTGCTGAACAAGATGACCAAGCGCAAGGTCGACGTCCGCTTCCTGGACGAAGGCAAGATCGAGAAGATCGGCGGCGACAAGGTCAAGCAGGTGATCAAGGTGCGCAACGGCATCGAGAGCGATGACGCCAAGAAGATCACCAAGCTGGTCAAGGAAAGCAAGATGAAGGTGCAGGCCTCGATCCAGGGCGAATCCGTGCGCGTCACCGGCAAGGACCGCGATGTCCTGCAGGAAGCCATCGCCATGCTGCGCAAGGATGTCCAGGATCTGCCGCTGGCCTTCAACAACTTCCGCGATTGAGTACGAAAAGCAGGATCGTTACCGCACGACCGTGCGGTAAATGGCCCTCTGTAAAGCACCTCTCCTGCGTTAAAATGGCGGGCGATTAGTCTATGGCTGTTAAGGAATGCAATGAAACGTGTAGATGATTTCCGCCTGCGCTTGGGTGGCAAGGAATATGTGCCCATCATGATCGGCGGAATGGGGGTCGATATCTCGACCTCCGAACTGGCGCTGGAGGCGGCGCGCCTCGGCGGGATTGGTCACATTTCCGATGCGATGGTGCCCGATGTGTCGGACCGCAAGTTCGATACGAGCTTCGTCAAGGAAAAGACCAAGCTCTACAAGTTCAACATCAACAACATGGACAAGTCGGCGGTCAAGTTCGACCTCGACCGCCTGGCCGAGGCGACCCGCCTGCACGTGGGCGCGACCATGCAGGCGAAGAAAGGCGATGGCCTGATCTTCGTGAACTGCATGGAAAAGCTGACCATGAATGCGCCGAAAGAAACCCTGCGCACCCGCCTGTCGGCCGCGCTCGACGCCGGCATCGACGGCATCACCATGTCGGCCGGCCTGCACCTGGGTTCGTTCGAGCTGATCAAGGACCATCCGCGCTTCCACGAAGCCAAGCTGGGCATCATCGTGTCCTCGGTGCGCGCACTGCAACTGTTCCTGCGCAAGGTCTCGCGCCTGAACCGCAATCCCGACTACATCATCGTCGAAGGCCCGCTGGCCGGCGGCCACCTCGGCTTCGGCATCGACGACTGGCAGCAGTACGACCTGCACACCATCATGGACGAGATCCATGCGTACATGAAGGCGGAAAACCTGGACATCCCGCTGATCGCCGCGGGCGGCATCTTCACCGGCAGCGATGCGGTGGGTTTCCTCGAAAAAGGCGCCGGCGGCGTGCAGGTGGCGACCCGCTTCACCGTGACCCGCGAATGCGGCCTGCCTGACGACGTCAAGCAGGAATACTACCGCGCCAGCGAGGAAGACATCATCGTCAACGGCGTCTCGCCGACCGGCTATCCGATGCGCATGCTGAAGCAGACCCCGGCGATCGGTTCCGGCATCCGTCCGGGCTGCGAGTCCTACGGCTACCTGCTGGACGCGACCGGCAACTGCGCCTACATCAACTCGTACAACCGCGAGGTGCAGGCGAATCCGGGCTCGAAGGACATCAAGGTCTTCGACAAGACCTGCCTGTGCACCCACATGCGCAACTTCAACTGCTGGACCTGCGGCTCGACCACCTGGCGCCTGAAGGACACGACCCACAAGCTGGCCGACGGCAGCTACCAGGTCCTGTCGGCAGAGCACGTGTTCAAGGACTACCAGTTCAGCGTCGACAACCAGCTCGCCCTGCCCCCGGCCGCCGACGCCGCCGCCTGATATTCTTCGCGGAACGGTTCCCTCCAACTGCTGTCCAACAGCGGTTGGCCTTGCATGAGGGAACCCGATGTTCGACACCGACCCGCCCGCGCGCGCCGTCTTCCTGACGGACGACGCGGGCAACATCATCACCTGGAACGCGGGCTGCGCGGCCCTGTTCGGCCTGCCCGCCGATAGCGTCCTCGGCCGTCCCGTCACCGGCATGTTCGTCGCCAGCGCGCGCGACGCCTGGACCGCCGGCTGGGCCGCCCTGGTCCAGCATCCCGAAGGCGCCGAGCTGAACGCCGACCTGCGCTGCTGCGAAAATCGGGTGTTCTCCGCCAGACTGGCACTGGCGCCGCAAATCGACGCCGCCGGCCGGCCGCTCGGCTGCGCCGTCGCCGTCACCACCGAATTCGAGCGCGGGGCGCCGGAATCCGAACACGTCGCCCGCACCCCACTGTCGGCCGTGGTCGACCTTTTCCCCGGCACCTTCTACGCCCTCAACCGCGAGGGCCGCTTCGTGCTGTGGAACCATAACCTGGAGCGCCTGACCGGCATGGCGCCGGAAGAGCTGGCCGCCGCGCGCGCGGCCGACCTGCTCGACCTGGAACAGCGGCCGAGGCTCAATGACGCCATCCGCCGCGTGCTCGACGAAGGCGAAGAGGTGAAGCTGGAAGTCGAGTACGTGGCGCGCAGCGGCAAGGAGATTCCGGTGCTGCTGTGCGGCACCCGGGTGCACTGCAACGGCGGCCATTACGTGTTCGGGATCGGCATCGACATCGGCGAACGGCGCCAGCGCGAGGAGCAGCTGAACCTGCGCGAACGCGCCCTGCACGCGGCCAGCAACGGCATCGTGATCGCGCGCAGCGACGGCCCGGACAGCCCGATCGAATACGTCAACCCGGCCTTCGAGCGCATCAGCGGCTACTCGGCGGCGGAAGTGGTGGGCCGCGACCCGCGTTTCATGGCCGCGCCCGGCATGGACACGAACGAGCGCACCGAGCTGCACGAGGCGATCGAAGCGCAGCGTTCGGTCAACGTGGTGCTGCGCAACCTGCGCAAGAACGGCGAGCTGTTCTGGAACGACCTGAACATCACCCCGGTCCACGACGAGTACGGCACGGTCACCCACTTCATCGGCGTCATCAACGATGTCACCGCGGCCATGCTGCGCACCGCCCACCTCGAACACGAAGTCAATCACGACCCGCTGACGGGGCTCGCCAACCGCAACCTGCTGTGGGACCGGCTGGACCAGGCGGTGCACATGGCGCAGCGCCAGAAGTCGCTGGTGGCGACCGTGCTGATCGACCTGAACAACTTCAAGACCATCAACGACACCCTCGGGCACGAAGCCGGCGATGTGGTGCTGAAGGTGGTGGCGCGGCGCCTGCAGGCCTCGGTGCGCGACAGCGACACGGTGGCGCGCATGTCCGGCGACGAGTTCGTGCTGGTGCTGGCCAACCAGCCCTCGCTGCGCTTTACGCTGCGCATGGTCGAGCGGCTGCGCCAGAGCTTCGCGATTCCGGTGTCCTTCAACGGCCGCGAGATCGCGGTCGGGGCCAGCGTCGGCGTCGCGCTCTACCCGCACGACGGCACCACCGCCACCGAACTGGTGCGTGCGGCCGACGTCGCCATGTACCACGGCAAGGGCAACGGCCATAACGACGTGCATTTCTTCTCGGCCGACATGCGCTCGAGTAACGACGCCAAGCGCAAGCTCGAGGAAGACCTGAAGCACGCGCTCGAGAACGACGAGCTGTTCCTGCTCTACCAGCCGCACGTCTCGCTACGCACCGGCAAGGTCATGGGCTTCGAGGCCCTGCTGCGCTGGCGCCACCCGGAACAGGGCGTGCTGCCGCCGAGCCGCTTCCTGGCCGAGGCCGAGGAAAGCGGTGTCATCGTGCCGATCGGCCGGCGCGTGCTGGACCATGCCTGCACCTTCGCCGCCCGGCTGCGCCACGGCGGCGTGCATGGCGTACGGGCGGCCGGCGTGCAGGTGACCGTCAACGTGTCCTACCGCGAATACAGCCAGGGCGACTTCGTCGACAAGCTGGCAGCCATGCTGGCGCACCACACCCTGCCCGCCGACAGCCTGCAGCTCGACCTGCAGATCGACGGCCTGCTGCGCAATCCCGGCCTCGGCCGCGACGTCGCCCGCCAGCTGCGCGCGCTCGGCGTCTGCCTGTCGGTGGACGGCTTCGGCGCCGGCCTGTGCGACCTCGCCTACCTGCAGCAGCTCGAAGCCAGCCAGGTCAAGCTGTCGCGCCACACCGTGCACGGCATCGCCGACGGCACCGGCGCCCTGGTGAAAAGCCTGATCGACATCGGGCACAACCTGAACATGGAGGTGGTGGGGGAAGCGGTGGAGACACGGCCGCAGATGGATTTCCTGAAGTCGCATGGCTGCGACCAGTTTCAGGGGATCTGGTTCAGTGAGCCGCTGGATGCGGATGCGGCGCAGCAGATGCTGAGGAGTCACCAGCCGGCGTAACGCTGTACCGCTGCATTCGCACGTCATCCCCGCGCAGGCGGGGATCCAAGTTTGCTTGCGTTACGTCTGCTTATGCAGAACTTGGGTCCCCGCCTGCGCGGGGACGACGTGCACCTGCTAACCTTCACTGGTAATGCGTTGAATCAGCGCCCCCAGCACATCCTCCGCCATCTCATTCGACACCTGGCAAGTCCCCGCATTCTCATGCCCGCCCCCGCCATACTCCAGCATCAGCGCGCCGATGTTGGTGTTCGCGCTGCGGTTCAGGATCGATTTGCCGGTGGCGAACACGGTGTTCTGGTTCTTCAGGCCCCACAGCACGTGGATCGAGATGTTCGTCTCCGAGAACAGCGCGTAGATCAGGAAGCGGTTGCCGGCGAAGATCGTCTTCTCTTCGCGCAGGTCCAGCACCACCAGGTTCTTGTGCACCTGGGCGCAGCGGCGGATCTGCTGCCTGCACAGCGCGTTGTGCTCCAGGTACAGCGCGGTGCGTTCGCGCACGTCGGGCAGCTGCATGATCTGCTCGATGCCGAGGGTGCGGCAATGCTGGATCAGGTCCATCATCAGCTGATAGTTCGAGATGCGGAAATCGTGGAAACGGCCCAGGCCGGTGCGCGCGTCCATCAGGAAGTTCAGCAGGTTCCATCCCTGCGGGTCCAGGATCTCCTCGCGCGAGAATTGTGCGGCGTCGGCCTTGTCGACGGCGTCCATCATGCCGCGCCAGGCCGGGGGGAAGGCGCGCGTGCCGCCGTAGTAGTCGTAGACCACCCGGGCCGCCGATGGCGCCCGGGGGTCGATCACGTGGTTCTCGCGGCGCCCGCCGATGCGGATGGTTTCCGAAAGATGGTGGTCGAAGGCCAGGTGGGCTCCGGCCACGTAGGGCAGATTGGTGGTGATGTCGCGCTGGCCGATCGCGATCTTCCCGTCCTGCATGTCCTTCGGGTGGACGAACAGGATGTCGTCGATCAGGTCCAGGTGCCTGAGCAGGACGGCGCAGACCAGGCCGTCGAAGTCGCTGCGGGTAACGAGGCGGTAGCGTTGAGGAACGGCAGACATCGGCTTTACCCTTTCATTTCATGAAGAACGAATAATGGGCTGGCGCGGCCAGAGCTTGGTTCATCATACCTTGCAGTTTTGCATCTTTCAAAGCTGCATTTGCACACTGCGCTGCAATCCAGGCTGCCGATCCTGCAGGCTGTCGCATTCCCCTGGCCATAGCGGCGGCACGGAATTAAAGTTGCAACATCCCAACAGTGATGCTGGGTCTAAAGAGCGGATATTCCCCTCTCAGCGGTTACACTTGCCAATTACGTTTAATCAAGAAGAGCTCCATGCAGACCCGGCGTTCGACCCAGCAATCTTTTTCCAACACCCTGTCGTGGCTCTACCACGCGTTCGACGCGGTCGCGACCTGGGTGACGCGCCTGTCTTGGTGGAAGTTCTTCCTGTTCGCCGCGCTGATGCTGGTGGCCGGGCAGATCCTGCAGGACGAGCTGTTCTCGGGCGGCGAAGAAGATCCGGTGATCGAACGCAGCGCGCGCAAGTCCGAGCCGGCCATCACGATCGACGACAGCGGCATCCGCATCAGTCCGCGCGCCAAGCGGCGCGGCAACGAGGAGGACGCGGAAGCCCGGAAAGCCGCCGAAGCGGCCGCCGAAGCGCTGTCCTCGAACGCCCTGAAGCAGGCCGAGCAAGCCGGCAAGGCCGCGGCCGAAGCGGAAAAGAAGGCGAACGAAGCGGCGAGGAACGCGGACGAGCTGGAGAAGAATGCCGCCGACGCTGGCAAGGCGGCCGGCGAAGCACCGCCCGCGACGCCCGCCACGCCCATTCCACCCGTAAACGGCAAGGCCATCGGCGCCAAGCTGGTGCGCGGTGCGAACGGCGGCGAAGTCCACATCGACCTGCCGCCGCAGATCGGCGAAGCGCTGTCCGACGCGATCGAGGCGGAAGTCGACGATGCCGCCGAAGCCAAGGCGCGGAGCTACCACAAGCAGGCCTCGACCTGGTTCACCAGCTTCGTCTGGCTGCTGGTGATGGCCTTGTTCGGCACCAAGGCCCTGATGAGCGGCAAGAAGCGCGCGGAAGCCGAGATGCAGAGCGCAACCCAGGCGGCCGAGCGCGAATCGATGCAGCGCCAGTTGTCGGAAGCGCGGATGGCGGCCATGCAGGCGCAAGTCGAGCCGCACTTCCTGTTCAACACCCTGGCCTCGGTCGAGCACCTGATCGAGACAGATCCGCCGCGCGCCTCGGCCATGCAGCGCACCCTGATCCAGTACCTGCGCGCCGTGATCCCGCAGATGCGCGACGCCAACCTGACCACCAGCCTCGGGCGCGAGGTCGACATGGTGACTTCTTATCTGAACCTGCTCAAGATGCGCATGGAAGAGCGCCTGACGGTCGAGCTGCAGATCCCGGACGGCCTGCGCAGCGCCGCCTTCCCGCCGATGATGCTGCAGTCGATGGTCGAGAATGCGATCAAGCACGGGCTGGAGACCAAGCCCGACGGCGGTCATCTGGCGGTGACGGCGGAAATCGCCGACAGCAAGCTGCGCGTGACGGTGGCCGACGACGGCGTCGGCTTCGGCGTGGTGCCCAGCAAGGGTACCGGGCTCGGCCTGTCGAACATCCGCGAGCGCCTCAAGCTGCTGCACGGCGATGCCGGCCAGCTGCACATCGCCGCGAATATCCCGAGCGGCGTGATCGCCACCATCGAAGTGCCATACCAACTGGCCTCCATGTAAATAATTGGGTATTGCCTGCTACCCGATTTCATTGAATAATCGTCATTCTTTCTTTTTCCTCTAGCCGCCATGCCTACAGCAATCATTGCCGACGACGAAAGACTGATGCGCGACCTGCTCCGTACCCGCCTGTCCCAGGTGTGGCCGGAACTGGAAATCGTCGGCGAGGCCAAGAACGGCGATGAAGCCGTGCAGCTGGTCGCCGCCCTGAAGCCGGACCTGACCTTCCTCGACATCCGCATGCCGGGCAAGACCGGGATGGAAGCGGCGCGCGACATCGGCGACGCCAGCCAGATCGTGTTCGTGACCGCCTACGACCAGTACGCGGTGGAGGCCTTCGAGCGCGGCGCCGTCGACTACGTGCTGAAACCGCCGGAGCCGGAGCGCCTGCAGGTCACGGTCGAGCGCCTGAAGGAACGCCTGGCCGCGCCAAGCGGCGCCGGCGCAAGCGCCACCGCCAACGTCAGCGACACCGTTACCGCCATGCTGTCGCAGCTGGCGGAGAAGATCGCCGCGCCGAAGCCGAAATACCTGCAATGGATCCAGGCCAGCATCGGCCAGGACCTGCGCATGATCCCGGTCGAGGAAATCCTGTTCTTCCGCTCCGACGAAAAATACACCTGCGTGCAGACCGAGAAATTCGAAGCGCTGATCAGGAAGCCGGTGCGCGACCTGGCCGACGAACTCGACCCTTCGCTGTTCTGGCAGATCCACCGCGCAACCCTGGTCAACGTCAACGCCATCGAAGGCGTGACCCGCGACATCCGCGGCCGCCACCTGGTCCTGATCAAGGGCCGCCCGGACAAGCTCGAAGTCAGCCGCAGCTTCCTGCATTTGTTCAAGCAGATGTAAATCAAGTCCTGGCGAAGCGCTGCCGAGTAAGGTAGATGCCGGACCCGCATCGCGGGTTGTTTTTTACTGGCATCCATGAATCGACAGCGCCTTCGTTCGACCGCCTGGGCCGCGACCTGCTTCCTGATCGGGCTCGCGGCGGGCCGCCGGCTGGGCTGCGAACCCTCCGGAGATCCAGACACCGTGCCGGCCAGCCGCCAGATCGTCCAGGACGCCAACGATGCCATCGTCTCCGCCGACGGCAGCTATACCATCGTCATGGCCAACCCGGCCGCCGCCGCGCTGTTCGGCACCACGGTCGAGGCCATGATCGGCAGCCCGCTGGCGCGCTTCGTCGAGTCGGCCAAGGCCGAGCCGGAAGAGCTGCTCGACTATTTCCGCGCCGGCAGCGGCCGCGCCGGCCGCCGCTCCACCGATTACGCCGTCACCGGCCTGCGCGCCGACGGCCAGCGCTTCCCCATCGAAGGCTCGATCTCGCGCGCCAACGAAGGCGCGCCCTTCTACACCGTGATCATGCGCGACGTCTCCGAGCGCAAGCGGGTGCAGGAAAAGCTGACGCGCTCGCACGACCAGTTGCGCCAGCTGTCGGCCGCGCTGCAGACCATCCGCGAAGAAGAGCGCACCCATATCGCCCGCGAGCTGCACGACGACCTCGGCCAGATCCTGGCCTCGCTGCGCATGGACCTGACCCTGCTGCAGCAGGCCGACGGCACCTCCGAGGACAGCCTGCGCCTGATGGCCGGCATGGAGCAGAACCTGCTGACGGCGATCGCCTCGCTGCGCCGCATCGCCACCAACCTGCGCCCGCGCGCGCTCGACGAAGGCGGGCTGTATTTCGCCCTCAAAGGCCTGCGCGACGATTTCGTCGAGCGCTACAACATCCCCACCACCCTGCTCGCCGACGAAGCCGAGCTGCGCCTCGACGACAGCGCCAGCACGGCCATCTTCCGCATGGTGCAGGAGGCGCTGACCAACATCGCGCGCCACGCCGAGGCCAGCGCCGTCACCATGAACCTGTTCCGCTCGAACAGCGAGCTCCTGATCACGATCCGCGACGACGGCCGCGGCATCCGCCCGGAAGAAATGGAGAAGGCCGAGTCCCTGGGCCTGATCGGCATGCGCGAACGGGTCTGGGCCATGAACGGCGAGATCAGCATCACCTCCGACGAGCCGCCCGGCACGCGGATCGACATCGTCGTCCCGGTGCACGGGCATACCGTTTAATCAATCTTTCGTTCTGTCATCAAACCGACATATCTCTTCGATAAGATGCGACGCGTTTCGACCTGTTTCGTCATCTACTTGGAGAGTTCTGAATGCAAGCCAAACGCCTGGCCGCCGCGATCGCGGTTACCTTCGCCGCCGCCACCCCGCTGTTCGCCGCCGCCCAGACCAACGTGACCCTCTACGGTATCCTCGATGCCGCCATTTCGTCCCAGGACACCGGCGGTCCGGAAGGCCGCACCACCGTGGTCAACTCGGGCAACCAGTCGAGCAGCCGCTTCGGCTTCCGCGGCACCGAGGACTTGGGTAACGGCCTGAAAGCCATGTTCAACCTGGAAGCAGGCACCGCGATCGATACCGGCGCCGGCGACACCGCGCTGTTCGGCCGCCGCGCCGTGGTCGGCCTCGAAGGCGGCTTCGGCAGCCTGACCCTGGGCCGCGAATACTCGCCGATCGCCGCCATCGCCGGCGCCAGCGACGCCTTCGGCCAGGGCTTCTACGGCAGCAACCTGTCGGCCTTCACCACCAACCGCCTGACCCGCCGCCTGGCCAACTCGGTCAACTACAAATCGCCGTCCTGGAACGGCTTCAAGCTGCTGGCCGCCTACGCCGCCGGCGAAGTCACCGCCGCCAACACCCCGTCGGGCGACCTGAAAGGCGTCGGCGCCGAATACACGCTGGGCGGCCTCTACCTGGGCGCGGCCTACCACACCATCAACCGCGTGCCGGCCGACGAAGACAAGGAAACGGCATTCGGCGCCGGCTACAAATTCGACCAACTGGGCGGTTTCGAGATCAAGGGCAACTACCTGAGCGCCGACCGCGAGGGTTCGGCCAAGTACAAGCAGGCCAACCTGGGCGGTGCTATGCCCTTCGGTCCGCACCGCGTGTACGCCAACTACCAGCGCCAGGAACAGGGCAATGCCCGCGGCAACAGCTGGGCCCTGGCCTACACCTACTCGCTGTCGAAGCGCACCAACCTCTACGCCAGCTATGCTTCGCTGGACAACAACGGCAGCGGCGTGTTCGGCCTGAGCTCGTCCTCGGTCACCATCGCGCCGGCCGCGACCTTGCTGGGCAAGGATCCGGATGTGTTCTCGTTGGGCTTGCGGCACAGCTTCTGATCGCCTAGCCTGAAATGAACGCGGCGGCCGGGAGTGACCCCGCCGCCGCGTTTTTGTGCTGTTGTACGCGTGGGCTCGGGGAGCCCACCCTACAAAACTACGTAGGGTGGGCACCCCGTGCCCACGCGTCGATTACACCGACATCATTTGAACTTGCAGGTCGCCACCCAGAAATACTCCCAGCGCGCCACCCGGATTTCCTTCGCCGCATTCGCCAGACGCTTGCGCAGCGCGCTATCGGTCGGATAACTCATCGGGCGTTCCACCCGCTGGCCATCTTCCGTGGTCACGATTTCGTAGGTATTGCCCTGCAAATCGGTGCGCGCCACCGTATTGCTGGTGCCTTCCACATAGATCTCGTCGACCAGCACCAGCAGCGCATCCTTGCCGGACGCCTTTTTCAGCTTCGCCAGGAAAGCATCCTGCTCATCGCGCTTCAGGCGCGACCAGCAGAACTCGGCGACCACCGCGCCGCAGCCGGCGACGCCGTCCGGGATGGCCGGCAGCACGCCGTCATCGCCGGTCAGGGTCAGGGTCTCGAGGCCGTCGGTCAGTTGCGCGACCTGCTCGCGCACGTCTTTCAGGTCGGCGTCGCGGTCCGACAGGCCATCGTCCTCGTCGTCCTCGTAGTCTTCGCCGTCGTAGTCTTCGTAATCGTCGTGTTCGTTATGATTCATGTTACAGCTCGTAGTTGTCGCTGGTCCCGCGCATTGCCGACTCGACCATCTTGCGGTTGAGCACAGGCGCGAGCAGCTCGATGAAAGTATAAATATAGCTGCGCAAGTAAGCGCCCTGCTTGATGGCCACCCGCGAGACGTTCATGCCGAACAGCTGGCCGACGGGGATGGCGCGCAGGTTGCGGTCGCGTTCCGGATCGAAAGCCATGCCGGCGATGATGCCCACGCCCATGCCCAGCTCGACATAGGTCTTGATGACGTCGGCGTCGATCGCTTCCAGCAGCACATCCGGTTTGAGGTTGCGCAGTTGGAAGGCGTGGTCGATCTTGCTGCGGCCGGCGAAGGCGGCATCGTAGGTGATCAGCGGGTATCCTGCAATCTCTTCCAGCGAAATTGCTTTCGAGCGCGTCAGCGCGTGTTCGTGCGGCACCACCAGCACGTGTTCCCACTGGTAGCAGGGCAGCGTGATCAGGCCGTCGACGGCGGCGATCGATTCGGTGGCGATGGCCAGGTCGGCCTGGTCGTTCTTGACCATGTCGGCGATCTGGCGCGGATTGCCCTGCAGCAGGGACAGGCGGACCTTCGGGAATTTCACCATGAAGGCCTGCACCACCTTCGGCAGCATGTAGCGCGCCTGGGTGTGGGTGGTGGCGATGGTGAAGCTGCCGCTGTCCTGGGCCGCGTATTCCTTGCCGATCCGCTTGAGGCTGTCGATCTCCTGCATGATCAGCTCGACGGATTCGAGCACCAGGCGGCCCGGCTCGGTCAGGCCGCGGATGCGCTTGCCATGACGGGTGAAGATGTCGACCCCGAGCTCTTCCTCGAGCTCGATGATGGCCTTGGAGACGCCCGGCTGGGAAGTGAACAGCGCCTTGGCGGCGTCGGTCAGGTTGAAGTTCTGGCGGACCGCTTCCCGGACGAAGCGTAATTGGTGTAGGTTCATTGCCCTTTTTATCTTAGAAGAAGCCTTGGCGACATTTTACAAGGATGCTTATACCTCAGGCTCATATAAGCAAATAAATTCTCAGTAGTTTGGAATAAGACGCCATTTTATTAAGATTCCACATAGTCTACCGACCCTGCGGATCCCAAACATGTACCGTTACGACCAATACGACCACCTCATCGTCCGCGAGCGCATCGCCCAATACCGCGACCAGGTCCAGCGCCGCCTCAACGATGAGCTGACCGAAGAAGAATTCCTGCCGCTGCGCCTGCAGAACGGCCTGTACATGCAGCGCCATGCCTACATGCTGCGCATCGCCGTGCCTTATGGACTTCTGTCGACCAAACAGCTGCGCATGTTCGCCCACATCGCCCGTACCTACGACCGCGGCTACGGCCACTTCACGACCCGCCAGAACATCCAGTTCAACTGGATCGAGCTGGAGCAGACCCCGGACATCCTGAGCGACCTGGCCTCGGTGGAAATGCACGCGATCCAGACCTCGGGCAATTGCATCCGCAACACCACCACCGACCAGTTCGCCGGCGTGGCGGCGGACGAGATCATCGATCCACGCCCATTCTGCGAGATCATCCGCCAGTGGAGCACCTTCCACCCCGAATTCATCGCCCTGCCCCGCAAGTTCAAGATCGCCGTCAACGGCGCCGTCGCCGACCGCGCGGCCATCGCCGTGCACGATATCGGCCTGACCGCGGTGCGTAACGAAGCAGGCGAAGTCGGCTTCAAGTTCATGGTTGGCGGCGGCCTGGGCCGTACCCCCATCATCGGCAGCGTCATCAAGGAATTCGTGCCCTGGCAGCACCTGCTGACCTACACGCAGGCAGTCATGCGCGTGTACAACCAGTTCGGCCGCCGCGACAACAAGTACAAGGCCCGCATCAAGATCCTGGTGAAAGCCACCGGTCCGGAAGAATTCGCGCGCCTGGTCGAACAGGAATTCGCCGACCTCAAGGACGGCCCGGAAACCCTGACCCGCGAGGAAGTGGACCGCGTCGCCGCCTACTTCAACCCGCCGCCGTATGCCCAGCTGGACGCCATCGATCCGCGCGCCGGCCATGAGGACAACAAGGCTTTCGCCAACTGGCTGCAACGTAACGTCAAGCCGCACAAGATCCCGGGCTATGCCTCGGTCGTGCTGTCGCTGAAGAAGACCGGCGTGCCGCCGGGCGACGCCACCGCCGAGCAGATGGACTTCGTGGCGGACCTGGCCGACCGCTACAGCTTCGGCGAACTGCGCGTGACCCACGAGCAGAACCTGGTGCTGGCCGACGTCGAGCAGGGCAAGCTGTTCGAGGTCTGGCAGCTGGCGAAATCGAAAGGCCTGGCGACGCCGAACATCGGCCTGCTGACCGACATCATTTCCTGCCCGGGCGGCGACTACTGCTCGCTGGCGAATGCGAAATCGATCCCGATCGCCGCCGCCATCGCCCAGCGCTTCGACGACATCGACTACCAGCACGACATCGGCGACATCGAACTGAACATCTCGGGCTGCATCAACGCCTGCGGCCACCACCACGTCGGCCACATCGGCGTGCTGGGCGTCGACAAGGACGGCGCCGAGTGGTACCAGGTGTCGATCGGCGGCGCCCAGGGCAATGAAGCGGCGCTCGGCAAGATCATCGGCCCGTCGTTCTCGGCCCAGCAGATGCCGGAAGTGGTGCAGCGGCTGCTCGACGTCTACCTGCGCGAGCGCGTCGAGGGCGAGCGCTTCGTCGACGTCGCCCAGCGCCTCGGCGTCGCGCCATTCAAGGAACATGTATATGCCACGCCGATTCCGACCGGTGAACTGGCTGTCGGAGAGGATCAATATGCCTGATATTCAACACCACGCCCAGATCATCAAGGGCCGCGCCGTGGTCGCCGACGACTGGCGCGTGCTGCGCCTGCTCGATGCCGAGACGCCGGAAAGCGTCGAGGTCCCGACCGGCAAAGTCATCGTGCCGCTGACGGTCTGGCGGGCGCAGCGCGAAAGCCTGCTCGGCCGCGCCGGCGCGAACGGCGAGATCGGCGTCTGGTTCGCCTCGGACGAACTGGCCACGTCCGCAAAGGACGACCTCGACCGGTTCGCCCTGATCGCCATCGACTTCCCGAAGTTCAGCGACGGCCGCGGCTACTCGATCGCCTTCAACCTGCGCAAACGCCTCGGCTACACTGGCGAATTGCGCGCGATCGGCGACGTGCTGCGCGACCAGCTGTTCCAGATGCAGCGCTGCGGCTTCGATGCCTACGCGACGCGCCAGGATCGCAACATCCACGACGCGCTGAAGGGCCTGACCGTGTTCTCCGAAACCTACCAGGGATCGGTGGACCAGGCGCTGCCGCTGTTCCGCCGCCAGCAGCGCGACGTGCCGCTGGAGCACAGCGACGTCGGCGCGGGCATCTGAGGGCAAGGAAAGCACATGAGCGACCTGCACACACGCGTGGAAGAAACCGGCAACATACTGGCCCGCATCGCGCGCGATTTCTCGCCCGCCGTATTCGCCTCCAGCCTGGCGGCCGAGGACATGGTCCTGACCGACCTGATCCTGAAGGCCGGCCTGCCGATCGGCATCTTCTCGCTGGAGACCGGCCGCCTGCACAAGGAAACCCTGGAAGTGCTGGACAAGGTCAAGGCCCATTACGGCTATGAGATCGAACTCTACCGCCCGCAGCCCGAGGCGGTCGAGGCCTACGTGGCGCAAAACGGCCTGAACGCCTTCTACGACCGCGTCGAGATGCGCAAGGAATGCTGCCGCATCCGCAAGGTCGAGCCGCTCGGGCGCGCCCTGGCCGGCAAGCGGGCCTGGGTCACCGGCCAGCGCCGCGCCCAGTCGAGCACCCGCGCCGAGCTGGCCGTGCAGGAAGACGACACGGCCCACGGCATGGCCAAGTTCAACCCGCTGGCCGACTGGTCCGAGCAGGATGTGTGGCAATATATCCGTGATAACAATGTGCCCTTCAACAGCCTGCACGAGCGCGGCTACCCGTCGATCGGCTGCGAGCCCTGCACCCGCGCGATCCAGCCGGGCGAGGACGTCCGCGCCGGCCGCTGGTGGTGGGAGAATCCGGAGTCCAAGGAGTGCGGCCTGCACCTGGTCGACGGCAAGTTAATTCGAATCAAATCCGTGGCGGCCTGAGCGCTTCCACTGCAAAACAGGCACAGCCATCATGACGACTTTTACTGATACTCCTGGGACCCTTGGCGACGTGAATGCGCGCCACCTCGATGCCCTCGAATCGGAAGCGATCCACATCCTGCGCGAAGTGGCGGCCGAATGCAGCAACCCTGCCCTGCTGTTCTCGGGCGGCAAGGATTCCGTGGTGCTGCTGCGCCTGGCCGAAAAGGCCTTCCGCCCGGGACAATTCCCCTTCCCGCTGGTCCACATCGACACCGGCCACAACTTCGACGAAGTAATCGCCTTCCGCGATGCGCGCGTGGCGGAACTGGGCGAGCGCCTGATCGTCGGCTCGGTCGAGGACTCGATCAGGAAGGGCACGGTGCGCCTGCGCAACCCGGCGACGGACTCGCGCAACGCGGCCCAGGCCGTGACCCTGCTGGAAACCATTGCCGAGCACGGCTTCGACGCCTGCATCGGCGGCGCCCGCCGCGACGAGGAAAAGGCGCGCGCCAAGGAACGCATCTTCTCCTTCCGCGACGAATTCGGCCAGTGGGACCCGAAAGCGCAGCGCCCGGAACTGTGGGACCTGTATAACACCCGCGTCCACGCCGGCGAGAACATGCGCGTGTTCCCGATCTCGAACTGGACCGAACTCGACGTCTGGCAGTACATCGCCCGCGAAAAGCTGGCCCTCCCCCCGATCTATTATGCGCACCAGCGTCAGGTGATCCCGCGCAACGGCCTGCTGGTGCCGCTGACCCCGCTGACCCCGGCCCGCGAAGGCGAAACGGTCGAAACGCAAACGGTTCGCTTCCGTACCGTCGGCGACATCTCCTGCACCTGCCCGGTGGCCTCGACTGCCGCCAACCCGCTCGACATCATCGCCGAAACCGCCATCACCCAGATCACCGAGCGCGGCGCGACCCGCATGGACGACCAGACCTCGGAAGCGTCGATGGAAAAACGCAAGAAGCAAGGATATTTCTGATGAACGCCGTCACCTCGAACGAACTGAATCACGCCGCGGACCAGAGCGGACAAGCCTCGCTGCTGCGCTTCATCACCGCCGGCTCCGTCGACGACGGCAAGAGCACCCTGATCGGCCGCCTGCTGTTCGACAGCAAGGGCATCTTCGCGGACCAATTGGCCGCCGTCTCGCGCTCGAAGCACAAGCGCACCGTGGGCGACACGATCGACTTATCCTTGTTAACCGACGGCCTGGAAGCCGAGCGCGAACAGGGCATCACCATCGACGTCGCCTACCGCTACTTCGCGACGCCCAAGCGCAAGTTCATCATCGCCGACACCCCCGGCCACGAGCAGTACACCCGCAACATGGTGACCGGCGCCTCGACCGCGGACGCCGTCATCATCCTGGTCGACGTCTCCAAGGTCAAACTCGGCGACGACGGCTCGGTAGAGCTGCTGACCCAGACCAAGCGCCATTCGACCATCGCCAGGCTGCTGCAGATCGAGCACGTGATCGTGGCCGTCAACAAGATGGACCTGGTGAACTACGACCAGCGCGTCTACGATCGTATCGTCGGCGCGTACACGGAGTTTGCGCGCAGCCTGGGCCTGAAGGACATCACCGCGATCCCGCTGTCGGCGCTGGCCGGCGACAACGTGGTCGAGCGTGGCGACAAGATGGCGTGGTACCAAGGCCCGACCCTGATCGAGCTGCTGGAATCGGTCAGCGTCTACGACGAAGCCCACGACGCGCCGTTCCGCTTCCCGGTGCAGCTGGTGGCGCGCCACAACGGCCACGAAGCGAACGACTTCCGCGGCTACATGGGCCGCATCGAATCGGGCAAGGTCTCAAGGGGCGACAAGCTGGTGGTGCAGCCCTCCGGCGTCGAAGCCACGGTCAAGGAAATCCAGACCTTCGACGGCAGCCTGCAGACCGCCGTGGCCGGCCAGTCGATCACGCTGCTGCTGAACGAATACGTGGACGTCTCGCGCGGCGACGTGCTGGCCGGGGCGGCGCAGCCGGCCACCCTGCTCAAGCAGGTGAAAGCCGACGTCTGCTGGATGGCCGACGAGCCGCTGGACCTGCGCCGCAAGTACTGGATCAAGCACGGCACCCGCCAGACCATGGCCAAGGTGAAGGCGATCGAGAACATCCTGGACGTGAATACCCAGCAGCGCCATGCCGCCGAGGGCCTGAAGCTGAACGACATCGCGCGCATCGAACTGACGGTGCAGCAGCCGCTGGCGGCGGATGCGTATGAGGATATTCGGGCGACCGGGGCGTTCATCCTGATCGATGAAGTGACGCACCAGACGGTGGCTGCGGGTATGATTCGACTGGACGCGTAACCCGTCGGCCCGTGAAGCATGAACGTCGTTCCCGTGAAGCATGAACGTCGTTCCCGCGAAGGCGGGAACCCAAGTTCTGCATGAGATAACGAGACGCGTCCAACCTGGGTTCCCGCCTCCGCGGGAACGACGATATCGAAGGAAGCTATGCCAGCGCTGGGCAAGGTATATCTAATAGGAGCCGGTCCCGGCGCAGCCGACCTCATCACCGTACGCGGCGCGCGCCTGCTGGCGCAGGCCGAGGTCGTGCTCTACGACGCCCTGGTCACCCCCGACATGCTGGAACTGTGCGCCCGGGCCGAGAAGATCTCGGTCGGCAAGCGCTCCGGCCAGCGCTCCACCGCCCAGGTCCACATCAATGAACAGCTGGTCGAGTGCGCGCGGCGCTACAAGATGGTGGTGCGCCTGAAAGGCGGCGACCCGATGCTGTTCGGCCGCGCGGACGAGGAACTGCGCGCGCTCGAGGAAGCCGGCATCGACGTCGAAGTCGTCCCCGGCATCACCACCGCGGTGGCCGCGGCAGCAGCGACCAGGCAGCCGCTCACCAAGCGCGGCGTGGCGCGCAGCGTCGCCTTTTTCACTTCCAGCACCGCGCCGGACGAGCCCGAACATGCCGCGCTTCCCGCGACCGACACCATGGTGCAGTACATGGGCGGACGCGAAGCCGCCGCCACCGCCGAGCGCCTGCTGGCGCTGGGCCGCCGTCCCGAACTGCCGGTGGTGGTCATCGAAAACTGCAGCCGTCCCGACCAGCGCATCCTGCGCCTGACCCTCGCGGACCTGGCGCACGGCCTCGAGACCGCCCACGGTCCGGTACTGGTGATGATCGGCGAAGCCTTGCAACGCCGCGTGCACCAGCGCCCCGATTAAGGTACGGGGTGTCCACCCCACGATAAGTTTTAGCCCAGCCAGGGCGCATAGCCGATCCCGTGCTCGATCGCGCCGATCACCTGCGCCTGGTTTTCCACGCTTTCGCTGAAGTCGACCAGCACTTCGGCGCGCAGCGCGATCTGCATGGCGTGCATCCAGAATTCGTAGCCCGAGGCGTCCGGCGTGCGGTGCAGCACATTCTGGTAGAGCGCCGTCAGGTACTGGGCGTCGCTCGTATTCGCGCCGTATAGGCTGGCGAATTCCGCGCTGTCGACGAAGCTGTGCGCCACGTTTTGCAGGCTGTTGCCCTTGTCCAGCGCCTCGATCCAGTAGCCCAGGCCGGCCTTGTCCGGGGTGCGGTTGAAGGCGGCCTGGTACAGGCGGTAGGCTTCGCCGGCATTGCCGTCGATGTCCAGCGCCACGTTCTGGTCGCTGAACTGCAGGCGCTCGACATTGGCCAGCGTGGTCGTACTGCCGTTGCTGTAGTCGTAGACCGAGACCTTGGTGCCATCGTTGGACAGCGAATACAGGCTGCGCTGGCTGCCGAAGAGCACCGTGTCGATTCCCTCCTTCCCATCCAGCAGGCCGCCGGCGCCGCTTGCCGCCATCACGTTGTTGCCGGCCGTCCCGACCACGCTGGACTGGGCCGGCACGCTGGGCGAGGTCGCCACGGGCGTACTCGGCGCCGTCACGACCGGGGCCGTCACAACTGGGGGCGTCACCACCGGCGGGATCACCACCGGCGTGGTCACGACAGGCGCAGGATTGCCGGCGCTGCTGCCCGCGGCCGACACCTCGGTGCCGCCCTGTACCGGGCCGGCATCCGCGCCCGCAACCGGAGCGCCGGCCGCCGGAGCGCCGGCCGCCGGAGCGCCGGCCGCCGGAACGCCGGCCGCGCTGTACACGCGCGCTTCGACCGACACATTGCCGCCCTGGCTGTCGACCCAGGCCGCGGCAAAGCCGCCGTTGGCCAGGGCCACCAGGTCGGGCCCGGTCTGGTCGCCGGCGCGCATCTGGTTGATCGCGAATTCCTGCTGATCGATGGCGCTGCCATCAAAGCCGAAGCGGCGGCCGAAGATGCCGGCGCCGTCGTAGTCGCCGCTCTCCGCCTGCCAGGCGACCACGAAGCTGCCGTCGGACAGCGCCGTCACCGCCGCGTCATAATGCCCGCTGCCGCCTGCCAGGTTGGCCTGCACCGGGGCGCCCAGCGCGTGGCCGGCGCTGTCGTAGACCTGGAAGAAGACGTCGCTGCCGGCGAAGCCGAAGGGCGCGTTGACGTAGCTGTCCCAGGCGACGACGACGTTGCCGTTGGCGAGCGTGGTGGCGTGCGGCAGCGGCGCGGCGGTCGCCAGGCTGGCGGCATAGCCGTCGCCGTTGACGACGAAGGCCTGGCCCGACGCGCTGGTGGCCGCGTAGACGTTGCCGTCGTTGATCTCGCCCCAGGACACGATGTAGCCGCCTGCTTTCAGGGCGGCGATGCTCGGGCTGAAGGCCGAGGACAGCACGCCGTAGACCTGCTGGCCGCCCGTCAGGCTGCCGTCCGCCGCCGCCTGCTGCACGTGGACCGTGCCGCCGCTGCGCCAGCCGAGCGCGAAGGAGCCGTCGGCCAGGGTGGCGACGGTGGGCATGGCGGCGTCGCCGCTGGCGCCGTTGTCGAGCACGTGCTCGGCGCCGGCGCTGCCGTTGGCCTCGACCACGCGGTAGGCGATGCGGTTTGCGCCGCCCTCGTTGACGGAATAGGCGACCACGAAGCGGCCGCCAGACAGCGCCGCCACCGCCGGCTCGCCTTCGATGCCGGCGTCGCCGTTCGGGGTCAGCGCGAAGGCCGTACCGCTGGCCGCGCCGCTTGCGTCGCGCAGCTGGGCCCACAGGCCGGCGCCTGCGCCGCCCGCCACCGTATCGCTGCCCTGCCAGACGGCGACGAAGCCGCCGGTCGAGAGCCTGGCCAGCGCCGGATTGGCGGTCCAGGCATTGGCGGCCGCGCCCAGCTTGATGTCGTCGCCGAAGCCCGTCAGCTCGTGGGTGGCGCCGTCCTGCACCGTGTAGCCCAGGGTGCGGGTGACGCCCTGGCCGGCGATCGGGTTGCCGTTGGTGTCGAGCTGGGCGCGGTCGTAGTAATGGACCGTCACTGCTGCCGACAGGCCGGTCAGCGGCAGCTTGCCGGCGTCGGCGATGACCAGGCGCGCCGCGTTGTCGGTGGCCGGATTGTAGGCAATCGAGAACAGGCCGGGCTGCGACTGGCTGTCGATCACCCAGCGCCCGCCGGTCAGGGAGCCGGTATCGACCGGGGACAGCAGGTCGACCACGGCGCCTGCCTGGAGGGTCGAGAACATGGTGCTGTTCTCGCCGATCAGGCTGGCCGGCGGGTTATCCGGGATGACCGTGTTGTCGGCACTGACCACGCTGCCGTCCGCCAGCTTGTAGTGGGCGCTGAAGGTGTTCGGCGTCGCCGTGTCGGCGCTGTGGTCGAGGAAGCGCCACAGCGTGCCCGCTGCCGGGACGTAGGCGCCCTGGCCGTCGACCGCCACCGCATAGGCGTTCCAGGTCTTGCCGTTGTCGAAGCTGTACTGCAGCTCGCCGCGTGTCAGCTGCTGCCCGAGGATGCTCGTAACGTCGAAGGACACCGCGCTCACCGCGCTCGACGCGGCGCCGGACGGCATGGTGGCGCCGGCATAGGTCCAGGTGGCGATGCCCCAGCTGGGGCGGACGTAAATCGTGGTCGAGGGAGTGGTCATGGTCGTCATCGAGAGCTACCGCGCGGCGGCGCGCGCGGCTCATGGATGACCATGATTCCCTACGGCAACTTGAAATGCAATGAGGAAATTACTTCCCGCACAGAAATATCGCCTGGAAGCAACAAAAGATTAGCCTGGAAACAATGGAGTTTGCAGAAAGAATTGCATCTGAAACAACGGAGTTAACGAACACGATAAGCTGTTAATGCGGCAACGAAGAGACGCAGTAGGCCGCCATCGCCGCCAGCACGGCCGGGTCTTCGCCGACCGCGGGCACGGTCGAAAACGCGATGCCGGGATGCGCCGCATGCAGTTCGTCGAGCAGGCGCGGCAGGTCGCGCAGCAGGTGCCCGCCCTGCCCCAGGAAGATGGGAACGATGACGATTTCGCGTACGCCCTGCGCAACCAGGGCCGCCGCTTCGTCCGGCAGGCTGGGCGTCATCAGCTCGAGGAAGGCCAGCGAGACGGCCAGGTCCGGCCTTTGTTGGGCGGTCAGGTCGCGCAGGCGCTGGAAGGGCGCCGCCCAGGATGCGGCGCGGGCGCCATGTGCGAACAGGATCAGGGCGCGTTCCATGGTGGATTCCTAATGCCGCTCGACCCAGCGCAAGGCCCCGAGCCCGAGCAGCAGATACAGCAGGCTTGGCGCCGCCGCCGTCATGAAGGCCGGCCAGGTCGACAGCATGCCGATGTGCGAGAACAGATTGTCGACCAACATGAAGCTCACGCCGAGCATGATGCCGATGAAGATCTTGAAGCTGACGCCGCCGCTGCGCACCTGCAGGTAGCCGAAGGGCAGCGCCAGCGCCATCATCACGAAAATCGACAGCGGGGCGATCAGCTTGCGCCAGAAGGCGATCTTGAAGCGTTCCGTCTCCTGGCGGTTCTCGGCAAGGTGGCGCGTGTAGACCGCCAGTTCGTTGGCCGACATGCGTTCCGGGTCCGAGCGCGACACCGACAGGATCTTCGGCGTGATCTCCGATTCCAGGTCGAGCGAGGCCAGCTTGCGCGTGCCGACGGCGGCGGTATCCTGGCCGAAGCGGTTCTGGATGGTCTGGCCGTTCGGCAGCGGCGTGCCCGGCGCCGGCAGGGTGCGGCTGTTGGTGAACTGGGTCTCGGTCACGTCCTGCAGGCGCCAGGTGTGGTTGCCGCTGAAGACGGCGCTGGCGGCCGTGATCAGGCTGCGCATGCGCATGCTGTTGTCGAACTCGTACAGACGGACGTCGAGCAGCTTGCCGTCGGCGCTGATCTGGCGCGCATTGAAGAAGCGCGAACCCGTAACGGGACCTTTCTGGCCGCCCTCGTGGATGGTGTCCTTGGTCCACATCCCGGAGCGGAATTCGGCCGACAGGGTCGCGCCCTTGGCCGACAGGCGCAGGCGCTCGGCCAGCGGCGCGGTGCGCGGCGTGATCAATTCGCCGAAGATGAAGGTGAGGACCACGAACACGATGCCGATCTTGAAAAGGATCCCACCCGCCATCCGGGTCGACATCGAGGATGCGCGCATGATCGTGAACTCGGAGGTCTGGGCGAACTGCGCCATCGTGTAGATGGTGCCGAGCAGCGCCGCGATCGGCATCACGCGGTACATGTTACCAGGCACCAGCATCAGCACGTAGAGCAGCGCGTGCTGGATCATGTAGCCGCCCTTGCCCACCGCCGGCAGCTCGCCGGTCAGGTCCATGAAGGCGGCCAGCGCCAGGAAGGCCACCAGCACGAAGGCCACGGCCTGGGCGATGTTGACGAAGAAGTAGCGTTCGAGGATCTTCATTTCGCGCCCTCCTTCACGGCGGCGCTCTGCAACAGGCGGCGGCGCTTCCAGGCATTCGCCAGCAACAGCGGATGCCAGCGGTGGTGGATGTTCAGGCGCCAGGCGAACAGGGCCAGCGCGGCCAGCAGCACCAATGCGTGCAGCGGCCACCAGGCCATGCCGAAGCCGACCTTGGCCTGCTTGACGGCCTGCTCGGCGGCCTTCGTCAGGTTCAGGTAGGTGAAGAAGATCAGCAGCGCCAGGATCAGGTTGGCGGAGGCGCCGGCGCGCGGGTTGACGAAGCCGAGCGGGATCGCCAGCAGCATCAGCACCACGCACATGATCGGCCAGGTGAGGCGGTACTGGAGCTCGGCGTCGGCATACGGGTTGCGCGGCATCGCGATCAGCGCCGCCGTCGACATGCCCTGCACCTTCAGGTCGCCCATCACCGGTGCCTGGGTCGCGACGCGCATGCGGTAGCGCTCGAACTCCATGGCCTGGAAGTCGGGCTTGCCCGGCGTGCCCTGGTAGCGGCGGCCGTTTTTCAGCACCAGGTACTGGCCGCCCTTGCCGTCAGGTTCGATCTGCCCTTCCTTGGCGACGACGGTGGTGGTGACGCCCTGGTCGACGGTGTTGACGAACACGTTCTGCACCACCGTCGACGAGCGCGCGGCCGAACTCTCGACGAAGAACACGCGGTCGGCGGCGGCCGATTCGCGAAACTGGCCGGGCGCCACGCGCTGCAGGTCTTCGCGCTTTTCGAAGCGCTCGGTGAACTCGTTGCTCTTGAGCTGGGCCCAGGGGATGGCCACCAGCGAGATGACAGCCACCAGGATCGCCAGGGGCAGGCTGAACACGAGCACCGGCGAGATCCAGCGCGTCAGCGACTGGCCGGAGGCAAACCAGACGACCATCTCGGAATCGCGGTAGCTGCGCGTGATCACGACCAGCACCGAAATAAAGCTGGTGAGGATCAGGATAGTTGGCAGATAATTCAGCACCGCAAAAGCGATGAGCGCAAGCACGTCGCCCGACGCCACCTTCCCGCCCGCGGCCTTGCCGAGAATGGAGATCAGGGTCCAGGTGACGAGAATGGAAAACAGGACGGTGAAGCTTGCGCCGGCCACGCTGGCCATTTCACGCTGTAGGGCGCGTCGGAAAATCATTCGATCGTTATAATTGCAGGTTAGGCACTAACAGGGAGAACCCAATGGACTTTAGCATAAAAGCATTCGACACAAAAAACACGCTGACGGCAGCCAAATCGGGCTGCATCGCAGTCGCTGTGTTCGAGAACAAGAAACTGTCGGAGGCCGCCAAAGCCCTCGACCTGAACGGCGAGATTGCTGCCGCCGTCAAGTCGGGTGACATCTCCGGCAAGGCCGGCACCACCCTGCTGCTGCGCGGCGTGGCCGGCGTCTCCGCCGCCCGCGTGCTGCTGGTGGGCATGGGCGCCGACGAAGCCGTGAGCGAGAAGAGTTTCGCCAGCGCCGTCACCAGCGCCCTGAAAACCTTCGCCACCCTCGGTGCGCAGGATGCCATTATCGCATTCCCGGTCGAGAATGTGAAAGAGCGCGACCTGGCCTGGTCCGTGCGCAGCATCGTGGTCGCCGCTGCCGACGCCGAATTCCGCACCGACGGCCAGAAGAGCAAGAAGGATCCGGCGCCGACCGGCGTGCGCAAGCTGGCCATCGCAGTCCCGCAGGCGACCCCGCAAGTGAAGGCCGTGCTGGCCCAGGCCCAGGCGATCGCCAACGGCATGGGCCTGACCAAGGAACTGGGCAACCTGTCGCCGAACGTCTGCACCCCGACCTACCTGGCGAATACCGCCAAGAAGCTGGGCGCCGACTACGGCTTCGACATCGAAGTCCTGGACCGCAAGCAGCTCGAAGCCCTGAAGATGGGCAGCTTCCTGTCGGTCACCCGCGGCAGCGAAGAGCCGCCCAAGTTCATCGTCCTGAAGCACAACGGCGGCAAGAAGAACGAAGCCCCGGTGGTCCTGATCGGCAAGGGCATCACCTTCGACAGCGGCGGCATTTCGCTGAAGCCGGGTCCCGGCATGGACGAGATGAAATACGACATGGGCGGCGCCGGCTCGGTGCTGGGCACCTTCCGCGCGATCGGCGAAATGAACCTCAAGCTGAACGTGGTCGGCATCGTCGCCGCCTGCGAGAACATGCCGTCCGGCCGCGCCACCAAGCCGGGCGACATCGTCACCGCGATGAACGGTCTCACCATCGAGATCCTGAATACCGATGCCGAAGGCCGCCTGGTGCTGGCCGACGCCCTGACCTACGCCGAGCGCTTCAAGCCGGCCGCCGTGGTCAATGTCGCGACCCTGACCGGCGCCTGCATCGTCGCCCTGGGCCACCACAATTCGGGCCTGTTCACCCGCCACGACGACATCCACAACGCCCTGGCCGACGAGCTGATGGACGCCGGCAAGCAGGCCGGCGACACCGCCTGGCGCCTGCCGATCGGCGAACAGTACAACGAGCAGCTGAAGTCGAACTTCGCCGACCTGGCCAACATCGGCACCCCGGGCGGCGCTTCGTGCACCGCGGCGGCCTTCCTGGAAAACTTCACCCGCAACTACACCTGGGCCCACCTGGACATCGCCGGCACGGCCTGGAAATCGGGCGCATCGAAAGGCGCGACCGGGCGTCCGGTGCCGCTGCTGACGACCTTCCTGTTGAACCGCGTGTAAAGCGGGCGTGTAAGCGGCAACGCAGACACAAATAAAAACGGACGCTTTACGGAGCGTCCGTTTTTTTGTCGCAACGCGATTTGTGACTGGGAATCAAAAGACCGGCGAGCCGGGATCCGCCGCATTGTTTTCGCCTTCGCCGGGCTTGGCCGGGTGCATGAACACCGTGATGACCGGCTGGTAGGCGTAGTTGCCGTTGACGTAATCCTGAAGACCGGCGGTATAGAGGATGTTGCCGACCAGGCGGTTGGCCTGGTAATTCGCCCCCCACCACTCCTCGGCGCTGCCGAGCTTGTCGCGCTTGCAGTAGACAGCCAGTGGCTTGCTGCTGCGAGTGATCGTCACGCGTCCAGGCGCGACCACGAACCAACGCCCGATGTCGTTGGCCAGCAGGCAGCCGACGCCGGCAACTTCGCGGTGCTCGAGGATGGCATGCACTTCCACCTGCTGGGTGGGCGCATCGAGTACATCGGCGCCGCTGCCGAAGACGCAGCCGGACAGGCCGATCGCCGCCGGGGCGACGGCGCGGAGAAAAAATCTGTTCATACGCTGTTTACGGCAGCGCCGGCGCGGACATGAGCGCGAAGCGCGGCAGGCGCGCCCCGTCCAGCTCGACCGTTTCGAAAAACACGTCCTTCGGCCGGACCCACACGCGCCCGTCCTCGCCCCGGTAAACCATCACCGGGGTATGGTCCGCCTCGAGCACGGCCTCGCAAACCAGCTCGTACACCCCGCCCTTGTAATGGCGGTAGCGCATCAGGTCTGTTCTTCGACCTGGCGGCTCTGGCTCTGGCTCTGGCTCTGGCTGTGGCTTTGGGACTGGCTTTTCTTCTTCAGGCTCTGGATGACCCGGACGATGCCCTCGATGCCGGCGTTCTCGTCGAGCTCGCTGAAGGCATCCAGCACTTCGTTCAGCACGCGGTTGCGCACCGAGGCTTCGTCGGCCAGCATGACCGGGACCTTGGGTTCAGCAGGTGCGAACTTCTGTGCCTGCTCGGCCTGCTGCGCGTCGACGGCCTTGGCGCCGTGCGCGAGCGCAGCCTGCCAGATCAGCCAGCGGCGCTGGGTTTCGTACACCAGGTACTCTTCCGGCTTGTCCTCACGGCGCCGGACAATGTGGCCATCGCGTTGGGCCCATGCTTCGAATGCTTGACGCATTGCTGTCCTTTATAAAAGCTGTGTGCAAATCCTGCTTGCGGGATCCGCGATCGTTACACACCTGCCAGCGGCCGGTAAATGTGCCGGCTTCGGCAACCCTATCAAAGCAATGAATTGCCAAGAAATACTTGACTTCAAAGAAATATGCAAATACTACAAGCTATATTGGCGTACTGCAACTTTTTCTTCCAAAAGGGAAAAGATACGTAATCGCCCCTTCTCTTGCCGCGATTGTTACATCTTGTCACAGTTCGGTAGAGTTCGCCAGAGCTGAGGAAATATATTTTTCTTATCAAGCAATAATTCTACGACATCAACGTTGCTTTCTCTACAAATTGTTGCAACCGTGCATAGTTTCTAATAGCAATATTTCATAAAAACAACAGCCCCGCTATCTGGTCTGGGAAACACTATGCTCTATGCGGCAACAGCATTTAAGCAAAATACATTCCTTCTTTCTATTTCTATTAAAAATCAATTACTTACTGACTAATGCGAGAATCCATCGCCGGGATTGTAAGCAATTCCGACAGAAGGTATGCCCCGGCCGCGATGCACTGTGGGAGGAATGGTACACAACAGTCTTTACGGATAGGTAGCCCAACAGCTTGCCAGTCAGTACACTGCTATCTTTACGATAAGCCGCTCAGCAATGAAAACCCATATTCCTTATCTCGATGGCTGGCGCGGGCTTGCCATCGTGTTTCTCCTGATCGGGCACTTCCTGCCAGTTCCTGGCCTGAACTTCGGCGCCATCGGCGTCAGCCTGTTCTTCGTACTGTCCGGCTTCCTGATGTCGAAGATCCTGTTCATCGAGAAGGCGCCCCTGCCAATCTTCTACAGGCGCCGCATTTCCCGCATCCTGCCCTCGGTCGTGGTCCTGCTGGCCGTGGTCTCTCTGACCTATCTGGTCACCGGGCGCAAGATCAGCGCCTACGAGCTCTTGTCCGCGGCAACCTTCACGAACAACTATTTTGTCGGCGCCGAGACCTGGACCATGCCGCTCGGGCATATCTGATCGCTCAGCGTCGAAGAGCATGCCTACATCCTGCTGTCGCTGCTGGCCCTGTCCTGCCGGGCCAGGAAGACCTCCGGCCTGGCCGAGCTCGGGATCACCGCCGGCGCCGCCGGCGTCATCGCCGTGCTGTACTGGTTCGCCTTCGGACAAAATGCGCCGAAAGGCCTGTGGCTGCATTCGGAAGTGATGGCCTTCGGGATCGTGGTGTCGGGCTTCCTGCTGCTTGCTTTCCGCGTGCGCCGGCCGGCCCTGCCCGCGTTCGCCGTGCCGCTGCTGGTCGTGGGGGGCATCTGCGCCTACTGGTGGCGCCTCCCGCAGGCCTTCATGCTGATCGCCGGCGGCGGCGCCTTCGCGCTGGCGCTCAACCTGCTGGACCGCAGCCCGGGCCTGTTCCGCACGATCCTCGAATTCCGGCCGCTGCGCCAGATGGGCGTCTGGTCGTTCTCGCTCTACCTTTGGCAGCAGCCCTTCTACATGCTGTATCACCGCGAAGGCCTGCCGCTGCTGCCGGCGCTGGCCGGTTCGCTGACGCTGGGCGTCGCCGCCTTCTACCTCGTCGAGAATCCCGCGCGCACCTGGCTGAACCGCGTGCTGACCAGCAAGATCGAGATCCCGCCCGACGAGGACGACGTGCCGATGCTGCAGCCCTGAGGACGGGGCGGCCGGCTGCCATGTAATAATGGCAGTCTTGCCATCTCCCTCCTCAAGCATTCATGAAATTAGCCACCTGGAACGTCAACTCCCTGAAAGTGCGCCTGCCGCACCTGCTGCAATGGCTCGCCGCCAATCCGGTCGACGTGCTCTGCCTCCAGGAGACCAAGCTCACCGACGACAAGTTCCCGGTCGCCGAAATCAAGGCGGCCGGCTACGAGGTCGCCTTCACCGGCCAGAAGACCTATAACGGCGTCGCCATCATCTCGAAGCATCCGCTGACGGACGTGGTGCGCAATAACCCGCACTTCCCCGACGAGCAGCAGCGCCTGATCGCCGCCACCGTGCAGGGCGTGCGCGTCATCTGCGCCTACGTCGTCAACGGCCAGGCGGTCGGCTCCGACAAGTTCGCCTATAAAATGGCCTGGCTGGCGGCGCTGCGCGAGTGGGTCAAGGAAGAGATGGCGGCGCATCCGGATTTCGCGATCCTGGGCGACTACAACATCGCCCCGGACGACCGCGACGTCTACGACCCGGTCGAATGGGCCGGCGCGATCCACTGTTCGGAACCGGAGCGCGCCGCGCTGGGCGAGCTGTTCGGCCTCGGCCTGGCGGACGCTTTCCGCCTGTTCGAGCAGCCGGAAAAGCTGTACAGCTGGTGGGACTACCGCATGATGGCCTTCCGCCGCAACCGCGGCCTGCGCATCGACCACATCCTGCTCTCGCCCAGCCTGGCGAAGCGCTGCACCGCCTGCATCATCGACCGCGAGCCGCGCAAGTGGGAGCAGCCTTCGGATCACACGCCAGTGATCGCGACGATCGCTTAGTTTACCGGCTTAGAACCTATCCCAGTAGGGAGGAGGAAGTTGATGACGATGCATGGCAAGCGCGGGCCAGGCGCGAGGAGGCCGCATGGCGAGCCATGCAACGACGAGCAACGCCGCACGCGCTTGTCAGGCGCGTCAGCAACGACTCATTCCCTACTGGGATAGGTTCTTAGCAGCGGCGGCATCTCCGCCGCATCCGCCGGCCTGGCGAACAGGTAACCTTGCGCCAGGTCGCAGCCATGCTCGCGCAGCAGCGCCAGCTGGGCCCCGGTCTCCACCCCTTCCGCCACCACCGACAGCTGCAGGCTGCCGGCGAGCGCCATGATCGCGGCGACGATCGCGCGGTCCTCGCCGCTGGTCTCGAGGTCGCGCACGAAGGCGCGGTCGATCTTGATCTTGTGGACCGGGAAGCGCTTCAGGTAGGCCAGGCTCGAATAGCCGGTGCCGAAGTCGTCGATCGACAGGCGGATGCCCATCGCCGAGATCTGCTCCAGCGTTTCCAGGGTCTGGCGGCCGTGCTGCATCAGCGCGGTCTCGGTGATCTCGAATTCCAGCATGGCCGCCTCGATGCCGGTGTCCTCCAGCGTGCGCCGGATCGCCGGCACCAGGCCGCGGTGCATGAACTGGCGCGCCGACAGGTTGACCGCCAGCGGCACCGGCGCCAGGCCGGCCCGGCGCCAGGCCACCGCCTGTTCGCAGGCGGCGCGGATCACCCATTCGCCGACCGGCACGATCAGGCCGTTCTCCTCCAGCATGGGAATGAAGTCGTCCGGCGCGACCAGGCCATGGTCCGGGCGGCGCCAGCGCAGCAGCACTTCCATGCCCTCCACCTTGCCGTCGCGGGTGGCGACGATGGGCTGGTAGAACAGCGTGAACTCCTCGCGCTCGAGCGCGCCGCGCAGGCTGGTCTCGAGCTCGAAACGGCGCGCCGCCGCCACGTTCATGCGCTCGGCGAAGAACTGGTAGTTGTTGCGGCCCGAGGCCTTGGCGTGGTACATCGCGGCGTCGGCCTTGCGCATCAGGGTCTCGACGTCCTCACCGTCGTCCGGGCACAGGCAGATGCCGATCGAGGGCGAGATGTGCAGGCTGCGGCCCTCGAAGGGCACCGGCTCGGCCAGCGCGGCGATGATCTTGTCGCCGACCAGCGCGCATTCGTCGAGCGTGCGCACGCCCGGCACCAGCACCACGAACTCGTCGCCGCCCAGGCGCGCCACGGTGTCGACCGCGCGCACCACCTTGCACAGGCGGTTCGCGACTTCCTTCAGCAGGTGGTCGCCGGTCAGGTGGCCGAGCGAATCGTTGATGGTCTTGAAGCGGTCCAGGTCGATGAACATCACGGCCAGCTTGCGGCCGTCGCGGCGCGCCGCCAGCATCGCCCGATCCAGGCGCTCGGACAGCAGCGCGCGGTTCGGCAGGCCGGTCAGGGCGTCATGGTAAGCCATGTGGTGGACCCGCGCCTCGGCCTGGCGGCGTTCGAGGATCTCGGCCTGCAGCAGGCGGTTGGCGCCGGCCAGCTCGGCGGTGCGCTCCTGCACCCGCACTTCGAGTTCGTCACGCGCGCGGCGCAGGGCGTCGGCCGCCTCGCGCTGGGCGGTCACGTCGTCGATCAGCCAGACGCTGCGGCCGCCGCGCTGGGCCATGTCGAAGGGCCGGCCCGACAGGCGCGCCCAGAAGCGCGTGCCGTCGCGCCGCTGCAGGTGGTATTCGGCCATGTGCACGCGGCCGGAAGCGAAATCGCACTGGGTCTGGCGGCGCGCCTCGTCCCAGCTGGCGGTGTCCGGATACAGCTCGCGCACGCTGGCGCCGTCGATCGCCCCGGCCTGGCAGCCGAACAGCTCCTCCATCTTGCGGTTGCAGCGCAGCGTGCGGCCGTTCTCGACCACGGCGATGCCGAGCACCGCGTTGTCGAGAATGGCCTGGTTTTCCAATACCGCGTTGCGCAGCGATTCCTCGTCGCACTTCTGGCGCGTGCGGTCCTCGATCATCCAGATCGTGCCCTGCGCCGGGTCTTCGCTGTTGATGGCGTAGCCGATCAGGCGCACCCACATCGGCGTGCCGTCCTTGCGCACCATGGTGCTCTCGGCCTGGAAGGGCTTGCCCTGTCCGAGCACGGCGTAGGCCTCGGCGCCCAGATAGCCGAAGGCCAGGTCGTCGGCGTACAGGATGCGCGTCAGGCTGCCGATCGCTTCGCCTTCCGCATAGCCGAACATGCGGTCGAAGCTGCTGTTGGCGCGCGTGATCACGCGGTTGCGTGTGAAGAAAATGCCGATCGAGGCGTTGGTCATGATCGCCTGCACTTCACGCAGCGCCTGGCGCGCTTCCGTCACGTCTTCCAGGATCCAGATCGTGCCGGCCTCGCGCGCCGTCATGTCCACCGCCCTGGCGCGGATGCGGCACCAGATCAGCGAGCCGTCGCGGCGGCGCAGCTGGATCTCGTCGCGCTCGAACAGCTCGCCCGAGGTCAGCACGCCGACAGCCTGCTCCATGAAGCCCTCGTACTGGGACTGCGATACGAAGAAGGCGGCGGGATCCCGCCCCACCAGCTCGTCGGGCTCGTAGCCCAGCATGTGGGCCATGCGCGGATTGCAGGACTTGACCATGTGCGGCAGGGTGACGACGATGCCGACCGGCGCGTGCTCGAGCACCACCGCCTGCTCCAGCTGGACGCTGCGCAGCGCGCCTTCCGCGCCGCGCGCTTGCCGGGCGCCCGGCAGCTCGCCGAACACGAAGGTCGCGCCGGCGATGCCGGCCGCGGGCGGCAGCGGACGCGCCCTCACCTCGACCGGGACTTCGCACCCGCCAGCGGCCAGCAGGCCGCGCCAGCGCCGTTCGCCGTCCGCCGCCAGCCCGGCCTCATGCCCGGCCTGCGGCCTGCTGCGTTCGCAGAACAGCGCCTGCAGCCGTCGCCCCTCCGGCGCCGCGCCGAACAGCCGCTCGAGGGCCTCGTTGGCCGCCCAAATCATCCCCTGCGCATCGCAGGCGCAGGCCGGCGCCGCCAGCAGCGCCAGCGCCTCGGCCACCATCGCCGGTTTGCTCGTTACTCGATCCATCCCTGTCCCATTTTGCGGGTCCGTCCGCCGGACCTCTTTTTCCGGGAAGAATCATAAACCAACAATCAGCAGTAAATATCAAACAAGCAAAAAAAAGCCCGCTGTGTTGTACGGCGGGCTCAGGGACGTGAGAAAGCCTTAGAAAGTGTCCCCGGGTACACGGACCCAGCCTTCCATCAGCACACGGGCGCTGCGGCTCATCACCGCCTTCTTGACGGCCCAATCGCCGCTTTGCGCATCCTGCTCGGCCTGGGCGCCGACGCGCAGGGTACCGGACGGGTGGCCGAAACGCACCGCTTCGTGGGCGCGGCCGCCGGCGGCCAGGCTGACCAGGGTGCCGGGAATCGCCGCCGCGGTGCCGATCGCCACCGCCGCCGTGCCCATCATCGCGTGGTGCAGCTTGCCCATCGAGAGCGCGCGCACCAGCAGGTCGATGTCCTGGGCGGCTACCCGCTTGCCGCTCGACGCCACATAATCCGCCGGCGGGGCGACGAAGGCCACCTTGGGCGTATGCTGGCGGCGCGCCGCGTCTTCCAGATGCGCGATCAGGCCCATGCGCATGGCGCCGTGGGCGCGGATCAGTTCGAACATCGCCAGCGCTTTCGGGTCGCCGTTGATGTCGTCCTGCAGCTCGCTGCCCTTGTAGCCGACATCCAGAGCGTTGACGAAGATGGTCGGGATGCCGGCGTTGATCATGGTCGCCTTCAGCGTGCCGACGCCCGGCACCTCGAGTTCGTCGACCAGCTGCCCGGTCGGGAACATCGAATTGCTTGCCCCAGCGCCGCCCTCGCCCTCCTCGGCCGCCGGGTCCATGAACTCGAGCTGAACTTCGGCCGCCGGGAAGGTCACGCCGTCCAGTTCGAAGTCGCCGGTTTCCTGGACCTGGCCGTTCGTCACCGGCACGTGGGCGATGATGGTCTTGCCAATGTTGGCCTGCCAGATCGTCACCGTGACCGTGCCGTTTTCCGGGATCCGGTCCGCGGGAATGAAACCGTTGCTGATCGCATAGGGACCGATCGCCGCCGACAGGTTGCCGCAGTTGCCGCTCCAGTCGACGAAGGGCTTGTCGATGGAGACCTGGCCGAACAGGTAGTCGACGTCGTGGCCGGGGCGGGTGGCCTTCGCCACGATCACCGTCTTGCTGGTGCTCGAGGTGGCGCCGCCCATGCCGTCGATCTGCTTGGCATAGGGATCGGGGCTGCCGATCACGCGCAGCAGCAGCTTGTCGCGCGCTTCGCCAGGAACTTGCGCGGCTTCGGGCAGGTCCTGCAGGCGGAAGAAGACGCCTTTGCTGGTGCCGCCGCGCATGTAGGTGGCGGGGATTTTGATTTGTGGTACGTGGGGCATATGTGTTATCCCTTGCCCGTCGTTCCCGCCTGCGCGGGAACGACGTTGATTAATCAAGCAGCGACTTTGGTCGTCGCCAAAAAGTCCTGCGCAAACCGCTGCAGCACGCCGCCGGCCTCGTAGATCGACACCTCTTCCGCGGTATCGAGGCGGCAGGTCACCGGCACCTCGACCGTCTCGCCATTCCGGCGGTGGATCACCAGCGTGAGCACCGCGCGCGGCGTGCGTTCGCCCACCACGTCGTAGCGCTCGCTGCCGTCCAGGCCCAGGGTCAGGCGGGTCGTGCCCGGCATGAACTCCAGCGGCAGCACGCCCATGCCGACCAGGTTGGTGCGGTGGATGCGCTCGAAGCCTTCGGCGACGATGGCTTCCACGCCCGCCAGGCGCACGCCCTTGGCCGCCCAGTCGCGCGAGGAGCCCTGGCCGTAGTCGGCGCCGGCGACCACGATCAGGGGCTGCTTGCGTTCCATATAGGTCTCGATCGCTTCCCACATGCGCGTGACCTGGCCTTCCGGCTCGATGCGGGCCAGCGAGCCCGCGCGCACGCTGCCGTCGGGATTGCGCACCATCTCGTTCTTGAGGGTCGGATTGGCGAAGGTCGCGCGCTGCGCGGTCAGGTGGTCGCCGCGGTGGGTCGCGTAGGAGTTGAAGTCCTCTTCCGGCAGGCCCATCTTGTGCAGGTATTCGCCGGCCGCCGAGTTCATCATGATCGCGTTCGACGGCGACAGGTGGTCGGTGGTGATGTTGTCGCCCAGGACCGCCAGCGGCAGCATGCCGGTCAAGCTACGCTCGCCGGCCAGCGCGCCTTCCCAGTAGGGCGGACGGCGGATGTAGGTGCTCATCTCGCGCCAGTCGTACAGCGGCGACACCGCTTCTTCCGTGGTTTCCTGGCGCGCGAACATCACGTCGTACACCTTGCGGAACTGCTGCGGCTTGACCGATTGCTCGACCACGGCGTCGATCTCGGCGTCGCTCGGCCAGATGTCGGCCAGGCGGATTTCCTTGCCATTCGCGTCGACGCCCAGCACGTCCTTCTCGATGTCGAAGCGGATCGTGCCGGCGATCGCATAGGCCACCACCAGCGGCGGCGAGGCCAGGAAAGCCTGCTTCGCATACGGGTGGATGCGGCCGTCGAAGTTGCGGTTGCCCGACAGGACGGCGGTCGCGTACAGGTCGCGCTCGACCACTTCCTTCTGGATCACCGGATCCAGCGCGCCCGACATGCCGTTGCAGGTGGTGCAGGCAAAGGCGACGATGCCGAAGCCCAGCTTTTCCAGTTCCGGCAGCAGGCCCGCTTCTTCCAGGTACAAGGCCACGGCCTTCGAGCCCGGCGCCAGCGAGGACTTCACCCAGGGCTTGCGCAGCAGTCCAAGCTTGTTCGCGTTGCGGGCGATCAGGCCGGCGGCGATCATGTTGCGCGGGTTGTTGGTGTTGGTGCAGCTGGTGATGGCGGCGATGATCACGGCGCCGTCCGGCATCAGGCCAGGCTCGTTCTCGACCTTGCCGGAGATGCCCTGGGCCGCCAGTTCCGAAGTCGGCACGCGCTTGTGCGGGTTGGACGGGCCGGCGATGTTGCGGACCACGGTCGACAAGTCGAACTGCAGGGTGCGCTCGTACTCGGCCTTCGCGAGCGTATCGGCCCACAAGCCGGTTTCCTTCGCATAGGTCTCGACCAGCTTCACCAGCTCGTCGTCGCGGCCGGTCAGCTTGAGGTATTTGATGGTCTGTTCGTCGATGGCGAACATGGCGGCGGTGGCGCCGTATTCCGGGGCCATGTTCGAGATCGTGGCGCGGTCGCCCAGGGTCAGGTTCGACGAACCTTCGCCGAAGAATTCGAGATAGGCGGAGACCACTTTCGACTTGCGCAGGAACTCGGTCAGCGCCAGCACGATGTCGGTGGCGGTGATGCCCGGCTGCGGTTTGCCGGTCAGTTCGACGCCGACGATGTCCGGCAGGCGCATGTACGAGGCGCGGCCCAGCATGACGCTCTCCGCTTCCAGGCCGCCGACGCCGATCGCGATCACGCCCAGCGCATCGACCATCGGGGTGTGCGAGTCGGTGCCGACCAGGGTGTCCGGGTAGGCGACGCCGTCGGTCACTTGCACCACGGGGCTCATGCGCTCGAGGTTAATCTGGTGCAGGATGCCGTTCCCCGGCGGGATCACGTCGACGTTCTGGAACGCTTTCTTGGTCCAATTGATGAAGTCGAAGCGGTCTTCGTTGCGGCGGTCTTCGATGGCGCGGTTCTTGTCGAAGGCGTCCGGGTCGAAGCCGCCGCACTCCACGGCCAGCGAGTGGTCGACCACCAGCTGGGTCGGCACCACCGGGTTGACCAGGGCCGGGTTCCCGCCCTGCAGGGCGATGGCGTCGCGCAGGCCGGCCAGGTCGACCAGTGCGGTCTGGCCGAGGATGTCGTGGCAGACCACGCGCGCCGGGAACCAGGGGAAATCGAGGTCGCGCTTGCGTTCGATGAGCTGCTTCAGCGAGGGCGCCAGGGCTTGCGGTTCGCAGCGGCGCACCAGGTTCTCGGCCAGCACGCGCGAGGTGTAAGGCAGGCCGTCCCAGGCGCCGGCCTGGATCTCTTCGACCGCGGCTTTGGCGTCGAAGTAGTGGAGATTGGTCCCGCGCAGGGGTTTGCGATATTGGCTGTTCATGATGTCGGTATTACAGAATGAGTTGTCGGTGCTGCTTGGCGTGATAGCGCCCGTCCAGCAGCAGGGCCTCCGGCTCGAGGCCGAAGGGCTGGAATCCGAAGGCGGCGTACAGCTGCTGCGCCTTGGTGTTGCCGTCGATGACCGTGAGCGAGATCTGCCGCACGTGTCCGAGCGCGCGCGCGTGCGCGAGCAGGTGTGCGACCAGCGCGCGGCCGATGCCCTGGCGCTGGCGCTCCGGGTCGACAGCCAGCGCTTTCAGCTCGGCCGCATGGCGGACCTTGCGGCCGTCCGGCATGCGCAGGCAGATCGCGCCGACCAGCCGCGCATCGCACTGCGCGCCGTCGAAGGCGCCGAACATGGTGTCGCCCGCCGTCGCCAGGCGCTTCTCGGCCCAGGACAAGGGCTGCCGCAAGGCGTCTTCGTAGTCCGACTGGAAGGCGAGCGGGAAGGCGCGCAGGGCGGCCAGGCGCAAGGCGCGGTAGGCGGCTGCGTCGGTGGGGGTGAGTTGGCGGATGGTCAGGTTCATCGTTATCCCGTCGTCCCCGCGAAGGCGGGGATCCAAGTTCTGCATTAGTTACCTAACACCCAGCCAACTTGGGTCCCCGCCTGCGCGGGGACGACGACAGTGGTCTATTTACTTACGCTCGGCCAGCGGCACGAACGTCAGGTCTTCCGGACCGACATAGTTGGCGCTCGGACGGATGATCTTGTTGTCGATGCGCTGCTCGATGATGTGCGCCGACCAGCCCGAGGTGCGCGCGATCACGAACAGCGGGGTGAACATCGCGGTCGGCACGCCCATCATGTGGTACGAAACCGCCGAGAACCAGTCCAGGTTCGGGAACATCTTCTTCACTTCCCACATCACCGATTCCAGGCGCTCGGCGATGTCGAACATCTTCATCGAACCGGCATCCGCGGACAGCTTGCGCGCGACTTCCTTGATCACCTTGTTGCGCGGGTCCGAGATCGTGTACACCGGGTGGCCGAAGCCGATCACGACTTCCTTGTTGGCGACGCGGTTGCGGATGTCGGCTTCGGCTTCGTCCGCGTTTTCATAACGCTTCTGGATCTCGAAGGCGACTTCGTTGGCGCCGCCGTGCTTCGGACCGCGCAGCGCGCCGATCGCGCCGGTGATGGCCGAATAGATGTCGGAGCCGGTGCCGGCGATGACGCGGCCGGTGAAGGTCGAGGCGTTGAACTCGTGCTCGGCGTACAGGATCAGCGAGGTGTGCATCGCCTTGACCCAGTCGTCGGAGGGCTTGAAGCCGTGCAGCAGGTGCAGGAAGTGGCCGCCGATCGAATCGTCGTCGGTTTCCACTTCGATGCGCTTGCCGTTGTGGCTGAAGTGGTACCAGTACAGCAGCATCGAACCCAGCGACGCCATCAGGCGGTCGGCGATGTCGCGCGCGCCCGGGATGTTGTGGTCGTCCTTCTCCGGCAGCGTGCAACCCAGCACCGAGACGCCGGTGCGCATCACGTCCATCGGGTGCGAGGCGGCCGGCAGCGCTTCGAGGGCGCCCTTCACCGCCTGCGGCAGGCCGCGCAGCATCTTGAGCTTGGCCTTGTAGCCTTTCAGTTCGGCGGCGTTCGGCAGCTTGCCGTGCACCAGAAGATAGGCGATCTCTTCGAATTCGGAAGTGTCGGCCACGTCCAGGATGTCGTAGCCGCGGTAGTGCAGGTCGTTGCCGGAACGGCCCACCGAGCACAGCGCGGTGTTACCTGCGGCGACGCCGGACAGGGCGACGGATTTCTTCGGCTTGAAGGTCGGGGTGTCGGTCTGGGTGGTCTGATCGGTCATCTCGAAAGTCTCCGTAATAAGATTATTTGGTTTTGTTCTGGGCAAACAGGGCATCCAGCTTCTGCTCGAAGCTATGGTAATCGATGCGGTCGTAGAGTTCGGCGCGGGTCTGCATGCTGTCTACCACGTTCTTCTGCGTGCCTTCGCGGCGGATGGTTTCGTACACGTTCTCGGCCGCCTTGTTCATGGCGCGGAAGGCCGACAGCGGGTAGAGCACGATGTCGACGTCGGCGCCGGCCAGTTCGTCCACCGTGAACAGCGGGGTCGAACCGAATTCGGTGATGTTGGCCAGGATCGGCACCTTGACCGCTTTCTTGAACTGGGCGTACATCTCGAGGCTGGTGATCGCTTCCGGGAAGATCATGTCGGCGCCGGCTTCGACGCAGGCGACGGCGCGTTCGATGGCCTTGTCCAGGCCTTCGACGGCCAGCGCGTCGGTGCGCGCCATGATCACGAAGTCGTCATCGGTGCGGGCGTCGGCGGCGGCCTTCACGCGGTCGACCATCTCGCCCTGGCTGACGATCTCCTTGCCCGGACGGTGGCCGCAGCGCTTGGCGCCGACCTGGTCTTCGATGTGGCAGGCGCCGGCGCCGGCCTTGATCAGCGAGCGCACGGTGCGGGCGACGTTGAAGGCCGATGAGCCGAAGCCGGTGTCGATGTCGACCAGCAGCGGCAGGTCGCAGACGTCGGTGATGCGGCGCACGTCGATCAGCACGTCTTCCAGGCCCGAGATGCCGAGGTCCGGCAGGCCCAGCGAACCCGCGGCCACGCCGCCGCCCGACAGGTAGATCGCACGGTAGCCGGCGCGCTTGGCCAGCAGGGCGTGGTTGGCGTTGATCGCGCCGATCACCTGCAGCGGGTGTTCTTCCTGCACGGCCAGGCGGAATTTGGCGCCTGCGGAGAGTTGGCTCATGGTGCTGTCCTTTCGTTTGATTCATTGAGCGGAGTATGGGCATATCAATGCAAACGCCGTGCCAGCTCTTGCGCCGCCCCGCCCTGGCCTGTTTTCAAGGACTTGGGCCCGTCAAGAGCCCTTCTTGGCGTTTCACATTGCAACATCGTTTCACAGTGAAACGCTCCGTGTTCAACACAGCTGTTCCGCTGGTACAGCCGGGTTCGCAAGCGTAGAATCCCTTGCGCAGTTCTCTTTTGACAACAACAACCACCAAGAGGATCCATGGGAGACATTCACAAGGCCAGCCTGCTGGCGACCCTGGTTGCGGCCTGCTTCGGCGCCCAGGCCGCCGACGTCGATGCCAACACCATCAACCGCATCGCCGACGAGGGCTATAACCGCGGCCAGGTCGTGAGCCTTGCCGCCCACCTGAGCGACCGCATCGGCGGCCGCATGACCAACTCGCCGGCCATGCGCCAGGCGGAAAAATGGACCCAGCAGATGTTCAGCACCTGGGGCCTGCAGAACGTCCACCTCGAAGGCTACGACTTCGGCCGCGGCTGGTGGATCGAGTCGGCGTCGGTGCGCATGACGGCGCCGCGCCCGCTGGCCCTGAGCGCGATTCCCGTCGCGTGGACGCCGCCGACCAAAGGGACCGTCAGCGCGCCGATCGCGGTCGCGCCGATCCGCCATGTGCGCGACCTGGCCCAGTACAAGGGCAAGCTGCGCGGCAAGATCGTGCTGGTGAGTTATCCGGACGCGCCGAAGGACGACACCGCCGCCACCTTCAAGCGCTTCGACGAGGCCGAACTGGGCAAGCTGTCGACCTACGACCAGCCGCACTACGATCCGGACGGTTCCTTCGATATGTATAAAAAATACTTCGAGCAGGCGCGCGAGATCGACCGCTTCATGGCGGCCGAAGGCGCGCTGGCGCTGGTCAAGATGTCCTACCGCGGCGGCGGCCTGGTGCAGGGCGAGGGCTATTTCCACCGCAAGGGCGAGACCGTGTCGCTGCCAGAAATCGAGATGGCCGCCGAAGACTACCGCCGCCTGGCGCGCCTGGCCAAGGTCGGCGAGGTGGAACTCGAGATGAACAACAATGTGCATTTCGACGACCGCGACATGAACGCCTACAACGTGCTGGCCGAGATCCCGGGCAGCGACCCGCAGGCCGGCTACGTGATGGCCGGCGCCCACCTCGACAGCTGGGTGGCCGGCGACGGCGCCGCCGACAACGGCGCCGGTTCGGTGGTGGTGATGGAAGCGGCGCGCATCCTCGCGCAACTCGGCGTGAAGCCCAAGCGCACGATCCGCTTTGCGCTGTGGAGCGGCGAGGAACAGGGCCTGCTCGGTTCCCTGGCCTACATCCAGAAGCACATCGCCACCCGCCCGCGCCCGAGCGACGCCGCGCATGCGAAGCTGCCCGAGTTCATGTGGGAGACCTACCCGATCACGCCCCTGCCCGGCTACAACGAGATGGCGGCCTACTTCAACCTCGACAACGGCTCGGGCAAGATCCGCGGCATCTACGCCGAGGGCAACTTCGCGGCGATGCCGGTGCTGCGCAGCTGGCTCGCGCCCTTCTCCAGCCTGGGCGCCGACAAGGTCGTGGCCAAGAAGACCGGCGGCACCGATCACGAGATCATGGCCGGCATGGGCCTGCCCGCCTTCCAGTTCATCCAGGACCCGCTGGACTATGGCTCGCGCGTGCACCACTCGAACCTCGACACCTTCGACCACCTGCGCACCGAAGACCTGCGCCAGGCCGCGGTGATCATGGCCACGGTGCTGCTGCAGGCGGCGGAGAGCGACACGCCGATGCCGCGCAACGTACTGCCGAAGCAGCCGACGCCGACCGATCCTTTCCTTTACAGGGATCCGGCGAAGGACTGAGCGCTTGACGTCGTCCCCGCGAAGGCGGGACCCAAGCTCAGCGGCGCTGCTGGAACACCAGCGTGTTGCCGCTGGGGTCGTCGATATACACTTCGCGGGTGCCCCAGGTCTGCTCCAGCGGGCCTTCGTGCACCGGCGATTCCGGCCGCACGGGCGGCCTGAAGCCGCGCGCGGCGAAGCTTGCGAACGCGGCATCCACGTCCTCGCACAGGACGATCGTGCTGGAGTGGCCATAGCGCCCTTCTCCCGGCGTCAGGTTCAGGTGCAGCTCATCCCCGCCGCGCCGCAGCCCCGCATAGAAGGGCTGGTCTTCGGGCCAGGTAAACTCAAGCGCGAAGTCGAGCACGCGCGTGTAGAACGCGATCGCTTCCGGCACGTCGCGCACCACCAGTATCGGTATCAGCATCGGTCCCTTCTCCTGAAAATAAAAAACCCGGAAGCCGCTGCCGGCCTCCGGGTTCAGTGTACGGCTATTTACCGGCTCAGTGGGCCGAAGCGGCAGCCGCCCCGATACCGGTCTCCGAACGCACTTCCTGCGCCTCGAAACCAGCCTTGTCGATCGCCGCACGCGGGCTCTTGTCGGTGACCGAGAACAGCCACACGCCGACGAAGCCGACGATCATCGAGAACAGGGCCGGCGAGGTGTACGGGAAGATCTCGGTCTTGTTGTGGAAGACGTCGACCCACACGGATTTCGACAGCACGGTCAGGCCCACGGCCGTGATCAGGCCCAGGAAGCCGCCGATGGTGGCGCCGCGGGTGGTGCACTTGCTCCACAGGACGGACATGAACAGCACCGGGAAGTTGGCCGAAGCGGCAATCGCGAAGGCCAGCGACACCATGAAGGCGACGTTGACGGTCTCGAACACATAGCCCAGCGCGACGGCGATGATGCCGAGGACGATGGTGGTGATCTTCGACACGCGCAGTTCGCTGCCCGGGGCCGGCTGGCCCTTCTTGATGACGGTGGCGTAGATGTCGTGCGAGACGGCCGAGGCGCCCGACAGGGTCAGGCCGGCCACCACCGCGAGGATGGTCGCGAAGGCCACGGCCGAGATGAAGCCGAGGAAGACGTCGCCGCCGACGGCGCTGGCCAGGTGCACGGCCGCCATGTTGTTACCGCCCAGGAGCTTGCCGGCCGCGTCCTTGAAGGCGCCGTTGGTACCGACCAGCACGATCGCGCCGAAGCCGATGATGAAGGTCAGGATGTAGAAGTAGCCGATCCAGGTGGTGGCCCACAGCACCGACTTGCGCGCTTCCTTGGCGCTCGGGACGGTGAAGAAGCGCATCAGGATGTGCGGCAGGCCGGCGGTGCCGAACATCAGCGCCATGCCGAAGGAGATGCCGGAGATCGGGTCCTTGATGAAGTTACCCGGGCCCATGATCGAGTCCTTCTTGCTGTGCACTTCGACGGCCTTGGCGAACAGCTGCTCCGGGCTGAAGTTGTACATGGCCAGCACCGAGAAGGCCATGAAGGAGGCGCCCGCCAGCAGCATCACGGCCTTGATGATCTGGACCCAGGTGGTGGCGGTCATGCCGCCGAACAGCACGTAGACCATCATCAGGATACCGACCAGCACCACGGCGATGCTGTAGTCCAGGCCGAACAGCAGCTTGATCAGCTGGCCGGCGCCGACCATCTGCGCGATCAGGTAGAACAGCACGGTGACCAGGGTGCCCGAGGCCGCGAACATGCGCACCGGCTTCTGCGCGAAGCGGTAGGCGGCGACGTCGGCGAAGGTGAAGCGGCCCAGGTTGCGCAGGCGCTCGGCCATCAGGAAGGTGATGACGGGCCAGCCGACCAGGAAGCCGATCGCGTAGATCAGGCCATCGAAGCCGTTGGCGAACACCGCGGCGGAGATGCCGAGGAAGGAGGCGGCCGACATGAAGTCGCCGGCGATGGCCAGGCCGTTCTGGAAGCCGGTGATGCCGCCGCCCGCGGTGTAGAAGTCGGAGGCCGAGCGGGTGCGCTTGGCGGCCCACTTGGTGATGAACAGGGTCAGGATGACGAACACCGAGAACATCGTGATCGCGGTCCAGTTGGTGGCCTGCTTGGTGGCCTGGCCCAGGTCGGGCGCGGCGATGGCGGCGTTGGCTGCGGCCAGCAGGGCCAGCGCGGAGGCGTTACGGATCGTGGTCTTCATGCTGCGCGCACCTTGGTCGGCTTGTTGGTTTCTGCAGCCTGGCCCGGCTGGCCGGCGGCGGCGTTGCGCTGGATGGCGTCGGTCAGCGCGTCGAATTCGCTGTTGGCGCGGCGCACGTAGATGCCGGTGACGACCACCGTGAACAGGATCACGAACAGGCCCAGGGGCACGCCCCAGGACATCACGCCCGCGCCGATGCGCGAACCCATGAATTCCTTGTCGAAGGCGTTCAGGCAGGTGAAGCCGTAATACACGATCATCACGGCCCAGGTCAGCATCCAGCCGTAGCGGGAGCGGGTCCTGACCAGCTTCTGGTAATTCGGGTCGCTTTTGACCCGTTGAACAACGTCTTGGTCCACTTTTAGTCTCCAATGGTTCTAATGATGCCTATTTGGTACAGGCTGATGGCGATCCTACGGGCCGGTGCTTACCCCATTCTTACGGCATGGACCGTATTTCGCGCCGGCACCGGCGTTTCACGCTGAAACATCGCGGTGCAAACTGCATTACACTTGCAACATGAGCCATCCCACCCGCAGCGCCCACGACGCCGTCGACAAGCCCGTGATCTGGACCGTTTCGGTCTCGCGCCTGTCCGACCTGTTCCGCGACATCACCCTCGAATACGACCACCTGGCCCAGATCGAGCCGCTGCACCTGGGCTTCGACGAAGCCGCGCGCCACATCCGCGAGCGCATGGCGACCGACCATTGCGACGTCGTGATCGCGGCCGGCTCGAATGCCGCCTACCTGAAGGGGCGGGTGTCGGCGCCGGTGGTGGTGGCCAAGGCCAGCGGCAGCGACGTGATGCAGGCGCTGGCGCGCGCGCGCAGGCTGTCGCCGCGGGTCGCGGTGATCAGCTACCAGCAGCCGATGCCGGAACTGGCCGAATTCACCGCCACCTTCGGCCTCGCCATCGCCGAGCGCACCTACGTGACCGAGGAAGATGCGCGCGCCGCCATCGCCGAACTGAAGGCGGACGGGGTCGAGGTGATCGTCGGCGCCGGCCTGATCACCGACCTGGCCGAGGAGGCGGGCCTGAAGGCGGTGTTCGTGTACTCGGCGGCCTCGATCCGCCAGGCCTTCGACGATGCGCTCGAGATGGCGCGCCTGACCCGGCTCGAATCCGGCCGCGGACGGCGCGGCGGCCCGGACCCGCGGCGCGCGCGGCGCGGCCTGAACGACCTGCGCGGCGAGTCGGCGGCCATGGAAAAGCTGCGCCAGACCGTGGTGCTGTATGCGCGCTCGAAGGCCACGGTGCTGATCCAGGGCGAGACCGGCAGCGGCAAGGAGCTGGTGGCGCAGGCCATCCACCGCGAGGGGCCGCACCGCGCTGCCCTCCGGCCCTTCGTCGCCGTGAACTGCGGCGCGATCGCCGAATCGCTGCTGGAATCGGAACTGTTCGGCCACGAGGAAGGCGCCTTCACCGGCGCGCGCCGCGGCGGCCATGCCGGCTTGTTCGAAGCGGCGAACGGCGGCACCCTCTTCCTCGACGAGATCGGCGAAATGCCGCTGGCCCTGCAGACGCGGCTGCTGCGGGTGCTTGAAGAGCGCGAGGTGATGCGGGTCGGCGGCACCCGCCCGGTGCCGATCGAGGTGCGCGTGATCAGCGCCACCCACTGCGATCTCGAGGCCCGCGTGCGCGAAGGCCGCTTCCGCGCCGACTTATACTACCGCCTGGCGGTGCTGCGCCTGGTGCTGCCGTCCTTGCGCGAGCGCCGCGCCGACATCCCGGCGCTGGCCGAATGGTCGCTGAAGAACGCAATGGCGGCCCTCAGCGCGCGTCCGCATCCGAACCTGGGCGCGGAGATCGCGGCCTGCGCCCCGGTCCTGCAAGCCTATGCCTGGCCCGGCAACGTGCGCGAGCTGCGCAACCTGATGGAGCGGCTGGCGCTGTTCCTGGCGGCCGAGCCGCTGCAGGCCCTGACCCCGGCGTTTTTATTGGCGGTGGCGCCGGAGCTGGGCCAGCTTCCCGCGTCCGTTCTGCCCGCCCCGGCCGCTTTGTCCTTGCAGCAAGTATCGGCGCAAGAGAACGTGGCCGAGGTCCTGGCCCGTTTCGGCGGCCAGCGCGAGGCCGCCGCGCGCCATCTCGGCATCAGCCGCACCACGCTGTGGCGGCGCCTGAAAGCTGGTCGCTGAGCAGCCGAACCGGCGCCGCAGCGCCATCGAAAAGGCTTAATATGGCTTAAATCGGGCGCCCGGAATCCGTCCTAAGATCACCCTTTTATCGACGGCCCGGCGCTCGCCCTTGCGCCCTATCGGAGGCATGATGAAAGCTTCGCAGCCCGCTCCACAGCCCGCGTCGGCGGCGGCAATTTTTTCGCTGATCGGCAACACCCCCTTGGTCGAGGTCACCCGGATGGACACCGGCCCCTGCCAGCTCTTCCTCAAACTCGAATCCCAGAATCCCGGCGGCTCCATCAAGGACCGCATCGGCCGCGCCATGATCGAGGCGGCGGAGCTGGACGGCCGCCTCAAGCCCGGCGGCACCGTGGTCGAAGCCACCGCCGGCAATACCGGCCTGGGCCTGGCCCTGGTGGCCCGCATCAAGGGCTACCGCGTGGTGCTGGTGGTGCCGGACAAGATGGCGGCCGAAAAGGTGCTGCACCTGAAGGCCCTCGGCGCCGAGATCCACCTGACCCGCTCGGACGTCGGCAAGGGCCATCCCGAGTACTACCAGGATTATGCGGCGCGCCTCGCCCGCGAGATCCCCGGCGCCTGGTTCGCCGACCAGTTCAACAATCCGGCCAATCCGCTGGCCCACGAAACCGGCACCGGTCCCGAAATCTGGGAGCAGATGAAGCACGAGGTGGATGCGATCGTGGTCGGCGTCGGCTCCTCCGGCACCCTGACCGGCCTGTCGCGCTATTTCGCCAAGGTGCAGCCGGATGTCGAATTCGTGCTGGCCGATCCGCAGGGCTCGATCCTGGCCGAGTACGTGCGCACCGGGCAGGTGTCGACGGTGTCGGGCTCCTGGGCTGTCGAGGGCATCGGCGAGGATTTCATCCCCGCGATTGCCGACCTCTCGCGGGTGCGCCGCGCCTACAGCATCGGCGACGAGGAAAGCTTCAACACCGCGCGTGCCCTGCTGCGCCAGGAAGGCCTGCTGGCCGGCTCGTCCACCGGCACCCTGCTGGCCGCGGCCCTGCGCTACTGCCGCGAGCAGAGCGTTCCGAAGCGCGTAGTCTCTTTCGTGTGCGACACCGGCACCCGCTACCTGACCAAGGTCTACAGCGACGGCTGGATGGTCGACCAGGGCCTGCTGCAGCGCCCGCGCACGGGCGATTTGCGCGACCTGATCGGGCGCCGCTACGACGACGGCGACGTCGTCACCGTGGCCCCGACCGACACCCTGCTGACCGCCTTCAACCGCATGCGCAGCGCCGACCTGGCCCAGCTGCCCGTGATCGACCGCGGCCGGCTGGTCGGGCTGGTGGACGAATCCGACATCCTGAAGCACGTCACCGACGAGCGCGAGCACTTCCAGGCGCCGGTCTCCGGCACCATGACGGCCGAGCTGCAGACCCTGCCGCCGTCCGGCAGCATGCAGCAGTTGCGCGAGATCCTCGACCGCGGCCTGACCGTGGTGATCGCGGAAGGCGACGGTAGCGACCGCCGCCGTTTCTACGGCCTGATCACGCGCTTCGACCTTCTCAACCATTTGCGCAGGACCCTCAAATGAGCAATAGCGATACCAAGCGCCACCTGGCCACCCGCGTCATCCACGGCGGCCAGGCGCCCGACCCCAGCACCGGCGCGGTGATGCCGCCGATCTACGCGACCTCCACCTTCGCCCAGGAGAGCCCGGGCGTGCACAAGGGCCTCGATTACGGCCGCTCGCACAACCCGACCCGCTGGGCGCTGGAGCGCTGCGTGGCCGACATCGAGAGCGGCGGCGCGGCCTTCGCCTTCGCCTCCGGCCTGGCCGCGATCGCCGCGGTGCTGGAGCTGCTGCCGGCCGGCTCGCACATCGTCGCCGGCGACGACATGTACGGCGGCACCTACCGCCTGTTCGAGCGCGTGCGCCGCCACAGCGCCGGCCACGAATTCAGCTACGTCGACCTGGCCGACCCGCTGGCCCTGGCCAATGCGCTGCGCCCTGAGACCAGGATGGTGTGGGTCGAGACGCCGACCAACCCGATGCTGAAGCTGGCCGACCTGCACGCCATCGGCGCGCTGTGCCGCGAGCGCGGCATCCTCAGCGTATGCGACAACACCTTCGCCAGCCCCATCGTCCAACGCCCGCTGGAGCAAGGCATCGATATCGTGGTGCACTCGACCACCAAATATATGAACGGCCATTCAGATGTCATCGGTGGGGTGGCGGTGGTCGGCCTTGAGCCGCGCCACCAGGCGCTGCGCGAGCGCCTCGGCTTCATCCAGAATGCGGTGGGCGCGATCCAGGGGCCCTTCGACAGCTTCCTGGTGCTGCGCGGTATAAAAACCCTGGCCCTGCGCGTGGAGCGCAGCTCGGCGAATGCGATGGAACTGGCGCACTGGCTGGAAGACCAGCGCAAGGTCAGCCGCGTCTATTATCCGGGCCTGGCCTCGCATCCGCAGCACGAACTGGCGCGGCGCCAGATGCACGGCTACGGCGGCATCATCTCGATCGACCTCGATACCGACCTCGCCGGCGCGCGCCGCTTCCTCGAACATTGCGAAGTCTTCACCCTGGCCGAAAGCCTGGGCGGCGTCGAGAGCCTGATCGAGCACCCGGCCATCATGACCCATGCGACCATCCCGCCGGCGCAGCGCGCCCAGCTCGGCATCGGCGATGGCCTGATCCGGCTGTCGGTCGGCATCGAGCATGTCGACGACCAGCGCGCCGATCTGGCGCGGGCGCTGGCCGCCGTCTGATTACCGTTTCAGCGCAGGAATCGCAGCCGGCTTCCAGGCCTTCACCGGCTGCTCCTTCAGCTTCTTCTCCAGCAGCTCGATGGCGACTTCGAGCTGGCGGTCGCGCCCGTTGAAGGTTTCGTTCGGCAGGTTGTCGACCTCGACGTCCGGGGTCACGCCCACGCCTTCGATCAGCCAGTCGCCGTCGCTCGAGAACTGGCCGTTCTCGGCGACGCGCGCCATGCCGTTGTCCGCCAGGCCGTTGCCGTCGCTGAGCCAGACGCCGGCGCCGGCGGTGCGCTTGCCCACCAGGGGCCCCAGCTTCAGGGCCTTGACGCCGGCGGCGAAGGTCTCGCCGTCGGAGTAGGTCAGCTCGTCCGTCAGCACCACCAGGTGGCCGCGGAAAGTGTTCTGCATGTTCGAGTAGGGCTGCTTGCCGTTCGAGGACCAGAAGGCCCAGGAGCGGCGCAGCAGCTTTTCGATGATCCAGCTGTCGATGTTGCCGCCGTTATTGCGGCGCACGTCGATGATCAGGCCTTCCTTGCTGATGTTGGCGTAGAAGTCGCGCGCGAAGGCGTTGATGTCGCGCGCCACCATCGCGCGCAGGTGCAGGTAGCCGATCTTGCCCTTCGAGGCCGTGTCGACTTGTTGCGCCCTGCCCTGTTCCCAGTCGGCGTAGCGCAGGCTGGCGTGGGTGGCCATCGAGACCGGGGTCACGATGAGGGCACGCGGCTTGGCGCCCGGCCTGGCGTCGGCGCTCTTCACGTTCAGCAGCACCTGCTTGCCGGCGGTGTCCAGCAGCAGGTCGGCGATGTCGCGCGCTTCCGCCAGCGACTTGCCGTTGACGGCCGTGATGATGTCGCCTTCCCTGACGTTGACGTCGGGCGCGGCCAGCGGGCCGGCTTCGGACGGCAGCTCCGGTTCGCTGCGGTAGACATGGTCGACGCGGTAACCGTCGGCCACGCGGCTCAGCACCGCGCCCAGGCTGGCCGGCGTGCCCTCGGCGGCGGCGCGGCGCACGTCGCCGGGACGGATCTGCGAGTGCAGCGCGCCGACCTCGCCGATCATCATGCCCAGCACGTCGTCCAGTTCCGCGCGGTCGGTCACGCGTTCGACCAGCGGCGCGTAGCGGGTGCGCACCGCGTTCCAGTCGATGCCGCGCATGTTGGCGTCGTACAGGAAGTCACGGTGCATGCGCCAGGCGTCGTTGAACATCTGCGTCCATTCCATGCGCGGGTTCGAGCTCACCGCCCAGTCGTCGATCTTGACCTTCGCCTTGCTGACATCCGCGGGCGCCTTGGCGGCGGCGTCGACGATCAGCATGTCGCCCGGCGTGCCCTTGGCCCAGGTGCGGTAGAACACGTGCTTGTGGTCGGTGGAGAGGCCGAATTCGCGCACGCTGGCGGCGAAGGTTTCCGGCTGCGGGCTGCTGCGCGCGATGGCCAGGGTCTTGAGCGTGCCCTTGCCGGCTTCGTCGTCGCCGGCTTCGAGCAGGTAGAGGCGCTTGTCGTCGACCGCCAGCGCGCGGTAGTTGCCCGGCGCGACAGGCACTTCGTAGAGGCGCTCGCGCAGGCCGGCGTAGACGATGGCCGGCGTCGGCGGCTCCGGCTTCGCCTTGGCGGAGGCATTGGCTGCCGCTGCCGCCGCCGCCACCGCCGCGCCCTTGGCGCTGTCCGGCTCTTCCGCGCCCGGCGATTTCACGGCCGCCTTGGCCGCAGCCTCCGGCGACTTTTCTTCCGGCCTGGTCAGCTCGTCTTCCGGCTTGAAGGGGAAGCGCAGGTCCGGCTGCAGCGCCAGCGCGAACACGCCGACGCGCTTGTCGAAGACCGGGCCCATGTTGCGGTCGCCCCAGACCGAGTTCTTGCCGTCCACGTTGAAGTGGCGCGCCGACAGGAAGTACAGCCATTTGCCGTCCGGCGAAAAGGACGGCGAGCTGGCTTCATAGCGGTCGGTGGTCACAAAAGAAATCGCGCGGCTCGCCAGGTTGAACATGCCGATCTGGTCGCGCCGCTCGCTGCTGCCCGCGCGCACGAAGGCCAGGTTGCGGCTGTCGGGCGACCACACCACCTGATCCGAACGATCCAGGCCCGCCTGGCCGGCGTCGTCGATGATGACATTGGTGCGCGCGGCCAGGTCGAGCAGCCAGGTGCGGCCCTTCTTGTCGGTGTGCGCCAGCCATTTGCCGTCCGGCGACGGATACAGGGCCGAGCGGTGGCTGGCGCCGTCCGTGGTCAGGCGCTCGCCGTGGCCGGAACCGTCGGCGGCGTAGCGCCAGATCTCGTTTTCGCCGCTGGTGTCGGCGATGGCATAGACCCATTTGTCGTCGTGGCTGAAGACGGCGCCGCGGGCGCGCGCGCCTTCCGGCACCGCGATCTCGACGCGGCGATGGCTGCCGGTACCGGCGATGGTCACGCGGCCGCGCGCGGTCAGCACGATGCGATCAAGCTTGCTGGCGACCTCGATGCCGGTCAGCGCGTCGAGCGGCGACTTCACGCGGCGCAGGCGCTGCTGGTCGAAGTCCGACACCAGGCTGGCGTTGAGAATCGAATCGCTGCCGCTGGCGATGTCGAACAGGTGCAGGTCGGCGCCCAGCTGGTAGGCGATGCGGCCGTCGCCGAGCGAGGCGGTGCGCACGTCCCAGGCCTTGTGGTGGGTGAGCTCGCGGCGGTCGCTGCCGTCCGGGAGCGCGCTCCACAGATTGTCGGCGCCGCCGGCATCGCTGATGAAGTAGAGGCGGCCCTTCCACCACATGGCGCGGCGGTTGTTCGAAGCATCGCCCTTGAACAGCGGCTGGGCCTCATTTTTCGCATGCAGGTCGAACCGCCACAGCTGGGCGTAGGCGCCGCCGCGGTAGGACTTCACGTTATCGTTGGTCATCGACAGACCCATGCGCGTGAAATAGACCGTGCGGCCGGCATCGTCCAGCACGGCGTCGTTGGCGTCGGCCAGCGGCAGCACGCGGCGTGTCAACTTGACCGGATCGAGCGTGGCAACCACGCGGCGCTTCGCTGGCCCGACCGGGTTTTCGATGCTGACCAGGACCTCGCCCTGCGCCGTCCAGCCGAGCACGGTCACGCCGCCGTTTTCGAAGGTGATGCGCTTGGGCAGTCCGCCTTCGATCGGCATCACATAGGCTTCCTGGGCGCCCTCGTAGGAAGCGACGAAGGCGACCAATTTACCGTCCTGCGAAATGGCGGCATGGGTTTCGCTCGACGGGTGGGTGGTCAGGCGCGTCGCCTTGCCCCCGGCAATCGACGTGCGCCAGAGATCGCCCTCGGCGGTGAACACGACCGTGTCACCGCGCACCGCGGGAAAACGGAAATATGGATCGGCGGCGCCGGCCTGCTGGCCGATGAGTGCGAGCGACAGCGCGAGGATGGTGCGGGAGGCGTTCATGTTCACTTAGGCAAGTTTGCTAGAGAACATGAGTTTGCCATAGTGAAACGCTGTACTGGCGTGCATACATGCAAAAAAGATTTTAGACCTTGAACGTCGCGACCACCTTCGTCAGCTGCTCAGCCTGTGCGCGCATGGTCTCCGCGGCCGCCGCGGCCTGCTCGACCATGGCGGCATTTCGCCGGGTGGCCTCGTCCATGTCGGCGACGGTGCGGCGGACCTGGGCGATGCCCTCGGCCTGCTCCGAGCTGGCGGCGTCGATGGCTTTCATCAGGTCGGCCACCTGCTGCACGCGGCCGAGAATCTGGCGCATGGTCGTACCGGCGCTGCCGGCGATGCCGGCCCCCGATTCGATGGCGCCGAGCGATGCCGCGATCAAGGTCTTGATCTCCTTTGCCGCCGCAGCCGAGTGCTGGGCCAGGCCGCGCACCTCGTTGGCGACCACGGCAAAGCCGCGCCCCTCGGCACCTGCGCGCGCCGCTTCCACCGCCGCGTTCAGGGCCAGGATATTGGTCTGGAAGGCGATCCCGTCGATCATCGCCGTGATGTCGCCGATCTTCGCGGCCGACTGGCGGATCGTGGCCATGCGCTCCACCATCTGCTCGACCGCGCCCGCCCCTTCCCTTGCGACGCCGGAGGCCGCCAGCGCCAGTTCGCTGGCGTCGTGCGCGTTCAGGTGGTTCTGCTGGACGGTTTCGAGCAGCTCGGCCATCGCCTTGAGCGTCGCGTGCAGGCTGCTGGCCTGGTGCTCGGTGCGCAGCGCGAGGTCGCGGTTGCCGGCGGCGATGTCGGCCGAGGCGTCGTCGATCAGGCGCGCGCTGTCCAGCACTTTCACGACCGTGGCCGAGACGCCGCCGGTCATGTGGTTCAGGGCGTCGAACAGGCGACCGATCTCGTCGCCGCGCGCGTGGCGGATGGTGGCGCCAAGGTCGCCGCGGGCGACGCGCTCGGCCAGCTGCACGCCTTCCTGCAGCGGCGCGACGATGCTGCGCGTGAGCAGCCAGCCGGCCGCACCACCCAGCAGCAACGCGGCGCCGCCCACGGCCAGCAGCAGCATGCGGCTGAACAGCGAGGCGCTGCCCGACGCTGCCGCCAGCGCGCGCGCCTGGCGGGTCTGCCAGGCCAGCAGCGCTTCGAGCGCCCTGGTGTAGGCCTCGAAGCCGGTAGCCATGCTGGTCGAGGCCAGCTGTTCGACTTCCTGGGTCTTGCCGAGATCCTTGGCCTGGAACACCTGCTTGCGCACCGCCAGCCAGGCGTTCTTGCGCTGCGCCGCCTGCGCCGCCAGCCGGCGCTCCTCCGCGCTCGAAGGCATGGCCTTGAGACGCGCTTCGAGCGCGGCTTCCTCCTCGTCGCCCTGGGTCAGCTGGGCCTGGAAGTAGTCGCCGGCCTCCAGGCTGTCGCTGCGCGCGATGGCGCCGGCGCGGACGCCGTTCAGGCGCGCCATGCCCAGCAGTTCGGCGCTGAGCTGCTGGCTGGCCAGCCTGTTGTCGACCAGGTCCTTCGTCAGCGCGTCGGCGGCCCGCATGCGCCACAGGGCGACGACGCAAATGACGACGATGGCGGCGGAAACGGCGGCAAAGGCGCCGATGATCTTGGTACCGGTCTGGATCCTGGAGAGGCGCATGGTGGCGTGGGCGGAAGCGAAGATGGCGGCAGTATAGGATTGCCACATGACAACTTCATGACCGCGCCCCGGGCCAGGATGACAGGCGAAAAAAAGCCCCGCACTGGGCGGGGCTTCCGGGATTACTCGATCTCGACCGTCTCGACCGGCTCCGGCGGCGGCGGGACGTCGCCTTCCGGGAACTCGAGGAACACGTCGTCCTTCTCGTTCAGGTCCACCGTCACGCGTCCGCCGTTGGTCAGGCGGCCGAACAGCAGCTCGTCGGCCAGCGCCTTGCGGATCATGTCCTGGATCAGGCGCGACATCGGACGGGCGCCCATCTGCGGATCGAAGCCCTTCTTGGCGAGGAACTTGCGCAGCTTCTCGCTGAAGACGGCTTCCACCTTCTTCTCGTGCAGCTGCTCTTCCAGCTGCATCAGGAACTTGTCCACGACGCGCAGGATGATTTCCTCGTCCAGCGCGCGGAAGCTGATGATCGCATCCAGGCGGTTGCGGAACTCCGGCGTGAACATGCGCTTGATGTCGGCCATCTCGTCGCCCGCCGCCTTCGAATCCACGAAGCCCACCGAGCGCTTGGTCAGGCTTTCGGCGCCCGCGTTCGTGGTCATGATGATGATCACGTTGCGGAAGTCCGCCTTGCGGCCGTTGTTGTCGGTCAGCGTGCCATGGTCCATCACCTGCAGCAGAATATTGAAAATGTCCGGATGGGCTTTTTCAATTTCATCCAGCAGCAGCACCGCGTGCGGCTTCTTGGTGATGGCCTCGGTCAGCAGGCCGCCCTGGTCGAAGCCGACATAGCCCGGCGGGGCGCCGATCAGGCGCGACACCGCATGGCGTTCCATGTACTCCGACATGTCGAAGCGCACCAGCTCGATGCCGAGGATGAAGGCCAGTTGCTTGGCCACCTCGGTCTTGCCGACGCCGGTCGGACCGGAGAACAGGAAGGAGCCGATCGGCTTGTCCTGCTTGCCCAGGCCTGCACGGGCCATCTTGATCGCGGCCGACAGCGCTTCGATGGCCGGGTCCTGCCCGAACACCACGTTGCGCAGGTCGCGGTCGATGGTCTGCAGCTTGCTGCGGTCGTCCTGGTTGACGGTCTGCGGGGGGATCCGCGCGATCTTCGCGATGATGTCCTCGATTTCCGTCTTGCCGATGGTCTTCTTCTGCTTCGACTTCGGCAGGATGCGCTGGGCCGCGCCGGCTTCGTCGATCACGTCGATCGCCTTGTCGGGCAGGTGACGGTCGTTGATGAAGCGCGCCGCCAGTTCCGCCGCGGTGGAAAGCGCCGACGACGAGTACTTCACGCCGTGGTGCTCTTCGAAACGCGACTTCAGGCCGCGCAGGATCTGCACGGTCTGCTCGACCGAAGGCTCGTTGACGTCGACCTTCTGGAAGCGACGGCTCAGTGCATGGTCCTTCTCGAACACGCCGCGGAATTCCGTGAACGTGGTCGCGCCGATGCACTTCAGCTGGCCGTTCGCCAGGGCCGGCTTCAGCAGGTTGGACGCATCCAGCGTGCCGCCCGAGGCCGAACCGGCGCCGATGATCGTGTGGATCTCGTCGATGAACAGGATGCCGTTCGGCGTGTCCTTCAGCTGCTTCAGCACCGCCTTCAGGCGCTGCTCGAAGTCGCCGCGGTACTTGGTGCCGGCCAGCAGCGCGCCCATGTCCAGCGAATACACGACGGCATTCTGCAGGATCTCCGGGACGTCTTCCTGGACGATGCGCCAGGCCAGGCCTTCCGCGATCGCGGTCTTGCCGACGCCCGCCTCGCCCACCAGCAGCGGGTTGTTCTTGCGGCGGCGGCACAGGATCTGGATCACGCGGTCGACTTCTTCCTCGCGGCCGATCAGCGGATCGATCTTGCCGTCGGCAGCCGACTTGTTCAGGTTCTGCGTGAACTGGTCCAGCGGGCTTTCCTTCGTCGCACCTTCGACCTGCGCTTCTTCCACGCCTTCCGACGCCTTCTGGCTGTCGATCTGCTGGTCCTTGCGCACGCCGTGCGAGATGAAATTGACCACGTCGAGACGGGTCACGCCCTGCTGGTGCAGGTAATAGACCGCGTGCGAATCCTTCTCGCCGAAGATCGCCACCAGCACGTTGGCGCCGGTGACTTCCTTCTTGCCGTTCGAGGCGGATTGCACGTGCATGATCGCACGCTGGATCACGCGCTGGAAACCGAGCGTCGGCTGGGTATCGACCTCGCCCGTGCCGGGCACGGTCGGGGTGTTGTCGCCGATGAAATTCGTCAAGGTCTTGCGCAGATCTTCGATGTTGACCGCGCACGCACGCAGGACTTCAGCGGCCGAAGGGTTGTCGAGCAGCGCCAGCAGCAGATGTTCGACCGTGATGAACTCGTGCCGAGCCTGCCGCGCTTCGACAAAGGCCATATGTAAAGAGACTTCCAATTCCTGCGCAATCATACTTCCTCCATCACGCACTGCAGGGGATGCCCCGCCTTGCGCGCATGCGTTAATACAAACTCCACTTTGGTACACGCTATATCTTTGGAAAACACACCGCACACCCCTTTACCATGGCGATGTACGGAAAGCATGATCTGCGTCGCCGTCTCGCGATCCTTATTGAAGTACTCCTGGATGATGGCGACCACGAACTCCATGGGGGTGTAGTCGTCATTCAGCAGCGCCACCTGGTACAGGGGGGGTGGCTTTACGGTCTGCCGCTCCAGCAGCTGTTCGGTATCGTGCTTGGTTGCCATAAGAGTATTCTAAGATGCTTTCGCTGTTCGTGCGTACGTTAACAATCAGGGACAATCAGGGTAGTTTCCTGTGCGATCCCATGTGCTTTCCATCTTACGCGTTTTCCCTGCTGCGCGCAGATGGCGCCCCGATTGCAAAAATCAAGACCTTGTTCCAAAGCAGTAGTGAAAGTTTTTACAACACGCGTTCAAAACCGCTTGACTTACAAGATTATTGCAACAACAATGCAGTTATTGACATGTACTTATGTACTAGTTGATAAGAAGTGAGCAGGCTGAGGAGGGGGCAAGAAGCTTCTTGCTTTTATGGCTCGTGTGATTCGTTTTTCAAATCGAAGGTTATTTTATGGCAACAGGTACTGTGAAGTGGTTCAATGATTCCAAAGGTTTTGGCTTCATCACCCCAGATGACGGCGGCGAGGATTTGTTCGCGCACTTCTCCGCAATCAATATGAACGGTTTTAAGACCCTCAAAGAAGGTCAAAAAGTCCAATTCGAAGTCACGCAAGGCCCTAAAGGCAAGCAAGCTTCCAACATCGTCGGCGCGTAAGCATTCGCCGGGAAGCAAAAAGCCCCGCTTCGGCGGGGCTTTTTTTATGCCGGCGCGGCCTGCTTCCGCCGCGCCCTCCTCTCACATGTTCTCGATCATGACCTCGCCGAAGCCCGAGCACGACACCTGGGTCGCGCCTTCCATCAGGCGCGCGAAATCGTAGGTCACGCGCTTCGAGGTGATCGCCTTTTCCATCGAGCTGATCAGGAGGTCGGCCGCTTCCGTCCATCCCATGTGGCGCAGCATCATCTCGGCCGACAGGATCAGCGAGCCCGGGTTCACATAATCCTTGCCCGCATACTTGGGCGCGGTACCGTGGGTGGCCTCGAACATCGCCACCGAGTCCGACATGTTGGCGCCCGGCGCGATGCCGATGCCGCCAACCTGGGCCGCCAGCGCATCCGAGACATAGTCGCCGTTCAGGTTCAGGGTGGCGATCACACTGTACTCGGCCGGGCGCAGCAGGATCTGCTGGAGGAAGGCGTCGGCGATCGAATCCTTGACCGTGATGTCGCGGCCGGTCTTCGGATTCTTGAACTTGCACCACGGGCCGCCGTCGATCAGCTCGGCGCCGAACTCCTTCTGCGCGAGCGCATAGCCCCAGTCGCGGAAACCGCCTTCCGTGTACTTCATGATATTGCCCTTGTGGACCAGGGTCACCGAGGGCTTGTCGTTGTCGATCGCATACTGGATCGCCTTGCGCACCAGGCGCTCGGTGCCTTCGCGCGAGACCGGCTTGACGCCGATGCCCGAGGTCTCCGGGAAGCGGATCTTCCTGACGCCCATCTCGTTCACGAGGAAATCGATGAGCTTCTTCGCGCCCTCGGATTCGGCGGCCCATTCGATGCCGGCGTAGATGTCTTCGGAGTTCTCGCGGAAGATCACCATGTCGGTCTTCTGCGGTTCCTTCAGCGGCGAAGGCACGCCGGCGAAGTAGCGCACCGGGCGCAGGCAGACATACAGGTCCAGCTCCTGCCGCAGCGCCACGTTCAGCGACCGGATGCCGCCGCCGACCGGCGTCGTCAGCGGGCCCTTGATCGACACCACATATTCCTTCACCGCGGCCAGGGTCTCGGGCGGCAGCCAGACATCGGGGCCATAGACCCGGGTCGACTTCTCGCCGGCGAAGATCTCCATCCAGCTGATTCTGCGCTGGCCGCCGTAGGCTTTCGCTACCGCCGCGTCGACCACCTTCAGCATCACCGGACTGATGTCCACGCCGGTGCCGTCGCCCTCGATGTACGGAATGATGGGCTGGTCAGGTACGTTCAGCGAGCAATCCGGGTTGACGGTGATTTTCTTGCCTTCGGCGGGCACTTGAATATGTTCGTACATCGTGGGGTCTCCGAAATACAATATCGATGATTGCTATTTTGCTCTAAAAACCTCTTCCATGTCCCTCATCTTATTCAACAAGCCATTCCAGGTCCTTTGCCAGTTCAGCGCCGAAGACGGCCGCGCCTCGCTCGCCGACTATATCGATATCCCGAACATTTACCCCGCCGGCCGCCTGGACGCCGACAGTGAAGGCCTGATGCTGCTGACCGACGACGGCAAGCTGCAGCACCGCATCGCCCATCCTGACCAGAAGGAAGCCAAGACTTATATCGTGCAGGTGGAAAGCGTGGCCGAGCCTGCCCTGCTCGCCCGCCTGCAGGCGCCGCTCGACCTCGGCGACTTCATCACGAAACCCTGCCGCGCGGTACGGATCGCCGAACCCGGATGGCTGTGGCCGCGCAACCCGCCGATCCGGCAGCGCCAGGACAAGCCGACCAGCTGGATCGCGATCACGCTCGAAGAGGGCAAGAACCGGCAGGTGCGGCGCATGACGGCCGCGGTCGGCCTGCCGACCCTGCGCCTGGTACGCATGAGCATCGGCCCCTTCTCGCTGTCCAGCCACCCGCTGATGCCGGGCGAATGGATGGAAGTGCCGGCCGAGGCGGTAGGCACTAGAAAATAAACAATTTCCCAAAACCGGGGTCAGACCCCGCAAAACCGGGGTCAGACCCCGAATTTTGGCAACTGCCTAGGAGCTTTTTCCAAAAACCGGGGTCTGACCCCGGTTTTTGGTAATTGATCAACGAAAAAAACCCGCCGGACCTGGGGTCGGGCGGGTTTTTCATCCTGCAGAACCTGCGCGGCAGAGGCCGCGCGGTGGTGTCGCTTAGGCCGACAGGGCCTTGATAGCGGCAGCCAGGCGGCTCTTGTGGCGAGCGGCCTTGTTCTTGTGGATGATTTTCTTGTCAGCGATGCTGTCGATGGTCGACACGGACTGCTGGAAGATGGTGGTCGCAGCGGCCTTGTCGCCAGCCTGGATGGCCTTCTTGACAGCCTTGATCGCGGTGCGCAGGGTCGAGCGCTGAGCCGAGTTGTGAGCGTTTTGCTTAACTGCTTGACGAGCGCGCTTACGCGCCTGTGCGGTATTTGCCATGGAATTTCCTAATCGGTGTAAGTTGCGTCCGCAAACACCTCAAACGATTAGTGTCTGCCAACTGAATTCAATACAGCCCTCGATTATAGCGAAGGTTTCATCGCAGGGCAATTCCAAATTCATACTCGCGTCCGCTTTTGCCCGGAAAAAGCCACGTCCGACAGTTTCCGTGGGCTATTGCCCAGCTATAATCGCGGGCTATGAACCTACTCCGAACCCTGGCAGCCATCTCGAGCATGACGATGGTTTCCCGCCTCACCGGCCTGCTGCGCGACACCCTGTTCGCCCGCGCTTTCGGCGCCAACCCCTACACCGATGCCTTTTATATAGCATTCCGCCTGCCCAACCTGCTGCGCCGCCTGTTCGGCGAAGGCGCCTTCTCGCAAGCCTTCGTGCCCATCCTGGCCGAGTACAAGACCCAGCAAGGCGAAGCGGCGACCAGGAGCCTGGTCGACCACGTCGCCAATACCCTGGTCTGGGCGACCGTGCTGGTCAGCATCGTCGGCATCGTCGGCGCGCCGCTGATCCTGATGGGTATCGCCAGCGGCCTGGACGGCGACGGTTTCGACAAGGGCGTGGTCATGACCCGCCTGATGTTCCCCTACATCGCCTGCATGTCCTTCGTGGTGCTGTCGGGCGCCGTGCTGAATACCTGGCGCGAATTCAAGATCCCGGCCTTCACGCCGGTGCTGTGGAACCTGTCCTCGATCTTCTTCTCGCTGTTCCTGGTGAAGTATTTCGAGGTGCCGATCTATTCGATGGCGGTGGCCGTGATGGTCGGCGGCGTGGCCCAGATCGCGATCCAGATTCCGGCCCTGAAGCGCATCGGCATGCTGCCGCGCCTGTCCATGAATCCGCTGGCCGGCCTGAGCGACCCGGGCGTGCGCCGCATCCTCAAGAAGATGGGGCCGGCCGTGTTCGCCGTTTCCGCAGCCCAGATCAGCCTGCTCATCAACACCAACTACGCCTCCAACATGGGCGGCGGCGCGGTCTCGGTGCTGCAGTACGCCGACCGCCTGATGGAATTCCCGACCGGGATCCTGGGTGTCGCGCTCGGCACCATCCTGCTGCCCAGCCTGTCGAAGGCCAACGCCGACGGCGACATCGCCGAATACTCGGCCCTGCTCGACTGGGGCCTGCGCCTGACCCTGCTGCTGGCCTTGCCCGCCGCGGTCGGCCTGGCGGCCCTGTCGACGCCGCTGATCGCCACCCTGTTCAACTACGGCGCGTTCAAGGCCGCCCACGTGGCCGCCGCCACCGCGCCGCTGATGGCCTATGCGGTCGGCCTGCTGGGCATCATCCTGGTCAAGATCCTGGCGCCGGCCTTCTACGCGCGCCAGGACATCCGCACCCCGGTGCGCATCGCGATCGGCGTGCTGGTCGCCACGCAGCTGATGAACCTGGTCTTCGTGCAGGTGCTGGGCATGGGCGTGGCCGGGCTGGCGCTGTCGATCGGCATGGGCGCCTGCCTCAATGCCCTGTTCCTGTACATGGGCTTGCGCCGCCGCCAGATCTACACCCCGCACGCCGGCTGGCTGCCCTTCTTCGTGAAGGTCGTGCTGGCGACCGCGCTGATGGGCGCCGCCGCCTGGTTCAGCCAGGGACAGCTGGACTGGGCGGCGCTGCGCGCGCATCCTGTCCTGCGCATCGGCGCCCTGCTGCTGATCATCGGCCTCAGTGCGGCGGTCTATTTCGCGGTGCTGTTCGCGCTGGGCTTCCGTCCGCGCGACTTCATGCGCCGCGCGAAGTCGTAAAACGCCCCACGAGGGCCTTGAACGCCAGGGGGCGTCAACGCCGGTTGGCGTCGCGCGCTTCCTTGTCCTTGCGCTCCTGCTCGTCCCTGGCGTCCTTCTCGTCGTCGCCGGAGCCCGAGTCCTCGGACTGCGGCGGCGGCTCCGGCGGCTCCGCCGGCGAAGGTTTCATGGTGTCCGGATTGCCGCGCCCCGGGAACAGCGTGGGCGGCTCCGACGGCGCCGGCGGCTGGCCCGGCGCTGGCTGGCCAGGCTGCCCGAACAAACCCGGCTGACCCGGCTGTCCCTGCACTGGCTGACCCGCCTGCCCCTGCACCACGCCCTTCCCGGTCGCCGCGAACTTCCAGTCCGCGAGGTGCTCGCGGTTCTCCAGGTTCTGGAAGCGCGCGTCGAAGTTCGCCTGCTTCAACGGCTTCGATTGCGACAGGCTGTACACGGCCAGCACCCCGCTGCCGCCGCTGCCATCGATGCCGCTTCCCTTGTTCAGCCAGACGATGCCCCACTCGGCCTTGCCGGTGATCGGGTCGACGAAGATCTTGCGCAGGTGGCGGCGCACGCCGGGCACGCGCGGGTCCTTCAGCAGCGCTTCCAGCGAAGGCGGCTGGGGCGGCTGGCCGCGCGGCGTCGCTTCCGCATAACTGGTCAGCGCGGCGCTGAACGCCGCGCCGATCTCCAGCAGCTCTTCCTCGGCGGCGGCGCGCCGCAACAGCGCGTCGGCCTTCAGGGTGGCGGCGCCCACCAGGCCGATGATCGCCACCAACACGATCAGGCCGACGTAGGTGAAGCCGCCAGCGCGGCCCGCCCTGAACCGAGGCCGCGCCCTTACCATTCCGAATACGGCTTGCCGTTGCGCCCCTTGCCCTCGGCGCCGCTGTGCAGGTCGTAGACGCCGCCACGCGACGAATCCTCGGGCGGCACGATGACCCAGCTGGTATCGCTCTCCGCGATCGGATCGGCCGGCAGATGGGGCAGGTATTTTTTCTCGACCAGCTGCTCCAGCGATTCCGGATAGCGCCCGGTGTCGGCATAGAACTGGTCGATCACGGCGCGCGTGGTGCGCAGGTTCTCGGCCAGGATGGTCTCTTTCGTCTTGTCGACGCTGGGGAAGAAACGCGGCACGGCCAGCGTCAGCAGCAGGGCCACGATGCCCAGCACGATCAGCAGTTCGATCAGGGTGAATCCGCGATTGCGCTTCATGTGCTCACCACCGGCTGTAAGGAATGCCGTTCAGGCCTGCCCTGCCCGACAGCGAATACACATCGTACACGTCGTCGCCCTCGCGCGGCTCTTTGGCCTCGCTGGCGTAGCTGCGCTTGCCCCAGGTCTGGGCGTCGTCCAACGCCGCATCGGCGGCGAAGGGATCGCGCGGCAGGCGGCGCAGGAAGTAGATTTTGGCCTTCTTCGGATTGCGCTGGTCGACCACGCCGTCCACCAGCAGCTCGAGCTTCGGCGGATAGCCGGTCGCGCCGACCGCTTTGGCGATGCGGCCTTCGTCGCTGGCCTTTTTATACGCGTCGATGGCCAGGCGGATCTCGCGCAGGGCCAGGCGCAGGTCCTGCTCATGGCGGCGCTGCACGGCCATGCTGGCGGCCGGCACCACCATCGCCCCCAGCAATGCCAGGATGGCGAGCGTGACCAGCAGCTCGATCAGCGTGAAGCCGCGCGCGCGACGCATCATTGCCTGGCCGGCAGCGGCGTCAGGTCCGGTTGCGGGACCGGCACCGCCTGCACGCCCGGCGCCGGCGGCAAGGCGGTCGCGGGGTTCGACGGCGGCGCGGCCGGGGGCTGTCCGCCCATGTTGACGCTGGTGGCCGGGACCATCGCCGGCGCCGGCGGCTGCGCCACGGCCGGCACGGGCGGCTGCGGACGGCCCGGCAGCGCGGCCGGCAGGCGCACCGTGCCGTCCGGACGGCGCCGGAAGCTGGCCTCGGTGCCGGCGTTGAACTCGGCGGCGTTGGCGGCCGGACGCTGGATATTGCGCACCAGGTGGGGCGTGATCGACAGCACCACCTCGGTCTTGTCGCGGGTGTCCAGGCGGCTGCCGAACAGGCGGCCGATGATCGGCAGGTCGCCCAGGCCCGGCAGGTGGGACGCGCTGCTGCGTTCGTCGTTCTTGATCAGGCCCGCCAGCACCTGGTTCTCGCCATCCTTCAGCTGCAGCATGGTGGCGGCCGAGCGCGTGCCGATGCGGTAGGCGGTGGTGCCGCTCTTGGTCTCGATGGTGTCGACCAGGGTGCTGGCCTCGAGCGAGATGCGGATGCCGATCTCGTTGTTCAGGTAGATGGTGGGCTCGACGTTCAGGGTCAGGCCGACGTCGACGTAGTTCACCGACTCGGACGCGAAGCCGCCCACGCCCGAGGAGATGGTGGTGGTGATGGTCGGCAGCTTGTCGCCGATGACGACTTTGGCCTTTTCCTTGTTGCGCACGCGGATGCGCGGCGCGGCCAGGGTGTTGGCGTCGCCGTCGGTTTTCTTTGCCGAGATCACCGCCGAGACCCCGGACACGCCGATGTTCCCCGAGTTCAGGCCGCGCAGCTGGTCGATCGTCAGCGGCACGTCGCCGACGTTCTTCAGCGGCGCGAACGACAGCGCGGTCGGCCAGTCGACGCCGAGGTCGAGCAGGCGGTTGCGCTGCACTTCCAGCACCTCGACGTCGAGCACGACCTCGGGCTCGGGCACGTCCTGCAGCTGCACCAGCTGGGTGGCCAGTTTGACCGCTTCCGGGCTGTCGCGCAGGATCACCAGGTTGAGCTTTTCATCGACCACCACGTCGCGCGATTTCAGGATCGTCTTTAGCGTGTTGGCGATGCTCTTTGCCTCCGCATTCGCCAGGTAGAAGGTCTTCACCGTCATCTCCTGGTATTCCTTCTGCTTGGCCGCCACGTTCGGGTAGATCAGGATGGTGTTGCCGTCCATGACCTGGCGCTCCAGCTGGTTGGTCATCAAGAGATAGTAGACGGCCGATTCGACGGTGCTGTTCTTCAGGAAGATGGAGGCGCGCTGGTCGGTCTTGACGTCCTTGTCGAACAGGAAGTTCAGGCCCGAGTGGCGCGCGATGACTTCGAAGATCTGCTTGATCGGGGCGTCGCGGAACTCCAGGCTGATCGGCGTGCGGAAGGCCGCCGCCAGCGCCGCCTCGGCGGGCGCGGCGGCGTTCTTTTCGTTGACCTCGGCCAGCAGCTGGCGCGCCGGCTCGTGGCTCGGGCGCTCGCTCAGGATCGCGCCCAGCTTCTGGCGCGCGGCGTCGTAGTCCTTGCGCTCGATGGCGGCGCGCGCATCCTCGAACAGCACGGCATGGCGGCGGTCGGCCTCGACCTGGCGCAGGCCGGCGCGGGCGCGGTCGTTGACCGGATCGATGGCCAGCACGCGCTGGTAATTCTCCAGCGCCGGCTGGACCTTGCCGTCGGCGATGTCGCGGTCGGCCCGGGTCAGCATGCGGTTGGTGGCGCCGTCGCGTGCGCGCAGCCAGGCCGTCTTGTAGGCGGCATTGGCCGGATCGGCGGCCACCGCTTCCTGGTACTTCAGCAGGCCGGCTTCGACCTGGTCCTGGGCCACCAGCGCATTGCCCTCGCGGTAGGCCACCTGGCCGGCACAAGCCGAAAGCAGCACGGAGACCGCCACGCAGAGGGCCAGATTCATCGACGGACGAGGCATCACTCGAACACTCCAATATTGAGCTGCTGAACGGTGTTCAGCGGCAGGTAAGTCAGGGTCAGCACCGGCGGCGCGATGGCGTCGACCCGGTAAGTGCCGTCGATCAGGGTCTTGTCGCGCACGACGTAGGTGCGGTCGCCGCGCGCCAGGTAGACCTCCCAGACGCCGTCGGCCACCGACTTGCCGATGAAGCTGAAGGGCAGCGGCGGCGCGCTCGGCGGCGGTGGCGGCGGCGCAGGCTGAGGCGGCGGCGGGGGCGGCGTCCAGTCCTGGCGTCCGAAGACGCCATTCCCGGCCTGGCGGAACTGGGTGTCGCTGTCGCCGATCAGGACCTCGCGCCGGACCAGGGCCAGGATGGGCGCGCCGCCGGCGGGTGCAAGGCTGGAGACCAGGACCGGCGCAGGCGCGGGAACCAGCGTGGCGGTGCGCGCAGCGGGTGTGCGTTCGACCGCCTCGGCCACCTCGGTGGCGGGGCTGCGGTCCCCGAACAGCACCAGCAGCGCGGCGCCGGCCAGGGCCGCGCCCAGCACCAGATGGCGCGGCTTCATGGCGCGTCCTTCAAATAGAAGGTCAGGCGCAGCCGCGCTTCGACGGCCGGGTCGCCGATGCTGTCGCGGCGGAAGCTGACGTCGTCCAGCGAGGCGAAGGGAATCGCGCGCAGCACGCCAAAGGCGAACCGCCAGATCGCGCCGTAGCTGCCCTTGACCGGCAGGTTGACCTGGTAGGTGCTCAGGCGCGCGTTGCGGTCGTAGCCGGTCTTGTATTCGCCCTGGCTCAGCGACAGGCCGTTCTTGGCCGCCAGCGTGAACAGGGTCTTGACCTGCTGCTCGGCGTAGCGGCGCGGTCCCAGCGCGGCGTAGAAGGCGTCCAGGCTGTCGGCGGACGGCGCCGGCGCAGCCGCGGTGGACGGTGCTGCCGGGGCCGCAGCAGAAGAGGACGCAGCCTGGCGTGCCGCGCGCGCCGCCAGCAGGGCCTCGCGTTCGGCGTCCAGTTCCACGTTCGCATGCAGGGTCCAGGCCAGCCCGGCGGCGCAGGCCAGGAAGACCACGGCGCCGCCCGCCGGCAGCGGATTCGCGCGCAACGCCAGCTGCAGGCGCAGCGCCAGCGGGCCAAAGGACAGCTGTTTCATTGCGCGGGCCTCCATCGGGCGTCGAGCTGGAAGCGGATCGGACGGTTCGGGTCCTGCTCGTTGATCTCGTGGCGGGCCAGGCTGACGGCGCTGAACCAGTCGCCCTTCTGCAGCTGCTCGACGTAGGCGATCATGTCGTCACTGCTTTTCGCCTCGGCGGTGATGCGGACCGTGCTGCGGCGCGCGTCCGGCTCCAGCGCCAGCAGCGCGATGCTGGCCGGCGTGCCCGCCTGCACCGCGTCGTGCAGCGCGCGCCAGGGCAGGTTCAATTGCAGCACGGCGGCGTTCACGGCATTCGCCTGGGCCTCGGGTACGGGCGCACGCACGGGGGCCGGCGCCGCCCGGGCCTGCGCCTGGGTGCGCACCTGTGCCTGCGCCTGCGCGCGCAGCAGCGCGACTTCGCCCTGTTCGCGCCGCAGTCCGGCGTGGGCGCCGGACTGCGCCATGGCGACGACGAACACGATCCACAGCACGACCCAGCTGTGGCGCGGCGTGCGCAGGATGCTGCGCGCCAGGCTGGGCGGCGCGAAATCGATGTTCACCTTTTTCATGGCGCCCTCCCCGTCATCGCCAGCCGAGCGCTGTCGGGCCACAGCGGATCGAGTTCGTCCTCGAACAGCGTGCAGGCGAACTTCAGGCGCCCGGCGCTGCTGGCCCAGGCCTTGGGCGCGGGCCCGCAGACCTGCAGGCGTTCCGGCCGGCCCAGGCCCACCCGCAGCGCTTCGCGGGCGACGTGGCCTTCCAGCCAGTCGCGGTCGGCGCCTTCCGGGATCGGCGCGGTGCGCACCGCCGCCAGCAGCGCGCCGTCGAAGGCGGCCACGCTCAGCACCCCGCCGTGCACCACCCCGAACCAGGCGCCGGGACGGCGCATCGAACGGTGCTGGTTCAGCGCGGCGACGAATTGCGGCGCGACCTCGACCAGGCGGAAGCCCGAGCCGGCGGCGGCCTGCTGCAGCTGCGCCAGCAAGGCCTGCGGCACGGCCGACGCCAGGAAGGGCCGGGTGGCGCTCCAGTCGGCGCGGACCTGCCAGCCGGCCGGGCTGGCGCCGAACAGGGCCCGGTAGCGCAGCGCGCAGGCGGCCTCCAGGTCGGCCATGCGCGCCGCGCCGGGCGGCGGCGCGACCTGCCACAGGCGCACCAGCTCGTCGGACAGCACCACGCGCAAGGCCCAGCCTTCGCGCTCGTGGTCCGCCAGCATCCGTTCGGCTTCGCGCAACGCGGCCTCGACATTGTTTTCCTTGAAGCGCGCCTGCGCCAGCAACCGGGCGCGCTCGTGCGGCCAGATGCTGGTGCGCACCAGCGCCAGGCCGTCGGGCGCGAGGCCCAGCCGCAAGGACTGTCCGAACCACTTACGCATGCAGGGTCACCCGTTTGATTTCTTCGATGGTGGTGGCGCCGCGCTTGACCAGGTCGAGCGCCGCCAGGCGCAGGCTGCGCGTGCCGTTCGCCGCGGCGGCGGCCTTGATGCGGCGGATCGGCTGTTTGTCGACGATCAGCTCGCGGATCTCGTCGTTCAGGGTCAGGATCTCGGCGATCGAGCGGCGGCCTTTATAACCGGTGCCGCGGCAGTCGCCGCAGCCCTTCCCGCGCATGAACAGGTAGTCGCCCACCTCCTCCGGCTGCAGGTGCGCGGACGCCAGCTCGGCGCTGTCCGGCTCGTAGGGCGTGGCGCAGTGCGGGCAGTTCATGCGGATCAGGCGCTGGGCCCAGATGCCGTTCAGGGCGGAGACGAAGGCGTAGGGGTCGATGCCCATGTGGGTGAAGCGGCCGAACACGTCGAACACGTTGTTGGCGTGGACCGTCGTCAGCACCAGATGCCCGGTCAGCGCCGACTGCACCGCGATTTCCGCGGTCTCGCGGTCGCGGATCTCGCCGACCATGATCTTGTCCGGGTCGTGGCGCAGGATCGAGCGCAGGCCTTTCGCGAAGGTCAGGCCCTTCTTTTCGTTCACCGGGATCTGCAGGATGCCGGGCAACTGGTACTCGACCGGATCCTCGATGGTGATGATCTTCTCGCGCCCGTTGTGGATCTCGGTGAGGGCCGCGTACAGGGTCGTGGTCTTGCCCGAGCCGGTCGGCCCGGTCACCAGCAGCATGCCGTAGGCCTCCTGGGCCAGGCCGCGCAGGGTCGCCAGCGAAGGCGCGTCGAAGCCCAGCGCCTCGAGCGTCAACGCGCCGTAGGACTCGATCATGGCGCGCTTGTCGAGGATACGGATGACCGCGTCCTCGCCGTGGATGCTGGGCATGATGGAGACGCGCAGGTCGATCTCGCGCCCGCCGGATTCGACGCGGAAGCTGCCGTCCTGCGGGATGCGGCGCTCGGCGATGTCGAGTTCCGCCAGCACCTTCAGGCGCGAGATGATGTGCTCGGCCAGCTCGATGCCGCCGACCGAGGCCGCGTGATCGAGCACGCCGTCGACGCGGTATTTGACGGCCAGGCCGCCGGCCGTGCTCTCCAGGTGGATGTCGGAGGCACCGGCCTTCAAGGCGTCGTACAAGGTCGAGTTGACCAGCTTGACCGCCGGGCTGGCGCCTTCCGAGACCGAAGCGAAGGACAGCATCGTGGCGGCCTTGCCGTCGCGCCGCCCTTCATTGCTGTCGCCGACCAGCGTATCGACCGCGCGCGCCGATTCCTCCTGCTTGCCCAGGTAGGCCTGGATGTCGGCGGCCAGCGCCAGGCGCAGGTGCAGCGGGCGCGCCGCCGTGCAGCCGGCCTGCGCGGCGAGCCAGGTTTGCAGATCCAGGTCGAAGGGGTCGGCGATCACGCCGGTCAACGGGCCTTGCGCATCCCGCAAGAGCACGCAGTTGCGCGCCATGGCATGCGCCAGCGGCAGCAGGTCAAAGGCCGGCTGCTGGCCGAACATCTCGAGCGTCTCCATGACCGTCAGGCCGAAGGGCTCGGCCAGCTGGCGCACGATCTGGCGCGGCTCCTGCCCGGACAAGGCCTGCAGCTCCTCGACCAGCGAGCGCTGCGACTGGCGGCTCTGCGCGCGCGCGCGCGCCAGCAGGCCAGGGTCGAACATGTCGACGCCTGAAACGCTCACGACATGTCTCCGGCAAGGTCGAAAATCGGCATGTACAGCAGCACCACGATGGCGCCCACCACCAGGCCGATGGCGGCCATCAGCAGCGGCTCGAAGGTGCGCGTGAAGCGGTCGATCCAGCGCCCGATCTCGCCGTCGTAGAAGGCGGCCGAGCGGGTCAGCATCGGTCCCATCTCGCCGGTGCGCTCGCCCACGCGCAGCATGCGCAGCGAGATCGGCGTGGTCAGGGCGTTGGCCTCGAAGGCGTCCGACAGCGGCCGCCCGGATTCGATCGCGCCCTTGGCCGCGCGCAGGCCGGCGCGGATGCCGGGCGAGACCATGCCTTGCACGGTCTCGATCGCGCTCACCAGCGTGATGCCGCCTTCGTTCAGCATGCCCAGGGTCAGGTAGAGGCGCGACAGTTCATACACGCGGGCACGCTCGCCGATGCCGGGCAGCTTTGCCAGCAGACGCGCCGCGCCGCCCTCGCGCAGCACGCGGCGGATGCCGAAGACGGCCAGCGCGATGAGCGCGCCGAAGGACAGCAGCAGGCCGCCGGCGTGACGGCCCGCGAACTGGCCCCACTCCAGCATCAGGCGCGACATCCACGGCAGGTTGCGCCCGGCGCCCTGGTAGACCTCGGCGAAGCGCGGCACCACATAGGACATCAGGAAGATCGAGACGCCGCCGCCCACCAGCAGCAGGATCGCCGGGTAGATGGAGGCGCTGACGATTTTCGCGCGCACGGTGTCGATGCGCTGCTGGTATTCGATATAGCGTTCGAGCGCGCGCGGCAGGTCGCTGGTGCCTTCGGCGGCGCGCACGATGCCGACGTAGAGCGGCGGGAACAGGGCCGGCTGCTCGGCGAGTACGCCGGAGAAGCGCTTGCCCTCGCGCAGGCCGGCCAGCAGGCGTTCCAGCACGGCGCGGGTGGCGGGACTGGCTTCCTTTTCCAGCAGGGCCTCCAGGCCTTCGACGATGCCCAGGCCCGCGGTGAGCAGGGCCAGCAGCTCCTGGCTGAACAGCACCAGCGACAGCTTGCCGCCGCCGCCGCGCCGGAATGCGAAGCCCGCCGCGCGCGCCGGTTCGACCGCGCTCACATACAGGCCGCGCGCCTCGACCTGGCGGCGCGCGTCCGCCTCATCCGAGGCGTCGACGACCACGCTGGCGATGCTCATGTCGGGAGCGAGAGTGCGAACCGCGTACTGCACGGAAGATGCTTACTGAGAGCTGATGTCGGCCGCTTCGCCGGCGCCGCCAGGCTGGCCGTCCTTGCCCAGCGAGACGATCTCGTACTCGCTCTTGGCGCCGGGCGCGCGGTATTGATATGCATGGCCCCAGGGGTCGGCCGGCACGCCTTTCTTCAGGTAGGGGCCATTCCATTTGCCGGCGGCGGCGGGCGGCGCGGCCATCAGGGCATTCAGGCCTTCCTCGGTGGTCGGGTAGCGGCCGACGTCGAGGCGGTAGGTGTCGAGGGATTTTTCGAAGGCTTCGATCTGGGCGCGCGTCACGGTGACTTCGGACTTGCCGAGCTGCGAGAAATACTTGGGACCGACATACGCGGCCAGCAGGCCGATGATGACGATCACCACCAGCAGTTCGAGCAGCGTAAAACCTGCGCGCCGGTACAGCTTTGCAACCATTCCTACTCCTTTGTGCCTTTGTGCCGTAGAGAAGCTTAGCCGTGCAAGGCTACCATGCGCCTAGACGCACAGACAATTTCTTTTTATGAATTAAATCAAGAGCCCCCAACAAAGGGGTCAGCGCGCTTCGGGGAGTCCTCCGGAGCCCGGCTGGCAGGTACCGGCGCGGCAGACCGCGCCCGGGTCCATCAGGAACTGGCAGGTCGAGACCCTGCGGGACGCGGCATTGGCGGCGCGCCGTTCTTCCTTGTAGCGCTCGCCGAGGGCCTGGATCTCGGCCTGCGAGGTGCTTGCCGAGGACCAGACCAGGTAGCTTTCCGGACCGCCGCAGGCGCGTGCGCCCAGCGGCAGCGAATGGCATTGGGCGTCGCTGGAGCAGCCTGGCGTGCCGGCCAGGGCGCGGATGCGGGCCAGGGTGTCGCTTTGCGGCGCTTGCTGTGCTTGCTGCGCTTGCGGCGCCGCGGTGGTGCAGGTGGTGCAGGCGGTGCAGGCAATCAATAGTAAAAGGATCAGGGTTCGCATCCGGCCATCATGCGCTGCAAGCCATGCCAGCGTCAACCGTGCATTTGATGCGTACAAGAAAATCCTTTCGGGATCAACGAACGCCACCATATGCACAGGCTGATGACGCTTTGTTCAAATATTATTTTGCCGAACTCATCTATAGCCGGATGTTCGCTTGTGCGTTCGGCATCAAACGGAAGTTATCTTTATTGATATACTTCGTGCTAACATTTTACGCAGAATCAGCAGCATCGCAAGCCGCGCATCCGCGCTTCCTCCAACGAAAAAGGTCAGCATATGAACAAGTCCACACTTCGCGGCGGTGTACTCGGGCGCGTGCTCGGCGCCGCCATCTTCGCCCTCGCTTCGGCAAGCGCGGCCCAGGCGGCTGTCATCACCTTCGAAGGCCAGACCGGCCCGGCGTATAACGGACGCAGTTTCCAAGAAGATGGCTATACGGTCGCCTTCGAGGTCCTGGGGGGCATGACGGATCCAGGCTCGGTGCTGGTCGGCCGCTTCATCGACGGCAGCGTTCCGGCTACTTGCGCGCCCAGCATCTGCCCGACGAACAACCCGACCACCTATTTCGACCTGTTCAACAGCGGCCTGATCGACATCATCGCGGCGCCGACGGGATCGACCTTCCGCTTCACCAGCCTGGATGCCAGCTTCATCGCCACGCCGGGCGTGGCTTACCCTGCCATTCCCGCCGCACTCCAGATCATCGGCCTGCGCGCAGATCAAACCACGGAAACGATCCAGTTCAATATCCCGGACACCATCGCATTCCAGACCTATGACGCCGCCGATGCCGACCTCTTGCGAAGCACGATCGACGGCGCTACGTTCGCGATGACCGACTTCGTCGAGATCGCCATCATCGGCTTCCGCTGCGACGAAAACTTCTTCTGCTCCGGCCTGGACAATGGGCCGGGCGAGATCGGCGTCGACAATATCGTCCTGTCGGACCTGCCGGTGAACCCGGTGCCAGAACCGGCCACCCTGTCGCTGCTGGCCTTCGGCCTGCTGGGCCTGGGCGCCCGCATGCGCCGCCGCCACTGACAAACCAGCCTGCCGCAACATTGCCGGCGCAGCCCGCGGCACCGTCCGCGGGCTGCGCCGGCATCCTCCCCGCCTTCCGTCTTTCCGCTTGTTGATGTCCTAGCACAAGTTCCCGCTTGTGGGAAATTGTTCAATCAACTATTCAAGAATCTGCATGGATAAAGTCGCTTCCGTGCGACGTTGCGTCAATGCATCAAAAATTTCCGCAAGGATATTTCCCTGATCATCGCCGATCTCCGTCTATTTCAAGACAAAAATCTTTCTATATTTCAATATTTGCACTAAATTAACTAAAAAAATGTTGAGTTGCGGAAAATTTCCTGTCTACAATAGCTCATCTGTTGAACGCGACTTTTTCCGCACCATGAAACTTCACGCCATCCGTTCCGTCTCCGCCCTCTGCATCGCCGTGATCCTCGCCGCTTGCGGCGGTGGCCAGGCCGACCAGCCGACCCAGACCGCCGCCGCAGTGATCGTGTCCGGACAATCGGGCGCCTCGGCCCAGGTCGCCAGCAGCACGATGCCGCAGCCGGATTGCGCCGCCGACGGCTGCAAGGGCCTGCGCATCATCGACGGCAACGCCGAAGCCTACCGCTACGACGCCATGCGCCGCGCCCAGCTGGAAGCGGCAGCCGGCAACACCAACATCTAAGCTGATCTAAGCTGCTTCGAGCAGACGCAGTTCCAGGCAGCGCGCCAGTGCGTGCGCGCGATTGCCGACACCCAGCAGGCGGTAGATCCGCTGCAGGTGGTTCTTGACGGTCAGGGCGCTGATCCCCAGCAGCTGGGCCATCTCCCCGTTACTCTTCCCCTCGCGCAGCCAGCCGACAATCTCGGCTTCGCGCGCGCTCAGCGGTCTTGCCGGCGCGCCGGCGCCGCGCGTCTCCGGCGACGGCAGGCGCAGCAGCGCCAGGTGCAGATGCGCCAGCAATAACTCCAGGAAATAGGCATGGCGCGGTCCCGGCCGCATCGGCAGGCCGAACAGCACGAACACGCTCGCGCCCTCGGCCGTCGTCCCGGTGCCATGCACCAGCACGCTCTCGAAGCCGGCGTCGCGCAGCTCGTTGCCGAAGCCGCCCAGCACGCCGGCCTGGCGATTCCCGCCTTCCGCGGCGACGTCGGCCATGGCCGGCAGCCGCGCGCCCTGCAGGCAATGGCGGGCGATGCGCAGGGCCAGGCCGTCGCGGCGGTCGGCCAGCAGGCTCTCGCGCTGCGGCGCCAGCACGGTCGCATGCAGGCATTCCATCCGCCGCAGCGCACCCGAGGGCGCGAACTGCAGCGCCACCATCACCTGGTGCGGCAACAGGGTCTGCAGCTGGCCCTGGGTCCACAGGAAGAACTGCCGCATGCTCACGACCCGCAGGCCGGATTCGATGGTGCGCAGCAGGTATTCCTGCTCCTGCCGGCTGAGGATGACGACCGGTTCCAGGGACGGGCTCAAGCGGCGCCGGACCAGTCGGCGCGCGCGTTCCAGGCCACGAAGCGGTAGCCGGTGCCGCGCACGGTTTCGATGTGCTCCTGGTGGCCGCTGGGCTGCAGCGCGCTGCGCAGGCGGCCGACATGGGTGTCCACGGTGCGTTCGTCGAGCACGGCGTGGCGGCCCCACACTTTATCCAGCAGCTGCGAGCGGGTGTGCACGCGCTCGGGATGGTGCATCAGGAAGTTCAGCAGGCGGAATTCGACGGGCCCCAGCGCCACCTGGCGCGAGCCGGCGATCACGCGCTGGGTGCCGGGATCGAGGCGCAGACCGGCCATCTGCACGGTTTCGCTTGACACGTGCGGCACGCGCCGCCGCAATACCGCGCCCATGCGCGCCAGCAGCTCGCGCGGATTGAAAGGCTTGGTGAGATAGTCGTCGGCGCCGGATTCCAGCGCCAGGATCTTGTCGTGCTCCCCTGCCCGGCCCGACACCATGATGATGGGCAGCTCGCGCGTCCTGGCCTGCGCGCGCAGGCGCCGGATCAGCGCCTCGCCGGTTTGCCCGGGCAGGTCCCATTCCAGCAGGAGCATCTCGGGCAGGCTGTATTCCATCAGCACCAGCGCCGACTCGGCGTCGAGGCAACTGGCGGCCTCGTGCCCGGCGCTGGTCAGGTTCAGCTCGAGCAACTGGCGGATGGCGGGATCGGGTTCGACCACGAGAATGTGTGCAGCCATGGGCTAATTATGCATAGGTCTATCTGCGGGACTGTGCTGGATTTTAATATGCACCAAGCAAGATCAACTGAACAATATGATTTGCTTTGAGAATTGATATGTTTGGCGAATAAATCGTCAAAGGGCGGGAGCCCTAGAGGGAAGCGGGCTCCACCCGTTTTGGGTAGGCCCCGGGACGGCGGGGGAAAGTGGTGAAAAGGATACAAAATAAGCCGCCCGCCCTCGCGGACAGGCGGCTTGCTCAGGACCGGGACCCAGTTCAGGCGCGGCGGCGCAGCGTGAAGCCGAGCAGTCCCAGGCCGGTGAGCATCAGCATCGCATCGGCCGGCTCGGGCACGTCGGCCGCCACCGAAATCGTGGCCAAGTCGCTGCCTGCCAGGCCGATCGGCTGGCCGGGGCTGACATCGAACTGCGCGATGTCGGCGGTCAGCGGGTCCAGGTAGAGGAAGCCGCCGTCGAGCAGGGCAACCTGGAACAGGGCGCCGGCGATGTTATCGGCGATCTGGTCGAAGCTGACGTCGAAGCTGAACTGCCCGCCGAAGTTCGCCCACAGCGCGAACTCGTTCCAGCTGCCGGTACTGCCGACGGTGGCGCCGGCCGTCGAACCGGTGGTGTTGTCGGTGTACACGGCGCCGCTGAAGTCGCCGGTGAAGTGGCTCAGCTTGGCCGTGGTGGTGGCGGTGTCGCCCTGCCCGACGATCAGGAAGTCGAGGTAGCCGCTCTTGCCGGCCAGGGTCGTGGTGTCGACATCGACGTGATAAGTCGGACCCGCCACTGCGGCGCCGCCGACCAGGCTCAGGGCCATCAGCGCACGCGCCAGGAGTTTTTTAATGTTGAACATGATGCGATTTCCTTAGAAAGTGCCGCTGAAAAGCTTGGCCGTGTAGGCGATCAGCGCCTTGGACGGATTGGTGAAGGTCACCGGGACGGTGACGGTCGCGCCCGGCGCGATCGAGGCGTTGGACAGCGAGATATACGGCGAGCCGCCCTGGATACCGGACTGGTTGTCGAGGGTAACGCCTGCCGTCAGGCCGTCCAGCTTGAACTGCAGCGGTCCCCGGATCGCCGCGCCGCTGGTGTTCGTGAACGTCACCGTGCCGGTGTATTTGCCGGTAGTGCGGTTCACCGCCAGGCCGGACTTGGCAACCGACACGCTGCCGCTCACGTCCACGAATACCGGCGCCAGGTTCAGGCTGACCAGCACCGGATCGTGGTCCGAGGCGCGGAAGGCATTGTCCACGTACTCGTCGTCCGGCTTGCTTTCCTTGTTGTAGTCGATGATCTGCGGTTCGTCGGCATTGTTATGCCATTCGGTCACGCCGGCCACTTGCCCGTCCAGCGAGGCGGTGGCCAGGGCGTGGTCGAGGTAGCCGACCGTGTCGTCGAACTGGAAGGAATACGGCATGCCGTTCGGGCGCACGAAGCGTTCCAGCTCGTTCACCAGGCCATTGTCGGTCAGGTAGGCGATCGGATCTTCGTGGCCGTAGGAGTTGAAGTCGCCGACTGCCAGCACGTCCGGGTCGCCGGCGTTCGCGATCACGGCCGGGATGAAGTAGCTCGCCAGGCGCTTCGCCTGCAGGATACGGGTGGCGTTGAAGCAGCCCTGGCCGTCGCCGCTGTCGGCGTCGCCGACGATGCCGCCGCCGCAGCTGCCCTTCGACTTCAGGTGGTTGACGATCAGCGAGAACCTGGCGCCGTTGGCGTTGACCTTGAAGGTCTGGGCCATCGGCGGGCGGTTGTTGACGCTGTCGCCGTCCGACATGGCGCCGCCCACCGGGGTCAGCTTGCCCGGCTTGTAGATCATCGCCACGCGGATTGCGTCGGTGCCGGTGGTGGCCGGCTTGCGCACGTAATCATAGGCCGGGCTGCCGATCGCGGCGTTCAACGCGCCCACCAGGTATTCCACGGTGGTGTCGCCGTTGTTTTCGATTTCCATCAGGCCGACCGCGTCGGCGTCCATCGCCTTCAGTTCGTTGACGATCTTGTTGCGCTGGCGGATGAATTCCGCGGTGCTGTCGGCGCCGCGGCAGTTGGCGGCCTTGGTGGTGCTGCCGAGCGTGCAACCCTTGCCGGTGCCGCCCCAGGCGTCGGTGCCGTCGGTGAAGGTGGTGAAGAAGTTCAGCACGTTGGCGCTGGCGACGCGGACGTTGCCCGGCGCGACCGTCGGCGCCGCTTCGCGGGCGTTGCTGCGGTTGAACACCGGGGTCTCGGTCGGCTGCAGCTTGTACCAGGCGCCGCCGCCGCCGATCGCGCCGAAATCGATCACGCCGGTCAGGCCGTTGACGCTGTCGCCGGTACGCAGGGTGCCGTCGGTCAGGTAAGGGATGGGGTTCGGGGTGCTGAAGATGCCGTCGTCCAGCACCAGGGTGTCGCGCTGGTAGGAAGCGGCCAGGGCGACGGCATCCGCGCTGCCCGGACGGTAGCGGTTGGTCGGGGTCTCGTGGCGGGTGCTGCCCAGCACCACTTCGCCGCGGTCGCCCAGGTTGTAATTGCCGTTGACGAAGAGCGGGCCGCTGAAGCTGACCAGCATGCCTTCGTACTGGCTCAGGTCCTCGTCGCCGAGGCGCACGTAGGTGACGGGGACCGAGGCGCCGCTGCCGAGCACGCTCACTTGCGTCACATTGCCGAATTCGGTGAAGGTACGGGTGGCGCCGGAGGGCTTGTATTCGGTCACGGTGCCGGACACCTTCACCAGGTCGCCGACCCGGGCCGCGGTGGGGGCATTGAACACGTAGATCGCGTCCGAGGTGGTCGGATCGCCGTCGCCGGCCGGGTCCTGGATGAAGAAATTGCCGTCGCTGAGCTTCTTGGTGATGACGCCGGTGGTGGTCTGCACCGTGCCGGCGTAGGGGCTGGTCAGGCCGCTGCCCTGGATCTGGGAAATCGTGTGCTCGCCCGACAGCGCCACGTTCACCGTGCAGGTGGCGGTCTGCTTGCCGTTGCCGAAGGTCACCGCGACCGGATAGATGCCGCTGGGGACGCTGGCGTCGACCGTCAGGGTCACCGAGGCGCTGGCGCCGATGCCGCCGGCAGCCGTGAAGCCGCTCAGGCTGATGCCGGGCACTGCGGCGCTGGTGATGTCCGCCTGGCTGACGATACCATCCGGATCGCTGGCTTGCAGGAAGCCGGTGGCGGCGGTGCCGGCGCGGCCGCCAATGCTGGCCGGGCAGTTCGGCACGATCGGCTTGTCGACCGGGGCGATGACGCCGCAGGCATGGATCGGCGACGCCGAATTGCGCGCCACCGGGGTGCCGGCCGTGAAGTCGCCGGCATTGTTATCGGTATCGGTACAGCCACCATCCTTACGCACCCCGGCCGTGCTGTTGGTCAGCTGCGGGACTGGGCCGGTACCTTCCCAGGCGGAGACCGTGTTGGCGCCGCTGGTGGGACCGAAGCCGACCAGGTCCACCAGGTCGCCGGAGACTGGAGCGCTGCCCGATAGTGCGTCCTGGCTCTTGACCAGAGCCACCTTGCCGTAGCTCGCCGACATCGCGATCGAGGCGGAGAGATCGGCGGCAGGCAGCGCCACGCCGGCCCCGGCGCCGGCGCCTTCCTGGATCAGGAAGTACTGACCCGGCTGCAGCAGGACATCGGTGGTGATCTTGGTGAGAGTCCACGTACCACCGCCCGTCGACGCGTACTGGACGCTCCATCCCTTCAGGTTGACCTCGGCGCCGCTGCGGTTGAAGAGTTCGATGAAATCGTTCTTGTAGACGGCGCCGCTATTGCCGCCGCCGCCGTAGACCTGGCTGATGACGACGTCGGCGCCGGGGCCGGCAAAAGCCGGCGCGGCAAAAGCGGCCAGCAGTGCCGCAAGCACGGTCAGGCGACCTGGAGTTTGGATGGATGGACGATGAGTCATGTGGTTTCCCAAGGGGTGGATGCGCAATTTGTCAGTGAGACACTTAACAAAATGGATAGTAAATGCACAAATTGACAACATCATGACCACGAATTAGTCCGTACGGACCAATTCGCTATGATCTTCGCATCCCTGGGACAGGAAAGCGTCTTCAGCGCGGCCGTTTGCGGTAAGGCGCGGCCAGCGGTTCGCCGATGAACAGGCCCTGGGTGGGCCAGGCGACGCTCTTCCAGTAGGCTTCGATCGCGCTATTGCCTTGCACGTAGTGCTTCAGCAACACGGTCGGGTTGGGGAATTTCTGCCAATAGTTGCAGGGTTCGCTGACCGAACCGTAGCTGGCGGTGGCGCCCGCCTCCAGCCAGCGCAGGCTGCTCATCTGCCCGTCTCCCAGCAGGTCGCCGCCAAGCGAGGTCAGGTGGTCGGCCAGGGCGCCGGGCACGAAATGCAGGGTGTCCAGCTTGTCGACCTGGGCCATGCCGGTCTCGTAGATCATCACGTCCCTGGCGCCCTCCAGCACATCGCCCTGGATGGTCCTGGTGCTGAGTTTCCTGGCCTCGATGCGGCCGGGCGGCGGGAAGAAGCCGGCGCGCGAGTTGCGCGCCTTTTCGGAGGTCACCAGGTAATAGGCGGTGGCCGGCACGATGCGGAACCCGGCCGAGGCGCCGCGGTCGATCAGGGCCTTGGCGTCCGCCACCGATTCGGTCGGCAGCAGCATGGACAGGCGCAGCTGGAGGTCGGTAAAGGGCCGCGTCGACCTGGAATTGAAATACGGACTGGAGCGCCCACTGGCGCAGGTCTTCGCGCACTGGGAGCCGTCGAAGCCCAGCGTGTAGGCGCCGGTGATCGAATTGCAGTCGACCATGTAGGGCGCGGTCCAGATCATCAGTACGGCCTGGACGTCCGGGCCCAGGCGGCTGTCGATCTCTTCCTTCAATTCCCGGAAGCGCCCGATGCCGATGCCATGCGGCTTGTCCGGAATGCTGACGTGGACCACGTTCGCTGCCGGAATGCCGCGCCGCTTGCGGTAGTACTCGCCGATCTTGACGCTGTTCGGCTCGGCGTCGTTGATGACGATGGCCAGCTGGGCCGGCTGCAGGCTGGGCGCGCTGGTGAACTGGGCGCGGGCGCCGGCGGCGGTGGCCAGCAGCAGGAGGGTCAGGAACAGGCGTCGGATCGAAGTCATCGGCAAAGTGAAAGTCGAAAAAAAGGGAGCACGACGGCTCCCTTTCATGATGCCACAATTGTAATGCGAACAATTTACGCCAGACGCTGCGCACCTTTGCGCTGGCGCCAGCGCAGCATGCCGCCGACCACCCCCAGCCCGGCCAGCAACATCGCGCCCGAGGCGGGCTCGGGCACCGGCGCGATGGCGAAGATCTCCATCGCATTCACGTTCACGGTCTGGCCGAGCAGGCTGCCATCGATGATGCTGACGCCCTCGTTGTCCGGGTTTCCGTAGCTCAGCTGCCAGGACAGTGCGTGGGTCAGGTCGTTGTTGACCAGCAGGTCCGGGCCGGAACCGAACACGGGGCCGAACAGGATGTCGTTATAGGTCTGGCGCTGGCCCTGGCTGGGCAGCTCGAAGCTGGTCGGCACCTGGCGGTAGACGGCCGGCGTGGTGAAATTGAAGATGAAGGCGGTGCGCTGGAAGTCGCGCTCGGTTTCGTGCCAGCCGTCGGTGGACGACCAGCTTTGCGGGTTGTAGCCACCCACCAGGAAGGTCTGGCCGGCCGTGTTCGTCACTTCGATCAGGGTGAAGGTGGCGCCCTTCCCGTCCGCCGCCTGGTGGAAATTGACCGAGGTATCTCCCGGGCGCAGGGTGTAGACATTGTTCAGGTTGAACTCGCCGGCGCCGAGCCAGCGCTCGAGCTGGGCATGGCGGCCGTCGTCCAGCAGGCTGGAGCCGCCGGTGATATCGCCGGCGCGCGCCGCGCCGCCCGCGCCGGCGATGACGAGCAACACGCTGCCCGCCGCAATGATCCTTTTCATGGCTGCCTCCCAACCAGTTCTGGACCAAGCATTGTATGCCCCTCGCATGATGATGAACGCACGTTAGGCGGCCGGCGGAAAAAGGAAACGCCGCCGGCGCTGTTGCGCGGGCGGCGTGAGATGACGCGAACGAAGCTTCGGGTTCAGGCCCGCCGCTCAGGCGCGCTGGTACACGTCCTCGAAGCGCACGATGTCGTCTTCGCCCAGGTAGCTGCCCGACTGCACCTCGATCAGGTGCAGCGGCAGCTTGCCCGGGTTTTCCAGGCGGTGGGTCATGCCGATCGGGATATAGGTCGACTCGTTCTCGGCCAGCAGCTTGACGTTGTCGCCGCAAGTGACGCGCGCGGTGCCCGACACCACCACCCAGTGCTCGGCGCGGTGATGGTGCATCTGCAGCGACAGCTTTTCTCCCGGCTTGACGCAGATGCGCTTGACCTGGAAACGCTCGCCGGCGTCGATGCCTTCGTAGAAGCCCCACGGACGATACACCCGGGTGTGGTACAGGTGCTCGGTGCGCTCCTGGACCTTCAGGTGGTCGACGATGTTCTTCACGCGCTGGACCTGGTCCTTGTGCGCCACCAGCACCGCGTCCGGGGTTTCCACCACGACCAGGTCCTTGACGCCGACCACGGCCACGATGCGGCTCTCGGCGCGCACCAGCGAGTTGCTGACGCCGTCCAGGTAGACGTCGCCGCGCTGCACGTTGCCGTGGGCGTCGGCCTGCTGGACGTCGGCCAGGGCCGACCAGGAACCGACGTCGCTCCAGCCGATGTCCGCCGAGACCACCACGCCGTCACGGGTGTGTTCCATGACCGCATAGTCGATCGAGTCCGACGGACAGGCCGTGAAGGCTGCCTCGTCCAGGCGGCAGAAGTCGAGGTCGCGGTAGGCCGCGTGCATGGCCTGCTCGGCCGCCCTGGCGATCTCCGGCGCGTGCTGCTCGATCTCGGCCAGGAAGCGGTCGGCGCGGAACATGAACATGCCGCTGTTCCAGTAGAAGCCGCCATCGGCCACGAAGCCTTCGGCGGTATTGCGGTCCGGCTTTTCGACGAAGCGCTCGATCTTGAAGCAGTCGTCGACGCCCGGCAGCGGCTCGCCGCGGCGGATGTAGCCGTAGCCGGTTTCCGGCACGCTCGGCACGATGCCGAAGGTGGCCAGCGAACCGTTCTGCACCAGCTCGAAGGCGCGCTCGACCGCCTGGCGGAAGGCTTCGTTCTTTTCGATCACGTGGTCGGCCGGCAGTACCAGCATGATGGCGTCCGGATCGTCGGCGACCAGGTGGCGCGCGGCCGCGGTCACGGCCGGGGCCGTATTGCGGCCGACCGGCTCGAGCAGGATGCCGCTCGGGCTGATGCCCACCTCGCGCAACTGCTCGGCGACCAGGAAACGGTGTTCGTTGCCGCAGACAACCAGCGGCGCCATCAACCCCGGCCAGCCGCGGACCCGCAAGGCGGTTTCCTGCAGCATGGTCTTGTCGGTGACCAGCGGCAGGAGCTGCTTCGGCATCGAAGCACGCGAGAGCGGCCAGAGGCGGGTACCGGCGCCGCCGGAGAGGATGACTGGATAAATTTTCATGCGCTAATTTTCTCTAGATTGGAATCTGTCTCTTCCGCGCTGTCTTTGCGGCGGCTGCGGCGGCGATCGCGGGCGTTCAGCCATTCGTCCGAGCTGTATTCGGACGAATGCTTCATCTCGCCGGCGCGGTCGATACTGTAGTCCTTGAACACGATCATTTCGTGCAATGTCACATCATTAAGAACACGAGTATATTCGAAAAGCACCGAGCGGACGACTTCCGCGCCTTCGCAGATGTGGCTGCCATGGCCGATCCAGGTCGGGCCGATGATGGTCGAACCGGCTTCGATCTTGACGCCCGAGCCGATGTAGACCGGGCCCTTGATGGTGGTGCCGCGCCAGTCGATGCTGGTGTTCAGGCCGGTCCACAGGCCCGGCTCGATCTCGATGCCGGGCACGTGCATGTGGTTGACTTCGCCGGTCAGCACGTTCTGCAGCACTTCCCAGTAGTCCGACACGCTGCCGATGTCCAGCCAGTTGAACGGCCGACCCTGGGCATAGAAAGGCATGCCCTTCTCGGCCAGCAGCGGGAACAGCTGGGAGCCGATGTCGAACTCCACGCCGGACGGGATCAGGTCGATGACTTCCGGCTCGAAGATGTAGATGCCGGTGCTGATGAAGTTGGACAGCGCCTCTTCCTGCTTCGGCTTTTCCTGGAACTGGGTGATGCGGCCGTTCTGGTCGGTGACCACCACGCCGTAGCTCGATACCTTGTCCCAAGGCACTTCCTTGGTGATCACGGTGGCCATCGCGCCCTTGCGGCGGTGCTCCAGCAGGGCCGCCTTCAGGTCGAGGTCGATCAGGGCGTCGCCGCACAGGACCACCGTGGTGTCGTCGAAGAAACCGCCGAATTCCTGGATCTTCTTCATGCCGCCGGCCGAGCCGATCGGCACGGCCACGACTTCGCCGTCTTCCTTGGTGTAGCCTTCGAAGGAGTAGCCGATCTGGACGCCGAATTGTTCGCCCTCGCCGAAGTATTCCTCGATCTTTTCGTGCAGGTGGCTGACGTTGACCATGATCTCGGAAATACCGTGCTTGCGCAGGTGTTCGATCAGGTAAGCCATGACGGGCTTGCCCAGCACGGGGATCATCGGTTTCGGCAGGTCATAGGTCAGCGGACGTACGCGGGTGCCTTTGCCTGCTGCAAGAATCATCGCTTTCATGGTTCGGTCCTCATGCTTATTTTGGGGTAGTTTGGTAGCGCCAGGAGTCGGCGCACATTTGCGCGATGTCACGCTGCGCCGTCCAACCGAGTTCCTCGCGGGCGTGGGTCGGGTCGGCGTAGCACTTCGCGATGTCGCCGGGGCGACGGTCTACGATCTGGTAGGGAATCGGCTTGCCGCAGGCCTTTTCGAAGGCATGGACCATTTCCAGCACGCTGTTGCCGTTGCCGGTGCCGAGGTTATAGGTATGCAGTCCCGCGCCCTGGACCAGCTTGTCCAGGGTCTTGACGTGGCCGATGGAGAGGTCGACCACGTGGATGTAGTCGCGCATGCCGGTGCCGTCCGGGGTCGGGTAGTCGCCGCCGTACACCGACAGCTTCTCGCGCTGGCCGTTGGCCACCTGGGCGATATACGGCACCAGGTTGTTCGGAATGCCGTTCGGCTCTTCGCCGATCAGGCCGCTCTCATGGGCGCCCACCGGATTGAAGTAGCGCAGCAGCGCGATGCGCCAGTCCGGCTCGGCTTTGAACAAGTCGCGCAGGATGTCTTCGATCATCAGCTTGCTGCGGCCATAGGGATTGGTGGCCGACAGCGGGAAGTCTTCCTTGATCGGCACCGAGGCCGGGTCGCCGTAGACGGTGGCCGAGGACGAGAACACCAGGGTCTTGCAGCCGAACCTGGCCATGGTCTCGAACAGCGCCACGCTGCCGGTGACGTTGTTGTCGTAATAGCGCAGCGGCTGCGCCACCGATTCGCCGACCGCCTTCAGGCCGGCAAAGTGGATCACGGCGTCGATCTTGTGCGCGCCGAAGGCGGCTTCCAGCGCCGCGCGGTCGCGGATGTCGCCGTGGACGAACTCGAAGGATTTGCCCGTGATCTTTTGCACCCGTCCCTGTACCGAAGGGTCGGCGTTGGACAGGTTGTCGAACACCACCACGTCGTGGCCGGCGTTCTGCAGTTCGACGACCGTGTGCGAACCAATGTAGCCCATGCCGCCTGTAACGAGAATTTTCATGAGTGCTCTGCTTTCTTAAAGAATATGTCTATCTGCCCTGCCTGAGCTCTTTCAGGAACAACCGCAGGAACGCCATGTCCTCGATGAAGTAGCGGCGGAACATCCGGCGCGGCTCCTGCAGGAAGCGGTAGAACCATTCCAGGCCCGATTTCTGCATCCACACCGGTGCACGCTTCACCTGGCCGATCGCCACGTCGAAGGTGCCGCCCACGCCCATCGCGAATGGAATCTTCATCTCGGCCTGCCAGCGGCCGAGGAACTGCTCTTTTTTCGGCGAGCTGATCGCCACGAACAGCAGGTCGGGTCTGGCGTCGCGGATCTGCTCGACCACCTGCGCCTCTTCCGCCTCGCCCTTCCAGTAGCCGTTGCGGTAGCCCGCCAGCACCAGTCGCGGATACCTGTTCCGGTAGGTCAAAGCGACCTTGCTCACCACTTCTTCCTTTGCGCCCAGCAGGAACACCCGCCAGCCCTTCTCGCCCGCCCGGCGCATCAGCGCCTCGAACAGGTCGACGCCGGCGACGCGCTCCTTGAGCGGCTTGCCGAGCAGGCGCGAGGCCCATACGACCGGCATGCCGTCGACGTTGATGAGGGCGCAGTCGTTGATGATCTGCCTGAGCTCGGGATCGTGGCTGGCCTTGACCAGCTTGTCCACATTTACCACCACATGCTGATGGGGCCGTCCTGTATGGATGAAACCCTCGATGGTGTGCAGTGTTTCCTCCATCGACAGGTTGTCAATGGAGCACCCCATCAGTGTGATGCGTTCGCTCATTTGATCATCCTTTTCTACTCATTCGGGTACTTTCGCCAGCTCATTTGCCAATACGGCGACGATACGTTCAGCCGCCTTGCCGTCCCACAGGTGCGGCCGGCGGCCCTGCTTGCCTTCGCCGCGCAAGACCTTGCGCGCCTCGGCCATGATGACGGCCGGATCGGTGCCGGCCAGCACGTTCGAGCCTTCGTCCACGGTAACGGGACGCTCGGTGTTCTCGCGGATCGTGACGCATGGCACGCCCAGCGCCGTGGTCTCTTCCTGCAGGCCGCCGCTGTCGGTCAGCACGACCGCCGCGTCCTTCCACAGGTTGAGGAAGGCCATGTAGGCCTGCGGGCCGGCCAGGGTGATGTTCGGGCCCAGGTCGATGCCGAATTTCTCGATGTTGGCGCGGGTGCGCGGGTGCACCGGGAAGATCAGCGGCAGCTCGGCCGCGATTTCCTTCAGCGCGCCGGCGATGCGGGTGAAGGTCGCGGCATCGTCGACGTTGCTCGGGCGGTGCATGGTGACCACGCCGTAGCGCTGGCCGGCGTCCTGGCGCGCTTTCTTGAACGCGCTGGTCTCGAAGCCGGAGGTGTCGGTGTGGGCCAGCTTGTCGGCCTGGTAGAGCACGTTGTCGACCATCACGTGGCCGACGTAGTGCACGGCGGAATCCGCCTTGCCTTCGCGTTTCAGGTGTTCCAGCGCGGCCGGTTCGGTGACGAAGAACCAGTCCGAAATGCTGTCGGTGACCAGGCGGTTGATTTCCTCGGGCATGGTCATGTCGCCCGAGCGCAGGCCGGCCTCGACGTGGGCGACCGGGATGTTCAGTTTCTTGGCGACGATCGAGCAGGCCAGCGTGGAATTCACGTCGCCCACCACCAGCACGGCGGCCGGGCGCTCGCTCTGGCACAGCTCTTCGAAGCCGACCATGATCTTGGCGGTCTGCTGGGCATGGCTGCCGCCGCCGGCGGCCATGAAGACGTCCGGTTGCGGAATGCCGAGTTCTTCGAAGAACACGTCGTTCATGTCGCGGTCATAGTGCTGGCCGGTATGGATGATTTTATAGGACAGCGTTTTTGGTTCCTGAGCCTGCAGCGCGCGGACGATCGGAGCGATCTTCATGAAATTGGGGCGGGCGCCCGCGACCAGATAAATAAGCATGAAACTGTTTCCCTAGTAATTAGTATGTGAACAACACTGCGGACAGCGGGGTATTAAAAAAACGTTATTGTAAACCTGCACTCGACCGGGACGGCGGACGATACGGTGCTGATCTTGAGCACGTCGCAAGGCTGCCTCGATTCGTAGCTGCGCGAATACCAGCCCAGCGGCGGATTTTCGTTGGCGCGCACCAGTTCCAGCTTGAGGTCGGCGCCATGGGCGTGCATCTGCAGGGCGAAGCGCTTGCCGCGCACGTGCAGGCCAGAACTGTCCAACCGGACACTCAGGCCCGGGGCGAAATGCCAGAACAGCTCGACCTGGTGATGTTTTTTCGCCGAGAACTCATCCTTCACCACCAGGCTCGCGCTGGCGGCGTCGAAGCGCACGCTGCGCATGTGGCGCACCGGATCGGCCAGGCGCTCGTAGCCGTCGTGCGAGCCGCGGAAATCGAATTCGTGCGGCGACTGCGGCATGCGCTCGATGCTGGCCCTGGCCTTTTTCAGCCACATGAAGCGCCCGCCCGACACCGACTGGTCGAGGCCGTCGATGCGCACCGTGTTGTGGGCCGAAGTGCCGCGGAAATAGTCGCGCCACTTGTGCTCCTGCCAGTATGAATAGGTGCCCGGATCGACCAGGCATTCCTCGCCGCCGACCGACAGGTTCAGCGCCAGCGCGTCCGCGTGGCCGTGGGCGGCGATACCCAGGTAGCCCAGCGGGCCGCAATCGACCATGCCCTTGATCTCATTGGCTTCGCCGAAGTGGGAGCCGAACAGCAGGTAGCCGCCGTCCGGGAAGGCCCAGCCGGTCCCGGATTCGTGCGGATCGGCTTCCGGGCGCTTGCCCGGCAGGGTGTGCAGCAGCCAGCGTACGCCGATGTGCTCGCTGACCCAGTTGCTGTCATGCTTGTGCAGCACGGCGTCGCCGAGGGCCAGCAACTGGGCCGCGCGGTCGCTGCCGGGGGCGTCCATGCGGAACACGATGCCGTCGTCGGCATCGCCCACCATCGGCACATTGCCGCCGACGTCGCGCACCGAGCGCAAGAAACGCAATGCGCGTTGCAGGCTGGTCCAGTAGGCGCGCGAGAAGGGCTGGCCGCAGGCCTGGCCGACCAGGCCGGCCACGAACAGGAACTCCGACGAGAAGATATGGTAGGCGAAGGCCTGCTCGCGGTTCACGCCATCGCGCGAGAACTGGGCCTGGGCTTCGTGTTCCAGCTCGCGCCGGGCCTGCTCCTGCCAGGCGCCGGACGACTTCCAGCAGGGCCAGATCGAGGCGCCGACGTAGAGGCCGGCCAGCTCGCCGATCAGGTGGTTGTTGGCCGATGAGTGGCGCGACAGGTGGCGCGAAATCGCCGCGCAATGGGCGTGGATGGAATCGAGCCAGTCGGCGCGCAGGCGCTCGCCGTCCTCGCCGGCGAACAGGCCACTGCCCTCGCCGCCGATCAATTGCCAGACCAAAGCCCAGTTGATCAGGCGGATGCCCAGCTCCAGCGAGCTGGTCCAGTTGGGGCCGGTGAGCGGCGGGCACTGGTCGAGCCAGCTGCGCAGCTGGTGGTGCAGCGCATGCAGCCAGGCGGCGTCGCCCGTGCTGGCCCAGGCCTGCGCCAGACGTGTGAAGTGCAGGTGGCGGTTCAGTTCCCACACGTGCTTGATGTCGCCGACCAGCTCGCGGTTGGTGATGGCGATGTCGCCGGCGTAGACCGAGGGGCCGGTGACGCCGCTTTCCGGGTCGCGGTTCCAGAACGGCGGCATGCCGACGTCGAAGCGGCGGTTCGCGAACAGGACCACGTGGCCGGCGCAAATGCTGTCGGCGTCGGCCAGCAGGCTTTCCTTTTCGAGCGCGGACATGGCGGGCGCGGACGACACGCTGAAGGTGCGGGCCCGCGGCAGCGGCGGCGCGGCGCGCGGACGCACCCGTTTCGCCACGCCTTTCGCCGCCGCCTGCTGGATCCGATAGCCGACCTCGGCCATCGACATGCATCGCAAACGGTTCACCAACCAGGTCACGCCTGTCGCCTCGCTCATCATTGAGTCCCCGCCAGTTCACGGTAGAGGGCGGACAGCTGGCCGCACACTACCTCGGTTGAATAGTGCTGCTCGATTGTGACGCGCGCGTTTCGTGCGAGCCTTGCGCGCAGTGCTTCATTGCCCAGGACCTGCTCCAGCTTGCCCGCCAGCGCCGCTTCGTCGCGCGGCGGCGCCAGCAGGCCGTTGTCGCCGTCGACGATGGTTTCCGGGATGCCGCCGACGCTGCTGGCGACCACCGCCCTGCCCGCGGCCATCGCTTCCAGCATGGACATCGGCAGCCCTTCCGCATGCGAAGGCAGGCAGAACACGCTGGCGCGCGCCAGTTGGGCGTCGCGCTCCCTGGCGCCGAGCCAGCCGGGCAGTTCGATACGCTCGCCTATGCCGAGCTCGGCCGCCTTGTTGCGCAGGGCATCGGCATCGCCCTCGCCGCCGAACACCAGCCTTAGCGACGGAAACCTTGCCGCCAGCAAGGCCCCGGCGCCCAGCAGCTCGAACACGCCTTTCGACGCTTCCAGCCGGCCCAGGAACAGGATGCGGCCCGGCTCCCCCTGCACGCTGGACGCCGGCGGCAGCGGCACGGAATTCGGCACCACCGCCACCCGCGACCCGGGCGCGAAGCCGCGCACGAAACCGGCCCAGCCGTTCGACAGCGTGATGACCACCGAGCTGGCTTCCAGCGTGTGGCGGATCCAGCGCCGCATCAGCGCGCCGGCTTCGACGGTCGCAAACTGGCGGAAGCCGCCGCCATGCAGGTGAAATATGGTCTTGCAGCCCGCCAGGCGGGCGATCAGCAGCACGATGGACTTGCGCAGGAAGCTGGCGCCCGAGGCCGCGTGCACATGCACGACCGACGGACGCCGGCTGAAACAGGCCAGCAGGGTCTGCCAGAAGCCCGACAGCGCGCTCCTGGCCTTGACGGCGGCCGAGCCTTCGCGGTGGGTGGCGACATAGCGCACCCGCTCGCGCTCGAACAGGCCATCCTGGCGCAGCACGGAGATCACTGCGGCGACCCCGCCCCTGCCTTCCAGCGCGGTGCCGACCATCAGGACGCGTGGCGCGGAATGCTTCAAGCGCGCATCCCCATTCCCATCCCCCTCGCCGTCGTTTGCTGTTGCAACAAATTACACGCTCTTATTAATAGGGCAATGTTTCGATCATACATCATGAATTTCCCGGGGTGCGCACAGTTCACCGTCTTCTTCGACGACGACGAACTCGAATTTGCCGTTGCGTCCGCGCGGAATGGCCTCGACTTTCTGCACGCCGACCTCGACGCCAGGTACGCGCAGGAGGAATTTGGCGATCATTGCCTGCGTATCCGCCTCGCTCCAGCCCTCGGTCGTGACGACTCTGAGCAGGAAGCGGCCGTTGCCGCGGTACGACACCTGCCCCTCGACCAGGTGGCGGTCGTGGCCCTGGAAGATGCGGTCCAGGCGGCCGATCAGGCGGCCGTCCGGCAGCGTGATGACTTTTTCCTGGCGTCCCAGCACGGTCTTGATGGTCGGGAACACGCGGCCACAGGGGCAAGGATCTTCCCCGGGGACCACTGTGTCGCCGGTGCGGTAATGGACCAGCGGCATCGCCAGGTTGTTCAGGCTGGTGCCGACCAGCTCCCAGGCGCCTTCCTTGTCCGTCTCGAGCAAGGCCACGCCGCTGTAGTCGGTGATCACGTGGTAGCTGCCGTGCTCGCAGCTGCCGATGGCCGCTACCCGCTCCGACTGGCCGTACCAGTCGAACACGCGCACGCCGAAAGCCTGCTCGACCGCCGCCCGCACCGCCGGCTCCATGGTTTCCGACGAGGTCATCACGCCGCGCAGCTTGCGGCCGCCGTAGCGACGTCCGCGCGCGTTCAGCCAGGCGGCCAGCGCCGCGATCGAGGATGGGTAGGCGTGGATCACGACCGGCTCGAAGGCTTCCAGCGCGGCGATGTAGGCGCCGATCGTGTCATTCGACAGGTGGTACGAGGACATCATCAGCATATTGGCGACCCAGTCGCGGCACCAGTAGCGGCCATCCGGCGGATGGTCGGCGCAGACGATGTCGCCGCGGATCCAGGCGCGCCGCTGCATGGGCCGCCAGCCTATCCAGCGCATCTGGCGGTAGACGAAGCCCTCCTCGCGCACCATGTTGCCGAGCGACTGCACGATGCTGAGCGGGGTGCCCGAAGTGCCGCTGGTCTTGATGGTGGCGCGGATCAGGGAACCGAAACGGCGCGGACGCAGCAGGCGTTCCGGATGCTGGCGCAGGTCCTGCTTGGTGAGCAGCGGCGTGTCCGGCGCCAGGCGCGGCAAGGTGAAGGGATCGCCGTCCAGCGGCACGCTTGCCTTTGCCGCGCGCTGCGCCACGTAGCGGGCCAGGTGCTCGCGCGAACGCTCGTTCCTGGCCAGGGCCGGGTAGACGAAGGCACGCCCCCATATGTTGCGGACCAGTTCACGCCCGAGCGAACGCAGGGAAAACTTGAGCGACCGGGTCCACGACATCAAGGCTTACTCCATCAGGATCTTCTTATAAGTTCGTGCAACATTTCGGCCGAGAATATCATAGGTGCGGTGGCTCTTTACGTACGTTGGGCCACGCATCGCGAACTGCCCGGCGCGTTCCGGATTGTTCAATAATTCGAGGGTGGCGTCGGCGAAAGCACCGGCTTCCATGGGCACGCACAGCCCCGCCCCGCTCTGCTCGATCACCAGCTTTTGGTCGGGAATGTCGTTGGCCACGCTGGGGATGCCCAGCGCCAGGTACTCGACCAGCTTGGTCGGCGAAGACACGTCGAACAGGGCGCCGCGCGGGATCGGCGACAGCCCGACCTCGGCCCGTACCGCATAGCCGAGCGCCGTGCGCTGGGGCAGCCAGCCGGTCAGCAGCACGTGCTCTTCCAGGCCGCGGCCGGCGATCTCGCGGCGCATCCAGGCCATTTCGTCGCTTGACGGCGCATCGCCGGCGATCACCAGCAGGGTCTCGGGCATGGCCTCGCGTAGTCGTGCCGCGACGTCCAGCAGGAAATCGGACTTGCGCGACTGCGCGATGCGCCCCAGGTAGAGCACCACGCGGCGGCCATCCAGGCGTGCATCCCCGACCGGGGCGACGGTGGCGCGGTCGAACAAGGCGGCGTCGACGCCCATCGGCACCGCCGTCATGCGCGCGCGCTCGACACCTTTCGCGGCCAGCCAGTCGGCCATCGCATCGCTCTGCACGAAGATGTGGCGCGCGCCCGGCAGCACCAGTTGATAGATCGCGATGCGCGAGGCCCAGGCGCGCAGCGCGTGCGCGGCCCATTTCAGGCGTCCCTTGACGCCCCGTTCCCGGCGCGCGATGTCGTCGCGGCGCACCTCGAAGCCTTCGACGATGGGAAAGGACATCCAGTAGACGAAAGGCACACGCAGGAGCGCCGCCATCACGCGGCCCAGCACGCCGCTGGCGATCTTGTCGCGCACCTGCAGGCAATGCGGACGCTGCTTGCGCAAGGCGCGCCACAGGCCGACCAGGTCCCACAGGGGCGAGCAGACGCTGGCGAAGCGCGAGCGCAGGCTGCCCACCACGTGCATGCCGCCGGCCGGCCAGGGCGAAGCCGGCGCCTCGCTGCCGCCCTGCCCCACCAGCTCGGTGTGCACGCCATAGCGCGGCATCTCGGCGCCGAACAGGGTCAGGACGTCCGCGCGGATCGGCGGCAAGGGGTCGCGGACGATGAAGGCGATCGACAGCGGGGAGTCGGGCGATGGGCTCTGCATGCGCCGATTCTAACGTAGGGTGGGCACACCGTGCCCACGCGGGAGGCAAGCGTACACTGTTATCCTACTCCTGCCGCAACTCATCCCACAGTCATGGAACTCCCACCCCGACAAGCCCTCATCCAGCTGATGCTGCAGCTGCAGCGCAACGGCCTGGCCCTGTCCCAGGCCTACGCCGCGCGCCAGACCGCGCTCGAACTGGAAAAGGTGGTGACCGTGGAAAGGCTGTCGTCGATGGAGGGCGTCACGACCTCGCTGGCCGTGATCGCCGCGCTGGAAGCACTGGTGGAGGAACACCGGAAGCTGGTCCAGCAGTGGCTGGTCGAAGCGACCCGCCAGCTGGTGCCCGTGCTCGAGGAGCATCCGGAAGACCAGCGCAAGGCGATCTCGGACGGCTTGACGGCGGCATTGCAGGCCCAGTTGCAGCACCAGCACCTCAGCCTGCAGGCGCGCGGCGAATGGATAGACGCGGCGCGCACCATCTTCCGGCTGGCGCAGCGGGCACGCGAGCGCGATCCGCGGGTGGCGCGTTCGCTGTTCGCGGACGAGGACGACTTCGAGGAGGCCGAGCGCCAGGGCGAGCGCATGGATGCGGCGTCGGCGGTGGAGCACCGCCTGCGGGAACAACTGGCGGCGCGGATGCGCGCGCGGCTGGCGCAATTCCAGCCGCGCTGACGGGACTTAGTTGACGGTGATGGTCTGGCTGCCGATGGTGACCGCGCGGCTGGCGCCGCTGGCCGCGATCTTGACCGCCGGACGCTTGCAGCCGACGTCCATCAGGACCAGGAACTCGGCAACCGACTTGCCGTCGTTCTTCAGGTAGAAGGCGCCATGGGCTTCGGTCACGCCGGCTTTCGGGGCCGGGCCGGTCCAGGTGGCGAAGGGCGCGTTGCCGTTCAGGTCGCGCAGGCAGACCGATTGGCCGCCGGCCGAGATCTTCACGCTCGACGGGCTCTCCACCGTGAACGCCACCGGGGCGTGGACGTTGAACTCGTAGGTGTGCGGGACCACCGCCGACAGCTTGTCGCGCACCAGCATCGCATCCTGGCCCTTGATGTACCAGATCTGGCGCTTGGCCATGGTTAGCTGGCCGGCGTAGGCCGGGGTCGCATCGCCTTCGGCAAAGTCGTAGCTGCCGTTCACCGACCAGCCGGTGATCTTGCCGTTGCGCTGCAGCTGCTCGCGGTAGCCGTCCACCAGCTGGCCCTTGCCGCCGTCGAAGGTGACGGCGTTCTGCGATTTGGTCTGGTGGTACCAGTCCAGCCACTGCGGCGAGCCGTACCAGTCATACCAGCCGGCCTTGACCAGCAGCGGCTGGCCGGCCACCGACAGCAGCAGGCCGTTCTGGTCGCCGTGGCTGTGGTTGAAGGAACCGTAGGGGCTCGACTTGAAGTAGAAGGAGCTGCGGTTGGTGTTGCCGATATCGCTGTGGATCGCGACCCAGCCGGTGCTCGGGTAATACGCCTCGTTCGACGGCGGCGAGAACACGGTGTTGCCGGCGATCGGCATCGGGTACGGCGCTTCCAGCACCTGCATGGCATCCTCGAGGCCGCTCAGCTTGGACTGGTACCAGTTGGCGCGCGGGTTGACCATGCGCTGTGCAAAAGCGCGGAACACGCGCGGATCCGGCTTGGTCTCGGCTCCGTCGCCGAAGGCGTGGATCTTGGCGCCCGGCGGGGTCAGCATCATCGCGAAATCGAGGAAGCCCAGGGTCCAGGGCTTGGCGTACATGTTCACGCCGGTGGCCTGGTTGATCGAGTCCCACAGGGCGACCATGTAGGCGGCCGCGTACTCGGCGTAGGCGGTGCCGTTGGCGTAGCCGCCTTCCGGGCCGGCCCAGGGCGACGGGTTGTTGACGTAGGCGCGGAAGCAGAAGTCGAACCACTTCTGCGCGTCCGGGATGTCGCCCAGCGACAGGCTCGAGATCAGCGACATGAAGATCATCAGCGTGTTGCCGTGCGAGTCGAACGGGAACTGGTCAAGGCGGCCGTTGTCGCCGGCCAGGCTGTTGTACATCTCGTTGGTGCGGACGCGCACGACGTCCAGCCAGCGGTTGCGGCGCGCGCCGTCGAGGTCGCCCGGCAGCATGTCGATGGTCTTGATCAGCGACAGCGCGATCTGGCGGGTGGCCTGGTCCTGGTTGGCGTAGCTGGTCGGGCCGCTCGGCGTCAGGGACGCGAGCTGGTCGCCGCGCTTGATGGCCTCGGTCAGGTAGATCGGGTCCTTCTTGATGCGCCACAGCAGGGCCGCGGCTTCCATCTGGCTGGTCGCTTCGTTGATCTTGTTGCGGACGTCGGTCTGCTGGGCGGCCATCTGCGCGGTCAGCGGGGCGCCGATGACGATCGGCCAGCGCGCATCGCTCAGGTCGGGCAGCGCACCCGCCTGCAGCTTGACGACGTTGGTCAGGCGGCTCAGATAAGGCTCGAGCTCGGTCTTCTTGGCGGTGTTCCAGGTCGAGTACGGCGTGGTCGTCGACGGCAGCGAGCGCGGGCGGGCCTTGGCCAGGATGCGCGCGCGCAGGGTGGCGTTATCCGGCACTTCGAAGGCGACCGACTTGCTGGTGATCGCGAAGGAACGCGGGCTCGACCAATCGGTCGAATTTGCCGGGCGCACGCGCCAGGTGTAGTTGCCGAGCGCCAGGGCCTTGGTCGGCAGGTACCAGTTACGGTCGACGGTGGCCTTTACCGGCGAACCGCCGACCGGGGTGATCTCGATTTCATAGCTGGCCGGGCCGGTCGCGTAGCGCGCCCAGGCAAAGCCCGGCGGATTCTGCGCCTGCACCTGGCCATTGGCCGGGGCCGGCTGGACGACCAGGGGATCGGTGGATTGCGCCCAGTCGGCACGCGCACTGAACGAGCAGAACAGCGACGTCAGGGCGACCGCGAGGACGATTCCTTTCCGATGAAATTTCATGTGGGAGCTCCGAGAATATTAACTAAGACTTACAAGAGATGGCCCGTCGGCGTGGCGCCAGGCGTATTCGGCGACGCGCGCTTTTCGTGAGCAAGAAGCGCTGTCCGGTTCCGAATTATAGTACCGCACATCAATTGATTTGCGGAAAAATTCCCTTAGAAATCAAAGATTTTTCTCGTCCATCGCGAAAATCCAACGAGCGTAACGACAAGTTTGCAGAGGCAATATTTTCAAAAATGCCAAGTCAGTTTTTTAACTGAAAAGACTGTTTTGAAACTAAAAGAGCAAATTGCCAAACTTGTCATCCATACCACAAGTCACTGTTCAATAAGACGCTCAATGCGCCGCTTCCGCGCGCAAGGCCCGCATCCGTTTCATGTAACGCAGGCAGTAGATGCCGAAGGCCAGCGGCGCCTGGCTCATGTAGCGGCGCCGCACCTGGAATTCTTCCTGGCGCGCCTTGATCTTGTTGGCCGAGGACACGCTGCCGGCGTGGTCGCGGAACACCGTCAGCGGGCGGTCGACCGTGGCCGGCCTGGCAACCTGGCCCAGGCGCAGCCACAAATCGATGTCCATCGCGTACTTCAGCTTTTCGTCGAACATGCCGACCCGCCCGAAGGCGCTGCGGCGGATGAACACGGCCGGGTGCGGTACCGAGGCGCGCCCCGCGGCGAACGAGCGGTAAGTAAACGGCAGCACCGGATATGGCGGAATCAGTTCGCCGTCCTTCAGCACCTGCACGCTGCCGAACACCCAGTCGACCCGCTCCCTGGCGAAGCGCTCGGCCACCGTGGCCAGCACGTCGTCGGTGGCGTAATAGTCGTCCGAGTGCAGGTGCGCCACGTATTCGCCGGTGGCCGCCTCGATCCCCTGGTTCATGGCGCGGCTGATGCCGCCGCCGACGTCGCGCAGCACGCGCTTGCGGCCCGGGTAGGCGGCGATCAGCTCCAGGGTGCCGTCGGTGGAGCCGCCGTCGACGAAGATGTGTTCGACGTCCTGGCAGGTCTGGCGCTGCACCGAGGCCAGGGTGTCGGCCAGGGTGGCGGCGCTGTTCCAGGTGCAGGTGACGATCGAGAAGGTCGGCTTGATGTGCGTATTATTCTGCATAGAAGTCCAGTATCCGGGGGATGGCGTTTGAAACGTCCATGGGGAAGGAAGCCGGGAGCGGCACCGTCACTGGCGCACGTCCCAGCAGCTCGGCCAGCCGCCCCACCAGGCGCGGCATGGTTTCGGCCAGCTGCAACTGGCCGTCGTAGTATTGGTAAGCCGCCAGCTCCGGCGTGCCGCCGCGCGCCAGCGCCAGGCATTGCTTGCCCAGGGCCAGCGCCTCCAGCACCGTGGTACCGCAGGGCTCCTCCCACACCGAGGGAATCACCAGCACGTGGCTGCGCGCCGACCTGCGGATCACCTCGTCGTAGCCGCGCCAGCCGAGGAAGCGGATCTGCGGGCCCGCGTATTTCTGCTCGAGCCGGGGCCGCAGGGGACCGTCGCCGATGATGCTCACGCGCGCATGCGCGGGCAGCCAGCCCTGGACCTGGGCCAGGAACTCGCCGAAGCCTTTACCCGAATCGATGCGCCCGACCAGCAGCACCTCGCCCTGCTCCACCTCGCCAGGGGCGGCGGCGCGCTCGCGCAGGTAGGGATAGCGGATGAAGTTGTGGATCACGCGGGCGCGCGACAGGTCGGCGCCCGGCACCGCGCGCAGGAAGGCGCGGCGCAGGAAGTCCGACACGAAGATGGTCTTGTGGCGCGAGAAGGAATCGGCCGTCTCCGAACGGTAGCGCCGCACCGCCATCCCGGACACGGAACGCCGCAGCGCGTTCGGGGTCGGATGGATGCAGGCCGCGCAATCGCGCGCGTCCATCGTGGTGCAGACGTGTTCCTGTTTAAAACGCAGGTGGATCACGCATTCGCTGCCCTGGTCGTGCCGGGTCTGCACGAAGTTGACCTCGCGCGGCACGTAGCGCCCCGCCATCGGCAGGTGGCCGTGGTAGTGCACGACGTCGTACCTGGCCGCCTCGCGCAGCAGCGCGCGCGCGATGGTGCGCGCGAACCAGGGGCGCTTGACCGGGTTGAAGAAGCCCAGCTGCGATTCCTTCCAGCCGGGCCGGGAAAAATCGAAGCCCGGCAGCAGGCGGCCGTTGAAGCCGATCTCCTTGCTGCCGTCCGCATGAAAGCGGTCGCTGCGCCCCATGATGTCGACGTCGTGCCCCTGCTCCAGCAGGGCGTTGGACAGGGTGACCACATGCTTGCCCAGGCCGCCGATCTGGGCGCCCGGCAAGTCTTCGGAAACCATCAGGATCTTCACACAGGTTTCCTCATCGATAAAAATCCTTTCACGCGCGACCAGGCGAGAATCTTGTCGTCTTTCTCGATCACGAACAGGGCGCCCCAGGCGAACAGCAGCGCCATCGTCAGCAGCACCAGCAGCACCAGGTCGAGCAGGCCGCGACCGAACAGGCGGTTGCCGGCGCCGGCCACGATGGCGACCAGCCCGACCCCGAACACGCTGGGCAGATAGGCCTGGCGCAGCAAATCGGCCAGTCTGGCCGGCACCGTGCGCCCATGCACCGCGGCCAGGAAGCTGCTGGTCAGGAGGATCGAGGCGATCAGGTGGCCCCAGGCGGCGCCTTCGATGCCCCAGCCGTCCACGCCCAGCCAGACCAGCACCAGGCCGAACAGCGCCCGCGCCAGCGCGAACATGCCGGAGTAGCGCGGATGGCCCATGCCGTCGTTGACCAGCGAAGGCAGGCTGGTGAGCGAGTCGATGAATTGCGACAACGCCATCACGGAAAGGACGACCTGGCCGGCGCGCGCGAACTGCGGCCCCATCCAGTAGAACAGGATCTGGTACGAAAACGCCGAGACCAGCACCAGCACCGAGGCGTTCAGGAACACCACGTAGCGGCTCGCCTTCAAATACAGCATGCGCAGGGAGTCCAGCTCGCCGCGCGCGGCCAGGGCGCTGGTGGCCGGGAAGAACACGCTGGACAGGCGGAAGCTCAGGCCCAGCACGCGGTTGGCCAGGGTCGAGGCCACCGTAAAGTAGGCCAGGCCGGTCACGCCCACCAGGGCGCCGATGATGAGCTTGTCCGCATAGGCATACGAGAGCGTGGCGAAGCGGCTCAGGAAGGAATAGGCCGAAAAGCCGAGCAGGCCGCGCCGGATCGCCGGCCCCGGCGTGCGCCAGGCCAGGCCGGGCAGCAGGCGGCGGATGCAGCGCCACAGCACCGCGCAATTGATGGCGCTGGCCACCACCCGCACCAGGATGACTTCGAACAGGCCGTAGCCCAGCATCAGCACGGCGACCGTCAGCAGCGGCACGCAGGTGCCGAACAGCATCTCGACGCGGCTGGCGATGTCGTAGCGCATCAGCGCCTGCGGAATGCTCTGCAGGTAGCTTTGCAGCTGGCCGAGGAAGAAGCCGAGCGCCGCCAGCTGCAGGGTCCTGGTCGCCTCCGCCACCAGGCCGGGCGCCACCGTGAACACGCGGGTCACGAAGAAATGCGCGCCGAAGAACAGGCCGAGGCCGCCCGCCACCCCCAGCAGGGTGTAGACGGACAGGCCGAAGAACACGGTCTCGTCGATGCGCTCGCGCTCTTCGGGCCTGTCGCGGTTGGCGTTGAAGGCGGCGATGTACTTGACGGAGCCGGCGGTGACGTTGATGTCGATGACGGCGAAATAGCCGACGATGGCGGTGACCAGCGAATACACGCCATAGCTGGCGTCGCCGAGGCCCTTTACCACGAGCGGGACCGTCCCCAGGGCGACCAGGGCCGGAATCATGGCGCCGAGCAGGTTGGAAAAGGCGTTACGTAGCAGGCTCAGCTTCATCCTCGGCTAACCTCGAACCGCGACCTGCGCCGGCGCCAGCTTGACGTGGTGGCGCTTCTTCCTCTCCGCCGCCACTTCGACGGCCGACTGCGCGCGGCACACGGCCATCGCCACGTAAGGCAGGGCCAGGCAGATCGCCAGCATCTGGGTCGTGCGAACTTGCGGGAAAGGCGTGCCGACCAGCAGGTCGGGCAGCATGAAGGCCAGTCCCGCCGCGCCGGCCGTGGCCAGGCCCAGCATCTCGGGCGAGACCGTGCGCAGGGCGCGCCGCGCGAAAGCGCAGAAGGCCCAGATGGTGCCGCCCAGCAGGATCAGGCCCGGCAGGCCGGCTTTCAGGGCGATGTGCAGCACGCCGCTGTGCAGGAACAGGCCGCCGTCCGGATTCGCTTGCCAGGAGATCTGCTGGTAGCCGGTGTAGCGGCCCCAGGTGCCGATGCCGGTGAAGGGATGCGAGATGAAGTCGGCCAGCGCGAACTTCAGCTCCATCACGCGCTCGCTCTCGGCGCCGAAGCGGTGCGACTGCATGTCGAAGAACAGGCTGGACAGGCCGTGGCCCGCGCCCTTGGTCTGGCCGAGGCGCTTGAGCGCCGCGTACAGCAGGCCGGCGCCGACCACCGGCGCGCCCAGCGCCAGCAGGTGGATGCGGCGGCGCATCGGGAAGCGCATCATGATGATCAGGAAGGCCAGCACGAAGCCGATCCAGGCGCTGCGGCGGTAGGACAGCACCACGCAGATGGCGGTCGCGCCCAGGGTCGCCCACTCCACCAGGCGCCAGAAACTCGAACGCTGGGTCTTGACGATCTGGAACAGGTTGACCGCGGCGATCGCGAAGGCCACCGTGCACAGCAGGCTGTCGTTGATGTCGAAGAAGGTCAGCTTGATCTTGATCGCATTCATGTTGGCGTACACGTTGTTCGGGTCGCCACCGAAGGCGGCCCAGCGCGCCAGGCCGAACATCGCCCGGCCGAGGCCGGCCAGCATGATGAAGCGCGACAGCTCGATCGCATCTTCGCGGGTGCGGAAGCACAGCAGCAGCAGCGAGACCAGCGGCGCCATCCAGATAATGTTCGAGAAACCCGACACGGCCAGGATGTCCTGCAGCTTGATGCCGGCGAACAGGCCGACCGCCAGATGGCCGACCAGCAACAGGAACCAGGCCAGGAACCAGGAGCGCAGGCTGCACGGCGGCGCCGGATAACCCTGGAAGGTGGCCGATACGCGGGCGCAGCACCAGAAGGCCAGCATCATCCAGAACAGCAACGGGAACAGCAGCATGCCCGAGCCGCGCGTATAGATGCCCGGCGAGGAGATGGTCGACAGCGAGCCGTAGCTGGTCGAGTTCATCAGGAAGAAGACCAGCATGTAGCCGTAGGCCAGCCAGCGCGGCCGCACCATCCCGACGCCGGCCCCGATCACCGCCATCACGCACAGCAGCGCGACGATGATGAAAGGCAGCGAGGTATACAGGTAGAGGGTCAGGTTCTGCATAGCAAGCCCTTATCCGTGCGTGGTGGCGGCGCCCAGCAGCCGGGCCCTGCCGTTCTTGTCGAGGGCGCCCAGCATCTCGTTGACGAAGCGGTCCTGCAGCGCGTATGCGCCGGCCTCGTCCGTTCCCAGGGTGGAGACGCGCACCAGCATGCCGTCCGGGATCCGGCCCGACAGGCCGTACATGAGGCGCGACATTTTCTGCTCCACGCCGGACATCACGGCCTTGTCGCCGATCGTGACCCAGTAGGTGATCGGCTCGTTGCGCGTGTTCTGGCGCGCCACCAGGCGCTTGACCGGCACCGTGCCGTAGCCGGTCGCCAGCTGGTCGGTCCGGTCCTTGAGCATGTCGAAGCCCTGGGCCACGTAGCAGACCTCGGGCAGGTGCAGCTGCAACTGCTTGCTCTGGTCGCCGCCGTAGGCGATCGACAGCATCACCCGCTGCCCCTGCGCATTCACATAGGTGCGCGACAGGGTCTGGTCATACAGCGCCGCGATCATTTCCTTCTGCGAGGGCTCGGGCGCCAGCGGCACCACGCTGGCGTCGACGGTCCAGCCGGCGAAGCGGGTCGGGATCATGGTGTCGAGGCTGAAGTTGGCCTGGGCGTCGGCGATCTTCTGCTTCGGTGTCAGGGCCGCGGTCAGGGCCGTGGTCCCGGCCATCGCCAGGCCCAGCACCACGCTGGCGACGAATCTGCGGTTCATGCGGCCCTACCTTTCTCAATACCGTGCAAACGGTGCCGGATAGTCCACTGCAGGGCCGAGTCGATGGACAGGATCAGCACCAGCGCCGTGACGAACAGCACCATGCCGGCAAAGCCGTGCAGGAAGCCCTGCCCCGCCGCGTCGCCGTAGTAATAAGTGATCAGGGTCAGCACGATCACGCGGATCACGTTGGCCGAGAAGGAAATCGGGATGATGAAGATCGCCAGGCCGATATTCCGGAAGGCGGACGGATGGCGCATCAGGTTCAGGTAGAACAGGCCAAGCGCTTCCAGAGTCAGCAGGGTCTGCAGGCCGGCGCAGGCGTCCGCCACCAGCAGCTGGTACTGGCCGATCTGCAGGATCACGCCGGAGCGGCTGATCGGGTAGCCGAAGGCAAACAGGATGTGCTCGGTGGCCCAGGACACGGCCATCTTCATCGGCATCGTTACCGCGGCCACGAATTCGCTGGGCAGCGGCACCATGAAGATCATGAAGAAGAAGGGGAACCACAGCACGCCCAGCGCGCGGGAGCCGCGCTTGACCAGCAGCACCGCCATCATCACCAGGATGATGGACAGGACTTCCAGCATCAGGATCTTCTGCGAGCGGCCCAGCGTGTGGCACAGCAGGCCGAACACGAGGATGGGCCAGCCGGCCCAGCTGGCGCGCGGCGGCGTGGTGGCGGCCAGCATCTCCGGCCATTTGCGGTAGATCAGCCACAAGGCCAGGCCGAAGATGATCGGGCCGTGCCCCTGCTCTTCGCCGACCCAGGCGCCGGTGAACAGGTCGTAGAAGGTCGGCACGAACAGCACGGCCAGGCCCAGCAGCACCGGCCACCATTCGGGCAGTGCGGCACGTATCTGCTGCATCGAACGGATGGCCAGCGTGTTCATCTCAGAACTCCATCACCACCGAGCCGAGGATCTCGCAGCCGGCGTCGACCAGCTGCTCGGCGGTGCGGCCGATGTGCGAGATGCGGGTGTAGTTCTTGCGCGTGACCAGCAGCGCGCCGCCGGCGCGGCTCGCCACCGCCACCGCGTCGACCCCGGCCTGGAAAGGCGGCACGTCGTACAGCACGATGTCGTAGCGGGCCTCGAGCTGGGTGTTGAGATTGCGGAAGCCTTCGCGCGCCAGCAGTTCCTGCGGGTTCGGCGGCAGGGTCCCGGCCGGCATCACCGACAGGTCGACGAAGGCCGGCACGCGGGCGATCACGTCGAGGTCGGCGCGCCCGGCCAGCAGGTCGGACAGGCCGGCGCGCGGCTTGATCGCGAACGCATCCTGCTGGCGCGGGGCGCGCAGGTTGGCGTCCACCAGCAGGGTCTGCTCGCCCAGCTGCGAAAACACGATCGCCAGGTTGGCGGCGAACAGCGCCGCGCCGTCGTCCTGGTCGACGCCGACGATGGCCAGGGCGCGCCGTCCGCGTGCGAACCAGCGCAGCATCAGCTGGCTGCGGATCGCGCGCAGCGATTCCACCTGCGGCGAGAACGGCTCGTAGGCCGCGATCAGTTTCGGCGACAGGCCGGCCTGACCTTTCTGCAGATAGGGATAGGAAAACTGGCGCGCCAGCATCTGCTGGATATCCTCCTCGCTCACCAGGCCCAGGCGCACGGCGGCTTCGCCGAAGCGGATTCCGGTTTCCTTCTGCATGCGCAGCACGCGCTCCGCATCTTCGGGATTCAGCTTGCCGGAATCGAGCAGCAGCGCGCCCATGCTCATTTCGGCGGCGTGGTCGGCGGGGACGGCGGATAGCATCGGAGAATTCATGGTCGGTCCTCGGTCAGTTCAGCCGCAGCAGGCGGCGCGAGTTCATCAGCGAACGGATGCCGCCGGTGCGGGGTCCTGCCTGCTTCCATTCGATGGTGCCCAGCACCGGGATGCCCAGCATGTCCTTGACGTCGCTCGGCGAGCGCACCGGGCGGTTCAGCAGTTCCAGCAGCAGGGCCAGGCCGACGCCCAGCACGGTGCCGGCCAGGATGCCGATCAGGGTATTCAGCAGCACGCGCGGGCCGGCAGGCTCGGTCGGCGGCACGGCCGGGTTCAGCAGCGAGATGTCGGACTGCTCGGACTGGGCCTCGATGCGGGTCTGGGAGAAGCGCTGGGAAGCGGCGTCGAAGGCGCGCTGGGCGCTGTCGAGGTCCTTCAGCAGCACGCCGAGTTCGTCGCGGGCGCGGTTCAGCTCCAGCACCTTGGTCTTTTGCTGGGCCACGGCTTCGCGCAATTCGGATTCGCGGGCGCGCAGCACCTGGGCGTTGGCGCCGACGCTGCGCGACACGGTGCCGAGGGCGGCGTTCAGCTCGCCGCGCACCTTGTCCAGCTCGGCCTTGGCGGCCATGTAGCTCGGGTGGTTGCGGCCGTAGCGCTGCGCGGTGTCGGCGAACTTGCCTTCGGCGGTCGCCAGGTTGGCGCGCATCTGCTGGATCAGGGCGTTGTTGGCCACGTCCGGCGAAGTCAGGGCCGAGCCGGCGGCGGCCTGGCGCGAATTGCCTTCCATGGCGGCGGTCTGGGCCTGGACCAGCTGGCCGGACAGTTCGTTCAGGCGCGACAGCTCGACGTCGACGCGGTTGTTGTCCAGGCTGACGATGCCTTTCTCCTGCTGGTATTTGGACAGGCGGGCCTGGGCGGCTTCGAGGCTGTCGCGCAGCTGCTTGGTCTGTTCATTGAAATAGGACGATGCTTTCTTGGCCGGCTGGGTCTTGAGCTGGACCGAAATCTTCTCGTACTCGTCGGCGAAGGCGTTGGCGACCGCCGCCGCGAAGCGCGGATCGGCGCCCTTGAAGCTGATCTCGACCACCGAGGATTCGCGCGAGGGCACGATCTCGAGCTTCTTCAGCAGCAGGTCGGCCAGCCAGTCGCGCACCGAGCCCTGGCCGCCGGTATCTTCGTTGAACTGCTTGACGACTTCCGCGCTGTTGGCCATGTGCAGCGCATCGACCACCCGCAGCGCCACGTTCTTGCTGCTGATGATGTCGATCTGGGTAGCCATGTAGCCAGGCAGCAGCTGGCCCGGCATGGTCAGGCCGGTCAGCGGATCCACGCCCTTGTAGTTCAACAGAACGGATGCTGTCGCCTTGTAGGTCTTGGCCTGGATCAGGCTGACCCCAAGGGCCAGCGCAACCGTGACCAGCAGGGTCGTCAGAATGATCTTCTTCCGTGCGAGCAAGATCAGCAGGAATTGATGGACGTTCATGTTGAACCTTTTTAAAACGGGGTGGAACGAAAAACCCTGTAAAGCAAAGACAAAAGACTTCAAAAACTGAACAAAAACATTCAAACAAATATCAGCACACCCACTGCGTATCGGGGCCTCGAGAAACCGTAGCGAGCAGGGCTCAGTTCTGGCCGAGAAGCGCAGCCGTACTTACGGTACGGTGAGCATCGCAGGCCGGAAATGTGCCCGCGCAGTAGGTTTATCGAGGCCCCACCACATCATTAGAACCAGGACTCTTTTACGGTGATGACGTCGTCGGTCTGCACCAGATCATCATTCTTCACATCGATCGTATGCGCCACGCCGCTCGCATCCTTGCGGGTCACGCGCAGGCCGCGCTGGGTGCCGCGCTGGGTCAGGCCGCCGCCGGCCGACAGGGCCTGCTGCACGGTCATCGCACGCTCGATGCGGAACGGGCCCGGACGGTTCACTTCGCCGGTGATGTAGGCGCGCGGGGCGCGCTCGACGAAGATGATGTCGCCGCCGGCGACTTCGTAGTCGCGGTTCAGTTCGCCCTTGCGGACCATGTCGACGATGTCGATGGTTTCGCGGGTGGTGGTGCCGTTACGGGTGCGCACCAGGGTAACCATGTCGCTTCCTTCTGCGTTGGCGCCGCCGGCAATCGCAAGCAGGTCGAGCACCTTGCGCTTACCTTCGATCGGATAGCGGCCCGGGCGGTTGACCTGGCCCAGGACCGACACCTGCTGGCTGGCCAGCGTGGTGATCAAGAGGTTGACCTGGGCCTTCTTCAGGTAGCCGCCTTTCTCCAGCAGCCCGCCGATCTTTTTCTCGGCCTGCTGGGTGGTCAGGCCGCCGACCTGCACCTCGCCCAGCAGCGGGAAAGTCAGGCTGCCGGCTTCCGAAACGCGGGTCTCGGTGGCCAGGTCAGGGCTGCCATAGACCGAGGCCTTGACCACGTCGCCCGGGCCGAGCACGACGTCGGCCGCGTTGGTAAAGCCGGCGGCGAGCGCCAGGGTTGCTGCGATCATCCAGTGTACGAGTCGTTTCATTTTTGGTCCCTCTTTTTGATCAATGTTGAACGCATCACTTCAGCCCGGCGACGCCGCGGTCCAGCGCTGCCTTGTCGGTACTCGCCTCGGCGCCTGGCGCCGCGGCCGGGGCCGCGGCATTCGGCGTGGCGACGCCCGGCGCGCCGCCATTCTGGTCAGCAACCGGCCCCGCGTCGGCGCCCGCCACCGCGCTGGTCGGGGCGGCGCCCGCCGGCAGGGTCGGCGCGGATTTCGGATCCGGCATCATCGACTTGTTGATGTATTCGATCTTGGCGTCGGCGCGCAGGCGCTGCAGCTCGGCATTGGCCACTTCCTTGTTCTTCTTGTTGACGAGGAATTGTTCGATCTGCGGACCGGCGACGGCCAGCGTGACCGGCGCGTCCTTGACCTCGGTCACGGAAATGAACATGGCGCGCTGGCCCTCCTTGACCACGAACAGCTGTCCCTTCGGCATGCCGAGCAGCTTGGACGACAACTGCGGCGGCACGTCGGCGGTGCTGCGGGTGATCTGGGTGCGGCCGTACTTGATCTTGTGCGCGTCCATCCACACCGCGACCTCTTCCAGCGACTTGGCGCTGTCGGCCGCGGTGCGGACTTCAGGCGTGAGGTCGTTGGCGCCGATCACGATTTCGCTCATGCTGAATTGCTTGCGGTTGGAGAAGAATTCCGGATGCGCGTTGAAGTAGTCTTCCACCTCTTTCGCCGAGGGCTTGTTCGTGTTGCCCACGCGCTTTTGCAGATAGGCCTGGGCGATGATCAGCGACTTGGCGCGGTCGATCGCCTGCATGACCTTGGGATCGCGGTCCAGGTTTTCCTTGGCCGCCGCCTCCTGCAGCAGCTGGCGGTCGATCAGGACCTGCAGCAATTGCTTGCTGGCGGTGTCCTGCTGGGCTGCCGTGACGCCGGCGCGCTGCAGCTCCTCGTTCAGCTGCAGCACGGTGACTTCCTCGCCGTTGACGCTGGCCAGGGCTTGTCCCGGTTTCTTTTCCTTTGCCTTGTCGCCGCATGCGCTCAAGCTTGCCGCAACCAGGATCAGCGCGGCGCACAGCACGCGCTTCGGAGTGGAGGGAGCAGATGTCGTTTTCATGGCAGCCAGGTGGTGTGTCTTCACTTTAGTTTCCTCGGGTTGGTGGAACTCTTTTTATGCAGCGAGGTCAGAATCTCTTCTGGCCCAGTCTGCTACTGATGCATTCTGGGTGCCGCACGCTTGGGGCTCTGTTCGTCGCCTAACACTCAACCTTAGGCTTGTGCGGCGCCCGCCGGATCAGGCCGCGGCCCGATTCTGTTGCGCTTCCATCAGTTCGACGAAGGCGGCATATGCGCGTTTCAGGCCTTCCTGCAGCGGCGTGCTGGCCTGCCAGCCGAGCTGCTTCAGCTTCGAGACGTCCAGCAGCTTGCGCGGCGTACCGTCCGGCTTGCTAGTGTCGAAGGCGATGCGGCCGCGGTAGCCGACGGTGTCGCCCACCAGGCGTGCCAGGTCGGCGATGGTGACGTCCTGGCCGGTGCCGACGTTGATGTGCGAGTGCATCGGGTCGGTGTGCTTCGCGTAGGTGTCATGGTCGAGGTTCATCACGTGGACGCAGGCCGCCGCCATGTCGTCCACGTAAAGGAACTCGCGCATCGGCTTGCCGCTGCCCCAGATCACGACTTCCGGCGCATTGCTCACCCGGGCTTCGTGGAAGCGCCGCATCAGGGCCGGGATCACGTGGCTGTTTTCCGGGTGATAGTTGTCGCCAGGACCGTAGAGATTGGTCGGCATCACGCTGCGGTAGTCGGTGCCGTACTGGCGGTTGTAGCTTTCGCACAGCTTGATGCCGGCGATCTTCGCCATCGCATAGGGTTCGTTGGTCGGCTCCAGCATGCCGCTCATCAAGTACTCTTCCTTGATCGGCTGCGGCGCCATGCGCGGATAGATGCAGGACGAGCCCAGGAACAGCAGCTTCTGCACGCCGTTGACCCTGGCTTCGTGCACGACATTCGCCTGCACCATCATGTTGTCGTAGATGAAATCCGCCGGATAGGTGTTGTTGGCGTGGATGCCGCCCACTTTCGCCGCGGCCAGGTAGACCTGGTCGATGCGCTCGGTGCGGAAGAACTCGCGTACCTGGGCCTGGTCGGTCAGTTCCAGTTCCTTGTGACTGCGGGTGACGATATCCGTGTGGCCTTGCGCGCGCAGGATGCGCACGATGGCCGAGCCAACCAGGCCGTTATGGCCGGCGACGTAGATGCGAGGCTGAGTATTCAACGTTCACTCCAGTGAAATTGCAACGTCGTAACCATGCGATGCCAGCAGCTTGTGGCGGCGCGCCTTGTCCAGGTCGGCCGCCACCATTTCCTGCACCATCGCTTCGAAACTGGTGCGCGGTTCCCAGCCCAGGCGCGTGCGCGCCTTGCCCGGGTCCCCCAGCAGCGTTTCGACCTCCGTCGGGCGGAAGTATTGGGGATCGACCGCGACGATTGCTTGCCCTATCGCAACCCCTGACGCTTTATCGCCGCTGACGGAAGCGATCACGCCGCGTTCGTTCACGCCCTCCCCCTGCCAGGCGAGTTCGATGCCCAGCTCGCGCGCGGCGAGCTCGACGAAGTAGCGCACCGAATACTGGCGCCCGGTGGCGATCACGTAGTCTTCGGGTTTGTCCTGCTGCAGCATCAGCCACTGCATCTCGACGTAGTCGCGCGCATGGCCCCAGTCGCGCATCGCATCCAGGTTGCCGAGAAAGAGCTGCCGCTCCAGGCCTTGCACGATGTTCGCCAGGCCGCGCGTGATCTTGCGGGTGACGAAGGTCTCGCCGCGGCGCGGGGATTCGTGGTTGAACAGGATGCCGTTGCAGGCATACATGCCATAGGCTTCGCGATAATTGACCGTAATCCAGTAGGCGTAGAGCTTGGCCACCGCATACGGGCTGCGCGGATAGAAAGGCGTGGTCTCGCGCTGCGGGGTTTCCTGCACCAGGCCGTAGAGTTCGGAGGTCGAGGCCTGGTAGAAGCGGGTGGTCTTCTCCAGGCCCAGGAAGCGGATCGCTTCCAGCAGGCGCAGGGTGCCGATGCCGTCGACGTCGGCGGTGTATTCCGGCGACTCGAAGGAGACCGCCACATGGCTCATCGCGCCCAGGTTGTACACCTCGTCCGGTTTGACCTCGCACATGATGCGGTTCAGGTTCGAGGTATCCGACAGGTCGCCGTAGTGCAGGAAGAAACTCTTGTTTTCGACGTGGGGATCCTGGTAGATGTGGTCGATGCGCTCGGTATTGAACAGCGAGGCGCGCCGCTTGATCCCGTGGACTTCGTAGCCCTTGGCGAGCAGCAGCTCGGCGAGATATGAACCATCCTGCCCGGTCACTCCTGTGATCAGCGCTTTTTTCATGATCTGGCGTGCCCTTCAAAATATTGCATTCTCATCAATTATTCTACGCAGCCCAACCGGACCCGCAAGCGCCGATCCGTTTGAATGCGTCCCTTTAAGTTACGGTTAAGGTCAAAACGCGTTCTCGCGCGTCAGCACCACCTTGACCGTCTTCAACACGATCCACAGGTCCAGCCACAAGGACCAGTTGCGCAGGTAGTCGAGGTCGTACTGGATGCGCGCTTCCATCTTGTCCAGCGTGGCGGTTTCACCACGCAGGCCATTGACCTGGGCCCAACCGGTAATGCCCGGCTTGACCTTATGGCGCAACATGTAGCCCTTGATCAGCTTGCGGTATTGCTCGTTGTGCGCGACCGCATGCGGACGCGGCCCGACGATGCTCATGCGTCCCTGCAGCACGTTGACGAACTGCGGCAACTCGTCCAGCGAGGTGCGGCGCAGGAAGCCGCCGATCTTCGTCACGCGGGCATCGTTCCGCTGGGCCTGCAGCACGGCGGCGCCGTTGTCCATCACCGTCATCGAGCGGAACTTGTAGACCATGATCTCGTCGCCATACAGGCCGTAGCGGCGCTGGCGGAAGATCACCGGGCCCGGCGAGCTGATCCGCACAGCGGCGGCCACCACCAGCATCAACGGCGCCAGCAGCAGCAGGATCAGCGAGGCCAGCACGATGTCGGAGGCGCGCTTGATGGTGGAGTTCAGGCCCATGAAGGGCGTCTCGCAGATGGCGATCACCGGCATGCCGCCGACGTTGTCGAAGCGCGCCTGCATCAGGTCGAAGATGTAGACGTCGGGCAGGAAATACACCGAGGCCGTGGTGTCCTGCAATTCGTCGATCAGCTTGCGGATGCGCGGCTGGGCCGAGATCGGCTGGCTGATGAAGATCATCTTGGTGCCGTGCTCGCGCACGTATTGCGCCAGTTCCTCGGTCTTGCCCAGCATCGGGTAATGCATGGCGGAGGGAATGCGGTCGTCGGTGCGGTCGTCGAAGAAGCCGCGCACCGCCATGAACAGGTTCGGATGCTGCTCGACCACGCGCGCGAATTTCAGGCCGACATCGTTGACGCCGACCACCACCACCGAGCGTACTTCCTTGCTGCGGCCCGGCGAGTTGGCCATGCGCGCCGCGATGTGGCTGGTCAGCAGGATGGCCGGGGTGGCGATCGCCCAGCCGATCAGCACACGCTCGTCGTAGAAGTACTTCAGCCCGCTCGACGAGCCGAGGAACCACAGCACGGCCAGGGTCACGGCCCAGCCGAACACGGTATCGCGCGCGTAGGCCCACATGCGCCCGCTGCGCCAGGTGCGGTAGGGATCGATGTGCTGGTACACGGCCGACGAGATGAAGAAGGCCAGGATCATCAGCACCAGCATGTAGCCGGAGAAGGGTTCGTGGAAGACCAGCGCGGACAGGTACAGCGTGCCCATGATGATCAGGGGATCGAGCACCCGCTGGAAAAACGATATCAGTGGTATGTCATTGACCGTCATGGGAGCCTTGCAAAAGCCTCAGAACTGGGCGTTGGCCGTCAGCGTCACGCTGTTCGACTTGAAGCTGCCAGTGCCGAGGGCCGCGGAGCCGCTGCGCGCCTGGTGCGCGACCCCGCCCTGCACCTGCAGCATGGGGCGCGGATGCCAGGTCGCGCGCAGGGTCTGGGTGCGGACCGAGTCGCGCAGGTTGTCGGAGCCGTTGAATTCGCGGCGCGCGCTGTAGTTGCGGCGCTCGACCATGGCGTCGGCATTGACCGAGATCTTGGCCGTCGCATCCCACTGTGCGCCGAGCTTGGCGCCGGTATTCTGGGTATAGCTGACCAGGGTGCTCTCCAGCGGGGCGAAGTCGCGCCAGACCGAGGCCGTATAGATCGTCTTGCCGCGCGGCTGCCAGGTGGCGTCGATCTTGCCGGCCAGGCCGCTGGTCCTGCCCTCGCCGAAGGAGGCCTGGTTGCGGCGCGTGTAGCCGACCAGCGCATCCAGCGTGGTCGAGCCGGTCGCGATCCATTTCACGCGCGCCTTCAGCTCGTCCTGGCTGAAACTGTCGTTGAAGGTGAACGGGCCGGTCGGGCGGGGGAAGGGATACTTGCCCTTCACGTGGCGCGCCACCAGGCCGACCGTGCTGCCGCTGCGCGGCAGGTAGTCGAGCTCGACTTCGGTGGCGTCCTCGGTGCGGTTGTTGAAGCGGTTGCTGATCGCTTCGTAGGTGTACTTGTCGGTCTGGAAGCCGGCGCGCACCCGCCACGCCGAATGGAAGCGCCAGGCGCCTTCGGCATAGCTGGTGCGCACGCGGCGCAGGTTGCGCTCGCTGCTGCTGAAATCGGTGTACGGCGCCAGCACCTGTTCCATCGTGGTGCCGATCCTGCCCTCCAGGTGATTGCCCAGTTGCCATGCCCAATTGGCCTGCAAGTCCTTGCCATCGTAGTCGAGCTGCTTGAAGTGGTCGAAGTTGGTCTTCGACAGCTTGGCCACGAGCGTGATGCGCTGACGGCTATAAGTCTTGTCGAAGATCAGACCGCCTTCACGCGTCCACCACGAATCCGCGCGCGTGTTGTCGAACGCAGGCTGGCCGTCGGGAATGCGCAGCAGGTTGTCGTCGTGGCCGTAAGCGACGCCGCCATACACATGCAGCGCATCGTTGGGGCCGGCCCCGGCCGGGATGGCGGCGAAGGCGGAAAAAACCAGGAGAGCAAGGCGACGCACGCGGGTATTCAACATGATTGTTTGTCTTCTTAAGTTAAATGCGCTGGACGGATTTACCAGTACGACCAGTTGCCGGTCCGGACGACCCAGAGTCCCAGCAAGCCGTTGGTGACGGCATGCGCGAGGATTGGCGACCACAGCGTGCGGTGGCGCATGTACAGCAAGCTGTAGGCCGCGCCCGCGACGATGCCGGCCAGCCACAGGTTATGCTCGAAGCCGAACAGCAGAACGGTGATGATGAAGCTTTTGAAGCCGAGTTGAGATGGCTCAACTGACTCGAAATCGGGTGCGGCAATCCAGCGCATCAGGAAAGAGCGCCAGAACAATTCTTCCATCAGGGGCACGACCAGGGCCGCACCGAAGATGCGGATCGACACCAGCAGCCAGTCGATCCGGCCCTGGCGCTGCGGATCGAAACCGGAGGGAGAGCCGATGATCATCCAGTCGGCGTTCAGGCTGACCCACAGGACCAGCACCACCACGCCGGTGGCGAGCGCGGTCAGCGCTTGCGTGGCAGAAAGGCGGAAAGGGCGGAGTTCGTGATACTGGCGCCAGAACAGCGCCAGCAGCAGCGCGACGGCTGCGATCTTGAGGGGGTAGAGCCAGAGCAGGATCGAGGGAGCGACGCCCAGGCGTTCGAGGACGTCGCCGGCGACGATGAAAAACAGATAGGCCGCGAAAGGCAGGATGCGGGCCCAGGCCGCACGGTTGAACATGGGCGCATCGGCCGGCAGGGCTGCCGCGGCGGGTGGAGCGATGCCGTCTTCATGTTCAGTCATGTCTCTCCATTCCCGCAAGCCCGGGCCTGCGCATCCAAGAGCCCCGAATAAGCGACTGCGCGTTGCCCTGCCGGTCTGCGATGCTCGCTGTACTTTCGTACAGCTGCGCTTCTCGACCAGCATGGCTGCCGCTCGCTACGGTTCTTCGAGGCTCTTTAGCGAGCCATGCTACTCCCCCCTGGCGCGCGCCTCAAGGCGCTCCCAGCGATCCAGGGTATCAAGCAGCAAGTCCTCGATCTCCGCGAAACGTGCGTTGATTCTGCGCGCATCGGCGGGATTGGTCTTGTAAAAGTCTGGCGAATTCAGCTGGGCCGTGATCGCCGACTGCTCGTCTTCAAGACTGGCGATGAGCTGCGGGAGTTCCTCCAGCTCTCGCTGTTCCTTGTAGCTCAACTTTACCTTCTTGCTGGCGGCGTTCTGTGCGCTGGATGACATTTCATTCGTTTTGGGCGAAGTCGTCTTTACAGCAGGCATCGGGGCCGCCGCCGGCGCCTTCGCCGCCTCGGCTTTCACGCGTTCCCAGTCGCTGTAGCCGCCGACGTATTCGCGCCACATGCCCTGCCCTTCGGAAACGATCACCTCGGTGACCACGTTGTCCAGGAAGGTGCGATCGTGGCTGACGAGGAAGACCGTGCCGCTGTATTCGGCCAGCAGTTCTTCCAGCAGTTCCAGGGTGTCGATGTCGAGGTCGTTGGTCGGCTCGTCCAGCACCAGGCAGTTGGCCGGCTTGGCGAACAGGCGCGCCAGCAGCAGGCGGTTGCGCTCGCCGCCGGACAGCGATTTCACCGGCGAACGCGCGCGCTCGGGCGCGAACAGGAAGTCGCCCAGGTAGCTCATCACGTGCTTGCGCTGGCCGTTGACCTCGACCCAGTCGCTGCCCGGGGAGATGGTGTCGGCCAGGCTCGCTTCTTCGTTCAGCTGGGCGCGCATCTGGTCGAAGTAGGCGACGTTCAGCTTGGTGCCGAGCTTGACCATGCCGCTGTCGGCCGTTTCCTCGCCCAGGATGATCTTCAGCAAGGTGGTCTTGCCGGCGCCATTCGGGCCGATCAGGCCGACCTTGTCGCCGCGCAGGACGATGCCGCTGAAGCCTTCGATGATCACCTTGTCGCCGTAGGACTTGGCGACGTTTTCCAGTTCCGCCACGATCTTGCCGGAGCGTTCGCCGCTGCCGACGTCGAGCCTGACCTGGCCCTGCTGGTCGCGGCGCGCCGCGCGCTCGAGGCGCAGTGCTTCCAGGCGGCGCACGCGGCCTTCGTCGCGGGTGCGGCGCGCCTGCACGCCCTTGCGGATCCAGACTTCTTCCTGGGCCAGCACCTTGTCGAACTTGGCGTTCTCGATCTCCTCGATCGCCAGCAGTTCCTTCTTGCGCTCCTGGTACTTGCTGAAGTTGCCCGGGAAGGACAGCAGGCGACCACGGTCGAGCTCGATGATGCGGGTGGCGACGTTGTCCAGGAAGCGGCGGTCGTGGGTGATGAACAGCACCGAGCCGCGGTATTCGCGCAGCAGGCCTTCCAGCCACTGGATCGAGGTGAAGTCGAGGTGATTGGTCGGCTCGTCCAGCAGCAGCACGTCCGGTGCGGACACCAGCGCCACCGCCAGCGCGACGCGCTTCTGCATCCCGCCCGACAGCGTGCCCATCTGCGCTTCGCCGTTCAGGCCCAGGCGGTCCAGCGTGGTCTCGACCTTGTTGCCGATGTTCCAGGCATCGGTTGCATCGAGCTTGACCTGCAGCTCATGCATGCGCTCCATGACCGCATCATCATTGCCCTGCCCGAACTGGCCGGTCAGGGATTCGTACTCGGCCAGCATCGCCTTCTGCTCGCCCATGCCGCCGGCGACGGCGTCGAACACGGTCATGGCCGGGTCGAAGCTCGGCTCCTGCTCGACGTAGGCAATCTTGAGGCCTTGCTGCATGACCAGCAGGCCATCGTCGAGCTTCGAGCGGCCGGAAATGATTTTCAACAGCGACGATTTGCCGGTGCCGTTGCGGCCGATGAGACCGACGCGCTCACCGGCTTCGATGGAGAAGTCGGCGTGGTCGAGCAGTGCGACGTGGCCGAAAGCCAGTTGTGCGGAGGATAGGGAGATGACAGCCATGATCGTGTGCGGCAAAGAAAGAAAGGCGCATTGTACCGACTACGGGCCCCACACTTCCAATATATGGCCAATCCTCGGCTATAATTGCGGGCGGTTCACGATCCCGGCCTGTTTTGCAGGGTCCGCTCGCCGAATCGCAGAGTCCTCCCCGTAGTACAATGGATAGTACGCGCGCCTCCTAAGCGTGAGATACAGGTTCGATTCCTGTCGGGGGGACCAGTTTCCGGCTGCTTTGCGCCCGCAAAGCCTAGTTTTCCGTGCCGGGTCGCTCCATCATCTTCTTGATGGTCGCTTTCATCATTTCCGCTGAACGGTCACGCTGCTTTCCTGGTTTTCGCTTAACAATAAATACCAGCAACAGCAAGGACTGCGTCAAAATGTAGCGTTCACGGATCGAATTTCGATTCGGATACACTCCCATGACGATGTCGTCGATGAGTTCCTGTACCGGACTGGGTTTCATGATGAGTCTTTGTAGAAATCACGCTTTTCCCTCTAGCATCTGCGTCGCTTCTGCCCTTTGTTCGTTGCGAACTGTTTTTCTTTCGTTTGGCATGGTCGACAAACAGGTCGAATAAGTCATTCTTCATCGCGTACAAAACCAGTTCCGAATCCGACGACAGCAGCAGCTTCTCCAGGATGTTCGATTTGTGCGCACTGACTGTTTTCACACTGATGCCCAACTCGACGCCGATGGTCGAGGTTCGCCTTCCAATTGCTATACGCTTGAGGATTTCAAGCTCGCGCTGCGTCAGACGCGACAGGGAACTCATTCGACTGAATGATTTGGCATTTGCCGCAATAAGCGATGCAATTTCCTGCGACACATATAACTCGTTGGCGGCGACATCATGAATTGCTCGCAGAATATGATCCTGCGGGCAAGTTCGACATAATATCGCCCGGGCCCCCATCTGTAGCGCGGCTTGCACATCAGCAATACTTTTCCCCAAGGTTATCGCAACCAGCTTGCGGCTCTTCCATTCCGAAGAGACGGCAATATAACCGGCCTCGTCACGACAAGCCAAAGGCAACAGGATGACTGTGACGCCGTCCCGCACCGCTGCACCTGCCGCAAGGGCATCTTCCATAAAGCAAGCCTCTCCCGCAAGCCGGATTTCCTTCTGTTTCAGTGCGAGGGACTTCATACCCTCTCGAAGTAGCAAAAGACTGCTTGCCACAATTAAATTTATCATTATTTTCCTTTTTTGTTATTGGAAATATTCTTGACATCCAAACCGGCGACCGTATTCCGCCCCACGGAATCGCGCCCCAGCCCAATAACATATTTTGTGCAATTTAATTAAAAAATAGAAATTACCAGCCTGCAATAATTGTGCTTGCAAGCAGACTGGACTAATAAACTCATCCTAGTCCCTTTTTTTCCGAAAAATGCCGAACGTTGTTTTAATATCTAACTATATTTACGGAGATTTCTCTTGAATATTGAACAGCTTCCACAATGTGCAATTTCATTGACCGCGGAAACTTTTCTCAAATATTTCACGACTGGCGGCCAACAAGTCATCGAAGACATAGGAGCAAAAAAAGTTCATCAGTTAACTACTGATCTAGATCAAACGAATCTCCGCTTTTCCATTTACCTTAAACCGATCGATTCTAAAGGTCATTATCTTTTCGGAAATTCTAGAACCAAAAATCGATAACACATCCATTCGCGCAAGTGGCGCCACTTACCGATTTTTTTCTGCAGGCTATAACATGAAAAAAGCGTTAATCACTGGGATAACGGGACAGGATGGTTCTTATCTTGCCGAGCTACTACTGAGAAAGGGATATGAGGTTCACGGGATACAACGACGCGCTTCCTGTTCGAACACGAGCCGGCTCGATCATCTATGCAACGAATATCGTGACGGCGCCCAAGTGTTCCGCCTGCACTACGGCGACCTCAGCGATGGTCCCAACCTTACCCGCATCATCGGAGAGGTCGAGCCGGACGAACTGTACAACCTGGGCGCGATGAGCCACGTCGCCGTGTCCTTCGACTGCCCGGAGTACACGGCGGATGTCGACGGTATCGGCGCCTTGCGCCTGCTGGAAGCGATCCGGGTGCTTGGCCTCGCGGAGAAGACGCGCTTTTACCAGGCTTCGACATCCGAACTCTTCGGCCTGGTGCAGGAAACCCCGCAGCGCGAGACCACGCCTTTCTATCCGCGCAGCCCTTACGCGGTGGCCAAGCTGTACGCCTACTGGATCACGGTCAATTACCGCGAAGCCTATGGGATGTATGCCTGCAACGGCATCCTGTTCAACCATGAGTCCCCGCGCCGCGGCGAAACCTTCGTGACCCGCAAGATTACGCAAACGCTGGCGTATATCGCCCAGGGCATGGAATCGATTTGCTACCTCGGCAACCTGGATGCGCTGCGCGACTGGGGCCATGCGCGCGACTATGTCGAAATGCAATGGCTGATGCTGCAACAAGACAAACCGCAGGACTTCGTCATTGCAACCGGCCGCCAGTACTCGGTGCGGCAATTCGTCGAAATCACCGCCGCGGCGCTGGGCATGACGATCGTATGGAGCGGCGAAGGCGTCGACGAACAAGGTGTCATCGCCGCGATTCACGGCGACAAATGCGACGGCGTCCAGATCGGACAAACCATCGTCGCCGTCGATCCCCGCTATTTCCGGCCAACCGAAGTCGAGACGCTCCTCGGCGATCCTGGCAAGGCGCATGCAGCGCTGGGATGGCGGCCACGCACGGACGTCGAAGCCATGGCCCGTGAGATGGTCGGCCATGACTTGCAGAATGCGCGGCGCAAGCGCCTCCTCAGGTCGCGCGGACTCGATGAAGAACTCGATGGGAGCAAGCGATGAATACGTATCAAGACCGCATTTTCGTTGCCGGACATGCAGGTCTGGTCGGCTCGGCAATCAAACGGGTGCTGCAAGGCAGGGGATGCAGGAACATCATCACGCGCAGCCGCGCCCAGCTCGACTTGACCGACCAGGCGCAGGTACGCGCCTTTTTCCAGACAGAAAAGGTCGACCAGGTCTATCTGGCTGCCGCGAAGGTGGGTGGCATCCATGCAAACAACACCTACCCTGCGCAGTTCATTTACGAAAACATCATGGTGCAGGCCAATGTCGTGCATGAAGCGTGGCGTGCCGGCGTCAGGCGACTGCTGTTTCTGGGCTCCTCATGCATCTACCCCAGAATGGCCGAGCAGCCTATCCGCGAGCACTACCTGATGAGCGGCTCCCTCGAGCCGACCAACGAGCCCTATGCCATGGCCAAGATTGCCGGCATCAAGCTGTGCGAGAGCTATAACCGCCAATACGGGACGGATTTTCGCAGCGTCATGCCAACCAATCTCTATGGCCCCGGCGACAATTTCCACCTGTACGACAGCCATGTGATTCCAGGACTGCTGCGGCGCTTCCATGAAGCCAAGCTGGCCCGCGCAAGGGAAGTCGTGATCTGGGGCACCGGCAAGCCGATGCGCGAGTTCCTGTACGTCGACGACATGGCGGCGGCGAGCGTGCATGTCATGGAGCTCGAACGCGAGACCTACTGCGCACATACCGATCCCATGCGGTCACATATCAATGTCGGCAGCGGCGAAGACATCACCATCGAGAATCTGGCCCGGCTGGTCGGTGACACCGTCGGTTACCAAGGCGAGATCGTCTTCGACAGCAGCAAGCCCGACGGTACGCCGCGGAAGCTGCTCGATGTCTCGAAGCTGAAGGCGCTGGGATGGGTCGCTTCGACGCCGCTGGACCAGGGCCTGCGCCTTGCTTACCAGGCTTTCCTGCGTACCCAGTATCCCGACGATCGATATGGTGAACGATATGACTTCCAACGACAGCACGCTGCACGCGAGATTGCGTAACCAGGCCAGGATGGACGAGCACGCCGCCGGCACGGCGCCCGAGTTTGCCCTCGACGGATCCGGCGATGAATTGAAAACCTATTTCAGGGTACTGCTCGACAGCCGCTGGCTGATCATCGCGGTCGCGCTGCTGGTCACCCTGGCGGGAAGCTTGTATGCGGCCAGCCGCGATGCCGTCTATGAAGCCAATCTTGTCGTCCGCGTGGAGGAGCCCAGCCCGAACGCGACCAAGAACGTCCTCAGCGACGTCGCGTCCTTGTTCGAGACGAAGAAGACGACGATGGGAGAAATGGAGGTGTTGCGGTCACGCAAGGTCATTCTGCCAGCCGTGCGCAAGCTGCATCTCGACATCATCGCCGAGCCCAAACGTTTTCCCCTGCCGGGACTGGTGCAAATGCTGTCCAGGGGCGGCCTGCCGGAACCGGGACTGTTCGGCCGCGGCGGCTACACCTGGGGCGATGAACGCATCGAGGTCCAGACGTTTTCGGTTCCCCCTGCCCTCCTCAACCACCGCTTCGTGATCACTGCAATGGACGGCCGGCAGTACCGCGTCGAAGATGGGGTCTCAGGCGCCTGGACCGGCACGGTCGGCCGCACGATGACGGTCAACAGCCCTCTCGGCGCCATCGATCTCGCCATCAGCCGGCTGGATGGCCGGCCAGGCGCACAATTCTTCCTTGTCCGGATCCCGGAGCAGACGGTGGTCAATGCCATCCAGAAAGCGCTCGGCGTCAACGAGATGGGCAAGCAGTCCGGCATCATCGAAGTGACGCTGCAGGGAGACGACCCGGTCCAGGTCAGCGCGGCCTTGAACCAAATCGCGCAGGAATATACACGCCAGAATCTTGCGCACGACACCGAACAGGCCCAAAAGTCGCTCGCCATCCTCGAACAGCGTCTGCCTCTGCTGAAACGCGAGCTGCAAGCATCGGAGTCCGCCTACAACGCCTTCCGACATCAGAAGGGGACCGTCAACCTGGGCGAGGAAGCCAAGCTCAAGCTGCAACAATCGGCCGCCGCCGCCGCCAAGCGCTTCGAATTGCTGCAGAAGCGTGGCGAACTGCAAACCCACTTGAGCGATCAGCATCCTGCGATGCTTGCCTTGAACGAGCAGTTGTCGGCGGTCGAACGCGAGCTCGACACCAGCGGCGGCGCCATCCGCGCGCTGCCCGGGCTGGAGCAGCAGGAACTGAACCTGACCCGTGACATCAAGGTCAATACCGACCTGTACGCACAATTGTCCAACACCGCGCAACAGCTGCGCATCCTTGCCGCCAGCAAGCTGAGCAATGTCCAGCTTATCGATGCCGCCGCGGTGCCGGATGTCCCGGTCAAACCGAATCGCCCGATGATCGTCGGCATTGCCAGCCTGCTGGGACTTCTCCTGGGAACGGCGGCCGCATTCGTGCGGCGGGCATGGCGCGACGGTGTCGACAGCGCGCAACGCATCGAACATTCGCTGCACGCCAAGGTGGTGCTGGCGGACATCCCGCACAGCAGCCAGCAGAAACGCCTGAGCCGCCAGGCTGGCCTCCGCTCGGACGCACTGCCGCTGCTGGCCAGCGTGGCGCCGGGGGATCCGGCCATCGAAGCCTTGCGCAGTTTCCGCGCCGCCTTGCAGTTTGCCATGCCCCATCTTCGAAATAACATCGTGATGATCACCGGCCCGACTGCCCACCTGGGCAAATCCTTTGTCGCCGCTAACGCCGCCGCCGTCGTCGCGGCCAGCGGCAAGAAGGTCTTGTTGGTCGACATGGACCTGCGCAACGGGCATTTGCACCGCTATTTCGGGGAGAGCCACAATGAGGGACTGTTCGAGGCGATCGCCGCCGGCGATGAGCCGGGCCGGGGCATACGCCGGCAGGTGCTCGAGAATCTCGATTTCATCCCGACCGGAACCGGTGCGGCCGGGCGTCACGAATTTCTCATGCAGCGCGATCTCGACCTCTGGCTCAGGTCCGTCAGCGTGCACTATGACCTGGTGCTGATCGATGCGCCGCCGGTGCTCGCCGTGGCCGATCCAGCCATCATCGGCGCCCATGCAGGCGCAGTCTTTCTGGTGGCACGCGCAGGCGTCAGCACCGAGGAGGAAATCGCAGCCTCGGTGAGCCGGCTGAACCAGGCCGGCATTTCGCCGGAAGGCATCATCTTCAACGACAGCAAACTCCGGCGCCAGATCCCCGACTACTCCTACAGTGTGGCGCCGGCGCGGATAGGCTGGACTGGCCGGACGTCTGGATAAGGACGATCCATGGCGATCTCGGCTTGGCAGGCACTACGCTGGAATTACCTCGGCAACCTCAGCCGGGGCCTGGCGCAATTTCTTGTCGGCGTGCTCCTTGCACGCCTGCTGGGTCCGGAGCCTTTCGGTATCGTCGCACTGGCATGGATGATCGTCGGCCTGGGCAGGCTGGTCGCCGACCTCGGCTTCGGCGCCACGCTGGTGCAAAGGGCGACGCTGTCGGAGCGCGACCTGCGCTTTGTCTTCACCCTGCAGATGGCATTCGCGGTGCTGTTGACGGTGCTCGGCTGGATCGCGTCCGGCGCCATTGCCGCCTACTTTGGCAAACCGGAAGCGGCGCAGGTGTTGCGCGCCATGTTCTGCCTCTTCATCATCGACTGCCCCGGCCAGACGGCGGCGGCCATGTTGCGCCGGTCGCTCGACTTCAAGAAAGTGCAGCAGGTCGGCATTGCCAGCTACCTGAGCGGCTATCTGCTGGTCGGCATTCCGGGCGCATGCCTGGGCTTCGGCGTATGGAGCCTGGTTGCGGCGCAGCTGACACAGTCCGTACTCTGCACCTTTCTCCTGCTGCGCGGCGCGCCGGTGCCGCTGAGGCCATGTCTGCGCTGCGAGACGCCGGGCATCGCCAGGTTCGGCTTGCAGGTCACCGCCGCCAACCTGAGCAGTTGGGCAATCAGCAACCTCGACACAGCCTTCGTCGGGCGGGCTTTCGGTATTGCAGAAGTCGGCCTGTACAGCCGTGCCTTGAGCCTGCTGAACATGCCGATGAGTATCATCGCCACCGGATTCCAGGGCGTTTTGTTCGCTGCCTGTTCGCGCCATCAGGACGATCTTCCGCGGGTACGCCGCATTTATCTGGAAACCAGCGCCGCCGTCTCACTGGTCTGCGTACCGCTGTTCGCCACGGCGGCGGCGATTCCGCGGACCCTGATACTGGGCGTCTATGGGGGAGCATGGGAGGCCGCGATTCCGCTCGTGACGCCGCTGGCGCTCGCGGTCCTGGTCAATGCGCTGCTCGCCATCCAGGGTCCGATCCTCATGGCCGGCAACCGGGTCGGCGCGGAACTGCGCAACCAGGCCTGCACGGCCCTGCTCTTCGTTCCCGCGCTGTGGTTCGCCTCGCATTACACCCTGGTCTTCACTGCCTGGACGGTACTCGCCACCTATATCCTCCGCTGGATGCTGTTGACGATGTCGACCCTGCGGCTGACCGGCGCCACTTTGCAGGATTACCTGCGCAGCCTTTGCTTTCCGGCTCTGTTCGGACTCGCAGTGGCGGTGGTCGCGGCGCTGACCGACTACGCCCTTGCACCGCTCCCCGCGTTGCCGAGACTACTGGGGGTAGCCGGCATGGCGGCACTGGCATCGCTGGCGCTTGCCCAGCACTTCGGCGCTGGTTTCCTGACAAACAGCATGAGCAGCCTGGTGAACGTCGAACAGCTTGCCCTGCCGATCAAAAAGTTCCTGAATATCTGAGGAGACCGCCTTGAAACATGCTCTTTTCATCGTCAGTCTGTTGGATGGCAAAGGTCCGACCGGCGTCGAGAAGCATTTCAACGACATGCTGCACCAGGCCCGATGCCACGAGATCGACGCCGAGCTCGTCGCACCATATCCCCGCCGTGGGATCGCCAGGAAAGGCGCGGCCATGGCGGCGCGGATGATAGGCACTTTCGATCGGGAACGCGCTGCAATCTTCGATGCCTGGATCGAAACGAAGACGCTCGAACGCAAGCTCGCCGGCATCCTGCCCCGCTACGCAGCACTGGGCCGCACGATTACCCTGTGTGCTCAGGATCCGCTGAGCGCCCTGGCTGCCTTGCAGGTCAAAGCCGGGCACGACTGCAGAGTCGTCATCGTCATCCATTACAACGTGTCGGTGGCCGAGGAGATGTTCCTGAAAGGCGAGACGACGGTGCAGGGACCGCTCTGGAACTTCGCCTTCCGCACGGAGCGCCAGGCTCTCGCCAGGGTCGACCAGATCATCTTCGTGTCCGAATTCATGCGCAAGCTGACCTTGCAGAGGATGCCCGAACTGGACAGCGTCTCCCACACCGTCATCCCGAATTTCATCGCGGATTCGCCTGCGTCCGAGGCCGTCACCAGCTTCGACGCCGACCTCATTTCCATCGGCACGCTCGAGCCGCGGAAAAACCAAGTCTTCCTGCTGCGTGTCCTTGCACGGGCTGCCCAGCTCGGACACCGCTACACCCTCACGCTGGTCGGTAACGGCCCGGAGGCCGGCCGGCTTCAGCAGCAGGCTGCCGAACTCGGCGTCGCCGGGCAAGTGCACTTCGCCGGCTTTTGCAAAAACGCCGGCAACTTGATCGTGCGGCACCGGGTGCTGGCGCACGCCGCGCGCATCGAAAACATGCCAATCACGCTCATCGAAGCCCTTGCTGCCGGACGGCCTATCCTCGCACCTGCCGTCGGCGGCATCACCGAAATCTTCGACCACGGCGTAGAAGGTTATCACTGGCCCCTGCAGGACGTCGACAGCGCCGCCGCGCTGCTGATCGAGCTGTTGGGCAGACCGGACATCTATGCCAGCTTTTCACAGGCGGCGCTGGTGCGCTACCGGAGCAAGTTCGATGGCGACCTGCTGGTATCGCACTGGCTGACCACGATCCTCAACTCGCATGGGTCGAGCCACACGGGCTGGCAAAAGACCTGGCGTCCGATGCCTGCCCTGGATCGCGATCCAATGGCACAAGCATGAGCGGCTCCGGGGATGCGATGACAAGTATCGAAATCCTCAGCAATTCAGACAGCGCGGGCGGCGCCAGTCGCGCGGCCTACCGCCTGTACCGCGCCTTGCGCTCATGCTCCACCGACACGCGCATGACGGTCGCCGACAAGCAGACCGACGACTGGGGGGTGAGCGGCCCCGCCAACGTGCTCGAGAAAGCGAAGCGCTATCTGCGGCCCAGGATCGCCGGCCGGCTGGCGGCACTGCAGCGGACCGGCAATCCCGGTGCCCATTCGCTGAACCTGCTGCCCTCGAACATGGCGGCGCGCATCAATCGCAGCGACGTCGACCTGGTCAACATGCATTGGATTGGCGGCGAGTCGCTGTCCATCGAGGACATGGGGAAAATACGCAAGCCGCTGGTGTGGACCTTCCACGACATGTGGGCCTTGTGCGGCGCCGAGCACATCAGCGACGATGGCCCCGACGCACGCTGGCGCACCGGCTATTTCCCGCACAACCGGCCGGCCGGCGCATCGGGCCTGGATCTCGACCGGTACACCTGGAACCGCAAGCGCAGCGCCTGGAAACAGCCGCTGCAGGTCGTGGCGCCCAGCCGCTGGCTTGCCGATTGCGTCAAGCAGAGTTTCCTGATGAAGGACTGGCCGGTCAAAGTGATTCCGAACGTGCTGCAAACGGATGTTTTCAAGCCGCTCGACCGCGGGCATAGCCGCCACGCGCTGAACCTGCCTGCCGACCAGGACATCGTGCTATTCGGCGCGCTGGGCGGGACCCGGGACGTGAACAAGGGTTACGATCTTTTGCTGGACGCACTGAACGTGCTGGCGGCAGATGGCGCCCGGGTATCGTGCGTGGTATTCGGGCAAGGCGAACCGCGGCGCGCCATGCCGGTGCCGTTTCCCGTGAAATGGATGGGGCATGTCAGCGACGACACGACGCTGGCATTGCTGTACAGCGCCGCGGACGTCATGGTCACGCCGTCGCGGCTGGAAAACCTGCCGCAATCCGCCACCGAAGCGCATGCCTGCGGCTGTCCGGTCGTCGCCTTTCATTGCACCGGCCTGCCGGAAGTTGTCGAGCACCAGGCCACCGGCTATCTCGCGCACGCTTTCGACGCCGCGGACCTGGCGCGCGGGATCGCCTGGGTACTCGGACCGCCCGATCTGCGCGCGCGCCTGCGCGCGGCGGCGCGCGACAGGGCGCAGCGATTGTGGTCGCCGCAAGCCGTTGTGCCGGCCTATCTCGAGCTCTATGCCTCGGTCATCGAAGCCAGCCGGCGGAAGGCGACTTGAATCATGACGCATGCGATCTTCACGCCCTTGCTGTGCATGACCGTGTTTGCCTTCCTGGCCGCCGCCGCCGGATGGCTTGCGGCCAAGCCGGTCCATGCCGCGGCCCTGCTTCTCGGGCTCGTCTTCCTGGATGCACTGCACTTGCCGCTGGTCGTCAATTTTGGACTGTCCTTGTATCCTGAAGACCTGTTTTTCCTCATCCTGGCGAGCGCATGCATGGTGCGCTTCTGCCTGTTCGCCAGCCCGCGCGCGGTGCCCTGGCCATGGTGGGTCCTCGGCATGATCCAGCTGGGACTTGCCGTGTGGGGCGTGAAATCGTATGGAACCTCGGCCGGCGTCGACGCGCGCGGGCACTTCTATCTCTGGATCACCCTGGTCTTCTTTGCCTCGGTGCGCTGGTCCGACCGCATGGTTTCGCGCATCGTCGACCTGTGGATCGCCTGCGGCGCCGGCCTTTGCATGCTTGCCATCTACCGCTGGGGCTATTCCGCCCTCGATCCACGGTATGCCGAGGAGATCATGGCCTACGACACGACCGGCGTGCGCTTCAGAGTCATCAGCTCGGCCTCCACCCTGGTGATCGCAATCGGTAGCCTCGGCCTGCTGTTCCGCATCATGCGTGGCCGCCTGCCACTGCCGCTATGGCCGCTGCTCCCCGTCCAGCTGGCGGCCATCGCGGTGCTGCAACATCGTTCGGTGTGGATCAGCCTGTTCGTCGGCGTCGCTTGCCTGATGCTGGTGCGGGCCAGCGGCGGCAAGCGGATACGCGCCCTGCCCCTCCTGGGCGTGGTGCTGGTCCCCTTGGTTCTCGTATTCGCGCTTCCGGCGGACAACAGCGTCATCGCATCGGTCCGGAGTTCCGCCGACCAGGCGGTCAGCACGAAAGAAGGCACCATGGTCGGCCGGGTCGTCTATTGGGACGAATTGATGGCCAAATGGCTGGGTGCCGGTATACCAACCTATCTTGTCGGCCAGGCTTATGGCGGAGGGTTCAGCCCGAGCGAGCTCGACGACGGCACGAAGATGGATATGGTGCCGCACAACCATTTCCTGCACATCTTATTTAGAGGCGGCGTCATCGGGCTGCTGGCCACCCTCTGGGTATTCGGCAGCGCCTGGCGCGCGGCCTTCGCCCGCACCCGCCAGGGCGATCGCTACTGGGCGCATTTCCTGCTAGCCGCAATGTCGGCGCTGTACGCCTATTACATCCCGTATTGGGCAAATTACGACAGCGGACTGCTGCTTGGCCTGGCGATCGGCTATCTGCGCAGCCAGCGCCAGGCGCCGATGCCGATTGCCCCATCGCGCACCGTTCCACGTTTCGCAGCGCCGCGTTTGCCGGCGTCTTTCCGCATCGGCGGCCCGTGAAAGGAAATGCCATGGAACACCCTGCTCCCGACGGTGCCGGCAACTTCCCTGCCTGCAGGCTCGCGGTCGTCCTCTCCTGCTTCAACCGGAGGCCGAAAACACTCGAGGCCATCGGCTGCGTGCTGGCGCAGACTGCGGCGCGCAACACCGTGCTCGACTTCTTCGTCACCGACGACAACAGCACCGACGGTAGCGCCGAGGCCATCCTCCAGCTCCATCCGGCCACCCGCCTGTTCAAGGGTGACGGCAAGCTTTTCTGGAATGGCGGCATGCGCCTGGCATGGGACCAGGCGCTCAAGGGCGATTACGATTTCTACCTGTGGCTGAACGACGATACCTTCATGTTCCCGCATGCCCTGCAGCAGCTGCTCGACACGCATGCACGCTGCCTCGGCCGCCACGGACGTGCCGGCATCGTGATCGGCTCGACGTGCGACGATCAGTGGCGCACCAGCTATGGCGGCGAACGGCAGCGCAGCCGCTTGCGCCCCCTGAGCCTCATGACCATCCCGGTGAACGGAGAAATCCAGTCCTGCGATACCTTCAACGGCAACTGCGTGCTGGTATCCCGGCATGCCGCGGCGATCCTCGGCAATCTCGACGGGCGATTCGTTCATGCCATCGGCGACACCGATTACGGCTTACGTGCGAAGCAGGCGGGCATCCCGATGTGGGTCATGCCGCATTTCGCTGGACGTTGTGTCAACGACCACACGGTAGCCGGCAGCTTTTCCGATCCCGCCCAGCCCTTGCGGCTCAGGCTCAGGCAGGCGCTCGGTCCCAAGGGACTGCCGTGGAAGCCCTGGCTGGTTCTGTGCCGGCGCCATGCCGGTCCCTTATGGCCGGCCTACTGGCTCTGGCCCTACCTGAAGATCCTCGCCACCTCGGTCCGGCCCGGCAGGACAGTCATGAAAGGACGATAAGTTGATGAATATCGTGCTCGTGACCAATGGCCCGGTGCCATACCGTATCCCTGCGCTGAACGAATTGGCGGCCATGCCGGACGTCAGCCTGCATGTCATCTTCTGCTGCGGACGCGAACCCAATCGGGAATGGAATTTGCCGGCCATCGAATTCCGCTGTACTTATCTGCGCGAACGCGTCGTCAAGTTCAAGGATCGGTTCATTCATAACAACCCGGATGTCGTCGCAGCCTTGCGCCAACTACAGCCGGACATCGTCATCACCACGGGCTTCAATCCTACCCACCTGTATGCGTTCCTGTATGCGTGGCTGAAGCGCATTCCACATGTCGCCATGACGGATGGCACGCTCGATTCGGAAAGAAGCCTGTCGCTGGTGCACCGCAGGATCAGGCATCTGGTGTATGCGCGCTCGAGCGCATTCGTCTGGGCCAGCAGCGGCGGACAAAAGCTGTACGCGAGTTATGGTATCGCCGAGAATCGCTGCTTCCAGGCCTGTCTCTCCGTGGAGAACGCGCGGTTTTCGGAGACCGAGCCCTTCAGCCACGGCAGCTTCGATTTCATCTTTTGCGGCAGGCTCGAGCGGATAAAAAATCCCTGCTTCGCCCTGGACGTGGCCAGTGCCGTCGCAGGCAGGCTTGGCCGCAAGACCCGAATCCTGTTCGTGGGCTCGGGCAAGGAGGAACAAGCGGTCAAGCAGCACGCGACTGCCAATGCAGGCGCAGTCGACGCTGTGTTCCACGGGTTTGCAAGCCAGGAAGCGCTACCGGCCCTGTACCGTTCGGCCAGGGTTTTCCTGTTTCCCACCAGTTGGGACCCATGGGGCGTCGTGACCAACGAAGCCTGTGCCGCAGGCTTGCCGGTACTCGTTTCGCCGCACGCCGGCGTAGCGGGAGAACTGGTGCTCGACGGTGAAAACGGCTATGTGTGCGATCTCGATGTCGGCCGCTGGTCGGATCGCGCCTGCACGCTATTGAGCGATCCCGATTTGTATACAGCCTTTTCCAGGCGAAGTCATTCGCTCGTTGGCGAGTACACGTTCAGCAGAGCGTGCCAGGGACTGGCTGACGCGTGCCACTATGCAGCAACGCAGAGTGTGGGACAGGACAAGGCCATGCGACGGCAGTAAGCTGGGACATGCGTTAAGCGGCAGGAGTTGATATGGCGGCAGTATTCACTTGCTCGATAGATGACGGCAATCCATTGGATGTGAAGATGGCGGAACTCTTGTGCAAGCATGGTTTGAATGGCACGTTTTTTGTCCCGATTTTCAATCGCGAGGGACCGCCCGTATTGAGCAAATCGCAATTACTGGAGATGTCAGCGCGGTTTGAAATCGGCTCGCATACCCACGACCATTGCTATTTAAAAGATATGTCCTTGCGGGATGCAAATGAGCAGATCATTTCAGGCAAGTGTCACCTCGAGGATATGGTCGGACATTCCATCGATGGATTTTGTTACCCTGGCGGAAAGTTTCTGCAACGCCACCTCAGTTTGGTGAAAGCCGCCGGCTTCATGTATGCAAGAACCACCACCAACCTGTGTATCGACCCCGGTACTTGTCCCTTCGAGGTGCCGACCACCATTCAGTTTTATCCGCATTCGAAATCCGTTTATCTTCGCAATTTCCTGCAATCTGGACATTGGGATAAGCGCGCGCATGGACTCTACCTTGCCCTGCTGACAGAAAACTGGATAGAACGGGTGTATGCGTTGTTCAATTACTGTTGCGAGCGTGACGGTGTGTTTCATCTCTGGGCGCATAGCATCGAAATCGATCAACTCGACGCCTGGAAGCAGCTTGACGGCTTTCTCGCTTACGTGGCCAGTCGGATAGCCCGAGAAAACCGTCTCAGCAACCGTCAATTAGCCGAACGCGCTCTCTACCCTTAGTCTTCATCTCGAGCTCCCGGTCCATGCATGGCACCGGGTCTGCTTCGCACTCCCTTTTCCCTGCACATCGATCTGGCGTACCGCGGATCGATGACAGCGGCATTCCCGATAAGTTTTCAAACAGTTAATTCCACGCTCACACGCGCTAGGATGCATGCCGCATCGCAATTATTACGTCTGTTTACCTGAAACAACAGCTCCACGGAAACTTATATTCGTCTGGAATTACTATAAGAAATTTAACAGCTTAAAAAATAATTGAACGTTATCGAAATTCCTCCTGCAACAACTTTTTCTTATTGAACAGGGGAACTTTTTATAGCGTTCAATGTTTTCCGCACGTATTATTCGCCCATCGGAAACAAAATTGATCCAAACATGATGTTTCAGAGGAAACTCAACAGGGATCAATATTTCGATAGAAGTTCGCCGCACATCGACGCAAACGCATCATGTGCAATCTATCAAATTTTCCATTCAGCATTCTTCTTGCAAGAGTGATTACTGTTAGGGCTCATCAGGATTCAATATGCAGCTGAAAAATATTTGCACTACCCGTTCGTCGACGTTCACCCGCCTCTTCATCGCATCAGCACTCAGCTCCGGCCTCGCCGCCTGCGGCGCCGGCTCCACCCAGGACAATGCAGGCGCCAGCGCCGCAGCCGGCGCTCCCGCTTATGCAGCAACGATCACCGCCTCGACCTGGACCCAGTGCGCCACCGAAAACGGCACCTGCTCCTTCACCGGCACCCAGCAAGTTCGCTACGGCGCAAGCACCGGTTATGTGTACAAGACCATGACCGGCCCCGTGCAGTGCACGAACAGCGTGTTCGGCGACCCGGCCCCGGGCGTCGGCAAGACCTGCGCAGTCATGCCGGTCGCTACCACGACCCCGCCGGCCACCACTGCCACCACCTGGACCCAATGCGCGACTGAAGGCGGCACCTGCTCCGTACCCGGTACCCGCCAGGTCCGCTATGGCACGACCGACAAATGGGCATACAAGACGGTGACCACCTCCGTCGTCTGCGGCAACTCGGTCTTTGGCGACCCGGCCCCGGGCGTCGGCAAGACCTGCGCCTATTCGAGCGATACCTCGGGCACCACCACGCCCACCACGCCGACGCCGGCGCCGACCCAGCCGTCGACCACCGTGCTGCGCCTGCCGACCAGCGTCGCCAACGGCAGCACTGTCAGCCTCGAATGCGGCAAGACCTACCAGGGCACGCTGGAACTG